>JAFAQY010000065.1 GCA_019261985.1 Bryobacterales bacterium | reverse complement strand
CATTGAAGTTCCAACCTCGTGATGGGCAACCTCGTGAATCGCGACATTTCCGCGATGAATTCATCGCGGCCTCATTGAAGTGGTCCGCTGCCGCGGGGAACGTACACAATTCAGCCCATTTCCGCGATGAATTCATCGCGGCCTCATTGAAGTTGATGATCCGCATAGTGTGCCCATCCAGTTATCATCATTTCCGCGATGAATTCATCGCGGCCTCATTGAAGTGACCTCCGGGGAAAGCGGCACAAGGCCGAGCCTCCACATTTCCGCGATGAATTCATCGCGGCCTCATTGAAGTTGGCAATGCGCCAGGATCGCCGAGCATGCAGCGCTCTAATTTCCGCGATGAATTCATCGCGGCCTCATTGAAGTACCGAAGCCTCAATGATGGCGCAACAGGCAGCGCTATTTCCGCGATGAATTCATCGCGGCCTCATTGAAGTGCCAGTCTGAAACGGTTGGAGTCGGTTCTGTTGTGATTTCCGCGATGAATTCATCGCGGCCTCATTGAAGTCCTTTACAACGCAAAGTATATCGTTAATTCGAGCGGTATTTCCGCGATGAATTCATCGCGGCCTCATTGAAGTGATCATCTCCTGGCTGAGTTGCACCTTGAGGAACACGCCATTTCCGCGATGAATTCATCGCGGCCTCATTGAAGTCAGGGAATGCCGGAAAACTCCGTCGGCCTGATCGTAAATTTCCGCGATGAATTCATCGCGGCCTCATTGAAGTAGTCGGCCCCGGCGTGATCCCCCGCCGCGCTGCCGGTTATTTCCGCGATGAATTCATCGCGGCCTCATTGAAGTCGAACCTTCTCAGTTGGACCTTGCCACGTTGGGCATATTTCCGCGATGAATTCATCGCGGCCTCATTGAAGTAAAAACTCTTCCTTTGCTCAATCCACTTGTCCAAGTCATTTCCGCGATGAATTCATCGCGGCCTCATTGAAGTTGTCAGCTTCCCCGGCGATGTGCCGGAGGGCGTTGACATTTCCGCGATGAATTCATCGCGGCCTCATTGAAGTATGGCCGGCCACTCCGGTCGTGTTGTTTGCGCCTGATTTCCGCGATGAATTCATCGCGGCCTCATTGAAGTGCGCCATAACCAGCACCATCGCCCGCGGCGCGAATGGAATTTCCGCGATGAATTCATCGCGGCCTCATTGAAGTGATCCCAGCCAGTAGAGCGTATTGTCCATGTTGCAAATATTTCCGCGATGAATTCATCGCGGCCTCATTGAAGTTGCCTTATCGATTCCTGCACGGCCAGCAAGGACCGCATTTCCGCGATGAATTCATCGCGGCCTCATTGAAGTGAAGGGTTCAGCTAGAACTCTGTAATATGTGTTACTATTTCCGCGATGAATTCATCGCGGCCTCATTGAAGTACGTCAGCGCCGAGCTTAATCCGGTTCCCGGCTGGCATTTCCGCGATGAATTCATCGCGGCCTCATTGAAGTGCGCGGGCCTCCGCCAGGGCAGAAAAGCCGAAGTAAATTTCCGCGATGAATTCATCGCGGCCTCATTGAAGTGGTAGCCGTTTGCGCGATTCCTTCCGCCGTACTTGGAATTTCCGCGATGAATTCATCGCGGCCTCATTGAAGTTTTCTCGGCCTGCTCGATTTCCGCGCCATAGATCGCATTTCCGCGATGAATTCATCGCGGCCTCATTGAAGTCGTACCGGGTCGGAGATCTCAATAGGGTCTCCGATATTTCCGCGATGAATTCATCGCGGCCTCATTGAAGTAGATTCACCCGGCGCCAGCGGAGGCCGCACAGCTCATTTCCGCGATGAATTCATCGCGGCCTCATTGAAGTTCAGGCTTCCTGTCGCGCCATTGATCAAGCCGTTGGATTTCCGCGATGAATTCATCGCGGCCTCATTGAAGTTACAACCATGAGGCATTCTGCCGTGAATCGCTGACATTTCCGCGATGAATTCATCGCGGCCTCATTGAAGTTCTATAATCAGCGGGCGCGCAAGGAAGCGCTGTTGCATTTCCGCGATGAATTCATCGCGGCCTCATTGAAGTAAATTGCCGCCCTTAGTAGCCCGACACCTGGCAGTTATTTCCGCGATGAATTCATCGCGGCCTCATTGAAGTCGAGAGGGCGAAAATCGCGACATTGCGGTATAGCTCGATTTCCGCGATGAATTCATCGCGGCCTCATTGAAGTTCCTGCGCAGGCAGGATAATCTGGCTTGGCCAAAGCGATTTCCGCGATGAATTCATCGCGGCCTCATTGAAGTGAAAGAGCTTGTCAAGGCCCGGCGTCTGGTCGAAGTAATTTCCGCGATGAATTCATCGCGGCCTCATTGAAGTCGCCGGCCTTCCTGCATACACGGCAGAAGAGTTGGGATTTCCGCGATGAATTCATCGCGGCCTCATTGAAGTGCGGCCCGGCAGCGTCAGTCCGTCGCGCCATCGGAGTTCATTTCCGCGATGAATTCATCGCGGCCTCATTGAAGGAATAAAACGAAAAGAGCGTCTGGTTTATTACCAGACATTTCCGCGATGAATTCATCGCGGCCTCATTGAAGCGTCTCGGCCTTCATGAAGGCATTGGCTTTGGCTTCGATTTCCGCGATGAATTCATCGCGGCCTCATTGAAGCACTTGCAGCGTGCGGAACGCGGATATCGTTGTAGTAAATTTCCGCGATGAATTCACCGCGGCCTCATTGAAGCTGCAAGATCCGATGAGTTGCGGCCTGCGAGCTGTTTCAATTTCCGCGATGAATTGATCGCGGCCTCATTGAAGCACGGTGTTCTCGGATGGAAGAGGATACTAACTCTCAATTGCTTCGATAAACTGCCCTATTCCTAACAGCGCGCGCGGATCGGTAGGCAACCGCATCGGGTAACAGGCATTGCGCCGGCAGAAACCCCTGGAAGCGGCCGCTTACACCTTCTTGCAAATAAATCAGGCTGCGGGCGATCGGCTAAGCTCCCGCGGCAGGAATCCGTTCCCGCAGGATGAGCCTGTCCACCGTCAACTCACCGATACTCAGCTTTTCGATCCTGCCGTCTCCAATTCGGAGGCGGACTATGCCGAGACCGCCGATCGCCAGGGCGCCGATCGCCAGCGCGCCCACGGCTGTGGCTCCTATGGCTAAACCCAATGTTGCAACTCCAGTTAACGATGTGGTTGTTTTCGAGCGCCGAAATATGTTCATAGGCTTTGATTTTAGTTACTACTTGTTGTTTTCGGGTTGTCGATGTGGTTTTACCGGCGTTTGCGCTGCTGAGGGCGCGCGATTATCGGGAGCACTAGCGCCAGGCTTCATCAAATCCTCGTAAATAATTTTGAAAGGTTCGAGAGACACCGATATCGGCCCTAAATATGGATGATCCATTGCCGAGAGGAGGAAAATCATCAGCCCGAGCAGTGACGAGCTCAGGACCGTCATCCAGAGGTGCATTCTCCTATTGCGCACGTTAAAGCACCACGTCACCGCGATGGTAATCGCCGCGCCGATAAAAATCAGCGCCCACAAGGCGCCTGAAAGGCCCGCCCTCACGCCCAACAAGCGCGACCTTCGTCGCTCTACCAGTTCGTTGAACCTGTTATACGTCTCCTGGTGCAGGATTTTTTGCTCTTCCGACGCGGGCTCAAAGTCCGCAAGATCGTTGGCAAGAGTCGCAATGGTCGCCACGTCGCCCGTTTGGATAATGCCCCGCTGTTGTTCCGGCCAAGCCACGTCGATGACTTCGCGGATGTATTTCCGCAGATCGTCTTGCAGGCGTTCGCGATGCGGCTCGGGATAATGGCTGACATCAAGATAAAAGGCCGCTAGCGCGCTGGCTTCGTGATCAACCTTCTCCTGTGTCTCTGTCCGGCTGGACCAGTCGCCGACTGTGAGCAGGCCGAGGGTAATGCCATACAGAACGGTAATGGTGTTCAAAAAGTATCCAACAATGTCATTGTTTCCAACAGGAGAGTCATGAAGCGCCGGAACCCATCTTCGCGTCGCGAGTAGCCCGGTAATTCCGAACGCGCAGACGACCAATACGCAGAGAACACCAGACAGCCAAATCGGCACGAAATACATCCAATGAATCATCGGCCGTCACCTGGCGCGCCCACCTCCTCCACCGAAGTTTAGGTGTGGATAATGCCGCGAGGTTCCCCACGAATGCTTCTCGAACCCGCGCTATAGAGCGAGAATTCCCGCCCGGGAACAAACATCTTTCCCGGGCAGGAATTCCGCCGTCGTCGTCATCCGGCTTTCCTTAGAGGGGGCCTCTCAGATCCTCTTCCGCGCTCAACTTCGATCTGTTGACGCCGCACCGTATCGTGCACGGTTTCCTCGCGGTCCGTGCCTTCTTTTGAAACGACAACTTCTTCCGCGATGTGTGCGGTCTTGCGGACAATCGGCTCTTCGGCTGTCTCGGTCACTTCAATCGTTTTGTCGGACCAGTCGATGTCCTTCACATAGTTGGGATCGGAAACGGCCCTGCGGACGACCTGCGCGTGCTCCTCATGCAGAGTAACTTTCGCTTCCACCGGCTTTTCCGTTACGAACCGCCGGATTCGTGTCGTTCCTTCCTGGACCAGCCGCTTTCCGACATCCAGTTGCTCTTCCGCCAGACGCAGGACCTGATCCCGGCCTATCGGAGTCGCTACACTCTCCGCCGCCCGGGTACCCGCCGCGCCCATACCCATTCCGCCGGTGGCCGTGGCGCCCGGCGCCGGGGCTTGCGGCGCGCCTGAGATCAAGCCGTGTTCCGCGGCGCGCTCCTGTACATCCACTACTTTGTGGACATTGAGTATTCCCATTGCCCGGGGCACTTCCGATTCCGGGGCACGAAGCGTAAGCACCACTCCGCCGGATTCAACCGTACGGCCGTATACAAGCGCTTCGTTCCGCTCGATGTCACGGCCGAAGAGCCGGTGCCATAGCCCAGGCTCGCGGACTGCCGTGCCCCCGCTGCTCAGGGTCTTGCTATTCATGATGCTGATTTCATTTGCCGCATAGCCGGCGGCCTCCAGGTTGTGCCTGGCTGCGTCGGCATGTTCCGGTGTATCGAATAGGGTGACAATCTTTTCGTACTTCATCTCCGTTTTCCTTTCCCCCCGATTCTTGGCTACTCAGTCCGCTGGCGGCTTTCGTCGACCGGCGAACGTGTAACGACCGCCTCCTGTTTGCGCACGATTACGCGCTCCTGATGCGGCCGCTCCTCTCGAACTCTTCTCACTCGCAACTCCTCTTTCAGAATGAGGCGCCGTTCTAAGACCTCCTCAATGACCGGAACGATGATTGTGTCTCCTTCGTGGCGTATCTCCGGCACTGTGTCCACGGGTTTACCAATGGCTCTGCGTTCCACCTCAACCCGCTCGCGAGCCAGCATCTCATTGACGATCTGCTCGTGCTCCTTCGTGATTCTGGCGACCTGCACGGAGCTCGTTGTCAGGGCTCGCTTCTCCGCCGAAATTTCTTCGGAGTAAAGCGGAATAACAACACCGTCTTCGTTCCGGTCTTGCTCCGTGCTGGTGGTTTCGTTGAACTGATCTTCTGACATTGCATGTTCCTCGAAACCCGCCGGGAGATCCTTTCCGGATTACTTCTGTGTCACCCGGAGCGATATCCGGCGGTTCGCCTGGCGCCCGGCTTCCGTGGCATTATCCCCGATCGGATGCTGATCGCCAAATCCCTGTGCTTCGATTCGATCCGGCGAAACACCCGTGGCGATCAATTGCTGTCTAACGGCGTCGGCGCGCTGTTGGGACAGGGTCATGTTTTCGGCGGCATTGCCCGTGTTATCGGTGTATCCGCCGATCTTTACATGTACGTTCGGATATCCCTTGAGAATGGCCCCGACGTTCCGCAATTGTTCGCCTGAACCCGCCAGCAGCGTGGAAGAGTTGGGAGCAAACATAAGGCGGTCAAAATCGAACCAGGTTGTTTGATCGACCGGTCTGGACGGATCCTGGATAAAGCTCAACAGGTGCGATTCAACGCCGTTAGCGGGGACATTTATATCCATGTTCCCCGGTAAATGGCGCGTCACCATCTCACCCAGACCCGCTGCTGGAGCCGTTGCCAGCGGAGCTGCCGGATTTGCGGGCGCCGGGGTCGCCGGAGCTGTGGCTTCCGGAACGGCGGGGGGCGGTACGTTCATCGCGTGTCTTCGCGAATTGAGCCACCACAATATTCCGCCAAGAATAAGTAGCGCTAGGATCAGCGGCCATAACCAGGCTGTGGATCGGGCTGGCGGCCGCGCCAGGGTCCGATCGTCGACCACTCCGCTGGCGATGGGAGGCCTGTACTCCTCATCCACCACGCCACTTGCGACCGGTGCAACTGTGTCGCCGGATCGCGTCTCGGAGGTAATCAGATTCTCGACTCTTGCAGGCAAGCTTCCGCGAACAGCGTCGGCTTCACTGCTCAAAAATCGAGTCAGGCGCGGCGCATCCATACCGCTGTCGCGCACGCGCTTTCGTAGCGTTCCGAGCAGAAGTGGCGCGCCCACAGTCAGCAAAGACGCCGCCGTTCCTCCTCGAATTCCGGTCGCACTGCCGATTTCATCCGTTACCGATGACACTCGGGCGCCGAACAGCATGGAAGTAAATTTTGAAGTGAGACCATCACCCTGCTGAGCGCCGACCAGACTGCGCGGATTTTCCAAAATCCGTGGGTCGTTGGCCGGACTGTTGATTAGATCGAGCAATTGATTCGCATTTCCGGTATGCCGGAATTTAACCGCGAGGCCTTCGACCATTGTTCCGATGCTCGTTTCGAAACCGCGGACAACCGAGGATTCAGATTCTCCCGTGTTCGCCGCGAAAGGCCGTGCAACTTGAGATTTAAAAACATCTGTAATCCCGCTTACGAGTGCGCTTGACACGAGATTTACTCCTTCCGAAGCCGCGCTTTTGAGCAGACTCCGCCTCTATTCGGGTACTGCTCGGGGGTCGTTGCCGGAACGGCATAGTACCGAATTTGGCGGGCTTCAACTGGTAGATGTTTTGAAAAAGCCGCGCGTTTTACGACGCGTTATCCCCATGCAAACGCTGTGGGGAAGGCTTCAGCCTGCGGCGGCCTTCACCCCGTCCCTTGCTGTGCGCGCGTACCCGCACTGCGCCCGCACGGCCCAATTGACGGCGGAAATTCTCGCGCGAATCGTTGCAGGCCCGGCAAATTGTGCAACCTCGCCGCATCGAAAGCGATTGCCGGAGCCGCCGCGAAATGAATCGGGCGTGAACTGGCAACGGCCTTGCTTATTCAAACGCATGCGCTGGACACCAGGCGGAATCAGCGGGGACATAGAAGACCGGCGGAGCAGCAGTGGTCCGATGTTCGGCGGATACGGCCCGCATCTCGGCATTGGAGGGGTAATCCTTCTCGGGCTTTTGAGCCTGATATTTCACCAGAACCTTTTCAATGTCTTCTACGGGACGGATGACTCGTCAAATCCCGCCAACATATCCACCGGGGGAGGCGCCGCTCCGGCGGCCGATGCGAACGATAAACAGGTCCAGTTCGTATCCTTCGTTCTCGATGATGTGCAGCATACGTGGGACACATTACTGCCTGCCCAGACGCAACGCCCCTACCGCCACGCGAAACTCGTATTGTTCCGTGACGGTATCGAGTCGGCGTGTGGTTTGGCGCAGTCCGCGACCGGACCTTTCTATTGCCCGGCGGACGAGAAAGTTTATCTCGATCTCGGCTTTTTCGACGAACTGCGCAGCCGCTTCGGCGCTCCCGGCGAGTTCGCGGAGGCGTATGTAATCGCTCATGAAATCGGGCATCACGTGCAAAAGATTTTGGGGATTGAATCCAAAGTCCACCGCCTCCAGCAGGCAAATCCGGCCGAGCAGAATCCGCTGTCTGTCGGGCTTGAGCTCCAGGCCGACTGTATGTCCGGCATCTGGGGCCATTCTACGGAGCAGCGGAAGATCATCGATCAAAGCGATGTTGCCGATGGACTACGAGCCGCGGCATCCGTAGGCGACGATCGTCTGCAGAGGATGGCCACCGGGCGAGTCAGTCCGGAGTCGTTCACCCACGGCTCCTCGGCTCAACGTACCCATTGGTTCCAAACCGGGCTCGACTCGGGCCAAATCTCCGCTTGCGATACGCTCCAGACAGCCGCGAAGTGACCCGGCCCTTCTCCTGTTGACCGAGCCGCGTTCGCGCGGCCCGCCAGGTGCTAAGTAAACGCCGAAGGCGTCGGCGTTCACCTGCGCGGCGAACGCCTGTATTGTTCTATGGACGACGCTCAAAACAACGAAAACACTGCAATAGCGAACAGTCGGGCTACGCCCGTGGACCGTTCTATTGCAAAGCCGCCGGGGTTCGTTCGTTCTGTTGGACTCGGCCTCATAACCGGGGCTGCGGACGACGATCCGTCCGCAATCGGAACCTACGCCAGCGCCGGCGCAAAGTTCGGGCTTGCCTTGTTGTGGATGGCCCCGGTCACGTTTCCGATGATGTTCGCGGTCGTGTACCTTTCCGGCAAACTCGGCCAGGTGACGGGCCAAGGCCTTTTCGCTGTGCTTCGAAAGAATTACTCGCGCAAGGTGCTTGTTCCCACCCTCGTTTGTGTCCTAATCGGAAACACTATTGAAGCCGGCGCCGATCTCGGCGGTATCGCCGCTGCGATCAACCTGCTAGTACCCATCCCGATCGCGGCGTTGGTGCCGGCGTTGGGTCTCGCACTTCTTTGTATTCAGATCTGGGGGTCGTACAAGATGATCCGGAACGTCTTCCGCGCCCTCGCGCTGGCGTTACTGGCGTATGTGCCTGCAGCGATACTTGCCCGGCCGGATTGGGCATCGGTGCTAAAAGCCACCGTGATCCCCACGATTCGTTTAGAACGGGATTTCCTAGCCATGGTCGTAGCCGTTATCGGAACGACACTCTCCGCCTATCTTTACACCTGGCAGTCGAACGAGGAAGTGGAGGAGGAAAAGGAGTCTGGCCGGGTTTTGTTATCGCAGCGGAGAGGCGCCACCAAACAGGAATTGAAGCGCTCGCAAACCGACGTGCTAATTGGCATGTTCTTCTCCAACGTGGCCATGTACTTTATCATCCTTGCGACCGCTACGACGCTCTTCAAAGCGGGAAAAACGGACATCGACAGCGCCGCGCAGGCTGCCCAATCGCTGGCGCCCATTGCGGGCAATGCCGCCAAAGTATTGTTCGCACTCGGAGTGATTGGTGTTGGTGTTCTCGCCGTGCCCGTAATGACCTGTGGGGCCGCTTACGATCTGTGTCAAACACTCGGCTGGAAATATGGGATCGGGAAGCGACTAGGTCAGGCCAAGCGTTTTTACGGCGCAATCGCTTTTTTTACCTTGATCGGAACGGCGCTGAACTTTCTCGGAATCAATCCTATGAGAGCGCTTGTCGTTGCAGGAATCGTGCAGGGATTCTCGACGCCGCCGCTCATGCTGCTGATAATGTTCATGACCAACAATCGAACCATCATGGGTGACCACGTCAATAGCCGGGGAATAAATATTCTGGGCTGGATTACCACCGCGACGATTTTCGCCGCTACGATAGCACTCGTCGTCACCTGGATAGTCTAGGAACAGCGGTCACCGCCCGCCGTAAAGCCGCGAACCTCCTGCCCTCTGCGGAAGTTGGCGTACAGCCCGCTGAGGCACGGTTAAGCGTGCGGCGGCGCGGTAAGCCCGCTGAGCGGTTACGTGAAGTTCTGCAATTGACGCTGAAGATATTACGGCCCCGGCTGCAAAATTATGTGCGGCGTGCTTCCCGGATCGCTCACGCCCCGCCGGCGATTAATCGTGGTAGGGGTCGTTGAGGTATCGGCATCCGCCGGCTGATCCCCGGGAGTCTGAACGGGCAGCGACACTTGCGTTCCGCTCGCATCGTTGACGGCAGGCCTGCGGTGCGCAAGCGTCGGCTTGTCATCAGTTGAATCGCCCGCCTGCGCAGGTTCGGGATCGCGGCCCGTCGGCGGATGAGCCGGAACCCGCGAGATCAGACCCGGCCGTGCTCCATCCTTCGCCAGAGTGACCTGGCGATACTGCAAAGCGGCATCGGGATGCTTGCGGCGAGCGGCATCGGTCAAGTCCAAATCCATTCCGCGCGCGGAATCCATGCCCTCCGGCAAATGAAAATAAACCGCGTAGCGCTGCCGGATCCGCTCGAAGGTTGTCTCCACCGCGGTCGCGTCGTTGATGCTTAACGAATCTCCGCCCGAAGAGCGGGCGATCTCCGGCGAGCCCGCGAAAATGCCGGGCTGACCGGGGCCGACGATGACCGGCGGGCCTCCCCCAGAGCCGGGAAGACGCCGCGGACCAAAGATTACGCCGCCCAAACCGGGAATCCCACCCGGCATCGGCGATGACATAGGGGGCTGGCGGCGGCCGCTGCCCGGGTATGGGGAAACAGTTCCCGGGCCCGCCCATGGCGGCGCCAACAATACCATAAGAACAGCGTCCGCTTTATCGAGTGCGGCTAAAACGCGCGCTTGGTTACAAGGATTGGCCTGATCGTCCGTCACGATGACGATCGCATGCCGCGCCTGCTTCCGGCCTTCTTTTTCCATATAAGCAGCGGCATCCATCAGCGCGCCATTGATATTCGTGCCGCCGTTGAACCCCTCGCTGCGCACTACATCGTCCAGCTTGCGCTCCACCTGTCTTAGATCCTGGCGGAATGGCAGGCGCACCCGCGTGCGAGTATCGAAGACCATGATTCCCACACGATCCTGATCGCCCAGCACCGACATCGCCTGATGCGAGGCGTCGGCCACACGCTGAATGTGCACCTGCATGCTGCCGCTGACGTCCAGCAGCATGAGCACATCCACAGGCAAATCTTCAAAGCCCACTTCGCGAATGGGAACGATCTTGCCTTCTTGCCGCAAGACAAAATCTTCTTTGCGAAGCCCTAGTATTACGCGCTGCGAATGGTCCAGAACCAGCGCGTCGAGCCGGCCGACGGAAACATCGCTTCGGAAAACCGGAGCGCTCTCGTCATCCGCGCCGGCCACACCACATGCCAGCACAACAAAGCCGAGCAAAATGCAGGACCGCATGACGTACTTCTTTCCCCGGTCGTCACAACCGGCACCATTCAGCATACCGCTAGTGTGCTGACGAAGTTGTGACACCCACGGTTTCAAAATCGCCCCTCAGAGCCGTGGTTTTCAATCGCATCTCCCGCTCCAAAATCCCGAAACAAAACACAATCAATTGTTCTTGAATGTGTAACTTAACAGCGCCGTAGGGGGAGATTAAAATTCCTAAATCACTATCCAACTTCACGACCTTAGTACTCCCTTTAAAAGAGCAGGTCCAAGTAGCGGCCCACCCCCTCGGTCGGGGTTCGAGCAGTCTGAAGTTACTTAAGCCGTCGTAACAAGAGGAGTTCTTTGGGGTTCGGGATAGGTGTCTTGATAGGGGCGGTTTACGGTTTCTCAGTTTGCAGCGTCGACGCCAAACGTTCAGTCGTCGGTTTGCTGAAAAGAAGTAACGTAAGGCGCCCGTTTTTTCTCTTCCTGAGTTGCAATGCACGCGCATGCCACGTATGCGCCCGTGCCGCCGTTCGATTCAAAACTTCGTATAGCCCCGGGAATCCCCTCGGAGAAGAATGCTTGAAACCCGGGTGGAAACAGCGCCGCGGCGCGGCTCCGCCGCGAACGATCGACGAACACACGCTAGGCCGCTTGAAATTCTTGGGATCCGTGTCATGAAGACTGACCGTAAGCGGAGGAATGAATGACGGCAGCCATCGGAAATGCTTCACTTCGTAAATCGGCATCCGGCAAGGCGCGGCAGTTATGGAATCGCGTGGACGGCCTCTGGTTTGAACTAGCGCGTCGTCAGCGGCTCGCGGTTTTCGTCCTGGGCGCGCTGCCTTTACTGATACGGGTTTCTGTTCTCCACTGGTACCCGATCCCGCAGCCGAAGGTTGCAGACGAGTTTAGCCACCTTCTTATCGCCGATACGTTCGCTTCGGGCCGCATCGTAAACCCAACGCATCCTTTTTGGCGGCATTTTGAAACGTTGTATGAATTTCAGCGGCCGGTCTATGCATCTATTTACACTCCGGGTCAAGGTTTGGTGCTGGCTGCCGGTCAAGTGATTGCCGGCCACCCCTGGTGGGGCGTGTGGGCCAGTTGTGGCCTGATGTGCGCCGCTATCGGTTGGATGCTGTTTGCTTGGGTGAGCCCGGGCTGGGCGCTTCTGGGCGGGTTGCTCTCGGCAACTCAGCTCGGGATCACTAGCTACTGGATGAACAGTTACTGGGGCGGCAGCATGACGGCGTTTGGAGGCGCTTTGGCTCTGGGCGCGCTTCCACGCCTGCTAAATTCCAGACGGCCGGCGCTCGCATTCGCTTTCGCATTGGGGCTGGCGATTGTCTTTTCGATCCGCCCTTATGAAGGCGCGCTCTTTGCGTGCGCGCTCGGTATCATCCTCGTCGTCGGCCTGATGCGCGGATTATTGCGCGCGCGGGCGCAAGGCTCGGGATGGCCTGGACTGGTCCGGGGAACGTTTCCGGTAATGCTTCCTATCACCGCCGTGATCCTAATCGCTTTGGCAGCATTCGCGTACTATAACTTTCGGGTCACCGGTAGTCCGTGGCTGATGCCGTACCAACTGAGCCAAACCATGTATGGGGTGCCGCGCGGGTTAACGTTTCAGGCCCCGCCGCCCCAGCCCCCGGGCCTTACGCAAGACCAGCTCGCGGTTTATCGGTGGCAAGCGCGGTCACAGGTGCGCAACGGAACGAAATGGCGCGCGTTTGCGAGCTTTTATTTGGGAGGACCCCTTATCGCGGCTCTCTGTTTTCTGCCCTTGGCATGGAGGGAGCCGCGCATGTACCTACTCGCCGCGGTTTGTATCTTTGTTGGTTTCGGAGCTTCTCTGTACTGGTACTACGTGAACCATTATCTGGCTCCGCTAACCGGCGTCGTATTCGGTCTGGTCGTTTTGGGGCTGCGGCAACTCTGGAATTGGCGCGTGCTCCCGTCTTTGGTCCGCCATTCTGCTGTCGTAACGCTGTTGCTCCTCCACCTTGTAATCAATTTCAGGGATAAATTTATCGTCAAGCCTGTCGAGGTGCTTGGGAGCCGGGTTGAGCGCTACGCGGTGAGCCGCGCGAAGTTCGAATCGCAACTCACCAATGCCCCCGGCCGCCATCTGGTTTTTGTCCGCGCCAATCCGGGGCATCCATACGACGCCGGGTGGATATACAATCGCGCCGACATCGACAAAGCGAAAGTTGTTTGGGCGCGTGAAATCGATCCTCAGGAGGACGTGCGCCTTATAAGATATTTTGCCGGTCGCACCGTATGGCTTCTCGAGGTAGATGCTAAGCCGATCCGTCTAACCAAACTGTCTACCATGCCTCCGGGTTGATGGTGGCTGCCGGGGCCAGGGGCTAGGGTCCGGGGCTAGCTGGCGGACAAGCCTAGGGGCCAGGGTGCCTTCCGTTTGGGCCCTCCATTAGCAGCCGGCTTGGCAAGCCGGCGCAGGTTGGCAACCTGCCCCACTTTGGAGTGACACACGCCGTCCCATGACCGGACGATTTCTTTCCCTGGTCCACTCATCAGCGGCGTCCTCAATCGCCGCGTAAATCCAATACCTGCTTATTATTGGTTACATGGGATTCCGCCGAAGGGCGTGGAACCCCGATTGCGCAGGAGCACAACTATGGATATCAAGCGAGAGGGCGTAGCCAGACGCAAACGGATCAGGCTGGCGATCTACCTGATTATCGTGCTGGCCGTGCTGGGCGTCGTGGGTTGGCGGATTTACAAGCTCCCTCAGGCTGCTCCGTCGGTCGAGCGGGCGACCGTCTGGGTCGATACCGTCAAGCGTGGACCCATGCTCCGCGACGTCAAGGGCATCGGAACGCTCATTCCCGAGGACATCGTTTGGATTCCGGCCAACTCCGAGGGTCAGGTCAGCAAGGTTCTCGTGAATTCCGGGGCGAAAGTGAAACCGGAGACGATTTTGGTGGTATTAAGCAATCCGGACATGGAGCTCGCCGCGAACGATTTTGAATGGCAGGTGAAGCAGGCCGAGGCCGATTTGGCCGATACTCGCGTGCGGCTGGAAAGCCAGCGTTTGGATCAGCAGTCCCTGGTGGCGACGGTCGCCAGCGATATGCGCCAAGCCGAAATTACCAAAGATAAGGACCAGCAGTTGCTGAAAATGCAGCTCAAGAGCGAAATCGATGCTAAGCTCTCGACCTCCAAATGGGAGCAGCTCAAGCAGAAGTACGAGATTGAGCAGAAGCGGCTTGAGATCATGTCCGAATCGATCAGCGCGCAGATGGATGCAAAACAGGTGCAGATCGATAAACTGCGCGCCGCGCAGCAATTGAAGAAACAGCAGGTGGGCGAGCTCAGCGTTCGGGCCGGGATTGAAGGCGTGGTCCAGGAAATTACGCTCCAGCCGGGTCAGCGCGTCCGTACCGGTGACGTGCTGGCTAAGGTCGCACAGCCTTGGAAGCTGAAAGCCGAGATCAAAATAGCGGAGACCCAGGCGAAAGATGTCCAGTTGGGGCAGGTGGCCCAAATCGATACACGGAACGGAATCATCCCTGGCCACGTAATACGAATTGATCCGAACGTGGTGAATGGCACCCGCACAGTGGACTGCAAGCTCGAAGGGCCTTTGCCGCCCGGCGCGGTACCGGACTTGAGCGTGGATGGAACGGTGGAGATTGAGCGCTTGCCCGACGTGGTGTATGTTGGGCGTCCGGTATTCGGGCAGCCGAACAGTCAGGTGAGCTTGTTCAAACTGGAGGAAGACGGGAAGGGCGCCTCGCGCGTGCCGGTGAAATTGGGGCGAAGCTCTGTGAACTCCATCGAAGTGGTGGACGGATTGAAAGTGGGGGATCAGGTTATCCTGTCCGACATGTCCTCGCAGGACCAGAGTTCGCGCATCCGGCTAAATTAAGGAGAATATGATGGCAGAGTCTTTGATCCATCTGGAATCCGTAACGAAAGTTTTCGTGACCGACGAGGTGGAGACGCACGCGTTGTCCGGCATTCACCTGGATATTAATAAGGGCGAGTATATCTCCATCGCCGGACCTTCGGGGTGCGGAAAATCGACCCTGCTGGCCATCCTGGGCCTGTTGGATTCGCCCTCGGAGGGCAGTTACACGCTCAACGGTAACCCCGTGCAGGGGCTGAAGCTTTCCGAGCGTGCGCGAATTCGCAACCGCGAAATCGGATTCATCTTCCAAGCGTTCAACTTAATCGGCGACCTGACCGTTTACGAGAATGTCGAGCTTCCGCTGACCTATCGAGGCATGCCTTCATCCGAGCGCAAAAAACGCGTTCACGATGCGCTCGAGCGCGTAGGTATGAGCCATCGCGTGAAGCATTATCCATCCCAGTTGTCCGGCGGTCAGCAACAGCGCGTGGCCGTTGCCCGCGCCCTCGGCGGCGATCCTTCTATTTTGTTGGCGGATGAGCCGACCGGAAATCTGGACTCCGCGAATGGCGAGCAGGTCATGGACCTTCTCCGCGAACTGCACCGCGCGGGCTCGACGATCTGCATCGTAACCCACGACCCGAGATATGCGCGGTATGCCGACCGGTCCGTCCATTTATTCGATGGGCGCGTGGTGGAGGAGACGGCGGAGGCGGTGTAATAGCCGCCATCCCGCGGCGGAGTTGCTTCAGTCCCGCTCGGGATCGACGGCCGCGGCCAAACCCCGCAGCGGAGTTCGCGGCTTTTTCGGCGCCCCGACTAGCGCGTACGGATCGTCCGGGTGCTCCGGTTCGGGCGGCCGCCTCGCGATTCGGCGCAGGGCGCGTTTGATTCGATCGGCCACCGATTTTGAATAGCGCTCTTTTCCCTTTGCCACAATGATTAGTGTACGCTTATGCCTCTGCCATTGGAAGCCTCGCCGCGCGACATCAAGGCCCGCCGCGATGCCGGGGAGCCGCTGCGCCTGATCGACGTCCGCGAGCCGCACGAATACGCGCTCGCCCGCCTGGAAGGAGCGGAGCTGATTCCGATGCGCGCCATTCCCGCCGCGCTCCAGACCCTGGAAGCGCGTGCGGATGAAGGCGCTCTGATCGTGTATTGCCACCACGGGATTCGCAGTCTGAACGTAGCAAACTGGCTTCGCGAGCAGGGCATCGAAAACTGCCAAAGCATGTCCGGCGGCATCGAGGCCTGGAGCCTAAGCGTGGACTCCTCGATTCCGCGGTATTAGAAAAAACAATGGCTCCTCAGCGGCACCGTTGGCGCGAATACGGAACGGGCCCACCCTCGCGACATCCCACGAGATCGTAAGCCCCATAGTGGCCGTCATGGGGCCGCGAGGAATTCATCGCGGAAATGCCGGGAGTTGACTGTGGATACGCCAATCCTGCGGGAACCGATTCCTGCCGCGGGAGGTTAGCGGATCGACCGCAGCTTGATTACTCGCGGGAAGGTTGAACCCGACTCGCCGGGGCGCGGCGTGGATTCAGGCAGCCGCGGTGGCCGCCAACGCGTCAATGCCAGCTATATTCTGGATCCGCTCCTGCGAGACGCCGTGTCGTTCCTTTAAATAGCTGGTGCTGTTATACGAAACCCAGACCTTGCCATAGCTATCTTGCCAAACCAACATCTTCAAGGGAAGATCAAGTGCAATGCTAGGGGCGGCGAGCATAACGGGCGTGCCCGCTTTGGGGCTGCCGAAAATTAGTAACTTGGCCGGCGGCATTTGCATTCCGGCTTTTTCAGCCTCTCCGCTGTGATCGACTAGACAAAATAGTTTGATGCCTTTCGCAGCGAAGGCACTTTCAGCCTTTTTTACGGTCTCATCTACCGAGTGACGACTCGGTATCGAGATGATGCCATTGTTGGGTTCGGATGCCACGAATTCCTCCGTTACCGTTCACGCATGCGCCGTAGCCGGATCGCGAACCCAGATCAGGTACGCCGCCATCACCATCCCGAGTACGGCCAGAATTATTGAAACGGCCACAGCCAGCGTGGAGAGACGATGCGCGGGAGGACCGCCGCGCTCCAATTGATGCACCAGACGAATGTGGCTGAATGCGGACAGGATGTTAACCAACACTCCGAGCACGATTAGACCAGTGCCAAACCAGAACGACAGACCGTAGGAGTGCGCTTGACGAGTGTGCTGCTCCGCCTGCAGCACCTCCAGAAACAGGCCGAAACGGGCGACCACGAAACCGAACCCCATAAGCGCAAGACCGGTGCGGATCCACGCGAGAAATGTTCGTTCGGCGGCTAAATAGTCTGAAGCTCCGATCGTTGCCGGGCCGGTCATCCGGTACTATCTCACCACGACGGCATCCTCCAAGGCTCAGGGGGAGAGCACGTGGAGCCTACCGGATACGGTTGCCTTACCGGCCGGCCGGCCGGTAGCAACCCGGCCCATTATCGAAGCAATCGGGAGTTACAATCTTCTTTCCATCCGGGAGCACAATGATGACGCCGTTGACGTGATTCGATCCATCACTTGCCTGATAGCCGTCGACGGAGATCTCCGTTCCTACCTCGAACGAATCCTTCGAAGAGCCCTGCCTCCGCGCGGTGTTCGGAGGAATAGTGTTCACCAGCCACGTATCGATCTTCCCGTCCGCTCCGCCCACATCGAGGTGAATTACTACATGCGGATTGCTCCACTCCAGCAGGCTAACCTTTCCGACTAAATGAACTCGTTTATTCCGGTCGAATCCCGTCGACCCATGATGCGCCCACATGGGAACAGCGAGAAGAGACGCCGTCAGGAACGCTCCAATCAGAGCGGCGTGATGAATCCGCGGCAATCGCGCCGCACCCGACGCGTTTGGCGGCGCGTTGCTGGAGAGTCGCATTCAAAAACCTCGGTCTGGCTTTTCTTACGAACTCATTATAGGCGCGCCACCTGAATTATTGCTTGCCTTGACCGTGCAGTTCCTTGCCGGCGTCCGGCGGAGGAGGCGCGGGCGCGGCCTTGGGATCGCCCTTACCGCGCCCGAAACCGGCGGGCGGAGGAGCGTCGGGCATTTTCTCCGTGCCGCCGACCTTCATCGCCAAAAAATGCGTGCGGGTGGCGAACCCGACGTACTGTGTATTGTCGACCATGTAGGTGATCGGCGGAGCCGGACCACCGAGGTTGAAGGGCACCGCCAGCAGTTCGTCGCCTGTATCCGCCTTGTAGGCGTAGAGCGTTGTGCCGGCCGTTTGGAAGACGAGATTGCTCGCCGTGGTCAGCGTGCCGCCGCCTATGTTGCCGCCTCTTCCGGTCTTCACCCACTTGATCTGATTCGTTTTTGGATCGCGCGCCTGGAGGCCGCCGCGGCCCACGTTGTCAGGCCCCCAGATCGGCATTGGGGTCTGCCTTTCCTTGCCGCCACCGAAGCCTAAACCATGCGCGCCACCGCCAGCCTTCGGGTTTGGTTCCGGCGCGGCAACGAAGTTGTAGCTCCCGGCGGTGTAGGGCAGGTAGACCAACCCGGCGTTCGGATTGTAGGACATGGGCGCCCAGTTGTGCGCGCCACCTCCGCCGGGGTAAATCATGACGGCCTTGTTCTGATCGTAGAAGGCATCGGGATTGATAACCGGCCGGCCATTGTTTTTCTTATCGAAGCTGGTGGCCCAGTTGATCGGCACGAACGGCTCGGCCGAGATGAACTGGCCGTTGGTACGGTCGATAATGTAGAACACACCGCTCTTGGGAGCCTGCATGACGACCTTGCGCGCCTTGCCATCGATCTGGATATCGGCCATGATGAATCCGCCCACCGCGTCAAGATCCCAGGCGTCGTTGGGCACGGTTTGGTAGTACCACTTCAGCTTGCCGGTCTTGGCGTCGACGGCCACGATGGAATTGGTGTAGAGGTTGGCGAACTTCGCCCAGTTCTCTTTGGTCATGCCGCGCATCTCCACCGGCCATGGCTCCGGGTTGCCAACTCCGGCGATCACCAGATTGAGTTCGGGGTCATACACGAGGCCGTCCCACACCGCCCCGCCGCCGCCGTATTTGGCCCACTCGCCGGTCCAGGTCTTGGCGGCATCTTCCTGCGCTTTGTCCTCAAACGGCTGGCCCGGCGGTGGTGGAACCGTGTGGAACTTCCATGCAAGCTTGCCATCTTTGAGACTGTAGGCCGCGAAGAAGCCGCGGATGAAGTATTCGCCTCCGCCTACACCGATAATCACGTTATCGCCGGCGATGCGCGGCGCGATGGTTATCGAGTAGTACTGATTAATGTCGGCGACTTTGCTCTGCCACAACTCCTTGCCGCTAATCGCATCGAGCGCGATGAGCCGGGCGTCGTTGGCGGCCAGGATGAGCTTGCCGTCCGAGATGGCGAGCCCGCGGTTGTGCGTGCCGCAGCACATGTGACTCGGCGTGATGGGATCGATCTTGGCGTCGTACATCCACTTCTGCTCGCCGGTGCGCGCGTCGAGCGCGTACACGATGCTGTTGTCCATGGTTTGGTAGATCGTGTTGTTCCACATCAAAGGCGTGCCTTCGGTGCCGCCGCGGCCTCCGGGTGTTGTGAGCGGCGCCGACCACGCCAAGCCCAGCTTGCCGATATTTGACTCATCGATCTGCTTTAACTGGCTGTACCGCTGCTCCGTTTGCGTCAGGCCGTAGGTGAGCCAGGCGCCCGGCATAGCGTCTTTGGCGGTGCCGGCGGTTCTGAGTACTTTCGCGTCCACTGGACGCGGCTGTTGGGCGATGATCGTGGAAATTAGAGTGAGGGCGGCGATGAGGGCGGAGGTCCACAAGACAGTTTTCTTCATGTTGAGTGTAGTCACGATATTACCTCAATACAATATGGCGATTTTGGTCAGTAGTGGTTAATTGCAGAACCGCTCAGGCGGGCTGAAGCCCGCCGCAGGCTCAAGCCTGCCCCACAGCGGCTCACGGGACAAGGTTTAAACGGCGGCCGAGCTTCGTCCAGCGGCGTGATTCCAGATCCGCCTTGCGCGACCGGGTTTCGTCCAGCTCCTTTTCGAGAGCCCGAACGCACTGCCAGGCTTCTTCTTCGGACTTGCGGGCGTGTTCGAAAGCCTTCATGGCTTCGATTCGCTCCTGCTGTAAGGTTAGAGCCCAGTTGGTGCGCTCCTCGAAGTCGGCTTCCAACTTGCGGCCCCACTGAAGCCGGGACTCCGATTCCGTCTTCATCTGTTCATACAGGCCAACAAGCCGGTCCCGTTCCCCGCTGAGGAACTCGATGCGGCGGCTAGCCTGCTGGAACTGTAGGACCAGTTCGGCGGGCGGCCGGGCGAAGTGTCCTTTGCGCGCAGCGATGGGCAAGGACCAGGTCTCGGCGTGCTCGATGCCGTACTCCGGCGAATTCGCCGTAGCGATGTACACCTCGCAAAAGCCCGCTCCACGAAGCGTTTCGATTAGCGACTCTTCGCTAAAAACACGCACTTCCATAGTGGAACCGTGCCCTCCATGAAACAACAGGTTATCGAACGTCTCGATCTGCCGGTCGCGGCGGCGATTCACCAAAACCGTTTTGCCGCCTGGGGAAGCCAAAGCGTATTCGTAAAGGTCCGGATAATGCTCGGCCGTCTTACCGGCGATCGTGTATGGCGTGGTCATCAGAAGGAGACCGTCGCGCTTCAGCATCCGGCAGATGTTCGCAAAGCTTTCCTCCACCGGCGGAGGGACGTGCTCCATTACTTCGCTCGAGAGAATGAAGTCGAAGCGGCCGGTGTCTCGTTCGTCCGGTTGGGTTACATCGAAAAAGGGGGCCTGATGATAAAAGGTGTTGGTGTAATCGAATTTGTCCGCAAGGCGCGACGCGAGGTGGGGTGAATCGCTCATGCCAATGCCGCGGATCGCCTTGATGGTTGGGAACTCGGGCAACGCCATCGGGACGCCGAAAATCTCCTGCGAGAGCAGGGCGATCAGCGCACGGACCCGCATGTTTGAGCCGCAAGCGGCGCAATGCGCGGCCTCTCTTGCAAACCCAGCCTCCGGCCGTCCGTTTTTCGCGCCGCAGACGTTGCAAGTGAATTCTGGATGGGGCGAATCCATTTAATTCCATCTCTCGCGAAGACGCAAAGATCGCAAAGAAAATCTCACAGCCTGTTTTCCTGGCGACACTTACGCCTTGCGTGAGTTTAGGATCTCACGTCGTGGCGAGCCTTTCACAGCGGTGCAAATGTGGACCGGGTCATATGGCGCGCAGCGCCTTCAGATGCCGGTATACCCGCGCGACCGGCAATCCCATCACATTGAAATAACATCCTTCGATTCGATCCACGAACTTCGACGCGAGCCCCTGGATGGCGTACGCTCCCGCCTTGTCCATCGGCTCGCCCGATTGCGCGTACGATTGAATTTCGTCTCGGTCGAGAGGCACAAAATGCACGCGCGTGGATTCGCAATCCGCGATTTCTCCATCCCGGTGGCGGAGGCAAATCCCCGTGATGACGGTATGCTCGCGGCCAGACAGCTCCGTGAGCATGGCTTGTGCTTCGCCTGTAGTGGCGGGTTTTTCGAAAACCTTTTCTCCCAGCACAACGATTGTGTCGGCGCCCAGCACCACTTCGTCCGCATTCTTCCAGGCCGCCTCAGCCTTGGCCCGCGCGAGCCGGATGGCGTAATGCCGCGGCGATTCCCCCACGGCGCGGACTTCTTCCACCGGTTTCACCCTTACCGTGAAAGAGAAGCCGGCGTTCCTCAGCAGCTCGCTGCGCCGCGGAGATTGCGATGCAAGGACCAGATCCATCCTCACATGCTACAATCGTCGGTTCGCCCGCCAAATGCGCACGATGGAACGCGCCGGACGCCTCTTCAAGAAAGTGAAACTCCCCTCGGAACTGGGCGATCCAGAAACCCGGGTACGAGCCGTGTGGGGGAATGCGGCGGGGAAAACAGTCGCCGCGCACACGCGCGCCGGAGCCCTGGTGCGGGACAAGCTGATCGTCGAAGTGGAGGATCAGGTCTGGCAGCGGCAGCTCTTCGCGCTGAAACATTTCTTTTTGAACAATCTGGAGAAGGAATTGGGTGAAAAGCTGGTGAATGACATCGACTTCCGCCCAATGCCGCCCCGCCGCGAGCCGCAGCGCGCGCAACACGCGCATAACTCGCCTGGTATTCAAGATCCGGTGCTCGCGCTGATCTATCAGCGCTCACGAAAGAGCGCATCATGAGGATCAACGAAGAAGAAGTCCGGCGCGTTGCCGAGTTGGCGAACTTAGCCCTTACCGATCGCGAAATCGAGCGCATGGCGCAGGATCTGAGCGGGATTTTGGCGCACGTAGACAAGCTGAATGAGCTGGACACATCCAATATCGAACCGATGGCTCAGGTGCTCTACGATGCCCAGGAGACCGCGACGTTGCGGGAAGACCGGGAGCGGCCGTGCTTAAGTAACCAGGATGCGCTGACGAATGCGGCGGTATCGGGGGCGGGGTATTTTAAAGTGCCTAAAGTGATTGAGCGATGAGCGGCGGCTGCGGGTCAACCCGGGGTGTTGTGGATTTGCCGGGCCAGCGCGGTTGGCAACCGCGCGCGGGATCGCATCCCGCCCCAGATAGCTTGCCACGATGAACATGCCCCACACCATCGATTCCATCCGCGCGGGCTTAGAGACGAAGCAATTCAGCGCGGAAGAATTGGCGCGTCAAACGCTCGGGTTTGCCGAGGCTGAAAATCCTAAAACGAACGCGTACCTCACCTTTTGCCCGGAGCGTGCGCTGGCTGCAGCGCGGCGGGTGGATGAGAAGCTGGCGGCGGGCGAGGATCCCGGGCCGCTTGCCGGAGCGCCAATCGCCATTAAGGACGTCATTCTGACCCGCGGCGTTCGGACTACTTGCGCTTCGCGCCTGCTGGCGAATTACATTCCTCCGTATGACGCGACTGCTGTCACGCGGCTGGAGCAGGCCGGCGGCGTCATTATCGGAAAAACCAACTGCGACGAATTCGCTATGGGATCGTCGACCGAGAATTCCGCCTTCGGTCCGGTGCGCAATCCGGCGGCGCTCGACCGCGTGCCGGGCGGATCGAGCGGAGGCTCCGCGGCAGCCGTGGCGCAAGATACAGCCGTGCTGGCGCTCGGTTCCGATACGGGCGGCTCGATTCGCCAGCCCGCATCGTTCTGCGGCGTTACGGGAGTTACTCCGACCTACGGCCGCGTGTCGCGGTATGGCTTGACGGCGTTTGCCAGTTCTTTGGATCACATTGGGCCTTTCTCGCGCGCGGTTCGCGATTCAGCGCGGCTGCTGCAAGTGATTGCGGGCCGCGATGAAATGGACTCAACTTCCGCGTTCGCGCCCGTGCCCGACTACGTCGCGGCGCTTGACGGAAACGTGCGCGGAATGAAGATCGGGATTCCGAAGGAATTCTTTGAAGGTTTGGCGAGCGATGTCGGAGACCTGATTCTGGCTGCCGTCGATCAACTCAAAAAAATCGGCTGCGAAGTTCGCGATATCGGGCTGCCCCACACGCCCTACGCGGTCGCGAGCTACTACGTGATCGCGACCGCGGAAGCGAGCTCCAATCTTGCGCGCTATGACGGCGTGCGGTACACCGCCCGCGCGTCTTCGGAAACCACGCTTTCCGGAATGTACCGCGTAACGCGCGATGAAGGCTTCGGAGCGGAGTGCAAGCGCCGCATCATGCTGGGCACATATGTATTAAGCCACGGCTATTACGATGCGTACTATTTGAAGGCGCAGAAAGCGCGCACGCTGGTGGCGCGGGATTACGCGCGAGCATTCGAAGACGTAGATGCGATCGTGGGGCCGGTATCGCCGTTTCCCGCGTTCAAGCTGGGAGAGAAATTAGACGACCCCGTCGCGATGTACCTTTCCGATATTTATACGATTACCGGTGATCTTGCGGGAATCCCCTGCATGAGCGTTCCATGTGGCAAAACCGCCCAGGGACTGCCGGTCGGTTTGCAGATTCTTGCGCGGCATTTTGATGAAACGGGTATGTTCCGGCTGGCGGACGCATATCAGCGCGCAAGCTCAACTTAATGAAGTCATCATATACATAGGAGAAAACACAAATGGCGTTTACCCTGCCTCCCCTGCCGTATGCTCCGGATGTTTTGGAGCCGCACATAGACAAAGCGACCATGGAAATTCATCATGGCAAGCACCACAACGCATACGTGACGAATTTGAATAAAGCGCTGGAGTCCGCGTCCAACCTTCAGAGCAAAACCGTCGAAGAATTATTGGCGAACAACTGCGCCATCGTCCCGGACAACATCCGCACAGCCGTCCGCAACAATGGCGGCGGGCACCTAAATCACAGCATGTTCTGGCAGATCATGGGTCCGGGAGCCGGGGGAAACCCCGCCGGCAATGTGGCCGCTGCCATTAATTCGACTTTTGGAAGCTTCGCCGATTTCAAAGAGAAGTTCAATGCCGCCGCGACGAGCCGGTTCGGGTCCGGCTGGGCGTGGCTGGTGAAGACGTCAAAGGGGCTTGAAATCGAATCGACGGCGAATCAGGACAGCCCGGTAATGGAAGGCAAATTCCCCGTCATGGGGCTGGATGTGTGGGAGCACGCCTATTACCTGAAATATCAAAATCGCCGGCCCGAATACATCGGGGCCTGGTGGAACGTGGTGAATTGGCCGGAGATTGAGAAGCGCTTTAATTCGGCGAAGTGATCCGGATATATCGGGCCTGTTTAGCGGGGCCGCATTGCTGACACGGCTTCGGAGTTCTCCAAGCTAATACATAATTGCTGATGTGGGGCGGGCTTCAGCCTGCGGCGGGCTTTAGCCCGCCTGGGCGG
Organism: Bryobacterales bacterium; assembly: GCA_019261985.1. Lineage (GTDB taxonomy): Bacteria > Acidobacteriota > Terriglobia > Bryobacterales > Bryobacteraceae > Palsa-187. The sequence goes on along the minus strand of JAFAQY010000065.1, from coordinate 12,339 downwards.
TGCGTGAAGTTCCGCAAATAAACACTAGAACTCATCTCATAAATGCCTCAAGAGGATCAGACAGCAACCCAGTTGAAGCATGCCCAGAAAATTCTCGGCATACTGCTCGTAGCGCACGACAAGTCGTCGAAAGTTTTGCAGCCAAGCGAATAGCCGTTCAATTTTCCACCGTCTGCAGTAGCGGCGCAAACGGCGGCCGTCTTGGGTCTTGTTCTTACGGTTGGAACGGTGGGGTGCGATTAGTTCGATACCGTATTGCCTGAGTTCAGCGTCCAGTTTGTCAGAATCATACGCATTGTCGCCGACCAGATTTTCGGGAGCTTCCGCAATGACCATCTCGACCAACGTGGAGGCGACCAGCTTGACTTCGTGAGGTGACGCGCTTTCTATGGACAGGCCAACAGGCAGACCATGGCTATCCGCCACGGCCATGATCTTGGTTCCTTTCCCGCGCTTGGTCTTCCCGACTTTTGGGCCCCTTTTTTCGCCGGGGCGAAGCTGCCATCGATGAATGCCTCCCTGACATCGAGGATGCCTCGCGCGTGCAGATCGGCACTCAGAGATTCGAATATTCCTTTCAGAATCCCGGACCGCACCCACTGCTGGAAGCGGCGATGGCAGGTTTGGTAGGGCGGGTAACGATCAGGTAGATCCGCCCAGGGGGCGCCGGTTCGCAGTATCCAGAGGATTCCGTCGAGTACGGCTCGCCGATCTTTCCAGGGACGACCCCGACGGTCTTTGCGTCGGGAAGGCTCAGGTATCAGTGGATCTAGAACAGCCCACTGTAAATTGGTGAGATCACGGTTGGACCGCATAATTCCGAGTTGGCTCACGCCTTCCCCCCGATAACGACGTTCCTCCTTGGCGCTACTGAATTAGTATCTGTCAGCCGCCCTGCCATCATTGCACGGCGATGCTGACGGGGTCGCTCGAAATCCAAGCGGCGCTTACCTGGATGAACACCGTTCCCTTGGTCGTGTCCGGGGGCAGCCGGAAGTTTACTTGGTAGCCGTCCACTGCGCCCGGATACCCTACTGCGCTCAACACTTCAGCGGCCTTTCCGTTCACGGTTAAAGCGACTGGCGAATTGACTACAGCCAGGGGATTCGACGGGAAAGGCTGGCCGGGAGCGAGGCTGGTGCGCGTCGGGCCGAGACCCGTGGCAAAGAGGGACAAGATCTCGCCTGCTGTAGCTGGCTTGGAAGAACTGACGAGCGAGAAGTCGGTGGAATGAGTGATGGCCGGCCCGTTGGGCGTAATGACAACTTTCGGGCGAAACATTGGGATCACATAGAACGTAAAAGAACCGTGCCCTCCGCCGTGTTGCCTGCGGTTGGCCGGGTCTTCCGTGATTGAGGCTGCAAGGTTGCCGGTAAGGCCGCCGTTTCCGCTACCTTTTTGACCGCGCGCGCCAAGGAAGGCGCCTGTGCCGCCCACAATCGCGAAATCCTGCCCACCGGGCGGCGGGCCGGGCGTTAGGGGACTCACTGAGCCATTCAGGCCGTTCACCATGATGGTGCCGATTGGCGTAATGCCGTCGCTCTGCAGGATGTAGTAGGTTTCGTCACGCAAGGAGTTCGCGCTGACATCCGCGATCGTGCCCACGCCAGGCGTGGGAGTTGGGCTCATGCAAAGCCCGACGCCCCGGCCGATGTATGTGCCCCTGGCAGGGTCGCCGTTTACGGAGACGATATCGCCGTAGACCACAACCTGGAACCCTGAGCACCCTATGCCCACCCCTTTCCCGATGCTGCCGGAAGTAACATTGGGATTCGTTCCCCATTTCGAAAGATCTGAGGTGTCCACCTGGTACTCGACGACATTTTCAAGCCCGATCACAAGGGTCGTCGCGCTTACTTGTCCTCGGGCTGGATTGCTGTAGCCCGCGGCGATCACAATACCAATGGCTATCAGGCCTCTACTCATTGATCTACTCCCTCCTCACTGCTTCTCACACCTGCCGCATTTGGACTTGGCGTCCATCGGGCCAGCGACCGCTCACCTCGGAATAAGCAGATTGATCTTCCTGTTCATCGCACACCCACGGTGACTTCGTTACTGATCCGGCCGAGATAGCTTACGCGCACTGAAACCGCGGGCCCGGGCGCTACGCCATCGGGCACACGGACATTGATTTGATTGAGACCGCCGAAACCTGGAGCGTCTCCGAAGTACAAGATCGAGGCCAATCTGCCACCGATCGCAACTTGCGGTGGGATCGCGCTGCCCTCCGCCAGACCTGCGCAGTAGATTTCCACCGCCTCTCCGGCAGCAGCGGGGTCGCTAGCCGTAACGAGCCGGGCCGTACCGGCGTGCAAAATTGCGCCTTGCGCCTGCCCATCGCCTGCTGCGGAAAAAAGGACAGGAGCCGGAATCAATACATCTGGAGTGTAAAGCTCGGCAAGCGATGAGGGGCCTTCACTAGCTAATAATGAACTCGCCTCTCCGCCGGCGATCAACACCCTGCCGTCGTTGAGTAACGTGGCCGTGTGACCCAACCGCCCAGTCCGCATCTGGGGCCCGGTGCGGAACGTACCTGAAACAGGGTCATACAGCTCCGTCGTGGCACTCAAAAAAGGGCCACCGGCAATCAATACTGTTCCGTTCGGTAGCAGAGTAGCTGAGTGGCCCGCGTGAGCGCTGGACATGCCCCCGGTAGGAGTAAAACTTCCAGTGGAAATGTCGAAGAGTTCTGCGCTTTTGTGAACGCCGGTGTCATCTCCTCCACCCGCCACCAGGACTTTTCCAGTCATGAGTAACGTCGCTGTAGGCACGCCATCAATGTAGGACAGCTCCGGCGATCTGCCTGCCGGAGTGAACAAGCCTGTTTTAGAGTCGTAAATCTCGGCGAAAGTGTCTTCCCAAACGATCAAAACTCGGCCATCTGGGAGCAAGCTCGCAGCAGCCCCTTGGCAGGTTTCTAATGCGATTCGGAAGGTGGCGTATGGTCCGGCATCAGCGAACGAGCCGACCGTGGGATCATAGAACTCCGCATCGAGAACACGGAACCCAGGACCGACCCCGCCCGAGAGCAAAATCTGGCCATTGTTCAGCCCAGTGGCTGCAGAGCACGCGCGAGCATGGATCATATCGCCTGTAGAGGTGAAGATCCCGGTGGCAGGATCGTATATCTCCGCGGTCTTTAGCGGTTGGAGGAGAGTGAGAGTGCCACCGCTGCTACTGTACCCTCCTGCGATTATTACTCTCCCATCGGGCAGCAGGCTGGCTGTATGCCCAGTGCGGGGCGTGGTCATGTTGCCCGTAGGAGTGAACGTGCCCCGCGTTGGATCGTAGAGTTCAGCCGTAGCAGTGGGCGAATTGAAATTCGGCCCGCCCCCCGCGATCAATACCTGGCCGTTGTTCAGAAGTGTCGCGGTGTGCCCGGAACGTGCCGTCGTCATCGCGCCGGTCGAGGTAAACGCGCCAGACGACTGCGCGACCGCAATGCCGGACAACAGCAGTGAAATAAGCAGATTGATCTTCCCGTTCATCGCACACCTATGGTCACTTCATTGCTGGATCGGCCGAGATAGATTAGCCGCACCGAAACATCGGAGGCTGATAGGATTCCCTCCGGTACTTTGAAATTCAGTTGATAGTAGCCCGAATAGCCGGGAGCGGGGCCGAAAAACAAAATATCCGCGAGACGGCCGCCGACAGCTACTTGCGGAGGGACTACGCCCCCGTCTAAAAGATTGTTTGTATACATTGACAGGGCTTCCCCGGCACTGGCGGGATTATCGGCCGATGCGACCTGTCCCGTCGCCGCGTGCCAGATGGCGCCCTGCCCTTGGCCGTCGCCGGAGAAGGAAAATAACGCCGGCGCGGGGATTCGCACCGGCGGCGTATAGATTTCCGCGCTGGCGAGCGCTTCGCCCCCTGGTGATACGCCCCCTGGCCATAACACTGCTCCCGTGATCAGTACCCGGCCATCGCTGAGCAGCGTCGCCTGGTGAAACACGCGAGCCGATTCCATATTGCCTGCCACAGAAAACGCGCCGGTTTCGGGGTTGTAAAGCTCGGCCACAGGCGTACCACCGTAAGGGTTGCCGATACCTCCGGTGATCAGGACCGTGCCGTCGGTAAGGAGTGTTGCGGCATGCGAGAATCGGGCGAACGACATATCGCCGGTGGGTGTGAATGTGCCGCTAAGAAAATCGTACAGCTCGGCAGAGTTCAAGGTGTAGTAGCTGGTATCGAAATCCCCATAGCCCGGTTCGCCGCCCGTAAGCAGCACCTTTCCATTCAAGAGGAGCGTCGCCGTGCGGCCAGGAAGATGGTCTGGCTTAGTGCCAAACGGACCAATGTCATAAGCTTCGGCGGTCATGCTGGCGGTGAGACGGAACGTGTTGGTGGCTGGATCGAGGATCTCGGCGGCGGGTTCCGAGGCGATCAAGACCGTGCCGTCGGGCAGCAGGGTGGCCGGGGTGAATTGCAGTCCCGCCACCCCCGCTTCGGAGCGGGCTCCCGTCTCGGCATATGGTCCCGCCAAGCTGAAGTTCTGAGTCGAGGGGTCATACAGCTCCGGGTTGGCCGCCTTTGAGCAGCAGTTCGATTCTGTGTAGTAGCCGCTTCCGGTAATCAGAACCTTTCCGTTAGTGGGCAGGTTGGCCGCGTAGCCGCGTTGTCCTTCGATCATGTCGCCGGTGGCCGAGACGGTCCCCGTGCGAGGATCGTACAGCTCCGCACCTCCTGTGTAGCGAAACGTTCCGTCATAGGCATCGCTCAGAATACGAAAGGCTTCGATGAGCAGGACCCTGCCATCCGGGAGCAGGGTGGCAGAACCGATGAACTTCGAGGCCGTGCTGGCTGCGGTCGCGGTAAAGATCCCCGTGAAGGGGTCATACAATTCCACGGTCGCCGAGCCTCCCCCAGCAATCAGTACCTTGCCGTCCGGAAGCAGGGTGGCCGCGTGGAAGAAGCGGGGTGTGATCATGCTTCCAGTCGCGGTGAAGCGGCCGGAAGATTGCGCCGCCGCCATTCCCGCGCAAAGCAAAAAAACCATCCATCCTTCGATCATTCCCTAAGAGCCGCTCCACGAAATAGGCTCAAGCGGGGCGCAGAGGTTAGCACCGATTGGACCCCTATCGATCTCGCACTTAAGAGTGACCCTTCCCGGCCCTGAAGACAAGCAGTTCGGAGTTGCAAAAGGGTTGTAACAACGGTTGCGCGGCATTGAAAGGAAAGGATATCCTCAAAGCCGATGGGCGAGGCGCAGGAGAACGCGCAAGCGAACCGGGAGGAGCTCACACGGGTCCTGGGGAGCAGTTGTTTTGCTCGCGCTGAGCGCATATCGAAACTGCTCCGGTTCGTGGTGGAGCGTCACTTGGAGGGCCGGGACAGCGAGCTTAAGGAATCTCTGATTGGAGTGGAGGTTTACGGCCGGAATCCGGGCTACGACCCGAAGGCCGATTCCACGGTCCGAACTGAGGCGGTGCGCCTTAGGGCACGGCTCGATAAGTACTACTCGACGGATGGCCGTCACGATCCGGTAGTGATCATGCTGCCAAAAGGCGGGTATGTACCGGAGTTCCATTTCGCCGCGCCGCAGGGTGCCGAGGCGAGACAGAAGGCGGCCACTTGGCCGTGGATCGGTGCCGCGTTAGCAGCCGTGACTATAGCGATCCTGGTCTGGTTTCGATTCGGGGCGCAAAATTCACCGATTCAGATCGCTGTTCTTCCACTGATCAACCTAAGCCAAGATGCGGCGAACGAGTACTTTGCAGACGGCTTGACTGCCGAGATCATCCGCAATCTATCCATTATCGACGGGCTCGCCGTGCGCTCTCAAACATCGTCCTTCGCATTTAAGGGCAAGCCGCGGAATGTGCGAGAGGTAGGCAGTCAACTTGAAGCCGATTACATCGTGGAGGGCTCGGTTCTGCGTTCCGGACAGCAGCTTCGGATCAATGCGCAATTGATTCGGATTCGCGATGATCTCCCGTTGTGGTCGGCCTCATATGACCGGGGGTTATCAAATGTAGTTGCCGTGCAGGACGAAATCTCACGTGGCATCGTCAACAGCTTGCGGTTAAAGCTCGGCCGTGGTCAGAGGCGTTACGATACCAACACCGAAGCGTATGAGCTTTACCTGCGTGCGCGCGCGTTAGGAGCGCAGGTATTCATGGGCGATGACGAAGTGATTCGCTTGTTTGAGCTATCGGTAGCCAGAGATCCGTCCCTGGCTCCGGCTCAAGCAGGTCTCGCCGTGGCGTACGCGTGGGGGTCCATCGGGGGCCGCAATCAAAAGGAGAAGCTCGCCAATTTGCGCCCGACGGCAGAAAAGGCGATTCAGTTGGATCCTCTATTACCGGAGGCCCACAGCGCTTTGGGAGTGGCATATGCGCGTAACGGCCAATGGGATCTGGCGGAACGGAGTTTTCGCCGCGCGATCGAGATTGATCCCAATTCTTCGGTCGCACATGGTCAGTTTTCCCGGTTCTTTTTTTGGCCTTTAGGACGTATGGACGAAGCAGTGCTGGAGGCCCGCAAAGCTGTACGAAACGACCCCTTATCTTCAAGAGCCCACATTCAACTGGGTGACGTACTCCTTTCCGTCGGTCGATACGATGAAGCAGCGCTAGAGTGTGGGAAGCCGGTCGCCAGTATCGAGTTCACAAACGATTGTCTCGCCCGGGCCAGGATCGGCCAAGGGAGAACCGATGAGGCAATTGCAATGCTGGCCAGGACGGACAATTGGGGATATCTGGCCTACGCTTACGGCAAGGCGGGGCGCCGCGATGAAGTCGAAAGACTCGCGACGGAAGGCCCGTTAGCCCATCCGAGCAATCGCGGCCACTTTCAATATGCACTTCTATATGCCGGGCTGGGAAATAAAGATCGCACCCTTAAGGAGTTGGATCAGTGGACCGGCGTTGGCCCGGCACGCATGGGCTTCACACTGAATAGTCCGGAATTTGCTTTTCTGCGAGGCGACCCGCGTGTGAAGGCTCTGCGAGCGATGGTCGGGTTACCGGCGCAGTAGGTATTTATGAGATGAGCTCTAGCCTCGCGCGGGCCGCCGGCCAGGGTCGCGGTTCATCGGGCGCGCCTCATTTACAACCAGCGGACGCCCCATCAATTCCTTGCCGTGGCAGGATTCAATTGCCGTTTGCGCTACTCCGTCATCTTTGATTTCCACGAAGCCAAAACCTCTGGGCTGACCGGTAAAACGATCGCGCATCACAGTTATTGTGTCGGGGATTACACCCTGCTCAGAAAAAAAGGCTTGTACGTCCTGCTCGGTCGCGGCGTATGGAAGATTTCCGACAAAAAGCTTCTTCACCAAGAGCTCCTTGAGTAATGACTGCGTGAGGTGGAGTAAAAATGCTCGGAGTATAGAGGAATTGTAGAGCAGTCCAGAAAGTCAAACTTCAATACTCCGATTACGGGTAGTATGCCAAAACTGCATGCAGATGTAAAGATTAAAGTGTGTCATGTGACTCGATTTGACGAAAGAAATCCCGGCTGTATGAAAAAAAATTGCGGACTTATGCGGCAGGAAGGACTTGAATCTGGATCGGAGGCGCGGTCGAATTACCGATCCGGAGCTCGAGATCGGCGAGCCCAGCGCCAATAGAATCTGGTACTTGCACGTTGATTTGCCTGGTTTCACCAGATGCCGCAATGAATTCGACAGAACATAGTACTTTCCTCAGAAAAATCCTAAGGTTGTTGCGATCGGCATTCTCCGGAAGTCCCTCACACCAAATCGCGATGCCGCGTCCTGATTTCAGGTCTAATTGATTACTAGCCCAATTAGTTCCGTCCCTTACTCCGATAATTCGGGGTGTGCAGGGTATAAGCGGTAGATCCACGGCGATTGCAGGCCCGGTGTGCGCGGGGCCTCCAAATACGGCTATGCTCACGTCGTGCCAGCCCGGCGTTAGGCCGGGGGGAAGTTTAAAATTCGCCTGCCAAAGATCGCCGCCAATATTTGTGACGCTTATTGGCCGCACCCCGTAGCCGCCGACACTCGGCTGTACGTTCTTGACAGTTAATTTCTCTTCTTTAGTAGTAAACCCGCATGTTAAATATTCGTCCCGGCGTGAGTCAAAGTTCAGGCCGTGATTTGTGTTGTGGACGGCGCTTTTCAATTCCACGACAGGCCCGGCAACACCCGGCTGTTCCCATTTGCGGTAACAAGCCACAGCCGCGCTATAAAGAAGGGCATTGCGGAACTCTACGCGAGCGAAACCCGCCGTGCGGCACATCGCCATCAGGCAGGCGAGGTTAGGGGCAACCCAATTGTCCGTCTGTCCCTCCATCTGATCGGTCTCATAAAACTCGAGCACGGGCTGCGCATTGGGATCTAAACCGTCGCGGAGCACAAACGAGTCAATTGCGGCGAGTTCCGTCGTAATGGAGCACACTTTTTCAAGCGCCAAAAGCGGATGCTTGAGATGATAGAGCACTCCCAAAAAAAGTACTATGTCGAATCTGCCCACAGTGGCCGGGGAAATTTCCATTGCGTCCATCTGCACATATTCCGCGCGCGATCTATAGAGCGCATGCATTTCGCGGAAACGTGGATTGTCCCAGCAATCGAGCGCAACCACCTCGGCGCCGCGGCGCTCCATCTCGAAAGTGAACCAGCCATCCCAAGCGCCGATATCGAGCACGCGTTTGCCTCGCAGATCCGCGGCTATCGGAAACTGTGCAATCCGCCGCTTCAGAACCTCCAGCGGGTTCATTCCACGAATTACTTCGCCGCCCGGTAGCTCGAAACTATGCCACCAGCCGGTCTTTTCCCACAGACCTTTCCAGGCTGGCCCGTAGCCCGTTAGCGGATGACCACCTGTATCCATGCAGTCTCGACAATAGCGTACAAAAAGCGTGTTATTGACGGCAGAACCGCTGCCACGGCGTGGAGCTTGCGATTTCGCGGACGAAGCTTCACCGCCGGGTTTACACGGCGCGGCCCTCGTAATTGCGTTGGTAGTACTGTTGGTACTCGCCCGATTTTACGCGCGCCACCCAGCCGGGGTTGGCGCGGTACCACTCGATCGTCGCCCGCAAGCCTTGCTCGAAGGGCATCTCCGGCTTCCAGCCCGTTTCGCGCATCAGCTTTTCGCTTGAAAGGGCGTAGCGGCGGTCGTGGCCGGGGCGGTCCTTTACCGTTTGCATCAAGCTTTCGGGCTTGCCGAGCGCGGCCAGAATTTTTTGCACTACTTCAACGTTCGGCAGGGCGCGGCTTCCGCCGATGTTGTAAATCTCGCCCGGCCTCCCGCGCTCGATGGCGGCGAGAATCGCGCGGCAGTGGTCGTCGACGTAGAGCCAGTCGCGGATTTGCATCCCATCGCCATAGATCGGCAGCGGCTGGTCTTCGATGGCGTTCGAGATCATGAGCGGGATCAACTTCTCCGGAAATTGATACGGCCCATAATTGTTTGAAGCGCGGGTGACGGTTACCGGCAGCTTATAAGTGACGAAATAGGACAAAGCCAACAAATCCGAGCCGGCCTTGGATGCCGAATAAGGACTGCTGGCGCGCAGCGGAAAATCCTCATCGGCTTCATGCGGCGGCTCGATGCTTCCGTAGACCTCGTCGGTGGACACGTGCAGGAAGCGGGGCAATTTGTGCAAACGAGCGGCTTCGAGCAACGTGAGCGTGCCGCGAAGATTGGTCTCGAATACCGGCTCCGGCGACAGGATGCTGCGATCGACGTGCGACTCGGCGGCGAAGTTCACCAGCACATCCGGCCGCGTCTCCTCGATCAGAGCATTCACCAGCGATTGGTCGCATATGTCACCATGCACGAATCGATAGCGGGGATGGTCCGCCACCGCCGCGAGATTTTCCGGATTGCCCGCATATGTAAGCTTGTCCAGGTTCACGACCAGAGACGCCCGGCCGCTGCCGATCAGCAGACGCACGAACGCGCTTCCGATGAATCCGGCGCCTCCGGTTACTACGAATTTCATTTATTTGTGCTGGAGTTCCCAGTCGTAGGCAATAGAAGAATCGTTGTAGGGAATGCGCCCCTCGTCCTGGGGATTATAGAGGCGGTCGGTCACGTATATCAACATGGCCGGCCATTCGCCGATGACCTTATAGCCATGGCCGACGCCCGGCGGAATGCGGATTTGCCACGGCTTGAGGCCGCCGGCGTAGAGCGTGTTTTTGGCGCCGAATGTTGGTGAATTCGGACGCAGGTCTACAAGAGCGACTTGGAACATGCCTTGAGCCGGCACCCACAGATCGGTCTGATAACGGTGAAAATGGAAGGCTTTAATCGTGCCGGGATAACTGAGAGCCGCCGATATTTGCGTGCTTTCGGCGGGAAATTCGGCGGCCAATCCTTGGCGGAGCCTAATCACTTCCAGAAAATAGCCGCGATCATCCGGCCATAAATCATAAGCACGGATTGCGACGCCGGAGATCCGGTCGCTAGCTTCGGGAGTACGGATCAGGCGTCCGATTCCCGGCTCGCACTCGGGGGTAACGATGCTGATAGCTTCAGCGGGGCCTGCGCTCATTTAGGTAGGGTAACAAATGCTAGGGGTCATGCTGAGGTGGGGCAGCCTTTAGGCTGCGGCGGACTTTAGTCCGCCAGGCGGTGGGGCGGGCTGAAGGCTGGCGCGGGCGGGCTGAAGCCCGCCGCAGCCTGAAGGCTGCCCACTTGGGTTTTCATGCATAGCATTTTCCAATCGAAGAATGAGCATGAAATGGGATTCCGTTTCCAATGCAAGATGAGCATGAAAATCGGGAAGGAGGCCGCGTAGCGGCCGACGTCCTTTCTTGGTTTTTGGTTTTGAATAGAGAGATCTCGTAATCGTCGTCGCGTGCGCCGCGTGGAAAAGTGGGAAACCTGGGTTTGGTTTTCCACTTTTCCATCCGGCGTACGCTGGGCTGTGGGAATGTGGAAATCTCGCGGGGTTTGCGAGATTTCCAAGGGGCGGTGGGAAGCGTGGGAAACCTGCTTTTGGTTTTCCACGCTTTCCACCGCCCCGGCATTTCCACAGCCCTGGAGGCACTCTTAGAGAAAGCTCGGGGGAATCGGCGACTCGCTTTTGACTCGGCGCAGCAGTCTGATGCGGGCCACGTTCATCTTCTTGGCACACTCGGTGTCGCTCATCGCACTCGCCCAAGCATCCATCTGTTTGAACGTTATGCCCGGCTTGAGATACTGACTGGCCTGGGATAGGGAACGGAACTTCTCGTAAGGCGTGGCGTAATCGTCCAGCCGATAGCGCCGCTGGCGCTTGCCGCGCGCATCCAGACTCACCGTCGCATAGCCGCAAGGCCGGTGATAGTTCAAGTACGGGTTGAAAGATGCCGTATAGAACTTCTGTAGTTCCTGGCTGTGTTGGCTGGCGATATGGCCATAGCCCATGTGCTTGCGGATGACCGCTCCGTTCTTGCCCTCCACCAGTGCCTGATCCTGACTGCGGTTGGCGCGGCTCTTGGTGAATTCGATCCGTAGCTTTTCGAGCAACTGCGCCACCGTATGGTTGATGAACTCCGAGCCATTGTCGGCATGAAATCCCAGAATCCGAAATGGAAACTGATGCAGCATCGCTTCCAGCACCGGGATCAGAAACTGCTCGCTGATTTTGCTGGCGCTTCCTACCACTTGCCATTGCGTCACTGCATCGACCGCATTGATGTGATAAACACCTTTGGCTCCGTCCCAGTCGCCTTGGTGCACCGTGTCCACCCGCAGGAACCCCGGTCGGCCTTGCGGATCCGGCTTGCGCCGCTCGGCGATGGAAACCGGCGTAGGACGCGTGGGCTGGAACACCGCGGTGTGCTTGCGGTAGCCCGCGCTCCGGCGCAGATTGTACAAGTGCGACACCGAAATCGTAGCCAGCCGTCGGAATTCCTTGCGGCCGAACTTCTGGTACTCGCGCTCCAGGATGCGGCGTGTAGCCGGGCCGCTTAGCCGCCCGTGCGCGCGATCCACCTCGGCGAGCAAAGCGATATTGGCGGCGGTGTATTGACGTGTGAATTTGTGCCGGCGATAGCCGGCCTCGCGCACACTCCCGCTGTCCAGGTAGATTCGGATCAGCCGCGTCAGTTGCGCTGGGCTCAATCCAGTCACCTTCCCCAGATAGACCCGCACCAGCCCGCGCTCTTTCTTCTTCAGCCGCCCAAACTCCTGCGCTATCAGTACACGTTCGGTCCAGGCGTACACCTCGGCTCGACTCTGTCCCGCGAACTCGATCCCACGGCTGGAATCCAGAAACTCCCGGATCTGCTCCCGGGTGAGCTGTTCGGCATTCTGCATCTGCACCTGCATCCGGCCGCAGCATGCCTACCTCGCTCCTCCCAGTTTCATGCTCATCTTGCATTGGAAACAAGTCCGATTTCATGCTCATCTTGCATTGGATAATTCT
>JAFAQY010000135.1 GCA_019261985.1 Bryobacterales bacterium | reverse complement strand
GCATCTGATCGGCGACGCGCAGGGGCAGTACATCAAGAACTCGGCGATTCACGACACCTACAGCCGCTGCGTGACCGTGCATGGCACCAATGACCTGCACATTGAAAACAACGTGACCTACAACAACATTGGTCACTGCTTCTTCCTGGAGGATGCCGTGGAGCACGGCAACCAGTTTGTGCACAACCTGGGGATCCAGACCAAGTGTCATCCGGACGCGCCGTGCGTCGCGACAAACCTCGCCCCGTTCGGGCAGAATCCCGCCTCGAACTTCGATACGGCCGGCCAGAACGCCAAGGATATCCTGATCCCGTCCGACAACACGGCGTCGACTTTCTGGATCACCAATCCGGACAATATCTACCGCGACAATGTGGCCGCGGGGTCCGACTCGACAGGTTTCTGGTTCGCCTTGCCTCAGAATCCGACGGGTAAGTTCGAAGGCACGGAGATCAGCAAGGCAATCTGGCCGCGCCGAACGCAGGTGCGGGAGTTCAAGGGCAACACCGCTCATTCGAACTTTGACGGTTTCATGTTCGACCGCGGCCCCAGGGCCGATGGGCATTTCGCCACCGGCGGGCATATTTCCCTTGCCAATCCTGCTGACGCGAACAGCCCTCAAGTGGAGTCGGTCATTGAGGATTTCACCAGCTACAAGAACCGCAATGGCGGGCTCTGGAGCCGCGGTGAGATGCACGTGTACAAGAACTTGAAGGTGGCCGACAACGCCATTGGCTATACGCACGCGTCCGGCAACGCCGGCCGTTCTGCCTTTACGTCACGAGTGGTTGATTCGCTGTTCGTGGGCGAAACCGAGAACATCGGCAATCCAAGGACGCCGGCGGAAAAGGCTTACGGCCGCAGCTTGCCCGAGCCCGAAATCGCGGATTTCCCGATCCGAGGCTACGAGTTCTACGATTACCATCATGAACTGGACAATGACACCTTCGTGAATTTCCAGGACAACGCTACCCGCAAGACGGGAGCGATCTCTTACCTGCTGTATACCAGCTTTGGAATGAGCTCCAACAACACCGTACAGCGCGCGAAATTCATCAACGCCAAGCCGGTGTATTTCCCACCGATGGAGCGTAAGTGGAGCAACGACGATTACGGCAACGGGAGCTGGCAGACCGCAGTGTTCAACGACAAGGACGGCTCGGTCAGCGGCGTCCCGAATTCCTACATTCTCATCAATGACGCAAACAACGCAATCGCAATCGATGACGCCTGCGAGATGAAGCCCACCTGGAACGCTGCCGTGTGCAAGGGCGACATCGGGCGTATGACTGTTGGCGGGGGTGGTGGTGGCGGTCGTGGCGCAGGTCGTGGCGCAGGCGCGGGTCCCGGCGGTGGCAGAGGCGGGGCTCCCGCGGCTGCTGCGCCTGGCGGTAGAGGCGGGCCTGCGGTAGCTGCCGCGCCTGGCGGCGGAGCCGTCGCCGGCAGGGGTGGCGCCCCTGTTGTCGTCGGCCCGAGAGTCGGATTCCTGGGCGCCACTGCACCTGCGGGGCCCCCAGTCGTTCTCAGCCGCAATGGCAAGGAGCTTACCGCGACCGGTGCCACCAACGTACGAGCGGGCACCGAGATCAAGGTGACCACGGAAAGGCCATCCTTGTCCCTCAGCGTGACGGAATTGGACAAAGGCTCGTGGGTGATCTTCGAGCTACCGGGCTTCACCACCGCGGCGTCGGGTACGGAGCAGAGCAGCCTGGATGCACTTCGCAAGGCCGACGCCACCTCGTACTACAAGGCCAACGGTGAACTTTGGGTCAAGCTTGTCTCCAGCGGTGACGTCCTTGGCAGCGGCCCTAACAGCGGCCCTAGTGGCGGAGCCACCCTCCAGGCCAGCCGGTAAGCAGCAACCCTGCTCCGAGCAAGAGCCCCCAGCACACGCTGGGGGCTTTTTTAGGTGTGCCGAGCATGTTCGACAGCTCGAAGGTGAAAGTCCTTTTCACAACCTGATGGAGGTGAAGTGATAGCGAAGCGCAAGGGCGCTCCCGGCGACGGAGGGTCTGAAAGAAGCGTGGAGCAAACGTACGAGTCGATGTCGTCTGAGCATAGGCGAAGCGTCAAGGTGAACCGCGGTGCTTCATGATGTCACTCCTGTTAGACTTGCGCGGTGAAGCGAAATGGCGCGTATGCAGCGGTGCGCCTGTGGCGTAGCCCGGTCGTCACGGCCGTCGCTATGCTGTCACTCGCGCTCGGTATCGGCGCGAATACTGCTATTTTTTTCTGCTCGAATCAACGTTGGGACGACCCGATTGCATTGAAGGCTCTCAATCGGTTACCGTTGTCGGCCTGGAAAGAGGTGATGGAGCGTGGGTCGCCCCCAAGTCGGCTATTTCTCCTCCAGTTTCGGCTCGATCTATGAACACGGAGTGCTTGACGGGGCATCCTGCACACCGAATTCTCTCCGGCCGTTTACCACGAGTTTTTGTCCGGCAGCACGGTATTCGAAATGTGTTTGCATTTAAAGAACTGGGGCGCGCGACGGTCCTGATGGATGGAAATGCTGAGCCGGTTAACTGTTTCTTAGTCTCCTGCAGTTTCTTCGGTGGGGCTGGAAGTTGCCCCGGCCAATCGCGCTACGGCACGAATAAGGGTCGACTCCGCCATGTCCTCTTCGCTCCACACGGGAATCATCGCATGTCCGCGGAAGCCGCCCGGCGGCCTCTCCGCGCCTGCGAAAATAAAGGGGAATGCGAGTTTTGATTTTCCTATTCTTAGGTTGCGCCCTCCTAACCGCCCAGCCGGTGGAGGATACTGAGGTCGCTCGCGCGCAGATGGAGCTGAATCGCGTGCGGGCGCTGGTCGAAGCCGGCGCCTTAGCGCGAGTGCAATTGCAGAAAGCCGAGGACGCGGTCGCCGACGCGATGGATGGTAGTGATATCCGCAAGAGCATATACTTGACCGATCTCACCGAAGAGCAGGCCATGCGGCTTGTGGCCGCCGCCAACCGTCGCTTCGAGCGTCGCAAGACTGCCTTCGAACAAGCCAAACTGCAGGTCGATGCAGGTATAGCCCCGGCGAATGTTTTGGAAGAGCTCGGAGCTCAACTCGACTATGCGCGCAAGGATCGCGATTTGGCCGCGACACGCGCCGACCTCGCCCGGCAAGCCACCGCCATGGCGGAAGCCGAATCCGCCGCCGCATTGCAGACCTCCGGCGCCGAGCACCCTCCCGAAGCTTCACCAGTCGCCGAGCGCTATGACGGCAACGGCGTATTCACGCCAGAAATCTTCGCGCGCATCCAGACCGCCTTCGATCTTCGCTTCGGCAAGCTGCTGCCCGTCTCAGCCAACGGCGAAACGGCTGTGCATCGCGCGCTGGGCTTCGATCATCGCGGCCGCGTGGATGTCGCGCTGCGCCCGGATCAGCCCGAGGGCATTTGGCTACGCGATTATCTCAGAGCTCACCGGGTCCCTTATTTCGCATTTAACCAAGCCGTGCCAGGTAAGGCGACCGGCGCGCATATTCACCTGGGCCCGATGAGCCCGCGGCTCGTC
Source organism: Bryobacterales bacterium (assembly GCA_019261985.1). Classification (GTDB taxonomy): domain Bacteria; phylum Acidobacteriota; class Terriglobia; order Bryobacterales; family Bryobacteraceae; genus Palsa-187. The sequence continues at coordinate 35,428 of JAFAQY010000135.1, read as the reverse complement.
GCCGCGAACGGCAGTCCCCACGCGGCGGTATCGGCGGGCGGCAGCCAGTAAGCATTTACCCAGCCCTAAGCTTTCAGACGCTTGGTCCCCGCCAAAAGACACCGCCTTTCATAAAGAATTCAACATCATCGCCTTGCCGCTCCAAACGCCGCCAACCTCCACCTTCTATCCTTCCCTCAGCATGCCCGCCGATAAACAAATCCAAGCCTCCCGCGCCAACGGACCCCGCTCTCGTGGACCCGTCACCGCCCGCGGCAAGGACAACTCCAATCTCAACAACCTCCGCCATGGCATGCTCGCTCAAACCGTGGTGCTCGAAGGTGAATCCCGAGCGCTGTTCGACCAGCTTCTCGAAGCCATCACCGCCGAAATTAAGCCGCGCACTCCCATCGAGGTTTTTCACGTCGAAACCATGGCCATCGCCCGCTGGCGTCAGATGCGCGTCTGGGGAATTGAGACGGCCGCGTTCGATATCGAAATCGCGCGCCCGGAAAATGCCACCGGGTCGCCCCCCGACGCCAGTGAAGACAGCCTTCTAGTCGGCCCTTACTTGCGCCACCGCCACCTGGGAGCCGGAGCAACGGGCGCAAAATCAAGCCGCGGAAAACGTAATTTGCGATTCGAACCCAATAACTCAATGAAAATACGATGCACCGTGTCACCCGACCCGCGTTTGTTCACTGGCTTCGGGGTCTCACAATCACCATCATCGATCACTACACTCCAAGCCCTCAACCAAGCGCGGCGTTCGGGTTAGAATCTTTCTGATAGAGGAGAAGCTTATGCGATCCACGCTCGCCCTACTGGCCGTCCTCTCACTCGTCCCGGCCGCCTACACTTCCACCGGACCGATCCCTCTCAACTGCAACCGTGCTTGCCTCGAAGACCTTGTCAATCAATACCTCGCCGCGGTTGTTGCGCACGACCCCAAGCGCCTTCCTCTGTCAAAAGATGTTATGTACACCGAGAACGATCAGCCCATGGAAGTCGGCGACGGCTTCTGGAAGACGGCGGGCGAAATCGGCAACTACAAGCACTACTTCGCCGATCCCGAAGGCGGACAGGTCGCGTTCATGGGGACGATGCACGAAGCCGGTGCGGCTCTGCTGATGAGCGTGCGGCTTCGCATTCAGCTTGGGCGTATTACGGAAATCGAATCCGTCTACTACCGGCAGGGCGGCGGCGGCCCCGCCGGCATCGCCGATATGGATAAGCCGTACAAGCCCGAAGAGCTTTGGTTCAAATCCATGCCCGCGGCGCAGCAGGCCTCGCGCCAGGAACTGATTTCCGTAGCGGACGGCTACTTCAGCGGATTGCAAAAGAACGACGGCAAAGGACTCGACGGCAAAGGTAACTACCCGTTCACCAACGATTGCCATCGCATTGAAAACGGTGCCCCGACCACTAACGTTCCACGGCCCCCGAATGAGCCGCCGGACGCAATCAACGGGTTTGCAATGGACTGCCTGTCGCAATTCAAACTCGGCTATTACTTCGTCGTACAGAACATTCATCACCGCCGCTATCCTGTTGTCGATCGCGAGCGCGGCGTCGTCTGGTCGCATGCGGTCTTCGATCAAGGCACCGTGAACCAGGGCACGCTCTCCGACGGCCGCAAATACGCCTTCAAAGGCTTCAACCGGCCCTCAAGCATTCTCGTAACGGAGGCATTCCTTATCGAGAACGGCAAGATCCGGCGTGTCGAAATGATCGGCCCCTCAGTGACATATCATTTGAGCGGCGGTTGGCCCGGCGGACTCAGTGGAAATTAAGGCGGAAGCTTAAGTTCTGCGGCCACATCGCGATAAAATTGCTATATATGTCAACAGCTACCCATGGCTTGGCCCGCGATGTTAGCCAGCCCTTAAGTGAGAACAAGCATCTTCTCAAATGGATTGAGAAGATGGCCGAGCTCACCAAGCCGGCATCCATTCATTGGGTCGACGGCTCCCAAGAAGAAAACGAAGCGCTCTGCGCTCAGATGGTGGATAGCGGTACGTTCATCAAGCTGAACCAGGATTTATGGCCGGGTTGTTACTATGCCCGGTCGGACGCAAGCGATGTCGCTCGCGTGGAGGATCGCACTTTTATCTGCTCGCTTTCGAAGGACAATGCAGGCCCCACGAACAATTGGGTGAATCCATTCGAAATGCGAAAGAAGCTCAAAGAGCTTTTTAACGGCTGCATGCGCGGCCGCACGATGTATGTGCTGCCGTTCAGCATGGGCCCCATCGGCTCGCCGATGTCGCAGATCGGTGTTCAGCTCACCGATTCGCCGTACGTCGTCGTGAACATGCGCATTATGGCCCGCATCGGCATGCCGGTTTACGCCGAGATCGACAAGGATAGCAAGCGCGTCGTGCCGTGCATGCACAGCGTCGGCATGCCCCTCGGACCAGGTCAGAAGGATGTCTCGTGGCCTTGCAATCCCGAAAAATACATCGTTCATTTCCCGGAAACGCGCGAGATTTGGTCCTTCGGATCGGGCTACGGCGGGAACGCCCTGCTGGGCAAGAAATGTTTCGCCCTGCGCATCGCTTCGAACATCGCGCGCGACGAGGGCTGGATGGCCGAGCACATGCTTATCCTCGGCATCGAGAATCCGAAAGGGGAAAAGACCTACATCGCCGCCGCGTTCCCCAGCGCCTGCGGAAAAACCAATTTCGCGATGTTGATTCCGCCGAAGGGGTTTGAGGGCTGGAAAATTTGGACCGTCGGCGATGACATCGCCTGGATTAAGCCGAACGCGAACGGCCATTTGCGGGCTATCAATCCCGAAGCCGGTTTCTTTGGAGTCGCCCCCGGAACTTCCGCGAAAACCAATCCGAACGCGATGAAGACGCTGGCCCGAAACTCAATCTTCACTAACGTCGCGCTCACGCCCGATGGAGGCGTTTGGTGGGAAGGCATGACGGACCAGCCTCCCGCGGAGTGCATCGATTGGCGCGGCAATGTTTGGACCCCGCAAATCGCGGCGGAAACGGGGGCTAAGGCCGCCCATCCCAATGCGCGCTTCACCGCTCCGGCTTCGCAATGCCCCACCATCGATCCGGCGTGGGAAGATCCCGACGGGGTGCCCATCAGTGCGTTCATCTTCGGCGGGCGCCGCGCCACCACCATGCCTTTGGTCTATCAAGCCTTCAACTGGAGCGCGGGTGTATACATCGGCGCGACCATGGGCTCGGAGACCACGGCTGCCGCCGCGGGCGCGCAGGGTCAGGTGCGCCGGGATCCTATGGCGATGCTGCCGTTCTGCGGCTATCACATGGGCGATTATTTCCGCCACTGGATCAAAATGCAGCGCAATCTGAGCCAGACGCCCCGCATCTTCCACGTGAACTGGTTCCGCAAGGATGAAAACGGCAAGTTCGTGTGGCCGGGGTTCAGCGAAAACATGCGCGTGTTGAAGTGGATCGTGGACCGCGCGCACGGACGCGCTCTCGGCCGCGAAACCCCAATTGGCTGGATGCCGCGCTATGAAGACCTGGAATGGAAAGGCCTCGAAGCCTTCCCCAGGGAAACGTTCGATAAACTTCAGTCCTTCGACAGCGCCACCTGGAAAGGCGAAGTGATGGCGCACGAAGAGCTTTTCCTCCAGCTTCACGATCATCTCCCGCCGGAAATGATCTATGAGCGCGAGCTGCTGATCTGCCGGCTATAAGCCGCAAGGGAGGCGGTGAGGAGTTCCAATGGAGAGCTCTGAAATACCCGCTCTGTTTGATCAAGCGATTCGCGGCGAATACGAATCAGAGGAGGCTTGGCGAAGCAATCTGGACCGAAGATTCGCTTCGCCACAGCGGCACTCGAGGATTGAGTGATACCTGCCGAAGAGTTCGACCGCATCGTTACCCGCGCCCTTCGCAAGATCCCGGGGCGGTTTCGAAAGCGTCTCCAGAATGTCTTGATCGTAGTGGAGAATGAGCCGCCACGCCCCGGCTTGCTTGGCCTGTATCAGGGCCGCCCTCTAACTCACCGCAGCGTGTTTGAAGGCTTTACTCAGCCGGATCGGATCACTATTTATCAGGGTCCGCATGAACGTATGTCGCGGAGCGTTGCCGATCTTGAAGAGATGGTTGCCGATACGGTATGGCATGAGATCGCGCATTATTTCGGAATGGACGAGATGCGAGTCCGCCGGGCGGAGCGCCGCCGCCGCACCCGACAGTCATGATGGAGTGCTACATTACGGATCGCCAGTCGCTGGCGGTCCCCGAATCGCTGCTGCATGCGATTGCGCGAAATCTGGCCGAAGGGCCCGAATGGATTCAGATCCGCGAAAAGGATCTCTCGGCCCGCGAATTGTTCGATCTGGTTCGCGCCGCGATGGTGCTCCCCAATCCCCGCCGTGCCAAATTCCTGGTCAACAGCCGCGTTGACGTCGCGCTTGCCGCGGGCGCGGACGGAGTTCATCTTCCCTCACAATCTCCGCCGCCACATTTTTGGCGGCCGATCGCACCGCCCGGATTCTTGATCGGCATCTCGTGTCACACGGTCGACGAGGTCCGCGCGGCGGCGCACGAAGACGCCGACTACGTTTTATTTGGACCCGTCTTTCCTCCGATCTCGAAGACTTCGAGCCAGCCCGCGCTGGGCCTCGACAAACTCTCTCGCGCCGCGGAGTCGGTACGAATCCCGGTCCTCGCTCTCGGCGGAATAACGCCCGAAAATGCGGGTGCCTGCATCGAGGCCGGCGCCGCGGGAATCGCCGGAATTTCGATCTATCAGAAATAGAGCGGCGAGTTGCGAGCCCCGCGCAGCCTGATGTCTTGCTCGCATGGCGGGCGAGTAATACACCTGGGGTATGAGATCGCTGACGGTGCGCCTGCCCGATCAGTTAGCGACGGACATCGAGATAGAGTCCCGCGCGCGGAATTGCGCAAAATCGGACGTTGTACGCGAACGATTGCAGCGCGGCGCCAGTGCCGCAGGACCTTTTCAGACGCGGCTCAATGCCATCGCTGACCTCATTGGCTCAGTAGAGGGCCTGCCCCCGGATCTGAGTTCGCGACGGAAGATAAATCTGAAAGCCGCGGGCTACGGCAAAAAGCGTCCTCGTTGATGCTGGATTTCTAATAGCCCTTCTTAGGGGCAGTGCGGCAAGCTTCTGAGAATCCCCCGCCATGGCATACTTGCGAAGCAGTGCTTTACGAAGCGTTCTATCTGCTTCAGGAACGCGGCGCGGACCGGCTGATCGCGATGCTTTTACGGAGGGCGGTTATTACGGCGTTCGACCTGGACAATACCCTGCAGGAGGTGCTCGCGCTACTGCGGAAATACGCGGCTGTACCGATGAGCCTGGCAGATGCCTGCCTGGTGCGCATGTCCGAAGCTGCCACTGACCCACTGATACTCACGACTGATTCCGATTTCAGCATCTATCGCCGGCACAGCCGGCAAGTGGTCCCCTGCATCCTGCCCCGATGATTGGCCGCGCACGCGCCTGAAGATCTATGGTAATTCCGGTTCGCCCCGACGAAGCGCAATGCGGGACCGGGATTGCCTCGGCGCTATAATTTCTCAGTGGCTGGCTCGGCGCCGAAGCAGGCGTACTCCAGGGAAGAGACGCGGCGGCTTTTAGACATCTCTGAACGCCAGCTCAAAAGCTGGGAAACGCAGGGACTGGTTCCCTCCATTGAAGCCTACGGCTTTCACGACCTGGTCGCGCTGCGCACGCTGATCAAACTGCGCGAAAATCGGGTCCCGCCGGCCAAAATCAAACGCGCCGTCGCCGCGCTCTCACAGAAACTCAGGCATATCGAAGACCCCCTCCGGCAGCTGAAGCTTTATGCGGATGGAAAGAAAATCCGCGTGGACGTGGAAGGCCGCCGCATGGAAGCCGCCACCGGCCAGCTTCTCCTCGACTTCGGCCAAGCGGAACTGAAGCGTCTGGTCGAATTCAAAGCTAAAGAGCCGGCGCACAGCGAGCGTGCCCAGCGCATGGAAGCCGAGCGCTGGTTCCAGCGCGGGCTGGAGCTCGAACAAACCGGAGCGCCGATAGACGAAGTGATTGGCGCTTATGAAACGGCTATAAATCTGGACCCGAAATCGGCCGGCGCGCTGGTGAATCTCGGAACCATCTACTTCAACAGGCAGAAGTGGAACGATGCCGAAAGGTACTATCGCGATGCCCTCGCCGCCGACCCCGCCTATGCGCTGGCGCATTTCAACCTGGCGAATCTTTACGATGAACTCGGCCGCCGCGACCAGGCCATGGAGCATTACCAGGGGGCCCTTCAGATCGCTCCCAATTACGCGGATGCGCATTACAACATCGCGCTCCTCTATCAGGGCACGAACCAGCCGATGAAAGCTGTCCACCATTGGACCAGATACCTGAAGCTCGACCCGGCCAGCAGTTGGTCTAACATCGCGCGCCGGGAATTGGCTAAGCTTAAGCAGAATACACTGGTCCCGGGTTCTCGGGCTTAATGCGCTAACTATTTTGTTAGCCGTTAACCGCTCTGTTAATTGCGGGGAACTTTTCCACCTGGTAAAACGTTCATTTACACGTAGAGAGCCACGTTAGCCGAATGGCATACGCGATGCAAGAGCAACGTGGCGTACAACGCAGCCGGTGATTATTGGGGAGGAACGAATGCGCGCATCTATTCTGGCGAGTGTTTTGGGTTTGACGGCCCTGTGCCTCCAGGCTCAATGGATTGACCATAAAGCAGTTGGCATTCCGCGAACCGCGGATGGCAAGCCGAACCTGACCGCTCCCGCGCCGAAAACCGCGGACGGCAAAGCAGATCTTTCAGGGCTGTGGATTTTGGCTCCCGGCTCGGGCGGATTGAGCCAGCTTAAGCCTTCGGAAATGAAGGCGTCGGCGATAGCGCTGCACAAAGAACGCGAGGAGAACCTGGGCAAGGACGGTCCGAGCACCCAATGTCTTCCCTTCGGCTTCCTGACCGCGGGCGGCGGAAACATGGTGAAGTTCATCCAAACTCCGGGCTTGATCGTATTGCTTTCGGAGGACCTGGAGTACCGGCAGATCTTCACCGACGGCCGGGAGCTTCCAAAGGACCCGAATCCGGCATGGATGGGCTATTCGGTCGGACATTGGGATGGGGACACATTGGTCGTGGAAAGCAGCGGATACAACGAGCGCACCTGGCTTCAAGACGGCTATCCTCATACTGAGAATTTGAAACTCACCGAACGCATCAAGCGGTCCGATTTCGGCCACCTCACGATCGAGGCGACTTGGACCGATCCCAAACTCTACGAAAAATCGTGGACAACGAAGGTTACCGGGATGTTGACGCCCGACACCGAACTGCTGGAATACGTATGCGCCGAAAACAATCGAGACCTCCCGCATCTGGTAGGCAAAAATTCGGACGATACGAAAAACGCGGTGAAGCTGTCGCCCGAAATCCTGAGCAAGTACGCTGGCACATATCTGCTCAATGCCAAGGAGTTGGGCATTCCGGGTCCGGAAGTCGTGCCCATTAAAGTCGTGCTGGCCGAGGGAGTATTGAAGCTCGGCTTCGGCGATGCCGCTGCAACGCAAGCCATGACGCCCATATCGGAAACAACGTTTACCGGTTTCGGCGGCCGCATTGAGTTCGACAAGGCTGGAGCGTTTTTCACAGTTAAGATCGCGGAAGGGGACTTCCGCGCAAATCGAAAAAACTAAGAAGTAGATCGGAGCAATTATGAGAAGATTCGTCTTACCATTCGTGTGTCTGGCGGCGGCCGGTTTTGGCCAGACCGGAAGCATTTCGGGTACGATCCTGACCACCGATGGCGGTCCAGTGCAAGATGCCGTCGTGGCCGCCAAGAACGAGGCCAGCAGCGCCGCGTTTTCCACCAAAAGCACACCCGCCGGCGATTACAGCCTTACGGGACTGCCTGCCGGCAGGTACGAGCTTACGGTAGCTCTGCCCCCGCTATTTATGACCTTCAAGCAGGCGCATCTCGCGGTTCAGGCAGGTCAAACGGCGCGGGTGAAAGTGGAGCTGCATGATGTGAACCTCGATACGTTGGGGGATGGCGCCAGCGGGTATGCATTCATCAGCGCCGATCATCCCGCTCCTTCCGGTCCGGTTCCGCGCACGCACGAAGGCAAACCCGATTTCACCGGCATTTGGCTGCCGCGAATCCCGACCCCCGCCGGCGTGGCGCCGGAGTTGCTGCCGGCCGCCGCCGCGATTGTAAAGCAGCGGCAGGAGAACTTCGGGCGGGACTTTCCGAATTCGCGCTGTCTCCCTCTGGGACCATCCTTCACCGGCTTCTTTGCAGATTTCGAAATCGTTCAGACCCCTTCGCGGCTGATCATCTTGGAAGAAAACGGCGATCCGGCGCGCACGATCTACATGGACACGCGCAGCCATCCTAAGGATGTGAATCCATCGTTCATGGGCCACTCCATTGGACGATGGGAAGGCGACACGCTGGTTGTCGATACCCTTGGCTTCAACGATCGCGGCTGGCTCACCTTCGCTTTCTATCCTCAGACGGAAAAGCTGCGCATCACCGAACGATTCCGCAGGTTGGATCTCGGTCATCTGGAGGTCCAAACCACTTTCGAGGACCCGGATACATTCGTGAAACCTTGGACCAATAAGCGCGTCCACGCGCTTGGACCGAAGGAGATGGAGCGCCTCGAATACGTCTGCACCGAAAACAATAAGGACGTGAGTCACATAGTCGGCAAGTAGATTACCTTCGCTTGGAAGTGGGGCAGGATGCCATCCTGCGGCGGGTTGCCAATCCCGCCTGGACAAGCTGAAGCTTGTCCTACTTGGCGCGATTGGCAATCGCGCCAGGATAGCGAAGGTGATAACATCCGAGTTGATCGGAAGGCGCTAACAATCAGATGAATGCTCCCGTTCTCAAGGCACTCCTGATGGGATCGCTGTTGACGTCGGTAGCGATCGCGCAATCGGCGGGAAGCATCGCCGGACGCGTCCGCACAGCCGCCGGCGATAATCCTCCGGTGCCCAACGCTCCTGTAACGGCGAAGAATGAAACGTCGGGCGCATCCTTTTCGGCTCGGAGTTCCACCGATGGAAGCTACACAATCTCCGCGATACCGCCCGGCAAGTACGAGGTCACGGTGGAGTTCCCGCCGTTATTTATTCCGTTCTTGCGCAAGCAAGTCGAAGTTCACGCGGGCCAGACGACGCGGCTCGAAGTGCGTCTTGACGATGTGCTGTTGAATACGCTTGGCGATAGCGGCGCGGAATTCGTGCAATTAATGACCCATCATCCGGCGCCCACAGGCCCTCCGCCGCGAATGTCCGATGGCAAGCCGGATCTAAGCGGCGCCTGGCTGGGGGCCATGCCGGCGACCGTCGCGAAGCCGGAGCCTCTTCCATGGGTCGAGGCATCGGCCAAAGAACGGCAAAAGAAAGGAATTCAGCCTCCGTCGGCGTATTGCCTGCCGATGGGAATCACATTCACCGGCTTTTTCGGGCCGACCAAGATGATTCAAACGCCCGATTTGCTGATCATCCTCGATGAAGATGAGCCCGCGCGCCAAGTCTACCTGGACGGCCGCAGCCATCCAAAAGATCCCAATCCGTCCTTCTTGGGTCACTCGATCGGACACTGGGAGAGCGACACTTTGGTTGTGGACACCGTCGGGTTAAATGACCAGACCTGGCTCAGCTTCGACGCATTTCCGCACACCGAGATGCTCCATTTGACCGAACGCTATCGGCGTCCGGACTTAGGGCACCTGGAAGTGGAGATCACGATTGACGATCCCGGCGCGTTCAAACAGCCCTGGACGATGAAGCGCACCAACTCCCTCGCCCCCAAGGACGTAGATGTGATGGAGTACGTGTGCGAACAGAACGAACGGGACCGGTCGCACGTTCGATAGGTTAGCTGGCCGGCCTCCCAACGCATTTCATGTTTTCGCGAGATCACCGCATACAATCCCAAATTGACGAGCTCACTGTAAATAATGCCTGTAGGAGTCAAGTGCGTTTTTAGTGGTCCTAGGGATTGAATAGAGGCCAGTCCGCTGGTACAAGAATGCGATTACCGGCAAAAGCTGAACCCTTGCAGGCAAGGTTTAGCGACGTGTCCGTGCTTAGCTGTTCATCGCCCCCCGGCGAGCGACGCGGTAACGCCCGTGTGATACCGGCCCAACGTGCTCCACAAACCTGAACGGCATACCGACGTCTATGGAGGTATGCTGCTAACCCGCAAGCGCCGTAGTTGGCTAGTTGTGTCGTTACAGGCACTGCTTTGTGTGAGTCGGTTGCGGGCCGCCGATCCGCCGCCACCAGGCCAGATGGTCGACCTTGGAGGCCGGCGATTACACCTGAACTGTACAGGGTCTGGTGCGCCTTCCGTCATTGTCGAGAACGGCGGCGGCGGTTTTTCTGTCGAGTGGGCTCTAGTTCAACCTCTGGTCGCTAGACGAACACGAATCTGCACATACGATCGCGCGGGATATGCCTGGAGCGATCGCGGGCCAGTGGATGACGGCATCGAACAGATCGTGGACGATTTGAATCTGCTCTTGCGAACGGCGCACATCAGCCCTTCATACGTACTGGTGGGCCAATCGCTGGGGTCTCTATATATTCGTGCATACCAGCGCAGGTTCCCGGAGCAGGTTGCCGGGCTCGTGTTCGTGGACGGCACGCCCGATGAGGATGTTCGGATGATCGTGAACGGAAAGCAGGTGCCCCTAAGCTTGTTGAGCCGGGAGCGATTGCCTGCAGCGCATCGGGAATACCTCAGTGCTGTTCCGCCGCTGAATCCCGGCCGGGCGGATGCGCCGCCCTTCAACATGCTACCGGTGGGCTTGCAGCAAATCCGGCAGTGGGCATTCGAAAAAGCCATTCGCGATTTTGGCTGGTTGCCCAACACTCTAGCCGTGGCGGAATCCTGGCGGGAGGAGCTCACCGCCTTGCGGCGGCAGCGGTTAACTGGACCGTACCCGCTCGGGGCTCTTCCAATCCGCGTGCTGGAGCGCGATATCGACTCAACCGGCGCGTGGCATGCACAACAAGTTCAACTCGCTGCTTTGTCGTCCAGAGGCAACCTGATAAGAGCCGAACACAGCGGCCATATGATACATCTCCAGCGTCCGGATTTGGTGATTGATGCGATAACTGAAGTTATACAGAACGTCCGGGCTACCAAATAGATACCCGCTGGCGCTCGAACACCCGCCCGCAACCCATGCTTGAGCATCTCAATGAGATCTATCGGAAACCGGACCCAAAGCAAGCGCGCGCGGCGGAAAATCAAAAATTAGTTTCGCAGCGTAATCGAGGGCCTCAAATCCCTGGCGCGAAAAGTACTTTTACCAGTTCAGGCGGCCCGTGAGGGCGATGCGGCGCGTGTTCGTGTCCGTTCCCGAATAATACCCGAACGTCGACGGCGAGGAAAGATTGTTGACCGAGCTGCCGAAACTGAACGTCGTGTTGTTGAACACGTTGTAAACCTGCGCTTGCAACCTCAGATTCAAGCGCTCCCGCAGCTTGAAAACGCGGCCGAACGTCATATCTGCGTCGATCAAGGGATTTATTCGAAGCACGTTTCGCCCTAACGTGCCCAAGTGTCCGATCAACGGCTGGGCCAGGCCGGAATTGGGAATCAGGTTCGGGTTCGCGGAACCGGCGCCGGGATTCGGTTGGAACGGGATGTTAATTGGACCCACCTGATTTGGACGCTGCGGATAAGTAGCGGCGTTAAACCCGATCAGCAGTCCATCCGGAACGCCTGCTACCGTGCCTGCAAACAGGTTCACCGGCACCCCGGTTTGCGCCTGGAAAATACCGCTGAACTCCCATCCGTTGACGACATATCGCGCCACGGGATTGGAGATTCCTTTGAAATTGGATAGGAAGTCGTGCGTGATCGCGATCCGCTGGGGAATATCGAACTGCGAGACCGCCCGGTTGTTGCGGTTGTTAAACGGGTCCTGCTGATTGGGCGTGTCGTTCGCGAGTACGCCCAGCGCATCCGAAGCATCGTCGATCGATTTGGACCACGTATACGCGACCGTCATACCGTACCAGTCGGCGAAGCGGCGCTCGGCGTATATTTGCAAGGAATTGTAGCTGGAATTTGCCGTCGAGTTCACCACGCTGACGCGGTTGAAGCGGGGATCGATACGGTTGCTTGGCGTTGTGGATGAAGGATTCGAGGCGTTATATACCGCTGTGAAAACGCCCGCTGCCTGCTCTTGTTGTTGCTGCGCGAGCGACTGAGGGATAGTGTACAACCCGGGAGTGATGATGTTCTGTAGCTGCGTCCGCTGCAAATAGGTTCCCTTACTGCCGGAGTAACCAACCCGGAAAAGCCAACTGAAAATTTGCCGTTCCACAGTCAGCGTGTACTGCTGCACTTGTGGATTTTTCAGATTCGGATCGATGTAAGTGACATTGCCGAAATTTTTGATAGTTGTGCCGAATGTGCCGACCACAGACGAGCTTTGCTGCTGGAACGGAGAGGTTCCCGCGTAGATGGCGTCGAGAGTATTAGGAGCCACGCCCACTTGTCCTTGGGGCAGCGAGAACGTATACATATACGGAGGCAGGAAACGTCCGTTGGTGATCGGATTCAGGAAGATGAAATCGTACGAGATTCCATAACCGCCGCGGATCACCGTCTTTCCGCTGCGGGGGTTCCAAGCAAAACCGAATCTTGGTCCCGGATTCCAGTTGGTCTTGAAGTAGCTGCCACCGGTGTAGAATGCGCCTAGCGGCCCCGTGCCCGCTCCGCCCATCGGAGTAGTGGTCTTCGTGATATCCAGGTTCGAAAGAATACCGTTGATTTCGCTGACGGCGCCTGCGACTTCTTCGCGGAAGCCGACATTGAGCGTGAAAGTTCTGGTTACGTGCCAGTCGTCCTGAACGAAGAAAAACGTGTTCCACAACCGGTTGCCGCGCCTGGAGTTTCCAAAATCCTGCGAGTATTGAAAGGCGTTGCCTTGAAGGAACTGAGCCAGCGTTAGGAACGTGAGCGAGCCATTGACGTTGCTATCGAAGAAACTATTGGCCTGGACGCGATCGACTTCAATTCCCAATTTGATGGTGTGTCTTCCACGCACGTGCGTCACAATGTCCTGGTATTGGAACGTGTTCTGAATCCGGCCCTGCGGAAGTCCGCTCCAGGTGCCGAAGTTTGCCGTGCCGTCGTTAAAGATGATCTCCGGCTTTCCGCTGTTGTTCACAAAGGGCGTGAATACAGGCGCGCTGCGCCCATACGCAGCCATGAAGTTGTTGACCGTATTTGGACTGAACGTGTGAGTTTCGTTCAAGGTGCCGGTCCAGGAGCGGTTGAAGCTGCTGGCTCCGTTTAGCACCAGGTTGGAATCGATAAAAGTATTGCCGGTGCTGTTGGCGTGGTTGGCCGACTCTCCAAAACGGCCGAAGAAATTGTCGTTCTTCGTTACAATCCAGTCGACGCGGCCTGACCAACCGAGAAAGTCGGTGGTATTGGGGGCGACTTGCGTCACCGTGCCGGTAGGACTCGTCGGGACGTTGTAGTCCTTAATTATCTGCTGAGCAAACGGAACGGCGCCGGCAACCTGCGCGGGAGTGGGGACGGTCGCGATTCTTGTGCCGCCCAGGCCTCGAATCGTATTTTCCTCATAGCTTCCGAAATAAAACAGCTTATTCGCGCGGATTTTTCCGCCCGCCATCGCTCCCCAATCGTTGTTGATGTTGGGGACGGCGAAGCCAGTGCGGTCGAAGTAATCGCGTGTATTTAGGAAGCTATTACGGAAAAATTCGAACAGCTCGCCATGGAAATCGTTGGATCCGCTCAGCGTAAGAATTTGAAATTGCGAGCTGGCATTGCGGCCGAATTCGGCGTTGAACTGATTCGTGATGAAGTTTACTTCCCGGATCGCATCCAGCGGAACCGTGCCTAGCCCGGCGCCGCCGGTGGTACTGATATCCGTAGCGGTGGCTCCGTCAATAGTGATATTGTTCGACCGTCCGCGGCCCCCATTCGAGTTATAACTGCCCAAGCCGAGAAACGGATTATTGGGCGTGACTGGCGCGACCCCGGGCGAAGTGGTCGCTAGTTGCAGGACGCCGCTGGTCACCGTGGGTAAATCGGCAATCGAGCTCCGTTCTGTGGTCTGCTGCAACTGACCGTTCACCGTATTGATAATTTCCGCTCTTGCCGTGACTACAATCTCCTGGGCCGCCGTCGCCACGTTGACCGTCACAGATACAGTGTTGCTGGTGCCGCCCACGACGGTACCTTGCACCTTGGTGGTTGCAAACCCTTCATGGGCGACCGTAATTTCGTAGTTGCCGACAGCTAGCTGATTAACGCTGACCTCACCGATTACATCAGTGTTTGCAGTGCGGGTCGCGCCCGTATCGAGGTTCTTGACCATTATTGAGGCGTTAGGTATGCCGGCGTTAGATATATCGGAGACGTTGACTTGCAGATCGCCGGTGAGCTGGGCGAATGCGGCTGGCGCCACGGCCATTAACACCACCAAAGATGAAAGTGCAACACGCTGGAAATAACTTGCCCTCATTTTTACCCCCTCGTCAGATTGAAGCACATTTGGCCCTGCGACGGGGGAGGGGTTTTACATAACGCGCGCCCGTACGCTGTTATCCGGCTTTTCTCACCGGTCCGCGAAATTTATCCCGGCACTCGGCCGAGCAAAAGTAGAACGTCTCGCCGTCGACGGTCTTCTGTACGGAGCTGGAAGCGGCGATGAATGTGCCGCACATGGGATCTTTCTTCAGTGGCTCGGGGCCAGGCGCCGGACGCTGTGGGCGGCTCGCCCCGCCCGCCGAACTCGAGGAAGACGGGCCGAATAGATCCGAGAAGCCCTTCATGATCATCCCGATTACGGCTCGCAGTACTGTGATCGCCAGCACCGCAATTACCGCTTCCAGGATGATCCGCATTAGTTACTTCTTCTTCGTGTTGGTCTGCTTCGCGCCCGGTTTGTCAAACGAGGTCTGGATCGAAGCGCCCATTGAGGCCAGCATGGCCTTCGCGCCGTCGGCATTCGCTCCGTTCGGCTGCAAGGCCAAATATTTCTGGAACGCATCTTCCGTTCCCGGAGGCGGAACGATTTTGCCGTCGGGCGTGGTTGTCGCCTTTCCGACCAGAACGATTCCCAACTGGTAGTAGGCATCGGCGTAATTCGGATCGGCCGCGATGGCTTTCTTGAAAGCTTCGCCCGCCGCATCGTTCTGCCCGGCATTCACCAAAATAGCGCCGAAGTTGTAGTAGTACTTGCCCGCATTGGCCGCGTCCATCTGCGCAGCCTTATTCAGTTCCGCTTGCGCCTCGTCGATCTTCTTCATCTTTGCGAGCGCCAACGCGTAGTTGTTGTGATAGGCGGGGTCGTCCGGTTTGATCTCGAGCGCCTTCTGGTAATCTTCAACGCCTTTCGCATAATCGGCCTGCTGGTCCGCGCCGGTCTTCGTGCCGCCGCGGCTGACGTAGCTGTCGGCAAGGTGGCTCCAGACCACGTGCTGCTTAGGATCGAGCTGCGAAGCCTTGTCGAATTGCTGGATTGCGACATCCCAGTTTTTCGCAGTCTCCGCTTCGCGGCCCGCGTTAAAGGCGTCGTTCAACTCCTTGTTGCGCGCCATGGCCGCTTCTTGCTCTTTGCGCTGCTTCTCGAGCTCGGCCTTCTGCGCGGGGCTCAGGCTGCGGTTCTCTTCCGGCGGCGGCGCGGCGCCTGCGGCGCCTCCAGCCGCTCCGGCCCCTGCTGCTGCTCCAGCGGCTGCGGCATTGCGCGCGGCGGCCTGCTTGAGATCGAAATTCACCTCCGCGGGAGCGCCCGTTGTCCGCACTCCACGCATCGCATCCATAGGTTTCCCGTTCACTTCAACCGTGATGTCGTACATGCCCGGCACCCCAAGGCCGCCATAGTAGTAGTGGCCTTTTTTGTCGGTCTTGGTGTTGTAGTTGCCCTTAATGTCCTTGCGCTCGATCTTTATGACCGCGCCGACCGCGGGCTTGCCGTCTTCGCCTTTTACGTCGCCCTCAATCGCGCCCGTCTGCGCCCAACCGGCGGCCGAGAACAGGATTGTGAGCGGAGCTGCAATGAGCACGTTTCGCAGCATCGATTGCATAGATCTTGAACCTCCAGAAAGCTGTTACAGAGTAGTAAGCGGTTTCAAGACACCAGCATACAACAAGCCGTCGCCGTGGGGCAGGATGCTATCCTGCGCGCGATTGCCAATCGCGCCGGCGAACTTTTCACGATACTCGACCAGGTGGGGCAGCCCTCAGGGCTGCGGCCGACTTCAGTCCGCCACTGCGGTTTGAAGTTATTCCAGCTCTTCGACCACCAGATCCAGACCCTCCCCGCCCCCCGATACGGCGACTCTCCACCATCGCCGCTGCCCGTGGGGCAGGATGCTATCCTGCGCGCGATTGCCAATCGCGCTGGCGAACTTTTCACCATACCCGACCAGGTGGGGCAGCCTTCAGGCTGCGGCGGACCTCAGTCCGCCACTGCAGTTTGAAGTTATTCCGGCTCTTCCACCACGAGATCCAGACTCTCCCGGTCCCCCGCAACCTCCACCCGCACCAGCGATTCAGGCGGAATTCGACCGCTTTCCACCATGGCCGCGATCGGTTGAGTCAGGCTCCGCAAAATGGTGCGCTTCAACTCCCGCGCGCCGTATTCACAACTAGTCCCTTTGCGCAACAGCCATGCGAATGCGTCATCGCCGATCTCAAGCTCGAACGCGCGGTCTTCCAGGCGGTCCCCGATATGGCGCTCCAGGGCTTGGATTTGCTGATGGAGAATTGCTTCGAGCGATGAGCGCTCCAACGGTTGATATGCAATCACGGCGTCAATGCGATTGACGAATTCAGGCGAAAACTTCCGCCGCACCGCGCCCATGCCGATGCTGTGAATTTTCCCTGCGCTCGCCTTGCGATCCTCCGCTACCATCGCCTCAAACCCGAAATTCGGCGCGAGTTCCTTCCGCATCGCCTCCGCCCCCAAATTGCTGGTCAGAAAAATCAGGCTTCGCTCGAAATTTACCGTTGAGTTATCCCCCAGGCGCAGCACGGCTTTATCAAGCACGCCCAGCAGCAGGCGCGTCATGCTGGAAGCCGCCTTCTCGATCTCATCGAACAAAAGCAGCGATAAATTGCAGCTTTCACTCGCTACGGAATTCACCTTCTGCTGAGTCAGCATGGGCTGAGTTTCGCGATGCCCCAAATAACCCGGAGGAGCGCCGATTAGTTTCGCCACTTCGTGCTCCATCTGAAACTCGCCGCAGTCGACCTTAAGAAGCGATTTCTCGCTACCGTGCAGCACTTCGGCGAGCGCTTCTACGGTCCTGGTTTTACCGGTGCCGGTAGGCCCGAGCAGCAAGAATACGCCCGCTGGCCGCCCCTCCGGAGCCAGGCCGGCGCGGTGCATTTGCACGTAAGGAACAATCTGCTCCATCGCGTGCGGCTGTCCCACAACCCTTCGAGCAAGTTCGTTAGCGAGGTTCGCCGCCGTCGCGCGCCGCGGACGAATAGGAATAGGTGGACCGGGCAAGGATACTTCTCCTCTCAGGCCGATTATTTGGGCATGAAAGGCTCGCCGGCGCGGACGATAAGCGCTAAGCGCTTGTATGCGCGTAAGTTGGAGCCGCGCCGGAGGCGAAACGCGCACACAGGATATCGCGAATTCGCTCCGCCGCCCGGCCATCCCCGTAAGGATTATGAATGTGAGAGCGGCGCTCGTACTCCGATTCGTCTTCCAGCAGCAAAACGGTTTCCGCCACAATACGATCCTCAGCCACTCCCACCAGCCGCGCGGTGCCGGCAATCACCGCCTCCGGCCGTTCGGTTTTTTCGCGCATCACCAGAACCGGTTTGCCGAGCGAAGGACCCTCTTCCTGAATCCCGCCGGAATCCGTCAGCAGCACGCGAGCCTTTCGCATCAAATCCACGAATGGCACGTAGGGCAACGGATCGATTAAATGAATTCCGCGGGTATTACGCAAAAGCCGGTTGACGGGATCCTGCACGTTCGGATTCGGGTGTACCGGGTAAACGATCTCCACATCTTCGCGAGCCGCTAGCCGGACCAGCGCGCGGCAGATGCTATCGAATCCCTCGCCGAAACTTTCGCGACGATGCGCCGTGACGACTACCAGCTTTTTCCGCGAAGCCAAGTCCGGCAAGCCCTCGCCGCGGAGCCTTCCTTCGGCTAATGCATCGCGAATTTCGAGGACTGCATCGATGCCGGTGTTTCCAGTGACAAATATATTCGCGGCGCTAACGTGTTCGCGCCGCAGGTTCTCGGCCGAGGTTTCGGTGGGCGCAAAGTGAAGCGCCGCCAATCGGCCGGCGAGCACGCGATTCATCTCTTCGGGAAAGGGTTGCCGTGCATCGCCGGTGCGCAATCCCGCTTCTACGTGTCCCACTGCCACGTTGTGATAAAAAGCGGCGAGCGCGCCGCAAAGGGCAGTTGTCGTGTCGCCCTGGACCAGTACGCAATCCGGTTGTTCGCGTTTGAAAACCGGTTCCAGAGCTGCCAAAATTCTCGATGTCGATTCAAGCAGGCTCTGCCCTGGCTTCATCAAATCCAGATCGTAATCGGGCTGAATTGAGAAGGCATCCAGAACCTGATCGAGCATGCCTCGATGCTGAGCGGTGGCCGCAATCCGAGTATCCATCCGTTCCGGGATTTCGCGTAGACGCTCGTAGACGGGCGCGAGCTTGATGGCTTCGGGGCGCGTCCCGAAGATCAGCAGGATGCGCGGGCGATGCTTACTTGTGGCGATAAGTGATACGCCCTTTGGTCAGGTCGTAGGGCGAAAGCTCGAGCGTGACGCGATCGCCTGCCAGCACGCGAATGCGATTGCGGCGAAGCTTACCAGCCAGGTGGGCAAGGACTGTGCGGTCCTGATCCAGCTGTACGCTGAACAGGCCGCTCGGGAATTTTTCAACTACGGTACCAGTGACTTCAATGCTATCTTCTTTGCTCATTCTCCTCCCAGAGCAGATTATATCTCAGCGCTTGCGTGCAAAAAACGCTTGTAAAAGGCTTCCGTGAGCTCCGCCGTTCGATCTGAAGAGAACCGCGGCGCGCTTATTCTCGCGCGTATTCCCATTTCGCGAAGCCGCTCAAGGTCGGAAGCAGCTTCGACAATTGCACCGGCGAGCGCTTGCGCATCCCCGGCCAGTACAAGCCATCCCGTCGCGCCTGGATCGACGATTTCCGTAAGTCCGCCCGTCGCGGAGGCGACGACGGGAACTCCGTGGGCGAGCGCCTCCGCCGCCGCCAAGCCCCAGCCCTCGGATCGAGAGGGCATGACAAACAAGTCCAGCGCGGCGAAAAATTCCTCGCGATTTTCGATAAATCCGGGCATAATTATCGCGCCCGGAGCTGCCGCCAGCGCGCCTTCGCCCGCCAGAATCAGTCGCAATTGCGGCATTCGAGCACGCAAAGTCTGCGCGGCAGTAATCGCGATATCCTGCCCTTTTTCGAACGTAAATGCGCCCAGGTGTCCGGCGACAAAATCCCCGTGCCTGAATCCGAATTTGTCGCGTGCGGCAGCGCGTTGTTCCTGGGTAGCGGGCGCGGAAGGAATTTCGATGCCGGTATGAATTACCTCGATCTTTCCGTCCGGCACGCCCGCTTCCACCAAAACGCGCCGAACGGCCTCTGACACGGCAATGATTCCGTCACACGTCTTGGTGTACTTAAGGCGATGAACCGCGGCATGCCGGGGCTCAAACGCGACATGGCGCGTTGTAATGCGCACCAACGGTATTCGCATCGTCGCCGCGAATGCAATGGTCTGCGCTCGCCCGCTGTGGCTATGGACGATTTGGCACCGTTGCAAATGCCGCCGCAGCCCGAGGGGTCCGGTTAACGGAATGGTCTCAAAACCGTTTTCGGCAGCTTGCCTGGTGAGCGCCGAATCCGCCGGACTCGCAATTTTCTGCTGGTGTCCGCGGCTGCGGAGCCCGCGCGCAAGCAGCAGCAAAGCCTCCTGTCCCCCGCGAAAGCTGACCGCGGTGTCCACATGCACAATAGAAAGCGCTTCAGCGATAACCGGATTCTAGCAGGGTCATTAGGCATAAACATCGCCCCAAACGTCCGTAATTGCATCCCTAACCGTGATCGCGGCTCGGAAACGCTCATACCGAACCGCGCTTCGGAAACACTCATACCGAGCCGCG
Source organism: Bryobacterales bacterium (assembly GCA_019261985.1). Classification (GTDB taxonomy): domain Bacteria; phylum Acidobacteriota; class Terriglobia; order Bryobacterales; family Bryobacteraceae; genus Palsa-187. The sequence goes on along the minus strand of JAFAQY010000135.1, from coordinate 15,322 downwards.
CCTCGGAAACGCTCATACCGAGCCGCGACCGCGAGGGAGCGGTCCAGATCCCTTACGCAGGGATCACGGACGGTAGCAGTGACGAAAGAAATGCAATAAAATCTACATGGATATGCGCAATTCTTCGCGATCCCTTATTTGCACGCTCACGTTGGCGATATCGCTGGCGCCATTTGCCGCCGCTCAGAAACCCGTGCGCAAGGCGCCCACCGCGGCCGATTGGGCGGCCATGGCCAAGCTGCCGGACTTCACCGGAGTATGGGAAACCGCTCCTGGCGGGCGAGGAGGCGCGGGTCGCGGAGCAGGGAAGGCGGGTCGAGGCGCGGCTCCCGCGGGTCCTTCACTTACGCCGGCGTACGCTGCCAAGGCGCAGGCTCCGCCACCGCGAGCCGAAGAAAACGAAACCGCGAACTGCCTGCCACCCGGTATGCCCGCCATCATGGGCCAACCGTATCCAATTGAGATTCTGATGACCCCGGGTAAGGTGACCATTGTTATCGAAGCCTATACGCAAGTGCGCCATATTTTCACGGATGGCCGCGCGCTGCCCGAAGACCCCGATCCAACCTTCTTCGGCACATCGGTAGGGCATTGGGACGGCGACACATTGGTGGTTGAAACAGTTGGCTTCGCTCAAGTGCCCCGAGGCTTGTCGTTTCCTTACAGCGACAAGATGAAGATCGTCGAACGCTTGAAGTTGGCGGACCCGGACACGCTGAGCATCGAAACCACCGTTGTCGACCCCGAGGCGCTGACACAGCCGTATTCGATGGGCGCGCGCACATTTAAGCGTCACCGCAGTTGGACCATTTCGGAATATATCTGCGAGGAGAACAACCGCAACTTTGCCGATCAGAACGGCAAGGCGGGGATTAAACTCGCCAAACCCGGGGCTTCACCTCGTTAACGGAACGGAAGGGGAATATGAAACCACGCATCACAAGGGCGGTCCTGCTGGCCGGGTGGATCGCGGGCGCGGCAGGGGTCGCTTTGGCGCACCATTCCTTTGCTGCCTTCGACGTCACCAAGGAACAGACCGTAAACGGGACGGTGAAGAAGTTCGATTACACCAACCCGCACACCTGGGTCTGGCTGGATGTGAAGAACGATAAAGGCGAGGTGGAAACTTGGGGTATCGAAGGCATGAGCCCCAATTACCTCGGCCGCCGCGGATGGACCCGAAATACGCTCAAGCCCGGCGACAAGCTTACCGTCACGATTCGTCCCATGAAAGACGGCGAGAAGGGCGGCATGTGGGTGAGCGCGAAACGTCCAAACGGCGAAGTTCTGATGATGGGCGGCGCGATTACGGACCCGTAGCTTGGGCGCCGCGGAAAAAGCCTATCTCGAAAACGCAATCGACCGTTTCTCGCCGCAGGTCGCGGCCACTGCGCGGGCTGGCTTAAACAAGCTCAGGGCGCGCTTTCCGGGCGCGCGGCTAATGGTCTACGATCGCCGCCAGTCGCTCCCGATTGGCTTTGCTCCAGCGGACCGCGGATCGGCTGTGTTCTCACTGGTTCTGTATCCACGTTGGGTACGGTTTTTCTTTCTGGAAGGCATTGCGGTTGACGATCCCGAGGGCCGTCTTGAGGGCAACGGTACCCAGGTGCGCTCGATCCGCATGGACGACCGCGCAGCGATCCTTGACGATCCCTACATCCGCCGGCTAATGGCTCAGGCGTTGAAAATAGCAGGCGCGAACCTGAAGACCGGCAGCGGCGGAGTTGTGCTGAAATCGAAACTCATCAGATAGCCACGATGCGCTCTGCATTTCGAATGACGATTGCTGCCGCGCTTGCGATGACGCCAACCGTGTTTACCGCGTGCGCAGTTCACGCCGAGAGGGCGTCCATCCTTCTGTTCAATGGGACGGGAGCCTCTCCCGCAGATGTCGCGGCCATCGAAGCAATTCTGCACGCCAATCATCTGAATTATTCGCGAGTCAATTCTCCAAGCTTGAACGGCATGGGCGAAGAGCAAATCCGGCAATACCGGCTGCTGATCGTGCCGGGAGGAAATTTCGTCGACATCGGCAACAGCCTGTCTGCGAGCACCACCACAAACATCCGTAACGCAGTGCAGAGTGGTTTGAATTACCTTGGAATCTGCGCGGGCGCCTTCTTCGCGGGAAACTCGCCCTACAACGGCTTGAATTTGACTTCGGGTGCCCGGTTCCGCTTTTACTCCGCGGAAGACCGTGGCATTCGGAAAGCGGCGGTCCCGATCGCCAGTGCAGATGGCCGAACTCTCGATCAGTATTGGGAAGACGGCCCACAGCTTACCGGATGGGGTGACGTGGTCGCCAAGTATCCCGACGGCACGCCGGCCGTTGCCGAAGGAAGGTTCGGAGCCGGTTGGGTGATCCTCAGCGGGGTCCATCCGGAAGCCGCTGAAAATTGGCGGGGCGGCATAAATTTCATCACCCCAGCCGAAGATGACAATGCATACGCGGCAACAATAATCCAAGCCGCGCGAGCAGGCCAACCGCTGCCACATTACTAATGTGGGGCCGGATGCCATCCGGCGCGCGGTTGCCAACCGCGCTATTCGGGCGTGCTGAGAGGGCGAATCCGCACCCGACTCAATCCGCGCGCAAGATTTCCGCCGGATCCACCCTCGCAGCGCGTAGCGCCGGGCCGAGGCTAGCGGCCAGAGCAACGGCGGCCAAAAGCGCCGGAGCGAACAGAATCGCCACGGCATCGAACGGGCCGACGCCATATAGCAAGCTGCCAATGCCGCGCCCCGCCGGAATGGTCAGCGCGATTCCCACACCGCAGCCGTAAGCCACCAACACCCCTGCATGACGAAGAATCAACAGCCGGACGTGCGCCGCTGTTCCGCCCAGCGCTATGCGAATACCGAATTCACGCAAGCGCAGTCCTGTGGTGTAAGAGACCACGCCGTATAGTCCCAAACACGCGAGCAGGAGTGACGCGATGCCGAAGAATGCGACGACCCACGTCATTATGTTGCGGGTACTGATAGTGCGCGACAACCAGTCCTCCATCGTCCTCACATCGTAAACCGGCTGGTCGGGATCGACAGCCCGAATTTGCTCGATAATCGAAGCTGTCAACGCCGAGGGAGATCCGGCAGTTCGCACCACCAGTGCCGCGGGCTCCTGTGTCCGCTGTGACATGGGCCAGTAGACTTGAGGCCGCACGTCCTTTTCTGCGGACTGATTCAGAATGTGACCCACGACTCCCACGATCTGAACCCAGGGCTGGCCGGGAATCGGGATGCGAAAGCGCTTGCCCAGCGGATCGCCTGCGCCAAAAACTCGCTGTGCGAGTTGATCGTCAATAATACCGATCAGCAACGTGTCCGCGCCGTCGTGCGAGGTGAAATCGCGCCCCACCTTTAGTGGAATCCCGGCAGCTTCGAAGTACCCTGGTGTTTCCGTTCTCGAATCGATGTCCATATTCCGCAGATCGGAAGGGTTTTCAAACACTACTTGAAACGTCTGGTCGATTCCGCTCAGCGCCAGCCGGTTCACGATTCCGGCCGCGAGCACGCCAGGCACGGTTTTGACGTGTTCCAGCACGCGATCATAAAATCCGGAAACGTCAGGGTCCTTTCGATATCGGACACGCGGCACGGCGAAATGCATGGTAAGCACCTTTTGTGTGGCGAAGCCAGGGTTGACTCGCCAGACCGCGGCCAGACTTCGCACGAACAGCGTCCCGCCGAAAAGTAGCACAATCGTCACGGCTACCTGCGCCACCACCAGAACGCCGCGCGCGCGGTTGCCCCCGGTGACCGCGCGCGAACTCTCTTGGAGCGTGCCAGTGAGCTCGCTTCGCGCCGCGATCCTTGCCGGCAGAAGCGCTGCCACAATCACCACGAAAGCGCCGGCCGCGATCGAAAACCCAAGCACCGGCAGATTCAAGCCGATTGCTTCGGCGCGCGGAATCTGATCCGGAACCAAGGGTAAAAAGATGCGAAGGATTAACCAGGCAATCAGAATTCCCCCGGCAGCGCCCACAAAGCTCAATGGCGCCAGTTCCGCCAAGAACTGCCGCCGTAGCCTTCCACGCGCGGCGCCCAGGGCCGCTCGAAGGGCCATTTCTTTCGCGCGGGAGCTCCCGCGCGCGATCAGCAAAATGGCCAAATTAAAGCAGCCCGTTAGCAGCAGGCAGCCGATCGCCGCAAGAAGAATCCACATGGCGGAGCGGATTTGCCGCGTATTGCTCGCTAGCAGCGATTCCACAGCAACATCGACGTAGGCGCCGCGCGGCAAGCGGTTGGTTGCCGGATGCTCGTCCGCGTACCGCCGCGCGATGCTCGACATTTCAGCTTGCGCTTGCGCCACACTCACACCACCTGTTAGCCGGCCCACGGCCACGTACTGGTAATTCAATCCGGGTTCGCCCAATTCCTGCGCGGATAGGAACAATGGTGTCCACAGTTCAAACTGCTCGCTCGGATATTCGAAATTGGCAGGCATAATCCCGATGACTTCGTATGGCTCGCCGTTAAGAGGGATTTTTTCGCCCAGGATGTTCCGCGTGCCGCCGAACCGCCGTTGCCACAGCCAATAACTGAGCACGGCGACCCTTGCATCGCTGTTCTGTTCCGTCTCGGTGAAGAAGCGGCCCATGAGGGGTTGAACTTGTAGGACCTGACGCAGATTCCACGCTGTGCGTGCGCCCTGCAACCGCTCGGGAACGCCTTGTCCGGTCAGATTGAAATTTGCAATCGGCCGAGCCAGCGCAATGTCCTCGAAGGAGCGCGCATGCTCGCGCCAGAAGAGCCAGTTGGGGCCGTTTACGTTAAAACGTTGGTACGCGCCCACCGGCGCGCTATTCCAAAGCGCCACCAACCGGTCCGGCTTGGGATAAGGCAGCGGTTTGAGGATCACGCCATAAACCACGCTGAATATGGCGGTGGTCAGGCCAACGCCTAGCGCGAGTGTGGACGCGACAACGATAGTCCAAAGCGGGGCTTTCCGAAGGAGCCGAAGGCCGTGGCGGATGTCCTCAAGCACGTTCTGGATCGCCGTAAGACCCCATGCCTCGCGCGTTTCCTCGCGAATGCGCGAGGCGTTTCCGAACGTTCGCCGGGCCTCCCGCCATGCGGTTTCCGGCGTCTCGCCGCTCGCGATCCGTCCGGCAGCTTCGATGGCAAGATGAGACCGGATCTCGTCATCCAGATCCTGTTCCTCACGGTTTCGCCGCCGCCATCGCGACCAATAGTTCCGCATAAGCTACTCCTGCGCGCGAAGCACTTTCGTCATCGTTCTTACGAACAGCTTCCATCGCGACTCTTCGTCGGTCAGTCTTTTCCTTGCCGGCCGGCGTGAGCCGGTAAAAACGGGCACGCTGGTTGTTTTCGCTCACGCCCCAATCGGCCTCAATCAGCCCATCACGGCGGAGCCGGTGGAGCGCCGGATGTCTACTACATATTGCCCTCCGGCTCACAGCCATTGGATCTAAGGAGGAGACGGAAAGCTCACAGTTTCCAGGTTAACGGAACTCTTCTTGCAGCTCTTCGAGCGCCTTCGACCCCGGACAGAGAGTCTCGTACGGGATATGCACCAGCGGGACCTCGGAGGTCTGGCTTAGCTCATGCATGTCGGGAGCGGATTCGTCGAGATATAGCAACCCGGTGAGGATCTCGCCGCTGTCCTGATGGCGGTCGAGGTAGGTCGAAACCTTCGCGCGGTCCTTGGGGTCGTAGCCTAGCGGCACGGAGCGGAAGTGAACGACGCTGCCGTCATGCAGCGTTACGCTCGTGGCGCCGTTCGAGCTGATGTGCGCCAAAATCTCGTTTGCGGGAGGAACAAAGTCGGTTTCCGTGGCGCGGATCATGTGCTTGCGGGTTTGCAGGTAGCTCTTCGTCGAGCCGGAGTGATCGTTGAACGTCACGCAGGGCGAAATCACATCTATGAGCGCGAAGCCGCGGTGCGCGACGGCAGCCTTCAAAATCGGAACGAGCTGTTCCTTATCGCCCGAGAAGCTGCGCGCGACGAACGTCGCGCCGAGCGTCAAAGCCAAACGCACCGGATCAATCGGCGCCATTCTGTTCGGCTCGCCGCGTTTGCTCTTTGAGCCGATGTCGGCCGAGGCGGAGAACTGGCCTTTGGTCAATCCGTAGACGCCGTTGTTTTCGATCAGGTAAACCATCCGCACATTCCGGCGGATGGCGTGGCAAAGCTGGCCGAGTCCGATGGAGAGCGAGTCCCCATCGCCGGATACGCCGATATAAACCAGATCGCGGTTTGCTGCGGCGGCTCCCGTGGCGATCGCGGGCATGCGGCCGTGCGCGGAGTTAAAGCCGTGCGCGCCGCTGACAAAATAGGTCGGCGTTTTCGAAGAGCAGCCAATGCCGCTCAGCTTTGCAATCTGATGGGGCGCAATCGAGAGTTCCCAAAAAGCGCGGGTGACGGCGGCGGTAATGGAATCGTGTCCGCAGCCGGCGCACAACGTGGACATCGACCCTTCGTAGTCTCGAATAGTCAGGCCCAATTCATTGCGCTGGAGGCTCGGATGCGTTGCGACGGGTTTGCTTATGGACGGCATTGGTCAGGCGTTAACGGTCTCAACGGCCGCTCCTTCGCGGTCGCGATTCATCAGCGCATCCAGCACGTGGCTCGCGCTTAACGGGAAGCCGCCATATACCAGGATGCTTTGAAGTTTTTCTTTGGGAACGTTGGTCTCCATCATCAGCAGCGATTTCAGCTGCGCGTCGCGGTTTTGCTCGACGACATAGCAGAGATCGTGGTCGGCCAGGAACTGCTCCACCTGCTCGTGGAAGGGGAAGCCCTTTATGCGCATGTAGTCGAAGCCGGCCTTTGCATTGCCGAATCTTTCCTGGGCTTCGCGCACGGCCGGGTCGCAGCCTCCAATGGCGATCACGCCGAACCGGGCGCCCTTGCGGCGGATGATCTCGGGAGCGGGCACAAACTTGGCCGCGGCTTTATGCTTGAGCGCGAGGCGGTCCATCACTTCCTGATATTCGGAAGGAAGCTCGGTGTACCCGCCGAATTTGTTGTGGCCGGAGCCGCGAATGAAATATGCGCCCTTCGCGCTTACCCCGGGCAATGTGCGCGGCGCCACATAGTTCTTGTCGTCGGGGAAGTAGCGGAAGTACTTCGCCATGTGCGTGAGATCCTCTTCGTTCAGCACGCGGCCGCGATCCGGGCGAAACTTGTCGTCCCACTTGAGCCGTGGAGTCACCCAATCGTTCATGCCGATGTCCAGATCGGACAACATGATCACCGGAGTTTGGAACCGCTCGGCCAGATCGAACGATTTCGCCGCAAACTCGAAGCACTCGGACGGATTCGCGGGGAATAGTAAGATATGGCGCGTGTCGCCGTGCGACGCATAGGCGCATTCGAGCAGGTCGGCCTGCTGCGTTCGCGTGGGCATTCCCGTCGACGGACCGACTCGCTGAACGTCGATAACCACGGCCGGGATTTCGGCGTAGTAAGCCAGCCCAAGCAACTCGTTCATCAGCGAAATGCCCGGCCCGGCCGTAGAGGTGAAAGCGCGCGCTCCGTTCCAGCTCGCTCCCAGCACCATGCCAATCGCCGCAAGCTCATCCTCGGCCTGAAGGATCATGAAGTTGTTCTTGCCCGTGTCGGGGTCGCGGCGGTATTTTTCGCAAAAGCTCTTGAACGCATCCATCACCGAGGTCGCGGGCGTAATGGGGTACCAGGCCGCGACAGTTGCACCGGCATATAAGCACCCGAGCGCGGTCGCCGTGTTGCCGTCGATCAGGATCTTTTCTCCGTTCGCCTCCATCTTCTCCAGATGGAAGGGCAGGGGACAGCGGAAGTTGTCGCGGGCGTATTCGTAGCCGAGCTTCAGCGCCTTGTGATTGGAATCGAGCAACGATTGCTTCTTGCCGTATTTTTCGACCAGCAGCTCATCGACGATCGGCATGTCGATATCGAGCACCGCGCACAATGAGCCGGCGTACGCGATATTCTTCATCAAAATTCGTTCGCGCGGATCGGAAAAACTCTCGTTGCACATCCGCGCGAGCGGAATGCCGAGGAAGGTGATGTCGTCCCGATGCAGATGAGGATCCAGCGGCCAGGTGGAATCGTACATCAGGTAGCCGCCGGAACGAACCTCGCGGACATCGGCCTTGTAGGTCTGCGAATTCATCGCCACCATCAAATCGTAGTGCAGGGCGCGGGCGCCGTAGCCATCTTTGTTTACACGGATCTCATACCATGTCGGGAGGCCCTGAATATTGGATGGGAACAGATTCTTGCCTGTGACGGGAATGCCCATGCGGAAGATGGCCTGCATGATCAAGCCATTGGCGCTGGCCGAGCCGGTGCCGTTTACGTTGGCGAGCTTTACGGCGAAGTCATTGATGCCGGCTGGACAAGCTGAAGCTTGTCCTACTGGTGCATTGCGACCGATGGTGTCGAGCATGGACTCCCTGCATATGGAATGATTAAGTCGAACTTCTGCATGTCCCACGCCGCCGTGGGGCAGCGCTCGGCGCATAGGCCGCAGTGGACGCAAACGTCTTCGTCTTTGAACATCAGGCGCCCGGTTTGGGGCAGGGGAGCGGAAGCGAACAAGGCTTGATCGGGGTTCACCGCGGGCGCCGACAGGCGCGCGCGAACCTCTTTCTCCTCGCCATCGGCCGTGATAGTGAGGCACTGGACGGGACAAATGTCGATGCACGCGTCGCATTCGATGCAGCGCTTTTCGGCGAAGACGGTCTGCACATCGCAGTTAAGGCAGCGCTGCACTTCGCGCGCGGTCTGCTCGGGATTAAATCCCAACTCGACTTCGATATTCAACTGCTCGAAACGCCGCATCAGATCCACGTGCTGCATCTTCTGACGCGCCGCCGGGTTGTAGTCGTTGTGATAGCTCCACTCGCTGATCCCCATTTTCTGCGTGATCAGGCTCATGCGCGGCTGCGGCCGCACGGTCACGGGCAGACCTTGGCAATAATTGTGGATCGAAATCGCCGCCGCATGTCCATGCGCTACCGCCCAGATGATGTTCTTGGGGCCGAAAGCCGCGTCGCCGCCGAAGAAAACGCCGCCCAGCGTGGATTCAAACGTCGTTTCATCCACTACCGGCATATCCCACTTATTGAATTGGATGCCGAGGTCGCGCTCGATCCAGGGAAACGCGTTGTCCTGGCCGATGGCGAGGATTACGTCGTCGGCCGGCAGAAAGATGGTATCGATCACGCGGGACTTTTTCGCTTCCGCGTCCCATTCCAGGCGCTCGAACTCCATGCCGGTGAGCCTGCCGTTTTCCAGCACGAACCGCTTCGGCGCATGATTGATGACGATATCGATTCCTTCTTCTTCGGCGTCGTCGAGCTCCCACGGCGAAGCCTTGAAGTACGCGCGAGGGCGGCGCGCCATGACCTTGATATCCGTGCCGCCCAGGCGGCGTGAAGTGCGGCAGCAGTCCATGGCGGTGTTGCCCACGCCGATAATCAGGACACGCTTGCCGATGGAATCGATATGGCCGAACGCTACCGATTCCAGCCAGTCGATGCCGATGTGAATGTTCGCGGCTGCTTCGCGGCGCCCCGGGATCTCCAGGTCCTTGCCCCGAGGAGCGCCCGTGCCCGCGAATACCGCATCGTATTTCTCATTCAGCAGCGAGCGCAAGCTGGAGACGGGCGAGTTGTACCTGATGTCCACGCCCATTTCCAGGATGATGTTTACTTCGTCATCCAGCACTTTTTCCGGCAATCGGAACGATGGAATATTGGAGCGCATCAAACCGCCGGGCTTGTCCTGTTTCTCGAAAAGCGTCACTTGGTAGCCGAGCGGACGCAAGTCGTTGGCCACCGTTAATGACGCGGGGCCGGCCCCAATCAACGCGATGCGTTTTCCATTCGATTCCTTCGGAATCTTGGGCAGCAGATGAGAGATTTCGCCGCGCAGATCCGCCGCAACGCGCTTCAGGCGGCAGATCGCGACCGGTTTGCCGTCGAGCCGCCCTCGCCGGCATGCCGGTTCGCAAGGGCGGTCGCAAGTGCGTCCGAGAATCGCCGGGAAAACATTCGATTCGCGGTTGACAATATATGCCTCTGTGTATTTTCCCTGCGCGATCAGGCGAATGTATTCAGGGACATTGGTGTGAGCCGGACAGGCCCATTGGCAATCGACGACTTTATGAAAGTACGCCGGATCGCGAACATCAGTGTTTTTCACTGTCGACCGCTAACCTCGGTAAGGCCGGGAGGCCGTCCATTATTGTAACCCAGACCCCGTGGGCGCAGGCGAAATGCCGGTGTTGTCTGTGGCGGCGGTGGACGCGATTGGCGGGCGACTCCGCGGCTTTGAGGTGACGCGGCGGCTGGGCCGATAGGGGAGTTTGCCGTTATAGTGGAACACGTCGGCCTCCCGGATCAACTGACGGCGGCGCATGTAAGCATCGAGATGAGAGCTCGAAAATTCGAAGCCATTTTCTTCGGGCTCCCACGGTTCGTTTAATGCTTCTTTCAAGTTACAGATTTTCTCGGCGGCTTCAAGGTCGCGGGCTTCGGCCTGGGCCCGCTCCTGCTGGAGTTGCTTGAGCTGTGCGTGGGCTTGGGCGAGGCTGCGGTTGAGGCGCTGCTCGTAGAGGCTGAGGCGGGCGAGGAGGTCGGCGCGACCGTCCAGAGACCGGGCTTGAGCGAGCGCGGAGGAAATGAGGGGGTCGGAGGAGAGAGGTTCTTGTTCCTCGATTGATAGGGCGAACAGATTGTTTTCCATGGCGCGGATGCGGCCGAGACGCCAATATGTGTCGGCGATGATCTGGACGGCTTTGGTTTCGAGCAGGCCTTTCGGCTTCAGCTCGGCGTGGAATTGATCGGAGGAGCGTTGGTATGCGGCGAGGTCGTCCTGGGGCAGGACGACGGTCTGGCCGGTGAGGCCGTGGCGCAGGGCGTTGAGCGATGCCCGGCGTTTGCCTTGGGGGGTGATGGGGCCGGTGGAGTGCGTGGCGTTGCGGCGGTTGGTTTCCGCGCGGCTGGCAGGGCTTTGATCAACATCGCGCCTGCCGGCGCTTTGATTAACGTCGTGCTTGGCGTCGCGGGAGTCGTTGCCGCTTTGATCGGGGCAACGCTCGATGCCGTTGACGGATTCGGATGGATTCATAGCAATACCTCTGGAATCCGTTATGAGCCGAGGAAGGACGGAATACGGCGGTTGTGAGTGGATTTTATTGGAAACTCGGGCGTTCGAGGCCGGGGACGGGCGTGACCGCAGGTGGGCACCGGGGAAAATTGTGAGGGAGGGAGCGTTCCAGAATCGCTGTTCCAGCGAGTTGTCTTGGCAACCGTTTGCGTGAATTCGCTCGTTTCTGGGCGAAGCCTGAGCGTCACGTGAACCGACTGAAATCGTCGCTGCCCGACCAGGCGGCTTAGCAAGCCGCCGCAGGATTACATCCTGCCCCACAGTTCCCGCTGGGCTCCTTCGGTCCAAAGAAGCCCATGTCGAGGACGCCGTTGCCGTTTCGATCTTCAAAAGCGCTCACCGCCCAGCGGCCCGCAGGCACCTCGAAGCGGAAGATCCTCTCGGCTCCAGGCTCGATCCGAACTTGTTGGACCGGCCGTTTGAGGAAACCATCTGCTTCCCACAGCGCAACGTAAAGCACATGCTCCCTCGACGCTCCCAGCAGACGTCCGGATAGCTGGAACCTTTGCGTTAGCACCTGAGGCCGTTGCGGCGACGGGCGCCAGCAGGCATGCGGCAATGCTTAGAGAAACTGTTCGTACATGCTGTTTCATTGACGCGCCATGGTTTCGATGGCCCAGATGAGAAGGGTGAATCCATACGCGTTGATGAGCATCGTTCGTATCCAATGCGTCGAAAGGATCTTGCGGAGGTAAGGACTTGTGGGGCCGAGCGGGTCCTTGCTCAACTTCGCCTGCCATCGCCCCCAGAGGAGCGCGGTGAGTGCGTGGGAGGCGACTTGAAAAGCAAGACCGCACCACACCCACACGGGTGAGTTTGCAGGGCGATACCAGATAAGACTGATGGAGCCCGCCAGAGCAAGTCCGACGGGCAGCAAGACCCAATATGGAAGCTTGCCCCAATGCACCGCCTGGACGCGGTGAAACGCATCGCGAGGAACGAGGTTCCAGGAGCGAAAAATGTCCACTTCATGCGCCCAGATCGTCCCGACGTTGTAGAACGCCAAAACCAGATTCAATAGCAGGAAAATTGCAGGGTTCATCGAACTCGGCCCCGGGGATGATTCTCCGCGGCTGATCCCGCCGCCTCGCCGAGCGCGGCGATGACTTCCTCCAGAACGGAATGGAATCTGGCCGCTACAGGCGGTGGGAGAACCTCAAGGGACGAGGCGAACCTTGCTGCACGGGCCGCGGCAATCCTGTCGACAAGAGAGCGGCCCTTCGCGCTCAAAATTACATTCCGCTCCCGCCTGTCCGTGGCGCCTTCCGTCCGGTGGATTAAACCACTGCGCACCAGCTTGTCAATCAACTGGCTGGTCGCCGGCCGCGACAGGCCCAGGTAGGTTGCGACAGTGGAGACCGTCTGAGGCTCGCGAATAAATTCCAGCACGGCAATCTGTGGCGTTGTAAGCTTTGCCGCATGTAGAATCGGCAGAGTGCGTCCTGAATCGTAGCGATGCATCGCGCGCAGGAACCGGTCCACGAGTAGCCCGACCGATGGGTGATCTGATTTCATCATTGAAACTATTTATATCACGAAACTAATTGCGATACCAACCGAGGAGGAAAAACTGGAGCGCATGCCACAGTTGAGGGCATGAGCCAATGAGAGGGATACTGTAGCCGATTCCGTTCCAGTTGACGGGAAACGCGCAAGCCGGTGATTAGACGAGCCGACCGCCGGTCGATCGAGATACGGAACGATGAACGCCCTTTTGGTCCGGTCCCATGCCACGCACTACACGCTTTCCGCGGTGAGCGCGGTTTCCCGTCAACTTGGGTTCACGCCGGGGGGAGACGGCGCCGGAGTTCGTCGAAGAAGTTCAGCAGGAAGATCACGCGGGCGTGAGGCTCCTGGAGAGTGTCGGCGGACACCAGCGTAACGATCTGTTTGCCGTCCGGCGTCGGATCGTAGCTCCGCGTCGTGCCGAAGTGTGCCGGCCCCTTTTCAGACCAAACGCGCGGCCTATCCGCAACGAACGAATCTCCTCGCTCCTGATAGGACGCGGCCATAAGCCGATTCTGCACGCCATCATAAAAGAACAGCTCATGGCCGGTGCGCGACCACGCCGGATAGGTGCCTACACCGCCTGAGATTCGCTGCTTGCCATGCCTGTCCGGAAACCCCTGCACGTACACCTCGTTCGCGCCGGACTCGTTCGACTCGTATGCGAGCCAGCGCCCGTCGGGTGAGAACATCGGGCGCCGCCGCCTCGCTGGGAGCGGCTCTTCCAGGAACATTTCCGCTTTGCCGGCTCGGAGCCCGGAGCGGTCACTCTCCACGAGCACGGTCCAGAGAACACCGCTGCCTGGCGACTTGCCTTCCACGAATGCGAGCCGCTTGCCATCGGCTGAAAAGGACCACGGAATCTGTTGATAGTCGCTCCGGGTCATTGGCTGCGGCTGACCGGTTCCATCCGCCCGCGTCCACCACATACCTCGCGCGGCACGAAAAACGATGTAGCGGCCGTCAGCAGTCCAAACCGGGTTACCGTAACCGCCACCGAAAGTCAACCGCATCATGCTGCCGCGCCCCAATTCGTAAACCCAGACATCGCCTCCTGAAGTCAGCGCCAACCGGCTCGCGTCCGGCGATAGGGTGGGAGACAGATAATTGCCTGGAACCGGGAGTAGCGGCCGGGTGTTGCCCGACTGGTCCATCCATTGCACGGTCACCAACCCACCCGCCTGCTTGCCGCTCTGATATACCAGCACACCGGTGTGCGAGAAATCAATGAGGGCGGAACCCAAAGCAGAGTCGTATGCAACATCCTCCAGGACTGGAGTGGGTGTGCCATGCACTTCGAGCCGTTCGGGGTCAAAAGGAACGGCATAGAGCGTGCCCTTGTTGATGTAAACCAGATGGCCGCTAGCCAGGTATCGGCCCCAGGTAGCGTCGCGCACCAGCGTCTTACGGCGGCCACCTCCTAATGACTGTGCTTCAATACTGGCCCCGTCCAACCCCGTCATTGAAGTGTAAGCGCTGAATAGTACAGCCTTGCCGCCTGGCAGGATTTGCGGCCAGCGATGAGCGATTTCCCCAGGCGCAAGCTCCGTCACGGGTGTGGGTGTACCACCGGCGGCGGAAATCCGTGCCAGGCGATTGTCGAATCCCGCGATAATGTTGCCGTCTTTTCCCCAACTGGCGCCCTCGCTGAGGGCGCCATCGGCTAACTGGATCACCTGCCTTTCCTGGATAGAGACCTTGTTCAGGGTTCCTCTTGCGAAAAAGCCAACCCACTGGCCGTCCGGCGAGAAGAAAGGATCCCGTGCTCCCACGGTTTCCGCCAACTCCGTGGCCTCCGCCTGATCCAGCCGGCGGGTGAACAGCTTCGACTGGGACGCGTACACCACCCGCGTACCGTCGGGCGAGAGGATGACGGCGGTCCCCTGAACGTCAGAAGGGGCCTGCACGTCGTTGCCCAAGTCGATATCCAGGCGAATCAAGGGCTGAAGGGGCGCTACGAAAGGCCGCTCACCGCGCCGGTAATACCATGCACTCGTCCAAGCCGTGAGGACAATCGCGGCGATCACGAAAGAGAAAAGAAGCCACGGACGAGTAAACCGAGCGCGGGGCGAGGCCGACTCTGGCCGCCGCTTTGTTAAGTCATTTTCGAGAACAATGGAGACTGCTTCGGCCGGAGACGGACAATCGGATGATTCTACCTTTCCTATGAAGCGATATCCCCGGCGGGCGACCGTTTCGATATAACGCGGCTTCTCAGCCGAGTCCCGTAATGCAGTGCGCAGCCGCTTCACTGCCGCGTTAATACTATGATCGAACTCGACAACGCTGTTGTCCTGCCAGAGGCGTTTTCGAATCTCCGCGCGCGAGACCACTTGCCCAGGGCGTTCCAGAAGCATTCGGAGTATTTGGAAGGGCTGCTCTTGAACTCGGATTTTGCGCCCCTCCTTGCGCATTTCTCCCTCGTGAAGGTCGATCTCAAATGGACCGAAGCGCACACTTAACGTGGGCTTGGCGCTGGCCACGGGCTGAGCTCTCCCTTGCATTCCCTAGGTGTCCCAGTGTTGGAGCTTGGCGGAAAGTTTAGCACATTCGTCGAAGCGGTAGCAGTAGAGAATTATCCAATGCAAGATGAGCATGAAATCGGACTTGTTTCCAATGCAAGATGAGCATGAAACTGGGAGGAGCGAGGTAGGCATGCTGCGGCCGGATGCAGGTGCAGATGCAGAATGCCGAACA
>JAFAQY010000083.1 GCA_019261985.1 Bryobacterales bacterium | reverse complement strand
ATCTGCTCCCGGGTGAGCTGTTCGGCATTCTGCATCTGCACCTGCATCCGGCCGCAGCATGCCTACCTCGCTCCTCCCAGTTTCATGCTCATCTTGCATTGGAAACAAGTCCGATTTCATGCTCATCTTGCATTGGATAATTCTAGCCTCTGACCAGTGATTTTTTGTGTGTTAACATTTAAAATTACCATTTCATTTCCGCATGAGTTGGCGAACGCGCCCGTCCAGGGCTGAAAACATGCGTTTTGTCGAACGTGAGTGGGTTGAACCCGCTGTCGCCACGCTTGTGGGCCTGTTCCTCCGCATCGCTCTTATTAACCACGAGAGCGTAGGGCACGATGAAGCCTTTTCAATAACCGTTAGCCGTTTCCCGGCTCGGGAGATGATGCAGGCGCTTATCCGCGACTTCGTTCACCCTCCGTTGCATTACATTGTTCTACGCGGTTGGTTCGGATTGGTGGGATGGGGCATATTCCAAGCGAGGTTGTTGTCCGTCTTGCTCAGCGTTCTAGCCATTCCCGTTCTTTACGTATTTGGACGATTGTTCTTTAGCCGCGGCACGGCGCTAATTGCATCCCTGTTTTTAGCGTTTTCGCAATTGAGCATCATGTTTTCGGCTGAACCGAGACCATATGCGCAGGTTCTTTTGCTTTCGCTCTTTTCCGCCTATTGTTTTGTAGTCGCACTCCAGACGCGGCTGCTGGGCTGGTGGTGCGGATTCGTAGGCGCCGCGCTCGCCACTGTTTACACCCACTACTTCGGATTTTTGGTCATTCTCGCTCTGCTTTTGTTCGCCTTCTTGTACCGGCGCCATTACTCCATCCCGTGGAAATGGTATGCAGCAGGCGGATTTACGATTCTACTCGTGTATGCGCCGTGGCTGGTTAGCGGAATTGTGCGGGAGGCCGCGCATAGCGGCAGAACGTTTTCGGGGGTGCGGTCTTATTGGGCGGTACATTGGACCACCTTCTTCTCGACGGTTAACGCCTTTAATAATGGAAAACCGGCTGGACTGCTAAACTCAGCTCCGCCTTGGACATTTCTGGTCGGGGGATTATTATTCGCCGCTCCAATGTGCGTCGGTCTATTGAAAATGTGGAATCGGCGGAATAGCGGCAATTCTAGTAACGCCGAAGGAGTTGTGATGGCGCTGTTATTATTCTTGGCACCCGTAATGGCCGCTATCGGATTGGGCATTTTGCACGTTCAATACAACGTCCGTTACGTCTCATTTGCAGCGGCCCCTTATTACCTGCTCGTTGCGCAGGGGTTTTCCGAGCTTCGTCCAGGAAGGTTCCGGTCGGTAGTAGTTGCCGTGGCGCTCTTGTACAGTGCCTACTCTCTTCGCGCCAACTTCTTGATGCGCTGGAAAGAGGATTTTAAGGGCGCTTACGAATTAGTATCCGCTAAGAAAAGATCTGGCGACTGCCAGGTTTTCTTGCCCTATTTCTTTGTTCCCGCCGAATGGACTGTAACCCTCGCAGGCGATCCATCGCTTCCATCCTTGACGCAATCGTCTTTAGCCCAAGGCGCAAAACAATGCGAGCGAATATGGGCGATTTCATTTGCCCCAGGCGAAAATACGGGTTGGGAGACGCGCTCCCAAGCCCTGCGCGAAGAATTCTCACAACGGCACACGAGACTGCTTGGTGCCCGCTTTTTCGGGGTCCAGGTGGATCTTTACGCACCCGCCACACAGGCCAGTAGCTTCTAGTCCGCTGGGCTGAGCACATGTCATTGCCAGCCGCCGCCCAGAGCTTTGTAAACTTGCACCACGCTCACGAGCTCGCTTAAACGGATTTGAGCAAGCGATAACTCTGCCTGGAACAGGTCGCGATCAGCGTCGAGTGCATTCAATTGGGTATCCACTCCGCCACGATAGCGCACATAGGCGAGGCGAGTGCGATCCTGTAGCGCGAGGACCAGCTTTTCCTGCTCGATCCGGCTTTCGCGGGTTCTCTGATGCGCGATCAACGCGATCGTAAACGTCTCCACTCTGCCGAAGGACCAGCAGTCCCGCCCATCGTCGCCAGAACCAGCGGCCCAAAACAGATCAATTTGCTAGCGGCAACGGGTAGGGATCAAAGACGGACCAGCGGTCGAAACCGGCGTCCAAAAGCGGGAAGGTCGCGCACAACGTGAGCCGTTTGTGAGTGGATGGATCGCTGCGATGAGGATAGCCGGGCGAGGGAAAGGCCGCGAACCTCAGCATGTCGCCTATCGGTGGCATAGAAGGCGCGCACATCCTGCGGCGTTTCCTTGCCATGTTCCCCAGAGTGGCGGACCAGCCGTCGATTGACGCTTCGATACATTGACGCTTCGATAGGTTTGACGAAGGCGAGAAAAAATAATAGACTCGTTTCACCGGGCGTTCAAGACGTTTTACCGAGCGCAAAGAGGGGTGGTTTTGCTTGGGTGGCAGCAAGTTCTCCAGCATGACGGGAGAACGGGGAACACCCATGAACAAAAGAACCATCTGCATCTTGAGCGTTGCCGCCGCGGCAACGGCGTGTATCTTCGTCGGCGCGTTTGCTCAATCGAACGCGCCTAATTACCAACTCTTGAAAACCATCGAGGTTCCCGATGGATTGGCGGCGTTCGACATTAGCTGGGTAGATGCAAGCAATCAGAGGTACTACTTAGCCGATCACACGGCGACCCCGGGCACGGGCCGCATTGACGTAGTCGACACCCAAGCGCTGACGTTGGTGGGCACCATCCCCGGCTTTGCAGGGACCGTGCCAAACCCGGAGCCGGGATGCACCGCCAGTGGTCCGACTGGAGTAGTGGCCGTTCCGCAGCTTCGCCGCCTTTATGTAGGTGACGGCGATAGCACTGTGAAAGTCGTCGACACCCAGGCCCAGGCGGTAATCGCCGTGATTCCGACGGGTGGCAAATGCCGCGCGGACGAGCTCGCCTATGACGCCGCGGATCACATCATCGTGATCGCCAACGATCAGGACAGTCCGCCGTACTTGACATTCATCTCCACCGATACGCAGAGCGTCCTGGGCCGCTATACCTACCCGGACTCCCAAACCGGCCATGGACTCGAGCAGCCGGTTTGGAATCCGAAAAACGAACGGTTTTACCAAGCGGTCCCGCAGATCCCGGGGATCAACACGGGGAGCATCGACATCATCAATCCACTCACGATGCAAGTGGAGAGGAGCCTGATGACCACCTGCAGCCCCGCGGGGCTGGTGCTGACTCCCAGCCAACGCTTGAAGACGTCCTGCGGACAAGCCTTGGATGCGATCACGGGGGACAACCTGGGAAGGACCGAGCCAGTGGCGGCCGACCAGCTCTGGTACAACCCCGGCGATAACAATTACTATTTCGGTTTCATCTTCAACCCCTCTGCTGGGTTTAATGGTTGCGCGGTGGTGGACGCCAACACGAATCAGCTTCTCACCTTCATTCCAGCCTCGACGCACACCCTCGCGGCGGATCCCAATTATAATCGCATCTTTATACCAGTGACTGGTTCAGGAATCCAGGTCTGGGCTGCCGCGAAATGACGCGTGCCGCTGCGATTTGGGCGGGACGTAGGCCGAACGGCGTTGGTAGGAACAGCCGCAGTCTCCAGAATGGACGGGGAACGTCCTTCCGCAGTTCAATTCGGGGTTGTTGGTTTTTCACGCGGCACTGAATGGCAAATTCAGAGCCTTTTGGTCCGCCCATGGTCCGTGGACGGCGACGCACGCGATTAATGTCTGTAAGTTGTTGGTGCGGAGAGGGGGACTTGAACCCCCACGGTGTTACCCGCTAGCACCTCAAGCTAGTGCGTCTGCCAATTCCGCCATCTCCGCTTGGTGAACTTACTTTGCAGGCGGGGCCTGCTGTGGCTGCGCTCCGGCGGGCGCGGGAACCACGGGTACCTGAATATTTTGGGGCTCGCCGGCTTTACCGCCCTGAATCGGCGTTACCGTGATCGGGGCCGTCTGGCCAGGCGGCGGCGCGGCTTGCTTGGTTGCCGCGGGTTTTGTGGCCTTATCCAGCAGCGATGGCGTCGATCCCGCGCCGCCCCGGGTCGCGATAATCGATAGCGAAAGCGAAGTGATCATGAACAACGAAGCTGCGATCGTGGTAGCCTTTGACAGCACCGTCGCCGAGCCTCTGGGGCCAAACACGGTCTGTGATCCCATGCCGCCGAAAGCGCCCGCCAAATCGGCGGCCTTACCGCTTTGCAGCAGCACAACGATGATCAAGAAGATGCAAATCACGTAATGGATCGTAAGAATCAGGTACCACATTCACTCTAATGCTAACACGGCGGCTTATTTGTAAGCGGCAATTCCAGTTACCCGTTCCCCGATAACCAGGGCATGGATATGGTCCGTGCCCTCGTAGGTCTTCACCGTCTCTAAATTGCACATATGGCGCATGATGGGATATTCGTCCATGATTCCATTCGCCCCCAGCAGGTCGCGCGAGATCCGCGCACAATCCAGCGCCATCGCAGCATTGTTTCGCTTGAGCATGGATATGTGAGCCGGTTCGGCGCGGCCTCCATCTTTCAGCCGCCCGACATGCAGCGCCAGCAGTTGCGCTTTCGTGATCTCGGTGATCATGACTGCCAGCTTTTCCTGGACCAATTGGTGCGAAGCGATCGGCCGGTCATCGAATTGTTTGCGCAGAATAGAATACGAGCGCGCGGTCTCGTAACAATCCATCGCCGCGCCAATTACACCCCATCCGATTCCATAACGCGCTTGGGAAAGGCAGCTCAAAGGGGCCTTTAAGCCTTTTGCTCCGGGCAGCGCAGCCTCGGCCGGAACCCGGCAGTCCCGAAACGCAAGGCTTGCGGTTATAGACGCGCGCATCGATAATTTCCCGTGTATCTCGGCGGACGTGAAACCGGGCGTCCCCCGCTCCACCAGGAAGCCGCGGATTCCTTCCTCTGTCCGCGCCCAGACGACGGCAACATGTGCAACCGACCCGTTCGTAATCCAGGTCTTTTCGCCATCGATGATCCAGTCCGCGCCAACCCGCCGCGCGCGTGTCAACATCCCGGCGGGATTGGAGCCGAAGCCCGGCTCGGTGAGCCCGAAGCAGCCGATCGCTTCGCCGGTTTGCAGACGCGGAAGCCAGCTCTGCTTCTGCTCCTCACTGCCGTAGGTCAGGATCGGGTACATCACCAGCGCACCCTGCACGCTCACGAAACTGCGCAAACCGGAATCGCCGCGCTCGATCTCCTGCATCAGCAGACCGTACTCCACATTGCTCATGCCGGCGCAGCCATAGCCTTCCAGATTCGCTCCGAAAAAACCGAGCTGGCCCATTTCCGGGATCAGCTCATTCGGAAACCGGGCATCGCGGAAGCAATCGCGGATCAGCGGAAGCACCCGATCATCCACGAACTGGCGCGCCGTCTGCCGCACCATCAGTTCTGGTTCGCTAAAATACGAATCGATCCGCAGATAATCCACGCCGGGAAAGGGCATGGATGAAGGTTAACAGTTGTCAGTTATCAGTTGTCAGTTATCAGTTGTCAGTTTTCCGATTGTCAGTTTACGGTGAATTCGCCTGCTCGCTCCCGCCCACATAAACGCACGCATCGGCCATTTGGCCGAGAGTAAGACTGCTACCCTTGAACGCGCTCACGCAGCCACCGGGGCCGCGGCAGTTTAGCATTTGATAGCCAAGGAACTCCTCTGCTGTGAGATCCCGGAAGGGCGGTCGTTGAAGGGATACCAATACGGGACGCACCGGCGTGTTTAAAGCACGATCAAATTTTTGTAAGTCGGGTTTAATGTTCAGGTGTACCCCGGGCGGGAGTTCTGTTCGGCCGCCGACAGGAATCACCGCGAAGGTTCGGCCGGGATATTCAGCCTCAAGGGTCTTCGCGATTCCGCCACCGACGCTACGAAGGACTTGGCCGACTTCTGCGCGATAAAAGTGCGCGGCTCCGTATATCACTAAGGCCTTGCCGTGCTTTAGAAGCACCTGCTCTTTCAAAATGGAAACAGCGGCGCCGTCACGACTACGAGTGTCCCCTGGTCCGGGATCACCTCCGAACACGCGAATTCGCCTATCGGCAGACAGCTTCGAATTCACGTCGCGAACGGCTGCGAAAAAGTCTATAAAAAATCGTGAGTCCAAGTTCGCGCCCTGAGTCGTCGTCTTCCAAACCTGCTCCAACTGGGTCCTGGGGACGTCCTCTCCTCGAATGTAGCTGTCAAGGATCGGCTGCGCCGTTGTGCTGCCGAACTCCACCACGATAAACCGCACTTTCTTCGCAAAATCAGGATGGCGAACCACCGCGATTCGCAGATCCGAATCCAGTTTCCGCCCGTGCGCCTCGCCGAGAGCGAGGATATCGAATTGATCGAACGCAGTAATCAGAGTCCGGGCGATGCCGTCAATTCCCGTGGACTCGTCGGGCAGGCGCACCTTCGGCGCCGCCGTAATCTGCGGCGACTGCGCCCGAACAACGGACTCATTCGTCAGGCTGACTGTAACCAGGGCGGCCCCTGCGACGGTCATTACTCCGACCGTACGCACGACGAATCTCATTGTGAACGACATGATGACTGACAACTGATAACTGAAAACTGATAACTGAAAACTGACAACTGAGAACTAATCACTTCTTGTGAATCAGAATACGTCCGTTGAACGTGGTGAACTGCATCTCCGCGCCGCCGCCGTTAATGGTCCCCTGCTGCGTTCCCGCCCTGACAACTCGCTGGCGGACTCTCCCCGATTTCGTCTTCTCTTCCTTCACTTCAGGAGCGGTCCGCGGCCCGAGCGTAACATCGAAATCCGAGTAGATGTCGCCGTTGTCGGCGCGCATTTTAAGCGTCGCCTTCGTGTCGGCCGGGAGGGTCACATCCACCGTCCCGTTCATTGTAGTAAAGCTCATGTTCTTGCCCGGCGTGACTTTGTTGAGCGAGACTACAACTTTGCCGTTCATCGAGTTCGCCACCACGGAGCCGGAAGCATTGGTCACGTTCACCTCGCCGTTCATGTTGTTGGCCTCGATCTCGCCGGAGATGTTATCGATCGTGACACTCTTGCCCGTCATGGTCTTCACTGTCACGGACGTCTCAACCGGCACTTGGATCGTAAGATCGCCCGTCAAATTCCAGAGGCCACCCTTTACGGTGATGACGTTATTGTCTTCGCTGATATCGGGTTCGCGGCCACCGCCTATGCGGTGCATGCCTGCGGGTGGGGGCTCCGGCGCCCCTCGTCTTCCGCGGAATCCGTCCGAGCCGCTATATTCGATGATCGCGTCGCGGCCCTCATAGCCTTTCACCGTGACGCTGCCGAGGAACAAGTCCACATTCAGCTTTCGAGGCGCGTTGGGGTCGCGGAAAGGCAGTGTAAGCCTGTCTTGCGCGCATAGGGCGCCCGCGAGCGCCAATCCAAGTAAAGTCAATTTCTTCATTTTAATTTCGCTTTCTTTACTGCAGGTTCTCCAGCGCCCATTCGGCGCGTTGCCGAACACCGGCGTCGCCGGCGTTTTGCAAAAGCTGGCGTAACTCGGGCTCGGCTTGTTTGATTTTCAAATCCACCAGCAGGTCGATCAGCGCCACTTGAACCAGCGGCGCATCCTGTTTTGTCAAGGCCTGCAGAATGCCGTTTCGCGTCGCGGGGCTGGATGCGAACGGATGCAGAGCGTCCACGGCAGCCAGCCTGACGTTAACGTTGGAATCGCGCTTGACAGTATCCAGCAGCGCGCCGAGCACCTCCGAATCGTTCGGCTCGGCGCGCAAGGCATAGCTGACACCCCGCAAGCGCTCGCTCGCCGATTGCTGCTGAAGCAAAGATAGGGCGACTAGTTGACGCATGTTGGCGACCTCCTCTCGAAGCTGCGACAGCTCCGGAGACTGGTTGGGCCGCAGCCCATAGCCCGCTCCGACGCCGGCTAATAAAAGCGCGATTCCGGCCGCTATTTGCCACACCATCTGCTTTGCCGGCGAACGATGGGAAGGCTGCGAAAACCGATCGTCTGCCCCGCTGCGAAACGCTGCCAGCGAGTCATAGAAGCGCGAGCGTAATCCCGGGCCGGGCTGCTCGGCGGGTAGGGCGCCCAGGTCGCGCCACAACGCACCCAGCCGCTCGGCTTCTTTCCGGCATCCCTCGCAAGCTCCCAGATGCTCCTGCAGCTTGATTTCGTCTTCGCCGTTGAGACCATCGCTCCAGTAATCGGCGAAGAGTTGCTTGGTTTCTTCGCAAGTCATGACACTTTTTCCTTTTCGAGCGCGAAGTAGATTTGTTCCAGCGCGCGCATGGCTCGGTACACTCGCACCTTTACGGTTCCGGTTTCGCAGCCGAGTATTTCCCCGATCTGCTCATACTTCATGTTCTGAAAACGGCTGAGCACCAGGATTTCGCGTTTATCTCGGGGCAGCCGGTCGAGCGCGCGCCGCAGTAAGTTCAGGTTCTGCCCCCGCGAGGCATGTTCTTCGGGCCCCGGGGAGGAAGAGGCCGGCTCGGCGTGGCGCTCCATGTATTCCTCAATACCGACCACTTCCCCGCCCCGCTTTTGATCGATACCCGCGTTGCGAGCAATCTGGTACATCCAGGCCGTGAACGGCCTGGATGGATCGTAACTGGACCGGTAGCGCAGCATTCGAAAGAAAACGTCCTGAACCAAATCCTCCGCCATCTCTCGCGTCCGGCTCATGGACACGAAGTAGCGGAAGAGCGCGCGATGATGACGCTCAAATAGCACGGCCAGCTTGGAAAGCTCGCCCGCGCTTACCCGCGCCATTAAAGCGTTGTCTGTGATCGTCACGTCTGCTCGAAAACCCGCGAGACAAAGCCGTTCGCCGCAGCACCTTACCGGTTTCGGGAACTCGCCGTTCCGCTCCGGCTTGTGCCGCTCAGCAAAGGATACCCGACGGTGAAGAAAAGGTTACGTAATAGCGTGGCGGATCTAGGCGCGAAAAAGCTCGGCCACCGGGAAGTTCGCTCCCGGCAGCACAGTGACGGGGATACTGTCGCCCGCGGCATAGATCTCCGATTGACGGCCGGGGATGGTCACTTCGATGGTTCGTCGCACCAGGTCAACTACCCAGAATTCGCGCGTGCCGCCAGAGAAGGCCGCGATCTGTTGTCGTTGGATCTTGGCGCGGCGGTTGGATGGGGACAAGACTTCAACGATCAGCGGCGGTGCATAGACCGGGTACTGTTCCGTCTCGAGCGCCCGCCAGTCCTCATTAGGCAGATAGGCGACATCGGCACGCCAGAATTGCAAGTTAGCGGCCGGCCGGTAGTAGAACTCGGCCATTGCGTAGCCGTGCCCGTTTGCGGCCAGCGTGAACCACTTACCAATCCACCCTTGCTTGGATTGGTGGACAGGCTTCGGCGGCGCCACTACAACCACTTCCCCATCGTGCAGTTCCAGGTGAGTTCCATTCTCGTTGTCCCATTCCTCATCCGGCAACTGAACGAATTCTTCCCAAGTTGTCAGGGAGGTGCCGATGGTGCTCATACGACCTACTCTAAATGTTTGCACGAAACCTTAAGCAGTGCCAGCGATTCGTCCGATATCATAATGAGCGGAGGGTACGGCCTGTCCTAGGGCGTAAAAACTAAATTGAACGTAGCAATTATAGGAACTGGATATGTCGGGCTGACCACTGGCGCGTGTTTAGCCCTTTTAAACCATGAAGTTACATGCGTGGACGTGGACCCGGAGAAAGTGCGGGCGCTAAAGCGTGGCGAGATGCCGTTCTATGAGCCGCATCTGGCGGAGGTGGTCGCGGATGCCGGCCAGAACCTGAAGTTTACGACCGAGTACTCCGAAGCCATTCCGCAGGCGCATGTTATCTTTATCGCCGTGGGGACGCCGCCGGGGCAGAACGGGAATCCCGATCTCCGCTATCTCGAATCCGCGGCGCGAAGCATCGGCGAGAACCTGGGGTCGCATTTTACGGTGATCGTAAATAAGTCCACGGTTCCAATCGGCAGCGGGGTTTGGGTGGATTCGTTGCTGAGGGATGCCTTTGAGCGTAACGGCTCGCGGGGAGGTTTCGCCGTCGCCTCCAATCCGGAATTCCTGCGCGAAGGTTCGGCGTTGCATGACAGCTTGTATCCGGACCGCGTGGTTATCGGCACGGCCGAAACCACCACGGCCGAAGTTCTTTACACCCTTTATAGGCCGATTTTGGAGCAATCCTTCGTTGCCCCCCGTTACCTGCCCAGGCCTGAAGGCCTCCAAGCGGCGCCGTTGATTTCTACTGATTTGGCATCGGCGGAATTAATTAAGTATGCGGCTAATGCGTTCCTTTCACTTAAGATCTCTTATATAAACGAAATAGGGATCTTGGCGGAGAAGGTCGGGGCCGATATCGCGCAGGTGGCCAAGGGGATCGGACTCGACGCTCGTATCGGAACCCGCTTCCTGCAGGCAGGTATCGGCTGGGGAGGTTCCTGCTTCGGAAAAGACACAGCCGCGCTGGCTGCCACCGCCTCCGATTACGGGTTGGATATGCCGATCGTAAAGGCCGCGCGCGAAGTCAACAGCCGCCAGCGGCAAAGGGTGCTCGAAAAGCTTTTATCGGAGTTGCACACCTTAAAGGGGCGGACCATCGGAGTTCTCGGCCTGGCGTTTAAGCCCAATACCGATGACTTACGAGACGCGCCCGCGGTGGATGTTGCCAAGCGCTTGATCGAGCGTGGCGCTCGGGTGAAAGCTCACGATCCAATTGCGATGGAGCGGTTCCGTAAGGAGAATCCCAACTCCGAAGTCATTTGCTGCAGTACCGCCGAAGAAGTCGCGGTGGGAGCCGATGCTTTGGTCTTGGCGACCGAGTGGCCGCAGTACAGGGATCTAAACTGGGAGCAGGTGGGCAGCACCATGCGCTCCGCGATTATTCTCGACGCCCGGCTCGCTCTCGACCGGGCTCGAATCACGCGAGCCGGTTTCCGGTACGCAGGTCTGGCGGAGCGCACGAAGGGTGCTGTGATGAAAGAACGTGACGTATCTGCGGCAACTATTAGCGGATGACGGCCCCAGGCCGTCTTTGCACACATGGGCTGGGGCGCGACTCGATCGCGCCGCCCTGGATCTAGCCTCCATTCATTTTCCGGATCTTCAGCCGGAGCCTTTCTTGGAGCAATTGAACGATCTTGCTTCGCGGCTCGGGGATCGCCTGCGCAATTTCAACGACGGCCGCGACTTCGTAGAAACGGCGCAAAGATTTCTATTCGGCGAATTGGGTTTTCACGGCTTCACTGGCGACGATCAGGTTTTCTTCGATCCCCGGAATAGCTGCCTTAACCAAGTGCTGGAGCGCCGCACTGGACTGCCGATCGCGCTCTCGGTGCTTTACATGGAGATCGCTCGCCGTCTACGCATGCCTGTTTTCGGAATCGGGCTACCCCGGCGCTTCGTTATTCAATTCGACGACGGCAATTACTCGACGTTCATCGATCCATTCAACGGGGGCCGTCCGATTTCCGTGCGCGAATGTTTCCAACTTGCCGAGTCTCAGGTGCCGGATCCGGCGCTCCTCCAGCGTGTTTCGCCAAAACAAATCATGATGCGGATGATTCAGAACCTCCACACAGCCTACGTCCGCACACAGGATTTTGGCCGCGCGGTCAGCACTCTGGATCTGATGATTCTGGGCGCGCCGGATACCGGCGTATGGTACAAACATCGCGCGGTGTTGCTGGTGGCGCTGAAGCGTTGGATGGCCGCGCGAAAAGATTTTGAGAAGTATCTGCTGCTCGAGACCGAGGCCGCGGACCGCGACGAAGTCATCGGCCATATCCGCGCGATTCAGCAGCGTATCGCCATGGTGAACTGATACGCGTTTTCACCGGCCGGGTAACCCAATCCGCCTTCGCAACGGAACCGAATTCCTTAGCGTGCCCCGACTGGCATTGTGCCGGCAGAGAGTGCCTCCTGGAGTTTCGCTTCCGCCTCATTCGAAAGCGAGCTCCGTAAAACGTGCCCTCCATATTTCGCTACTTCGGCCAGCACTTTGTCCGTCGTTGCCTTGCGAATCAGGACAAAGGCGGCTGAGGTTCCAGGCTTAAGGTCATTTCCGAGACTTCTGATGAAATCGTCGGAAATTCCATAATCCGAGGCCTTGCCTAGCAGAGCGCCGCTTGCTCCTCCCACTGCGGCTCCCGCTACCGCACCCAGGAGAGGATTTAGAAACAAGAGGCCGATCAGCGCTCCCCAGAAAGTCCCTCTGGCCGCGCCCGCAACGGCTCCCAATTGCGTCATGGGAACGGTCTGGTGAAGTTGCACCTTGCCGGAATCATCCTTAGTCACAAAAGCCGCATCTTCCATTTCGAGCAGGTATTGCTTCTGAAGGCGTTGCAAAACGGCCACCACCTCACCTGCTTTGTACAGGTCAGGATAAGTCACAACGATCAGATCGCTCATGGAGTCTCCTTTCCCTCCTAAAATTTAACGCTTTTCTCGTCCTTTTAATACTGTTAATATTGCCTCAGATAGTACGCCTGATGTTTCCTTGTTGCCCGGATTGCCGCAATGAGACTTGGCCGTGCCGAACGCCTGTATCGGCAGCCAGAACATCATCGACCGTGAAGCACGGCGCGACGGTACGCTCCTTCGTGCAGTGAAAAAGCGACGTCCTTAAAGTACTAATCAGTTCCGAAAACCAGAGAGGTGAATAAAACGACACGAGCAACTGCGGCGCCATCACCATGCCGGGTCTGCTTAGGACACGAGCAGGCCGCAGACGCTTTGCTCGGGCAGCAGGCCAAAGGGATGAACTTACATTCGTAAAGGAGTGCTTATGCGTTACTACACACGAAATTGGGTCATCGCTAGTATATCGGGTCTCCTCTTGCTGACGCCTTTAGCGCTGCCGCAAGAGAAAGCTTCCGGTCTAGATGCCAAACAGCAGGCGACTTTGAAACTCGCCCAGGAAGTCCGCAGGCGGATCATCACGCAGCCACAGTTCGGCGTTTTCGATCATATCCACTTTGCGATCGAGGACAATACCGTGATTCTGCGCGGCAGAGCTTCTCGTCCCATACTGAAGTCAAACATTGAGAACGCGGTCAGGAGAATTGAAGGCGTTAGCAAGGTAGAGAATGAGATAGAAGTTCTGCCGCTATCTCCGAACGACGATCGGTTGCGCGCCGCCCTCTACGCGAGCATTTATGGTTTCCCGGCCTTGCAGCGTTACACTTCCAATCGGGGTGGGCCAAGGAACTTCCCGTCCGTGGCTCGTGCCGCGGGCGGTATCACGAACGATCCTCCGATTGGTCGGCATGCTATCCACATTATCGTAGAAAACGGTCATGTGACCTTGACGGGCGTAGTGGACTCGGAAGCGGATCTAGCGATTGCCGGGATGCGGGCCAATATTGTTCCGGGTGTGTTTAGCGTAGACAACGACCTTCAGGTCGCCCGGGCGGCGCCGAAGGGCTAGGCGAAGCGCCGCTGCCCGGTTCGACGAAAATTCGCATGTGATCGCACCGGAACGATGATTCTGGCGGGATGTGCAGTGTGAATGCAACTGCTAAACTGGTAGAGTTTCCGCCCGCCAGATCCCCGGTCGTCTAATGGTAGGACAGCGGCCTTTGGAGCCGTGAATCGTGGTTCGAATCCATGCCGGGGAGCCACAAATTTTAATATCAATAGCTTACAAGTATGATTTGACGCCGTGTACGAGTACTCGTACACTGAAGGGGTGTCTCAGGCCATAAAGAGCCTCGTTTTGTACAAGCGACACCTCCAGAGTTGCCCCGTCCACAAGAGGCGTGTGCCGCGCACCAAGCGCCGTTTTTGGATGGATTGCGATTGCCCAATCTGGATTCATGGTCGCACGCCGACCGGCGATATTGTTCCTCGTCAAAGCACACAGTTCTCCGACTTGAAGCGAGCGGAAGCGTTGCGCGCGTCGCTGATGGCGCGGGTCCAGACAGACTCCGTGACAGGGCCGCCGCTCTCTGAATGCATCGAGAAATATCTCGCGACACGCGAGCAGGACCTGGACGCCCGGACTCTCAATCAGCACCGGCTCGCGCTCGAAAGACTCCAGCGGTTTCTTGAGGCGCAGAAGATCCTTCACATCCGCGAAATGACCGTCGATCATCTGGAGACGTTCAAGACGGCCGGCTTGCCGAAGACGATGCGGATGACAACGAAGGCCACCACTTTCGCAAAAATCCGGTGCTTTCTTCGTGCTG
>JAFAQY010000081.1 GCA_019261985.1 Bryobacterales bacterium | reverse complement strand
GCTCAACAGCACGGGCAGAAATACCTGCCACGCCTGCTTGAGCACACGCTCAACGGTGAGTTGGACGCGTCTTTTCTCGCGACGCACCATTTTTCACTCGAAGACGCTCCGCGCGGGTATGACATTTTCCAAAATAAGGCTAACGGGTGTTTGCGGGTCGTGTTTTCGCCGCAGGCGTAGTGGAGCCTCATCTATAAAGCAATTGGCCGTTATCACCGGGGCATCCAGCGGCGTCGGTTACGAACTGGTCGTGCAATTCGCGCGGCACGGGTTCGACTGGGGACGCGGTGTGTTGGCGTGTTCAGCGCTTGAGTATTCGGGCGGCGGCTTGCCTGCCCATGCGAATGCAATCCGGGACGCCGATTCCGGTGTATCCGTTGCCGGCTAGATGCAATCCGGGAGTTGCGGCGATGCGGGATTCGATCTCTTTCCAACGCGCGCCGTGGCCGACAGTGTACTGCGCCATCGAGCGCGGCCAGCGCGAGATGGTGTGAAAGAATGGCGCGGCGGTTAAACCCAGGATGCGTTGCAACTCGGCTCGCGCCATTGCTACCAGGGATTCATCCGACTCATTTAGAACCGCGTCGTCGCCGGCTCCGCCGAAAAAGCAGCGGAGCGCGGTCACGCCGGCGGGTGCGCGATTCGGAAATTTTTCGTTTACGAATGTACACGCCGCCAGCCGCTTGCGTTCCTTTTGCGGCACCAGAAACCCATGGCCCGCGCGCTTGCCGTCGAAACCCGAGCCGCGATACCCGAGCGTTACGGTAGCGGACGACGTGTAGGGAATCTCGGCCAATCGCGCGCTCAGGGCCGCATCGATGGGACCCACCAAGGTGCTCGCCGCCCATGCGGGACAGGCCAGCACAACGTGCTTCGCCGTAATCCATTCGCCGTCTACACCCACACGGAATGCATCGCCTTCTCGCTCGATTGCCTGGGCTTCGGCTTGCCGGTGACAAACGTTCTTAGCCAGCGTTTCGGTCAGAGTTGCGAGCCCGCTTTTCAGCGTGCGGAATAGCGGACCGCTGCCAGAGGGAGTTTTGCCTCGGGCTTTCAGCGCGGCTCGCGCCAGGCTTCCGTATTTGGCTTCCCACTCGGCAAATCGCGGCAGAACGCTAATAATGCTCATCTGGCGCGGATCGCCGCCATAAACTCCGGACAGTAGAGGCTCCGCCATGTAATCGAGCGTCTCTTCACCGAAATGATCGATGACGAATTCGGCAACCGAGCGGTCAGGGTGACTTTGGGGCTTGCGGAACATTTCCAAGCCCATCCGAATTTTCGTTCGCCAACCGAGCAGGGGCGATTCGAGCACCGGCATCACGCGCGAGGGCACGATCATCATCACGCCCTCGGGTAGTTTCACCAGCCGCCCGTGCTTCAAAATGTAGGTGGTCCGTGTTCGATCGTTCGAGCCGGTGACGTCGCTTTCCAGGCCGAGATCCTTGATCAACGCGAGCGCTTCCGGTTTTTGCGAGATAAAGCTGTCGGGTCCGCCTTCGAGGATGCAGCCTTCCACGCGATGCGTCTCGATCATTCCGCCCAAACGCGGGCGCTTTTCGATAATCGTGTGCGGGAAGCCCGCGCGCGCCAGATCGTAGGCGGCGGAAAGGCCGGAGATGCCGCCGCCAATGATGACGGCGCCGTTCGATATCACCTTCTACAGCTTAAACTCGCGGACGATTTCTACGCACGCTTTCACGTTTTCGACGGGAGTTTCCGGAAGGATTCCGTGGCCGAGGTTGAAGATATGTCCGGGCCGCGAGCCGGTGCGCTTTAGAAGCTCGTGAACGCGCATGCGAATTTCCGGGACCGGCGCTAACAGCACCGCCGGATCGAGGTTGCCCTGCACGGCCGAGCGGTAGCTGATATCCATCCAAGCTTGGTCAATGTTGATGCGCCAGTCGACGCCCATGATGTCGCCACCGGCTGCGTGCAGTTCTTTAAAAAATCCGGCGGCTCCGGTTCCAAAGTGAATGACGGGAACGCCGGCGGAGCGAATGCGCTCGATCAATGCTCGTGAGTACGGGGCCACATAGCGGACGTAATCGTCCGGGCCCAAGGCGCCGACCCAGCTATCGAAGACCTGAACGGCGCGCGCTCCCGCGGAAACCTGCAACACGCCGAAAGAGCCGAGCACGTCGACGAGCTTGCCCATCAGCCGCCGCCACAACGTCTCGTCACGGTACATCATCTGCTTGGTGCGAATGAAGTGGCGCGAAGGTCCGCCCTCGATCATATAGCTCGCCATGGTGAAGGGCGCGCCGACGAAACCGACGACGGGAACGCGGCCTGCCAGAGCTTTCGTGACCAACTGAACTGCTTCCGAGACATAGCCGAGTTCGTCCGTGTTCGAAATCGACAGGCTATCGATGTCGGCCGTGGTGCGCACGGGGTTGTCGATTACAGGGCCCTCACCGGCGGCAAAGCGCAGCTTCAGACCCATAGGCTCGACGGGAAGGAGAAGGTCGGCGAATATGATGGCCGCGTCGACATCCAGAATTTCGACGGGCTGCAACGTAATTTGGGCCGCCAGATCGGGGCGCTTGCAGAGTTCGAGCATGCCGAACTTGGCCCGGATATCCCGGTACTGCTTCATATAGCGGCCCGCCTGCCGCATAAACCAGACCGGGCGGACGTCCGTGGGTCTGCGACGGCAAGCTTCAAGAAAGCGGCTGTTCATTGGAGCCACTCGCATCGGTTGTTTCCTGCTCCTGATCTTTCGGGCGCGCGTTCCACCCGTTTCTGAAGTGCTAAAGACGTTGACGTGGCGTGCTTTGATCCCTTAAGCGCGCCCGCTAAATGCGGTCTTTAGAACCCAACTTAGCACAGAGGGTGTAACGAAGTCGCGTTTTTTTAATTCAGCGGGGTCCGGCGCGGGTGAGCTTGCGGTTGGTCTCTTGTTTACGTTTTCGGCCGGCCGCGCTTTATGCGCTTTAAAATTTGCGGCGCTTTGGCGGCCAACGCCGCCGGCAGGTCTGCTTCAAAATGCAAATCCGGCGTGCGATGGAGTTGCAAGCGTTCGGCTAACTGATGTCTTAGGAAGCTCTTACCGTGAGTTAGCGCTTCGAGGGTGGCGGTCTGTTCGCCAACGGCGCCGCTGAGGGAGACGCGAATATAGGCGTGGCGAAGATCTGGAGAAAGATGGACCTCTGTGATCGAAGCCGACCCGATTCGCGGGTCCGACATTTCATAGCCGATCAGTTCGTCGAGTTCTTCGCGGATGGCCTCCGAAAGCCGCTCGTTCCTGTGGGGGTCCAATTTTAAGAATACAATAGCAATCGTGAGCGCAAAGAGCGCGGCGCGAACGGCCGCAGCGTTAAGAATTCGGTCGCGCTCCACTCAGTTTTGCGCGAACTTTATGCTGACCGCGGCGCTTTTATTGCTGTTTGCGGCGCTAGCGGGCGCTCAGTCGCTGATGGTTTATTCGGAGTTCGCCCGCATTGACAAGAATGGGCAGGTTACGGCGCCCGAGACGCCGCGCGAGATCCTATCGCCGGCGTTGGTCCGCAACGGATACACGTCCTTTCAACTGGTTGTGGATGCCGCGCCGGAATTGCATTGGCGGTTATTTGTGGGACAGAATCCGGATAATGCCGTGAAAGTGACGTTGTACCGCGAAAACGGCGAGGCGCTTGAGGCGGTTGATCTGCCGGTGGAAGGCGATGGTCCGCAGGTGTTTTGGATGGACTTGTGGACCGGCCGCGATGCCCCGGTGGCGCGGGTCAAGGTGGAGCCGGAGCTTTACATTAAGGACGATTGGGTGACGTATCCGATGGAGGCGCGCGTGATGGAGGCTACGGTGCCGGAGACTCCAGGCATCTCACACATTGGTATTCCCTGCCATCTTAATCTGTCTCCGGCAGTCACCCCGATGTCACGATTGCAGACTCGCAACGCGGAGCAAGATGGAGCGCTGGCTGCGCGCCTTCCAAAACAGGAAGTGCAAAAGCTCGGCGCTTTTTGCGACATGCCGGTTCAGTCGAATGTGAACCGGTTTTGGACCGAAGGATACCTACGGGTGCGCGATTACCTGTTCCGCGTGCGCTAGACTGAGTACTGCGACCTCGGAGAGATGGCCGAGTGGTTGAAGGCGCACGCTTGGAAAGCGTGTATAGGGGAAACTCTATCGAGGGTTCGAATCCCTCTCTCTCCGCCACTTAAAACCCACAACTTACGATCGTTTTTGGGGGCAAGATGGACCAACAAAACGGTCTCTCCATAGTTCCCCCAAAAACAGAGCCGATTGTTTCGCCATGTTTTGGTTGGCATTTTCACGCCAGCAGCTTCTCGCTCAAAGATCACGCCGCACGCGACGTCAATTAAGAGTCCTTAGTCGCGGCAGAGACGATGCGACCGGCAAGGACACGCCGGCTCGTGAGGGGCGAAACCGGCGATCCGTTCATGAAGATCTCCCAAGCCACCGGTTCGGTGGCGTTTTATCGAACTAAAGATTCAACTTGCTCGGCCTGATTCTGATGCCTTGTGGTATAGTGTGCGTGAACCGGTGCAGGCGAAGAATGGACACCAAGATGGAAACGAAATGGAATCGAGGAGCGGAAAGGTTCTTTGGCTGGGAGTCCATTTTGGACGAAACAGGGAGGATTTGGTGGATAGACTGCGTCAATTTCGCTAGGCGATTGGGAATTAGCTAAATAGCTGCGTCGTGAGAGCGCGGGAGTAATTCAGTGGTAGAATGCCAGCTTCCCAAGCTGGACGTCGCGGGTTCGAGTCCCGTCTCCCGCTCCATCTTTTCAATAGGTTAGGCTCCTCCGCTCAGCCTCAATCCGAAAATCGAGCCGTTTCTTGCCTCTTAACGGAGGGTATTGGAGGGTGTAGGGTACCGATGCTTTCGCTTTCAACGGCTTAACGGCCCTGAATGCCAGCCGGCCAGGCGCATTCATGCTTTTCCAAATTTCCTCTTCCTGAAAGAACGGGAGCACTTACTCCGGCCCATTTCTGATAGCATCTAGATAATCCCTATGACTTCTGGTGAGCGCTCCTCCTTTGTTTGCGGCGCACCGAGCCAGCCGAATTGCCCGAGGTCGGCGTCAACAACGTTTGGTACCACGACCAAGGCACAGATGCCGCTCTCATCTTCGTACACGGTATATTTTCCGACAGCTGCTCTTGTTGGTTGCGTGAGGGACAACCACCCGTTTATTGGCCGGATCTAGTATCGCGAGACGGGCGCTTTGACCTCTGTTCGCTTTACCTGGGCGGCTACTACACAGCGCTGGACGCTGGACCGTTCAAGGTACAACACCGTGCTGACGAGCTGTTTCGCGCTCTCGGCAGGGCGGATCGGCCCGATGGGCAGAGCATCCTTCAGCGAGCAACGCTCATGTTCGTGTGCCAGTAGCGGAGGCGTCATTGTTCGATATCTCTTGTCATGCGTATCTGAGTTTTACAACGCGCAACTCGCACGCCGGCTGGAGTGGGGAAACAAATTCTCTAGACGACCTTGACGAGCGCTTTTATCGGCTAATCAAAGAAAAGAGAAATTCCGAACCTTCTGGGGCATCGAGGCATATGAAAATCACTTTGTGTTCCACCGAAAGCTTTTGCCAGCTGTTCGGCGACAATTAGACTTCCCGGCTGACGACAATTAAAATTCCCGCTCAGCGACAACTAATCTGACCATCGAAGATCGCGCTGGATGGGCGCGCCACGGGATGGTTACAGATAAACAAGTGAGGAGGCTACGACAGTTGTCGAACACGGAAAAGAATCAGGAGATTGCGGCATGCAAAGCGGGACTGGACCCGAAGACGGCGCGGAAGTACCTGGCGCTGAAGCGGCTGCCGAGCGAAGGCGAGAAGGAGCGATCCTGGCGGACACGCGAGGACCCCTTCCAGGATGTGTGGGTGCAGGTGCGGCAGCACGTTGAGGAGAACCCCGGATTGGAAGCCAAGACGCTGTTCGAATGGCTGCAGCGGGAACATCCGGGTCGTTTCAGCGACGGACAGATCCGAACCTTACAGCGGCGGATCAAGCTTTGGCGCGCGACGGAGGGTCCAGCGCAGGAAGTATATTTCGGCCAGAAACACGAGCCGGGAAAGCTGTGCGCCTCCGGACTTCATGCACATGACCGAATTGAGGATCACGATCCAGGGGCAGACATTGGCGCACCTGGTGTACCACTTCGTGCTGACGTACTCGAACTGGGAAGCGGGCACGATCTGCTACTCCGAGAGTCTGGAGAGGTTGAGCGAAGGATGGCAGAACGCGGTCCGGGAGTTGGGCGCCGTGCCGGCCACACCGCACCGACAGGCTGTCGAGCGAGGTGAATAACATGGGGGATCTCGAGGAGTTCAACCAGCGCTACGGGCCTTGATGAACTACTACGGCGTGAAGCCGGAGCACACCATGGGCACGTGGAGCAAAGCCATCACCGGTTCAAGAAAGCCGTGGACCAGGCGCTGCTGTTGCGGGGCCGGCGCGATTTCAGCAGCGTAGAGGAATACGCGAAGTTTTTGCAGGAGTTGATGTATGTCATGCTGAGTTGAACTGTGCGCGATCTTCTGCTTCCGTTTTCGGCGCGGCCTTGCAAGATTGCGGCTCCGCCCCCCGCTAGCGGCGACGGACTAGCCGCCGGGGCGGGTCCCCGGAACAGCCGATCGCTCACCTCCGGAGCAGAAGGTCAGAGGTTCGAATCCTCTCGGGCGTACCACCCGGCTACGCCCCGCACCCTCGCGCCGGCTCCGGCAATCTCCGTTCGGCCGCAGACAGCAGCGGCTCGCGGACAGGATCGCCCGCCTCGACGGACTCGGCCAGCTTGCGGAGTATCGCTCGAGCGCAGGTCTGGTGAAAATCCGCGCCGCCGCCATCGCCCGCCTGCCGGCAAATTGCCGCCGCGGTCCAGTGTACTCGCCAAGCGGCCGGCGGAGGGTCCGCCGGTTTCAAAGCGGCCGACGCAAATTCGATGCATTCGCGCGCTCGCGCGATCTCCCCGGCGCTTAAAGCGAGCTTCGCCTGCAAATCCCAGGCGCGCGCCTTTAAAGCCGGATCGCAAGTCAGAAGCGCGTTCGCGAGAAATCGATCCGCCTCCGCTCGTGCCCCGTCCAAATCTCCAACCTGAAAGCAGGCTGTCGCCAGCCCAAGCTGCGCAACCAGCTTCCAATACCATTGGAGGAAGAATTTCGGATACTGGGCGCGGTCCCGGATCTGCCGAAATATCTTCCCGGCTCGCGCGGCGTGCCCGTTGTCGAGATCGGCGAAGCTCATCGTTAGAAGCGCCATGGTGCGGACCTGCCCTGGCGGGTCTTCCGTATATTTTTTCAGAAGCTCCGCGGCTTGGCGGCGCGCGCCGGCGTAATCCGTCGCCTCCTGCGCGAGCCACGCCAGTATCGCGCGAAAAACTCCCTCCCAGGGCTCGTTTCCATTCTCCACAGCCATGCCGATCGCCGTCTCCGCCACGCGCCGCAGCTCTCCCCACGATCCCAGATGCAGCAGGGCCAGCGTCTTTGACGACAGCGCCGATAAATAAACCACCAGGCTGTGAGTTTCGACCGAGGCGGGGAGCCCGGCATCGGCGGTCTTGCAGGCCTCCAGATATTCTCCTTGAATCGACTGTACATGCGCGTACAGGATTTCGTAATATGCGGGCAAATCGGTTCCCTGAATGCGCTTGATAACTTCCCGCGACTCCGCGCAGATCTGCGAGTCCGCGACATTCCAGCCGTTGTTCACCACGCGCCAGCAAGCCGCCAAAAGGCGCGCTCGCGCATGCAGCAGCGGATCGGGTTGCGTAGAGCAGATTTGCTCCGCTCGCTCGCATACCGCCACGCAGCCGTCGGGATCCAGGAAAGCGAGCGCGCGAGCCAGGCGAGCTAATGCGTCGCTCTGTTCGGGCACCATGGCCAGCCCGGAAGCCAGCTCCACCACTTTGCGGTCGGCTTCGGCGGATTCGGCCATTTCTCCCATTGCGTAATGTGCGTGGCTTAGCCGTTCAAGAACCGCGATTTCAATTTTGCGAGCCGCGTCGGACGGCACTCTCGCCAGAAGCTCGAGCGCATGCGCCAGCGCTTGAACCGAATCGCGATGCGCGAAACGCCGAGCGGTATTCTCCGCGCTCAACGTCAAATAGTGCGCGGCGCGCTCGTATTCCCGGGCGTGCTCGAAGTGCAGTGCGACTTCCGAAGCCATTTCCCCGGAAGAGTCCCCGCCAACTGAGTAAAGCTTTTCCAGCTGCCCGGCGCAGCCCACATGAAATTCCACGCGTAGCGCCGGCGGGAGCTGTAGGTAAAACGCTTCGCGATAAAGCGAATGCCGGAATTCGTAATGGGAAGAGGAGTTCATTCCGCCGAAGTGATGCGACGCTGCCGGCTGAATAAACTGTTGGCGCTTCAAAAGGTCTCCGCAAATCGACTCAACATCGGCGACATTCATATCCAGCAGCGAAGCGACCGCGCTCGCCGAAAAACTCTGGCCAGCGACACTGCCGCACCTCAACACCCTCTGCTCCACGGGCGCGAGTTTCTCAATTTGGAAATCCAGCATTTGGCGCAGCGTTTCCGGAACGCCGAGCTTCACGGAATTCGCGCCCATTGTGAGCCCCCCGTTCCTGGCAAGCTCATTTACGATCGCAACCATGAACATCGGATTGCCGCCGCAGTGCCGGTGAATCGTTCGAGCCAATAGTGACGGGAAACTCGCGCGGGCAAACTCGGCCTCGAGATACTGCCGGACTTCCGCCTCCGCCAGACCCTTCAGCGGAACTTCATTGCATAGGCGATGAATCAGCAGATCTTGCTTCAGATCCTTCAGTGGACTCTTCGAGAGGATTACCTCGACGGTTCGGAACGTGCCCAGCAGCATCAGCTTTGCGGGTCCGCGCCGGCGCGCAACGGCGGAAATCAAATCCAGCGTGGAATGGTCGGCCCAATGCAGATCTTCCAGGATCAGAATCAGCGGTTCTTTTGCCGTCAGCGCCTCCAGCGCCTCGCAGATCTCGCGAAGCATACGTTCGTGCGTCGCGCCGAAGATTGCTTTTTGCAAGGCCTCCCGCTCGGCTGGTTTCAACAAGGAAGGAAACTGAATTAGCCAGGTTGGGGCTTGACGCGATAAAACCTCAATGACGGCGTCCTCGCCGCGGCGAGCGATTAGCCGGCCTAACGCTTCCAGCACCGGATAGTACGCTTCTTTGCCGCCGAAGCCTTCCAAACACTGGCCGCGCGCAATTCGAACCCCTGGACGCCCCAAAGCGTTTCGTTCAAATGTGTCGACAACGGTGGTCTTTCCGATTCCGGCTTCGCCGGTTATGAAGGTCACCTGCCGCTGACTCTTTAAGATGTTTTGAAAATCCGCATGGAGCGCGGCCAGAGGAGCATCGCGGCCAATTGGATTCTTTTCCGCTGCAGACGATTCGGTCTCCGCATACTCCTCTGAAACCAATGCGATGAATTCGTAACCGCGTTTCGGAAAGGTGCGGATGAAGCGCGGCTGTTTTGCATGATCCCCCAGCGCTTTTCGCAATTCGAGAATGTAGGTCCGCAGGATCTCGGGCTGAACGTACGTCTCGGGCCACACCGCGTCCAGTAATTCGGATTGCGTGACAAGCCGTCCCGGATGTTCCACCAGATAATTCAGAACGGAAAATGTTTTAGGAGCAAGCTCGATGCGCGAGTCATTGCGCCACAGGCATTGATTAATGGGGTCGAGCCGGAACGGCGAAAACACTTTGACCAGCGGACCGCGCATGTAGCCCTCCGATTATAGCGGGTGCTTGTGTTACAAACAGTGATAATGGCTAAGTTCGCGCGATTGCAAGACGCGGGAATTCGGCAAGCATCGCCGCGGCACAGGCAAGATCGCTCGCAACCTTTGGATCTTCCGCCTTGGCATGTGAGACGTGGCACCTGTATCCGACCGAATCGAATACCGGGAACCGATATCGCTCAACCGTGACCCGGCCCCACGGGAATTGTACGGTGAATGCTTTTGAGCGCTTCAGCGAACGGACATTAATCACCGAAGGCAGTCTTTCGGGAGCGGCCCGCGCTAATCTCAACAACGCCGCGGCCTTTGTGCGGTCCTCCTTCGCGCGTTCGCGCCAGTAAGACTCTTCGTTCCATTCCGCGCGAAACCGGCGGTTGAAGGCTTCCTTTTTGTCCCAATCGTTGTACGGGTTGTGCTTTTCCGGTTCGTGTGCGCGTTCGAAGCGCAAAGCGGCAATCTTCGCCAAAATTTCCATCTCCGCGTGTTCTTCAAAAGCAACCCACCAGACGCTAGCCTCGTAAACAGGGGCCCCGCCCAGGCGAGCGTAATGCAGCATTTTCCTGACACGAGTCTTCTGCCCGGCAACCGTCGCAAGAAAGCTGATGCTTCCGTCGATACGTGCCCAAGCGCGCTCGATGCGGGGCTCTTTGGGATCCGGCGGCAGGTCTGCATAAACGGTCGTAGTCGGACCGAACTTCGGCCATGTACTGCTCCACTCGTTCCGGCTTGCGCACGGGCTGGCTCCCGTTCGGCTTCGTGGGCCAGGAATTAAGGCAAGCAACGCAGAAACGGGCCGGATCATTAGGCATGCAGCCGCCGAGCACAATATGCCCGCGCCGGGCATCCTCCTTGGCATCCTCTGTCGGTCGGCCATACATGATCGGCTTCCAATCCGATGAACCGCAATCGGGGCAGGTATCCGAAAGATTAAGGCGGGGCAGATCTGGGAACAGTTCGAGCGCATCATCGTCGAAGTACGGATCGCGCCCTTCAGCGTGCCTGCG
The DNA here is from genome assembly GCA_019261985.1 of Bryobacterales bacterium. GTDB lineage: Bacteria > Acidobacteriota > Terriglobia > Bryobacterales > Bryobacteraceae > Palsa-187. Next base: position 16,510 of record JAFAQY010000081.1, on the reverse strand, counting down.
CTCACGCTCGTCGGCGCGCTTCCGTACGTCTTCTTTTTCCCTATTGGCGCGCCAGTCAAGAAACTCAGCCCAGCTTACAGCACGCGTTTCGAGCCACTCGATCAGATCCTTCATCGAGCGCCGCTGATGCAAAACATCCAGCAGAGCCAGCGCTTCCTCCTCCGTAATCGGATCGGTCAACAGGCTCCTTAACTTGTCCAGTTTTGGGGCCAGCCAGTGATCCCTACTGAAGATTGTGCCGGGTTGGTTCACACCCTCGCGAAACCGGGCGAGCGCCGCGTCAATAGACATCCCCTTCGAGATCTGCGATTCAGGGCTCATAACGAGATCTCTGATTATAGGAATTTGCTGTTTTACAAACCATTGGCCGCCGTGACGGACAGGGGTAGCGATGCCGCCGATGCTTCTTCGATTCGGCAGTAACTGCCCTATTCGCGAACGCGTGCCGTGCTATCCGAAGAAGCCATGAAAAAATCGCTCAGGTATCATGAAAATAACCCGCATGATCCCCGAAACGATCTCTGAAGGCCTCACTTTTGACGATGTACTTTTGCTGCCTTCGCGCAGCGAGGTGGTTCCCTCTCAGACGGATACGCGGACTTGGCTAACGCGAAAAATCGGCCTGAATATTCCCATCGTCAGCTCGGCTATGGATACGGTAACCGAATCGCACCTGGCGATTGCGCTGGCGCAGCAGGGCGGTATGGGCATGATTCATCGCAACATGTCGATCGACCGGCAGGCCGAAGAAGTCGATCGCGTGAAGCGCTCGGAGAGCGGAATGATTGTCGATCCGGTGACTATCGATCCGGAACAAAAGATTGCGGATGCTCTTCAAGTAATGAAGCGCTACCGCATCTCCGGCGTTCCAGTCACCAAAGACGGCAAGCTGGTCGGCATTCTCACCAATCGCGATCTGCGCTTTGAGACCCGCTACGATCTGCCGATTTCTTCCGTAATGACGAAGGACAATCTCATCACGGTTGGTGTGGGCACCACCCTTGAAGAAGCGGAAGCCATTCTGCATCAGCATCGCGTGGAGAAGCTGCTGGTTGTAGACGAGCACTACAACCTGAAGGGTCTGATCACCGTCAAGGACATCCAAAAGAAGCTGAAATATCCGAATGCCGCGAAAGACGCGCAAGGGCGCTTGCGAGTAGGCGCGGCGATCGGCTCCTCGGGCGATTTTCTCGAGCGCGCACAGGAACTGGTGAGCCGGAAAGTGGACGTCCTGGCGATCGATTCCGCGCACGGGCACAGCAAGGGCGTGATGCAGGCCGTCGCGACGATCAAGCGCGCGCTGCCCGATGTTCAGCTACTCGCGGGCAATGTCGCGACGCGCGAGGGCGCTTGCGAATTGATCTCGTTGGGCGCGGATGGAATTAAGGTGGGCATCGGCCCGGGGTCGATTTGCACGACGCGCGTCGTAAGCGGGGCAGGCGTTCCGCAGATCACGGCCATTACCGAATGTGCGCGCGCGACTGAGAACTCGGGCGTACCCCTAATCGCGGATGGCGGCATAAAATTTTCCGGCGACATCACGAAAGCGATCGCCGCCGGCGCGGATTGCGTCATGATCGGCAGCCTGCTGGCGGGCACCGAAGAGAGCCCCGGCGAGACCATCCTCTACCAAGGCCGTACTTTCAAGAGCTATCGTGGGATGGGCTCGCTGGGAGCGATGCCGCAAGGCTCCGCCGACCGCTACGGCCAGGATGCCACCAGCGGCAAGCTGGTTCCCGAGGGTATCGAAGGCCGTGTGCCCTACAAAGGCATGCTGGCGGACCTCGTTTACCAACTCGTCGGCGGTCTGCGCGCCGGCATGGGCTACTGCGGCTGCGCGACCATTCCCCAGTTGCGGAATGAGGCGAAGTTCCTGCGCGTGACCTCTGCCGGCCTCCGCGAGAGCCACGTGCACGACGTGATCATTACCAAGGAAGCCCCGAACTACCGGCTGGAGTAACACGCGCGTAGGCGCCGGCTTTCATTCCACCCGTCCCGCCTGCGAATTACTGACGACTGGCGTTAAATAAACATCTCTTCGCCCGCGGTAGCCTCATCGGGATTCGGCCGGCTGCCGCGGAGCAGGTGCTGAAACGCAGCTCGCACCCCCTGAGTCACGCCGTGGATCTCGCGAATCGGACGCATGATGCCCGTATGAACTACCGCGAGCGTCTCGTGCGCGCGGCTCATCGCATCGTCGATCACTAACTCGGCACGGTCCATCTGATTTCGCGCGCGGCCCGTCGCGTCGTTCACCACCTCTTCAATTCGCGCCATTTGCCGGTTCGCGGAGTCCAGGATCAGGGTGCTCCTGGCGGTGAGCTGGCCGATATTCGCCTTCACGTCGAGTATCGCTGAGGCGGAGTTGTCCGCAACCGTCTCTATTTTGGTCGCAAGGCCTTCGACTCTTCCAGACAGCTTCTCCATGCTGCCTTGCGCGGCGCGGGCGGACTTGTAAATCGCCACAAGCACGCCGGCTTGGATGATCAGCGCGATCGCGGCAACTCCGGTGAAAACCGCCATAATTACGAGCAACGTTTGAGTATCCATGATGTTTGTCGGAAGGGCCGTGAGCGCGGAGTCCGCACCCGTTGCCTGTCGTTGGTGTCCGCGGTTGCGCTAGCCGGCCGAGGGATTGTTCGTCGCGTCGCGGTAGGCCTGCTTGCCGGCCTCAACCGCGGCCGTCAAAGTGTCCTTCTGGCGGCGCAGCGACTCTTTACCGCGGTCGAGGGCGCCTTCGGCCGCGTCGCGCAAGTCCTGGCTCGCGCGCCGCATGTAATCCGCTCCCTCCAGCGTTTTGCCCTTGATGTATTCGCGGGTTTCCTCGCCGGATCTCGGCGCAAATAACACGCCCACCGCGACCCCGATGCCGAGTCCGAAAAGGAAATAAGAAACTTTGTTGTCTTCGTCCATACGCCTCCTATGGAGGATACGCCCGCTCACCGCGTTCGTTCCAATCACAGGATAGCAGCAGGGTTTTAAATTGTCATACACAAGCGCCACCGGAATTAATGAAGCAGGCGTATAGCCCGCCGTGGGCAGGCTTCACGCGCTTTGGCCCGCGTGGCCGGGTGCGCCCTTACAGCGTCGCTTCAAATGTCATAAACCAGCGCCGCGGCTCCTCGCTGTTTCTGGCGCGCCTGATCCACCTTGCGGCATACCATCGCCAGTGTGGTGTGATCCAGAATTTGCGCGATCGCATCGCGCACCTCCCGCATTACGATTCGCGTGCCGCACGTTTCGATATCGACGCACTCCTCGCATTTGCGAAACTGGGTTTCGCTTGCGCACGGCAACGGCGCGAGCGGCCCTTCAATCGAGCGGATGACCAATCCTAGCGTGATCTGTTCCGGCGCCCTTGCGAGAAAATATCCTCCGCCTTTTCCCTTTTTGCTCGCTACCAGGCCGGTGTTTCTTAGCGAGAGTAAGATCTGCTCGAGAAATTTCTTGGGGATGGCTTCGTCGCGCGAGAGGTGCTCGATCAACACCGGTCCATGGCCGTAATTACGCGCGAGCGCGTATAAGGCGCGCAAACTGTACTGAGTTCGCTTCGATAACTGCCGCATTTCCTGATTCGCAGTATCGCATGTGCCCAACAATTCACAAGCCGCGCCATTGGCGCCGGCCATGGAATTTTATGACCTGCCCCTTAGCCGTTAAACCGAAGTCGCAGACCGGCATAAAACCATGATGGCTTACCCCACAATTCGCCCGTGTAACTGCGAAACGGTTCAGTGTAATCTCTAAAGCATGGCCCAACCCTCGGCGGAACGCCGAGCCGCCCACGCAGCATTACTTAGCATTGGCGTCAGCGCGGGCCTGGCGACTTTGAAGATCGTCGCGGGCGTCGCGGCCAGATCTGTCGCCCTGATCTCCGATGGCCTCGAGTCCGCATCCGACTGTTTCACGTCCGGCATAGTTTACGTCGGCCTGCGCGTCGCCGAGCGCCCTGCGGATAAAGACCATCCCTACGGTCACGGCCGCTTTGAAATCCTCACCGGCTTAGGGGTGGGCATCCTTTTGGCCGCGATCGGAGCAGGTATTTGCGTGCGCGCCCTGGAGCAGCGCGATGAGCCCCACATGCCGGAGGTCTTTGCCGTATGGGTTATTCTCGTCTCCATTGCCGTGAAAGGAGCGCTGGCGGCCTTCAAAACACGAACTGCCCGCCGGACCGGCAGCGTTGCCCTTAACGCCGATGCGCGGCATGATCTTGTAGATCTGTTGTCCGGGACTGTCGCGCTGGTAGCGGTTGCGCTGGCAATCCTGTTTCCCTCCCTCCACGCGGCCGATCATTGGGGCGGCTTCGCCATTGGACTGATCGTGATCTTTCTCGGGCTAAATGTTGCGCGCGATACCACCCTGCAACTCATGGACACCATGCCCGACGAAGCGCAAATGGAGCAGATTCGGGCCGCGGCCTTGCGTGTTCCGGGCGCGCTCGGCGTCGAAAAATGTTTCGCCCGCAAAACCGGGCTGCGCTATCACGTGGATCTCCACCTGGAGGTCGATCCTGCCATGACCGTGCTCGCATCCCATGAAATCGCCACCGCGGTTCGATTCAGCATTCGCGGCGAACTCGACTGGGTGCAGGACGTTTTGGTGCATGTTGAGCCGCATCTTCCCAGTCCAGCCTTTCCGCGGCCGGAAGCTACAATGAAGCGTTGAGCGTCTGGCGCAGGTGCTGCTCCATTTTACAAAGCGCGCAGTGCATGCGTTGGCGCGCGGCTAAAATGCATGGAAAATCGCGAAATCGCGCGGCTGCTTTCCGAAACCGGCGATCTGATGGAAATCGCCGCCGAGGACTCTTTCCGCATTCGCAGCTACCGCAACGCCGCTTCCGTCATCGAGAGCTATCCCGAGCCGATATCGGCCATTTTGAAAGATGCGGAGAAAAAAGTTACCGATATTCCAGGCATCGGCAAAGGTATCGCCTCCGTCTTGCACGAAATCGAGGAGCGAGGCACGTTTGAACGGCGCGAGCAGTTGCTCGAGAAGTACCCGCCCACCGCTCTGGAACTGCTCAAGATTCAGGGACTCGGTCCGAAGAGCATTAAGGTGATTTGGGAGCTGCACCGTATCTCGACGATAGACGGTCTGGAGCGGCTGTGCCAGGAACAAAAACTTCGCGAGCTACCGCGCATGGGCGCAAAGCTCGAAGAGAAGGTCTTACGTTCCATTGCCGCTTACCGCCAGCGCACGGGGCGCTTTTTGTTGAGCTTCGCCCAGAATGTCGCCGATGAATTGCTTGCGGCTCTGTCGAAAGTTCCAGGTGTGACCAAAGTCACTCCCGCGGGTAGTCTTCGCAGAGGGAAGGAAACCGTCGGGGACATCGATCTGCTAGTCGCCGGTCCGGGCGCGGAGGCGGCGCTGGAAGTCTTCGTCACGCATCCCAAGGCGCATGAGGTTCTGGGCCGCGGCGCGAACAAGGCCAGCATTAAATATGGCCTCGAGGGCATTCAGGTGGACCTTCGCGCGCTGCCGGAAGAAAGCTACGGCGCCGCTCTGCAATACTTCACGGGCAGCAAGGAACACGGCGTCGCCATTCGCGCGCGGGCGCAGAAGCTCGGTCTGACGCTTAACGAATATAGTCTTTCGCGCGTCGATACCAAGCAGGTAGTGGCCTCTGCTACTGAAGAAGAAATCTATGACGCGCTGGGACTGCCCTGCATTCCGCCCGAGCTTCGCGAAAACCAGGGCGAGATCGAAGCCGCGGAAGGCGTTACATTGCCGCATTTAATCGAGCTGGAGCAGATCCGTGGCGACCTGCATATGCACACCGTCGAAACCGACGGCCGCGCCACTCTTGAGGAAATGGCTGAGACCGCCCGCGCGCGCGGCTATAAATACATCGCCATTACGGATCATTCCAAAGCGCTTGCGATGGCCAATGGCCTGGACGAGAAGCGCGCGATTGCTTTTGCGCGCAAAATCCGCGGAATGGATCAGAGCGGCTTGGGGCTGCGCGTATTCTCCGGAATCGAATGCGATATCCGGCGCGACGGCGAAATGGATCTGGATAACGACGCGCTGGGTGAACTGGATTTTGTAATCGGCAGTGTTCATGGCTACATGAATCAAGAAGCTTCCGAGATGACCGATCGTTTGCTCCGCGCTCTCGAATGCCCGCACATCAAGGCGCTCGGCCATCCCACCGGCCGCATGCTGCTGAATCGCGATTCGTATCCATTCGATTTCGACGCGGTCGCCAAAGAGGCCGCGCGGTGCAACGTGTTTCTGGAGATCAACGCCAGCCCTGAACGGCTGGATCTGAGCGCCGCTCTGGTGCGCTCGGCGAAAGCGAAAGGGTGCAAGTTCGTGATCTCGACAGATGCTCATCACCCCAAGCACCTCGACAACATGCGCTACGGCGTATTGACGGCGCGTCGCGGTTGGCTGGAGGCCAAAGACGTTTTAAACACCCTGAGCGTAGCGGATTTTGCACGGTCGATCGGTGCGAAACCGGGCGGTCATTTGTCATGAGCTCCTCGCCGCACAAGACGGGCGCGGCCCCGACCGACTTCCAAACCTCGCCGATGCCGACCGTGCCCGGCTCCGTTGCGCCGCGAGTTTCTCAGGAGAACCGGCTGGCCCCGCTGGACGGCCTTCGCGGCCTCGCTATCGTGATGGTGCTGCTTACCCATTACGGCACGATGCTCGACAGGACCAGTCCGCTGCAACACATCGTGCGATCGTTGTTCGATTTCGGCTGGACGGGCGTGGATTGCTTCTTCGTGCTTTCCGGTTTTTTGATCACCGGAATTCTCTTGGACACGCGCGGGGCCGAAAACTACTTTCAAGCGTTTTATGCGCGAAGAATCCTCCGCATTTTCCCGCTGTATTACTTCAGTCTGATCTTACTTTTTTTGTTGGTTATGCCGCATATTCGTTTAGGCAGCGGACAGCCTGAATTATGGCGCAAGCTTGTCTATATCTTTTACGTTCAGAACTGGTTTCACCCGGTGCAGTTGATGGGGCAGTATTGGACGCTTGCGGTGGAGGAGCAGTTCTATTTGATCTGGCCGCTGGTTGTATATCTATTCCCGCAGCCGCGGATTCTAAGGATTGCAATCGGTGGATCGATGGCGGCGGTGATTATCAGGCTCACGATGCTCGCCTTGCACGTAAATTCCGAGGCGATTCTGGAGAACACCTTTGCGCGCATGGACAGTCTGCTGATCGGCGCGGCTTGCGCGTGCATCGTAAGGCGAAGAAATTGGTTTCAGGCTGTGCAAAGAAGTGCAAATCTACTGTGCCTTAGCCCCGCGGTGGTCTTGCCCGCCGTTTATTTAGTTAACGGGAACTTCTACAATGAAACTCCATTCATAGCAGGCGTTGGGTATACTCTCATCGATCTGTCCTTCGCGGCATTGCTGCTCAGCCTCATCGCGACGACGGGTAGCTCAATCCCGGCTCAGCGTTTCTTCACGAGCCGCCTCATGAGGGCCTTCGGAACGTACAGCTACGCTGCCTATATCTGGCACATCCTGGTGCGGGTAGTAGTCATGAACGTCGAGCGTGCTCTGCACCTTTCGCTCCCGTGGTTCTTAAACATCCCGCTCCTGGTCATCGTGACGTTGCTGTTCAGCATCGCAAGTTATGCATTTATAGAGCGCCCTTTTTTGTCTCTCAAACGCTACTTCAAGCCGCGAATGGCGTCTTATGCGGGTTAAAGGCGGACGTGCAGAAGTTGGTGGGGCGGGCTTCCATCTGCGGCGGGCTTCAGCCCGCCTTAGCCGGCCTTGAAGCCGAAGCCGCTCTATGCACGTCTCATATATGTATGGAGGCGGCAGTATGTTTGAGCAAAGTATCCTCGACACGAAAAACAAGCGAACATGGACGGTCGGAGTCGCTCTGCTCGGGGAACTTTTCCTACTTGCAATATTCGCGGCGGTCCCATTGGTCTATGTTCAAACGCTACCAGCGCCCGAGCTGCCCATTGCCGTGATTATGCCGAGGCCGCCCGCGCCGCCTCCTTCTCCGCCGCCCGCCGCCGCGCCTGCGCGTCATCAGACAGTTGCCAAGAATACCGTTGCCCCGCGGAAATTCAACTTTCAGCCGCTGCCGGCGCCATCGAAGACTCCGCAGCGCGTCGAACAGACGCAGATCGCCGCCGCGCCGTCGCTGGGTGACATCGGTTCGACCGCGGGCGCGCCCAGCGGGGTTCCGGGCGGACAGGTTGGAGGAATGATCGGCGGAATCGCGAATTCTTTGCCCGGTCCGCCCGCAACTCCGCCACCACCACCCGCCAAGCCTGCCGAGCCCGCTGCGCCGGCTCGCATTCGCGTGGGCGGAAATGTCGCGGCGGCCAAGCTTCTGCATGAAGTGACGCCGGCCTATCCAAAGCTGGCGAAGGAAGCGCGAGTGAATGGAGTAGTGCGGATGAAGGCGGTGATCGCGAAGGACGGCACGGTTGAGGACTTGCAAGTGCTCAGCGGCCATCCGCTGCTAGTACCGGCGGCGATGGATGCAGTGAAGAAGTGGGTCTACAAGCCGACGTATTTGAATGGACTCCCAGCGGAGGTCGAGACCGAGATCGATGTGAAATTCACCCTCGCCTCTTGAGAAGCCGCTCTGGCAATGCGGTAATCACTTCACGCCATAGAATAGAACTCCGGAACTTATCTGCGAACTCGCAACCTGCCGATCCCGAAGGCTTTCAATGACCTGTTGACGGTATGCATTATGGCTCTGTGGCATGCCATAAATTCACGTCCAGGCCGCCGCCGATCGGAAAAAAATCGCCCGGAGATTGTAATGCCGCAATCTTGCACTTGTAACCCGGTGCAAAATGCGGGGGCAACTGATCCCTTCGCCGGCAAACCTGTTTGAAAGCTCGTCGCCGATATCACCACGATGTCTGGGCGAGAGACGATCTGGGAATAAGATGGCAAATAGAAAAGGAACCCCGATCACACTCTTCATGGATGAATGCTAGGACGAGCGAAGTCTTATTCCCTTTTCACGCGATAATGGGGAGTGACCGGGACACCAGGCACAACAGCCCCTTCGTCCTTGATCCTTCGGTTGCGCGGCAATCTCGAGCGGCTCCGGCGAAGCGAAATGCAGGTTGCGCTGGTGCTCAGCCTCGTCATCGGCGCGCTGGTGGGGCTCGTTACCGTTGCCTTCATTTTGCTCACGGGGCGGCTCGGCGCGCGCATGTATCCAGTGGACTCGGGATGGCGGCGAGTTCTAGTGCCCACGCTCGGCTCTTTGGTCACAGGATTTTTGCTGTGGCGGTTCTTTCCTTTTGCGCGCGGTAGCGGGATTCCGCAGACTAAGTTCGCGCTGTTCATTAATGACGGGCGGATTACGTTCCGCACGGTTTTAGGAAAATTTTTCTGTTGCAGCGCTTCGCTCGCGAGCGGGATCGCGCTGGGGCGCGAAGGGCCATCGGTGCAGGTCGGCGCGGGGCTGGCATCTGTGCTCGCGCGCAATGCGGGCCTCAGTACGGAGCAGGTGAAAGCGCTGGTTCCAGTGGGTTGCTCGGCGGCGCTCGCGGCCGCGTTTAATACCCCCATCGCGGGAGTGCTGTTTTCGCTCGAGGAGATCATGGGCGATTTGCACGCTTCTGTGCTTGGGACTGCGGTCGTCGCTTCCGCCACCTCGTGGATGGTGTTGCACCTCGTGCTCGGCGACGATCCTTTGTTTCACGTTCCCGCTTACAAGTTGGTGCACCCGGTGGAATTCGGCGTTTACGCGGTGCTGGGAGTGATCGGCGGCTTGGGATCGGTGGCCTTTGTGAAACTGCTGCTTAAATTGCGGCAATGGTTCACCGGCATGCCGCGATGGAGCGTATGGCTTCAACCGGTGGTGGGAGGCCTCGGCGTCGGCATTATGGGCTATTTCGTGCCGGAGGTGATGGGCGTCGGGTATACCTACGTAGATAAGATCCTCAATGGCGACGTGGTGCTGAAACTCGTGATTGTGCTGGCGGTGCTGAAGATTATGGCGACGGCGCTGTGCTACGGATCGGGAAACGCGGGAGGCATTTTCGGTCCTTCTTTATTCATAGGCGCGACGATCGGCGCCGCGGTGGGCAGTGTGGCGCACACTATCTTTCCCGGTCAAACAGCCGGGCCGGGAGCGTACGCCTTAGTCGGCATGGGTACGGCATTTGCCGGCATTGTTCGCACACCGATGACATCCGTCATTATGATTTTCGAAGTGACGCGGGATTACGCGATTATCGTGCCGCTCATGATCTCGAACCTGATCGCATTTTTCATTTCCTATCGCCTCCAACGCACGCCGATTTATGAAGCGCTGGCCTTGCAGGATGGAGTGCATCTGCCTGAAGCCGCGACGCGGGCGAAGGCGGGCTGGATGCGAGTGAGCCAGGCGATGCGCCAATCGCCGGCCATTCTATCGGCCGAAATGCCGACGAGGGCTGCCATGGACACCGTGAACGGCAACGGCGCATTAGACGCATGGCCCGTGTTAGATTCGCAGGGATTACAGGGAATGATCCGGACAGCAGACCTGGTGAAGGCCGTTTCCGATGGGGCGGCGAACACAAGAATAAGCGAGCTTCTCAACGCAATGCCGGACTCTCCCCACGTTCACCCCGATCACACGCTGGGGACGGCGCTGGAGCGGATGGGCTCAGCGGATCTGCACGTGTTGCCTGTCGTGAGCCGCGCCAATGTCAGGCAACTGGTGGGAATTGTGGTTTTGGAAGATATTCTCGCGGCATTTGGAGTTGCCCGCCCGGCAGCAAACCGAGCTGAAAAATGAGCACCGGGGCAGGCCGGCGAACTTCGGCGGCGTATTCATTCGGCACAGTGCTTACGGGCGCGATCGCCGCAATCGCCGTGTTGTTTTTTATCGATGTGCGCCTGGCTCAGGTTGAACGATCGGAAGTGCGCGTGGAAGCCGCGCGCTACTACGAAAATGGCGTCCGGCTGATGCAGTCCGGACAAAGTGCCCAAGCAATCGAACAGTTCCGGTCGGCGCTAACGCTAGAGCGGGGTAACACAGATTACCAGCTTGCCCTGGGCCAGGCACAGCTAGCGGCAGGGAAGTTCGCAGACGCGGAGATGACACTAGATGCGCTGCTGGAGCAGGACCCTGCAGGAGGCGCCGCTAATTTGGCCCTGGCTCGCGTGCTGGTGAAGGAAGGCAAGATTCCCGATGCCACGTTCTATTACCATCGGGCGCTCTATGGCCGCTGGAAACAAGATGCCGCGGCAAATCAGTTGAACGCGCGATTCGAGCTGGCGGACTTGTTAAGCCATCAGCCCAACTCAAAAGAAGCGTTGCTAGCGGAGTTGCTGCCGCTCCAAAGCGAGGCGCCTGACGACTTCGCAACCAAAAAAAGATTAGGCAGGCTGTTTTTATCCGCGGGATCTCCAGCCCGAGCCGCCACCGTCTACCGCGATATTTTGAAGAGCGATTCGGACGACGAGGAAGCGCACGCCGGAATGGCACAGGCCGAGTTCGACAGTGGAAATTATCGCGGCGCCTGGGAGGAGTTCTCGGCAGCGCTGCGGCTGAATCCGAACGACCAAAACGCGCGTGCTCGTTTCGATTTGTCGATGGAGATTCTGGGGCTCGATCCCATGCTGCGGGGCATCGGTGGAGAAGAGCGGTACCGCCGCAGCCGCAACCTGCTGGAGTCCGCATTGGACCATCTCAAACAGTGCATGGGCTCGGCCGCTCCGAAGGACTTGGTGGATGCGGCCGAGGAGATGCTGAAGAAACCTGCCCCTTCGGTTAGGCGCAGCGATGTCACCGAGGACAATCTCGCATTTGCCGCGCGCCTGTGGGACGCGCGAAACACGAATTGCAAACAGCCCACGACGGCGAGCGAAGAGGCGCTGGCGCGGGTTTTCGCGAGTCTCGCACGCAACTAACCGATTTCGGGTACTGTAAGCTTATGCTCGAATTCCGCCATATTCTTTTTCCAGTCGATTTTTCGGAGCAGGGAGACGCATTCCGCCCTTTAGTGCAGTTTGTGGCACGGCACTTTCAGGCTCGGCTTACGCTATTGCATGCCGTTCCGATTTTAACGGGCGCGGATTACGGTGACATCGCGGGCATGTTTGCCGCGGCGGTCGACTATACAGCGATCGAAGAACGAATGGGCACGCTGTTGAGGGATTTCTTTCCGTTGCAGGAAGAAGAGGGAATTCCGGAGTGCACGCGCAAGGTTTCGCTGGGCGACCCGGCAGTGGTGATAGCGGATTACGCAGCCAATAATAAAGTCGACCTAATCATGATGCCAACGCACGGATACGGGCGCTTCCGGAGCTTGCTGATCGGGTCCGTGGTTTCGAAAGTGTTACATGACGCCGAATGCCCCGTTTGGACGTCGGCGCACGCGGATGTTCCGGTCGAAGCGGCGCCGGTGAGCGTCAGAAGTATTTTGGCGGCCCTGGACTTGGCCGAAGGGCAGAAGGAAATTATCTGCGGCGCTACGGACCTTGCCGCCAAATTCAACGCGACCGTAAAGTTGGTTCACGCCGTTCCAGCCGCGGAGCACGTGCCCGGCGATACTGGCGGCGATGAGTTCGGCAATTTTCTGGTTCGCTCCGCTCGCGAGCATCTTGAGAACTTGCAGGCCGGCGCGGGTACGGATTTCGAGTTATTGGTCGAGCCGGGTCCGGTTGCGCAGACGATTCGAAAAGTCGCGCTCGAGACCAAAGCGGATCTCGTCGTGGTGGGGCGCGGCCTGATGCAAGCTGCGTTTGGGCGGTTGCGGAGCAGGGAATATGAGATTATCCGGGAGTCGCCGTGCCCGGTGTTGAGCTTGTAGAAGTGGGGCAGGGATGCCATCCTACGGCGGGTTGCTAACCCGCCTGCCGGCGTTTTTGCCTTGCGCCGAACAGCGCGATTGGCAATCGCGCGCAGGTTAGCAACCTGCCCCACCTTTCGAACCGAACTATATGCGAGCTGCTCGACTAACAACGCCGGGGCCGATTGCTAATGGCCCGCTCGCGATTGAAGATGTCGCGAAGCCGGAACCTGGGCCGGGGCAGGTGCTGCTGCGCGTGCTGGCTTGCGGTATCTGCCGTACCGATTTGCACGTGGTCGAAGGGGAGCTTCGGCCTCTGCGGGAACGCGTCATTCCCGGTCATCAGATCGTCGGTGAGCTGCCCGGCGGCGGGCGCGTGGGCGTTTCGTGGCTCGGTGGTGTGGATGGGACATGTCCATACTGCCGTAGCGGAGCGGAAAACTTGTGCGATGCTCCGGTATTCACTGGTTACACCGTGGATGGAGGATATGCCGAGTACGCGCTGGCCCGCGCGGATTTTACGATCCCCTTGCCCGATTCGCTGGATAATTTTGAGGCAGCCCCGCTTTTGTGCGCCGGCATCATCGGATTCCGGAGTCTGCGAGTCGCGGGCGTCGAGGCGGGCGAGCGTGTAGGCTTATTTGGGTTTGGCGCATCGGCGCATTTGGCATTGCCAGTTTTGCGCCACTGGAATTGCGAGGTGTTCGTTTCAACGCGCGGCGAATCCCACCGGAAGCTTGCGCAGGATTTGGGCGCCGGCTGGGTGGGAAGCGAGACCGAAAAGCCTCCCGCAAAGCTGGATCGTGCGGTGACCTTTGCGCCAAGCGGAGATGTGGTGGTCGCGGCGTTATCGAGCTTGCGCAAGGGCGGAGTAGTGGCTGTGAATGCGATCCATCTGGATCGCATGCCAGAGTTCGATTACGATTCGCTGCTGTGGGGCGAGCGGCAGATTCGCAGCGTGACCAATATGACGCGGGCGGATGCGCGCGATTTCATCGAGATCGCCGCGCGCATTCGGCTGAGTCCGCGAGTGACGGTGTTCCCGCTGCAGCAAGCGAATGAGGCGTTACTGGCAATAAAGCAAGATCGCGTAAATGGAGCGGCAGTGATCGTGCCGTAGAAGATGCTGTTCTCCTCTCGAGAAACCCACGGCCATTAACCACCGCAGATTCTACTAAGTTGTAAACCGAGTCCCGCTGCTTTTTTGGTGAGGATCTGGATATGCAAGTTGCGGGATTTCTGTTCATAGAACTCCGTGGCTTTGTCGACGTACTCCTGACCGAACCTGAGCGGGCGATATACAATCCGAGCCAATTTGCCGGCCATGGCTTTGACGGCCTTGGGGGTGCCGAGGGCGGACCGCAGCCGCCGGTATTGCGCACCCAGGTAGCTTTGGCTGCGCAGCAGTGTGCTGGCCGCGTTGCGCAGGGCTTGGCCAGCGCGGCTCACTACCTTGCATCGGTCACGTCCGATGATTTGGCAAGAGCGCCTTCCGATTCGGGATCATTGATTTCCTTCGCTCGCGCATTACCCCGAACGCATCGAGCCTTCAAGGGGCTCCGCGTTGTAACCGATACGCAGGTGAAGTTATGTCGTTTACTGCGGCTGTTTATTTTTTGATTATTAGAAAATATAAGCGAGTGAGAGCCAAAACACCTTCTGGCTCTCAGATCCGTCGAAATCCTACTTGTAAGAACAGATCTGACGAAGGAGTATAACTCGTTGTTGCTCCCAATGCAAGAGGTATTCTTGAAAGTGTCGCTAACATGTGAGTTGTCCGGTTCAATTAGCGCGTGAGTTGTCCCGTCGAGCGATCGGCGGGAACCTCAGGCGTGACGAAGCCCAAAACCGGCTTCCACCCTCCCTCGGAAATCTCGCAAACAGCGCGCGATTTCCACTCTTCCGCCGCGCCGATCACGACTCGGTCGTATGCGAGGGACCGAAAACAAAAATAAATCTGAATGGACACTAGGAAAGTGGAAACCCAAAACCGGGGATTTCCGCTTTGCCACCGCCCCGAAAGCCGGCGCAATGAAGAAGCCCTCAAGCAAAGGTGCCGTTTGTTGAACACTTTACGATCAAAGCGGACAGCTGAGTTGCTAATAAAACCTAGCGACTTGACAAACCAATGACATGTCACCAAAAAAGGACTTGCATATGCGTTCATTTCTGTGATATTTTACAGTGCACTCTGGCTGGCGTCAGATAAAATTCAGATCCCTAGCAGACCTTAGATCACATTGTCGGAATTGGAGGCTTTGTATGTCGTGCTTCCGCCCGTTCTCCCTACTTTTAGTTTTGGTCCTGTTGGCTTCGGCGCCTTCGTGGGCGGAAACGATCGTTAATTTCTCCGTCAATTTAACTCAGCTTACGATTAAATCCCCGAGCGGATGGTTAGTCGTCCTTCCGCCCGTGGCGACCTCGGTCTTCGCGCAAGCGCGGGACGGCATTGGCTGCGTCGATCAGGAATCGGGTAGCGCCTCCGCCACGACATTGTTTGCCAACGAGGGCGTGACGGCCCAGCCCGTCACCGGGAACGTTGCGGCCAATGTCAATGTTCCGAATCAATTTCAACCGCTTCGCCAGCGTCGGAGGGGCAATCTCTGCTGTTCGGAATGTTCCAAGTGACCAGTACCACGCGATGGATCATGGCGACGCGCCGCGCTTGCGTCACCGGCAATCACCTCACGTTGCCGGATGTTAGTTGGTTGCCGCTTTATCTGTTGATAGTTCGCCTCCATCGGGCCGAACCAAACCCTCACGGTTACAACCAATATGACGCTGCCGCTCATGTCTGTTTCTTTGCCGTCGGACATGCCGAATTGATTCTTCCCCGCGCTGGACGCCGAATCGAGCGAGGTCGGCACCCCGGAGCCGGCGTCCTTCGCCCTACTTCTCACTGCTTTAGGATTTTCAGCCCTTCCGGGCCGGCGCGCGTGGCGCGTGCTGCTGAACTGCGATACCGGTCAGTGCCGTAGGGAGCGGTTACAAGAACAATGCTGAAAGTCCCGCAGCTCTTCACACCTCTAGCTCCACCGGCCCCCGAACTCAAGCCATCCGGGGCTCCGGCGACCTGTCCGTGCGATTCGCTGCCCCTAACAGATACCATCGGCGAACCCAACGCTGCATCGGCCGACGAGGTGCTGGTCCGGGAGTGCCGCCGGGGACGTGAGGAAGCTTGGTCAGCGCTCGTTGACAAGTATCGAAACCTGATCTTTTCCATCCCGATCCGGTGCGGTATTTCCCGCCAAGAGGCTAACGAGATCTTCCAAGAGGTCTGTCTGAAGCTTCTTTCGCATCTGCATCAGTTGCGAGAACCGCGGAGTTTAGCCGGGTGGCTGATTCAACTTACATTTCACGAGTGTAGTCGTTGGCATAGAAAGCAATTCCGGAACGGTATGGAAAGTCTGGACGCAAACGAGGTTGAGGTGGCAGCGCCTCTCGAAACCGGTGAAAGCATATTGAATGAACTGCGGCGGCAACAAACATTGCACGAAGCTGTTGAGCAGTTGCCGCCGCGTTGCAGGTGCCTGATCCATATGCTCTTCTTCACTACACCGGCCATCCCCTACGACCAGGTGGCAAAGACTCTCGGAATCGCGAAAGGATCGGTAGGTTTCATCCGTATGCGGTGTCTGGAGCGTTTGCGCCGAGGGCTTCAGGAAAAGGGCTTCATGTGTGAGAGCTCCATCCGGTGCGGTTCTGGTCGCGGCTGTCCGCCTCGCACAGTTTTGCGAGATCGAAAGTGATGGGGCTGGAAGGCGTTCCTCGAAACAA
>JAFAQY010000034.1 GCA_019261985.1 Bryobacterales bacterium | reverse complement strand
AGTCGGATCTCAACAGCTTTCCCCGACTACAGATCGGATATCAGAACCGCGCAGGAGGAATGGTCTGCGCGCATAATTTAGGTGCCAACCTGCGGCGGGTTGCCAACCCGCCTGCCGACGTTTCCACCAGCCCCGAACAGCGCGATGAGCAATCGCGCGCAGGATAGCATCCCAGGCGACGTTTACTTCAGCCCATACAACCGGCGCGCGTTATCCCGCATCACCATCCGCGCAATCTCCGAAGCGCGATCCGCGCCGATCTCCCCGTCGTGCAGCATTCCGGTGAGCGCGATCCCCAGCGCCTCCCGGCCGGTTTTAGCCGCGATATATCCACTCTCCTCCCACCCCAGATCTTTCGAATACGGATAAGCATCGGTCGCAAACAGAACCTTCTCCGGCACGAACTCCAGCCATTCGCGAAGGATCTGCGCCAGCGCGGCCGGATACATATATAAATCCTGATTCGAAAAATCGAGGTATACATTCGGTTTCGTCAGCAAAGCGGTTAGCTCGCGTGTGTAGGGCCACCCGCCATGCAGGAAGACAAACTTCGTGCTTCGCAACGACGGATCGTCCAGCAGCGGCTCCAGCAGCATCGGATTTACACCGGCGACATTGAAATAGCTCCCCGAGCCGGCATTGGAATGGAAGTGCACCGCCATTCCCATCCTGCCGCAAGCCATAGCGATGAACCGGAAAATATAATCCTGAAGCGCCTTGTAATCGCCTTTCCCGGACCAGGCCGCCTCGGCCTGCGCTTTGCTGGGATTCGAGATATCCAGCGGCCGCAAATATGCCATCTCGAACTTTTCGGCAATTGCGCCACCCTGCTTATGCCGCTCGAGTGTCGCTTCGACCACTTTCGTCAGATACTCATCCAGAGTCGCCGGACGCGCCACTACCCCCGACTCGGAATAGTACCGCTGCAACAACTTCTCTTCGAGCGCGAAGAACGCCTTCTGATCCGGGTTATGAATCATCGCGTTATTCGCGAGAGGATACATCAGCGCATCCGCATAGGGAACCCACAAAAACCGGTCGGGCGGAAAACTCGAACCCATCGCGACGCGATTCGCGACCATGATCCCGATCCCCAGCTTGTCGAGCACCTCGGCCGGAGTCCGCGCCCTCATGCCTAACGCTTGATGAGCCTCGACCACTTCCGGAGCACCGCTTCGGACACGAGCGGGATCCGATTGCGGCTCGAGATTGTCCACCGGAAGTGCATCGAACTCCATATCCGGAGCTTCGCCGCCCGCCGTCGGCCGAACTGGATGGGCATGATTGTCGATCGCTTGGATATTCGCGATCTCGGCGGCGATGCGAGAATCCACTTGTGGATCGCGGCGGCAGCCTGCCAGCAGCAGCAGGGCAGGGACGGCGAGCTTTAGGCTAGTCACTTCTTCTTGTAGCGTACCCGCCAAATCACCCGCGCTTTGTCGTCGGAAACCAACAAACTGCCGTCTTTCGCCACGGCGATTCCCGCCGGCGTTCCCCAAACTTTCGGCACTGGATTGCCGCGCGCGAAAAACCCAGTCATGAAATCCTCATAGCCGCCCGTCGGTTTCCCTTTATTGAATCTCACTCGCACCACTTTGTAGCCATCCGGCTTATCGTAAGGGCCCGAGCCATGCAAGGTCACGAGTGCATCGCCGCGATACTCCGCGGGAAACTGTTCCTTGTCGTAGAAAACCACTCCGAGCGGCGCCGAATGCGCCTCAAATAAGACCTCCGGCGTCTTGCTCTTCGCTACCAGGTCCGGGCGCTTCGGGCCGAACGTGGGATCGGGATGTCGCCCCGCATATGCGTACGGCCAACCGAAGAAGTCGCCTTGGCCGATGTGCGCCAGAAAGTCGGGCGGTAGGCGGGCGCCCAGCATGTCGCGCTCGTTCACAGTCCCCCATAGTCCGCCGGCTCTAGGCTGCACCGCCAACCCAACCACATTGCGCAATCCGCTCGCAAACGTGCTCATGGAACCGTCGCCCGCGACGAGTTGCACGGTCGCATCCGGAGGCGGGTCGTCGTCTTCCAGATCTTTGCGGGCGCCGATCGTTAAATACAGCGCGCCTTTTGAATCGAACGCGATCTCGCGGGTGTAATGCCACCCGATCGGGCGAAGATCGGGAGCGGTGGTCACGCGCTCGGGCTTTCCCGCTGCCGCGGTATCGCCATCGCGATAAGGCAGGCGCCAGATTGCCCGAAGGTCCGCCACGTACAGGAATCCGTTGTGAAACGCCATACCATGAGGCTGCAAAAAACCTTTGACAAAGGTGGTCGCCATGTCGGCTTTTCCGTCGCCATCCAAATCGCGGAGAACCGCAATGCGGTCGCTTCCAATCTCCGTAAGAAAGATGTCGCCGTTAGGCGCAACGGCCATCCAACGCGCGCGCCCAAGCTCCGGCGCGGCCGCGAAAATCGAAACCGAGAATCCTGCAGGCACTGTGGGCAGAAAGCCCTCGGGCCGGGGCACAAATTGTGGATCCAGTTCCATTGGAACAGTAGCATTCGGCGCCGGAAGATGGTCCGCGGAAATCTTAAAGTGACCAGTAGACTGCCCCAGCGCAGGTATAACAAACGCGGTCGTTATCAGGAAAGCATAGTGGGGCAGGATGCCATCCTGCGGCGGCTTGCCAAGCCGCCTGGTCGGCGAAAGACAAACCGCGGCCAGGCGGGTAAGCACCCCATCGCAGATAACCCTACCGGCGAGCCTCACGCTGAATTCGTTCAACCGCTTTAGCAAACTGCCCTGGAGTATAAACCACGAAGCTCTCCCCTTGCAGCCGCTTGACCGCCGATTGAATCAGATTGGACTGTGCCGAAAAGCTCGAAGGCGCCGCGACGAATTCAGACGGCGCGCCATTAACCGCGCCGCCGCGGCCCAAATCGAAGCCCGGAAGCGTAGCGAGCATCGGCGCAGGCTTGCATTGCACATAGAAGAAGCGCGGACCCGCCGGCGCCGGATCGCTAAGAGCTTGCACAGGCATTTTGTCGCCGTAGCGCTCCTCAGGGCCCAGCAGGATCACCATGCTGGCCGGATCGGGATCGCTTATTTCCCGGTTAAGGATGCCGCTCAGCAACCTCACGCGGCCGCCCGCATCCCGCAGAACGCTCGAATCCACCTGCCCCAAGCGCAGCCCGTTGAGCGCCTCCGCCAACTGATCGATATCGTCCATCCGAAATTCGTCGCGCCGAAATACCTCCTTCTGCTGATCCAGGCTGAATGCCACCACGCGCACCCATCTTGAAGGGATGTCGTGAAGCAGCTCCGCCATCGCGCCCACCAGTTGCAGTTCATCGGCGAAGCTGAGGTTGGCGGGACTGTTCCGGCGCACTCTTCGCGGCGCGGCATCCAGCAATACGGTCAGTCGCGAAACGCCTGTGTCATCCGAGGGCTGCTCCTGGTTGGAGAATCCTTTCCATGAAAGTGCTTCCACCGTGTTCGGAACAACGGTGAGCTTTATCTTGCGGTCGTTATGTCCCAGCCTCGCCTCGATGTTCCATTCCTTCCGGCACACGCGGCCCAGATCGTCCTGCAGCAGCCACTTCACCTTGTAACGGCCCTCGCCCAGCCAGAACGCGCCGCCCGCTTGCGCCTTTAATCGCGGATTTAAATGCGTGTCCTTCGGAGCCGCCGGGAATCTCCCCGAGGCGATCAAATAGAACTCCTCCGCATTCGACCGCTCCGGCGTGATGCGCGTGAGCGCCGTCCAACGGTGGCGGCGCCCGTCGAATTCGCTCAGCCGCACGCCGAAAAAATAGCCGGCCTGATAACGAAATCCGAAATTCAGTGCCGGATGAATGGGCTGGATCTCGCAGGTCAAACTTTTGTCACCCGGCCGAGGATCCAGCCGCGCGGCCAAATTGGCGATGTTGTCTTTGCGCGCGATCCTCTGCGCGCTCGCAGCCGCGCACAGCGATGCGGCAAGCAATACCAGCGAACGGCCGCGCCCTGTCGGAAAACAGTGCATCGAGATGAAATATTATCACCGGAATTGAAAACTTGGAATAGGGAGACTAAAACAGGACCGCGTTGTCCCGTTTTATTCACAAGAAGTTCACAAGTCGTTATCCGTAAATCGCAGAATCCAAGCGAGTAAATCCTGACGGAAATCTGTTGGAAACGCAACCTTTCATATTGACGCGCGGCTATTCCGGGTGCATGATGATGAAGGTTCCGAGAGGTTTCGAGGAACAGCGAGTCTGGCGGGAAGTAGCGAATCCGGAACGTTGATCCGTTTTGCGGCGATCATGAAAAGTTTCCGTAAAACGGGGAGCGAAGGAAGATCGGGCAACCCGTAAAGATAAGCTTCGCCGGTTGGGTTCAGGCATGGCGCTACGATCCTACAAGGACCGAGAGATCCTGAAGGGGAGTGAATGCCTGAAGACAAGCGGTGAGTCTTGAGGCTGGAACCGGCAACGGGTTGAGGCGCGGAACGCGCTCGGCAGGCAACAAAAAAGCTTGACGGGGCGGGAGCCGGAGACCGAACGGGCCGGGAAAGGCGTCAGGATTGCTTTGAAGATGCAGGCCGGGAGCAGCGACGCGGCTGCGGGGACTGACCGAAAGATCAGCTCTCGCCGCCGGACAGCGAAAGGCCGCATCGAAAAGCGGGCTTCTACCAGAAGCGGAATTGCGGACATGCACCAGCGCTTCGATCCGCAGCCGGGCAAAACCGGTTGCGGGGAGCAAAGGGCTCAGGTCCCGCTGCTTTTGGATGCCACGTTCTGGCCGTGCATGCCGGCCGGAGAACAAGCTGTTTCGAGGGTCACTTGGAACCTTTTTCCTTTTCTCCCCGCCTAACTGATTCGTTAGACTCTCACCTCGCGGTTGCTTTGCTTCGCCAACAATTAATTGCAAACGATTGATTCGTCTCAGCCGCGGATAGGCGCGCCGCTTGCATCACGCATACCAACGGAAGGTATGGGTAGAACCAGATGTTTATCGAACTTCTACAACAGGATGAGATTTGCATCCTTCGCTTCCGGGGCCGTATCGCTTCTGGCGCACAGCTAGACTACCTAGACAGTGAACTCCAGGCAATTCGTGCCCTGGATGCCAACAGGATGTTGGCCGATCTCCACGATGTATCCTCAATCGGCTCCACCGGTCTGGGCTTCATCGTCGCAATTTTCGCCTCGATCACCAATCGCCCCTGCGGCCGATTCGTAATGACCGGGCTCAACGACCACGTTCGAAAAGCATTCGACGTAACCCGGCTGAGCGAAATCATTCCAATCGCCGCCGACATGAGCACAGCGATAGCCGAGCTGCGAGAACTATCGCCCTGTGGGGCCGGTTGCCAACCGGCGCGCGATTGCTAATCGCGCTGGACGGGGCTGCTGAAAACCAGAACCAGGCGGATTAGCAATCCGCCGCAGGACAGCATCCTGCCCCACTCCTCCATAGCCTCGTACCAGATGTAGACAGGCGAGTGGGGCCGGTTGCCAACCGGCGCGATTGCTAATCGCGCTGGACGGGGCTGCCGCAAACCCGAACCAGCCAGAGTAACAATCCGCCGCAGGATAGCATCCTGCCCCACTCCCCAAACAGTTATAAAATCGAAACCGGAGGTGCGCGTGAATCGAAGGCAGTTTTCACAAACCCTCACCCTGGGAGCAATCGCAGCCGCGCCCGCCCTCGGCGCGCCCGCATTATCGCCGCGCAAAGAGTGGGCGCGCGAGAACTTGAAGGGCATGGGCAACGTCATCATGCCCTCCTTCTCGCCGGATTTCAAGAAGCTCGATGAGGACGCCATCCGGCTTGACGTAAAGCAGAGCATCAAGCACGGGTTCACTGCATGCGTGATTTCGCCGGTTGGCGCCGACGCCGCGCGGCGCAGGCGCATGATGGAGATTGTCAGCGATGAAGCGCGGGGCAAGCTGGAAACGGGCATTATCGCTGGCGGTTCGGCCGAGTCTGCCATTCAATCTTTGGCAGAGGCCGCGCGCATGGGCTGCAGCCATGCGTTGCTAACCTATCCGGCGACCGCCAATCCCAACTCTGAAGACGAAGTATACGCGCATTTCCGCAAGATCATAGACTCGGCGCGGATGGCGATTTTGTTGTACGGCTCGCCCGTCGAATCGCTGAAGCGGTTCCACCCCAGTGGAATTCCGTTGAACGTCTACGACCGCCTTGCCGACGATTCAAAAGTGGTCGGCATGAAACTTACTCATCCGATGAGCACGGCCACGGCGTTCGAAATCTGCGAGAGATTGTCGGACCGGCTGATCATGGCCCCGGTGAATCTCGAGTTGCTTCCGGTGCTGGCCAAGAATTACAAGAACGTCCAGTGGAGCGGGCAGTGGATTGTCGAGGCGGTCCAATCCCCGGAAAAACCGTATGCGGTGGAACTCATGGATCTCGCGATCAAACGCCAGATCGAGGGCGCCATGAAGGTTTACTGGCAGATGCAGCCTCTGATTCAAGCGATCTACAATTTGCAGGCTCCGCTCCTGCTGCATGGTAGCCATCCCTGGGCGCACATGAAATATCACCAGTGGTGCACCGGCGGAAACGGCGGCTTGCTCCCGCTTAAGCCCGGTCCGTACCTGCCCCAGCTCGATGCCCCGGCGCGAAAACTCATCCGGGATACGTACACGAACGCCGGCATCACGCCCGCCGCCGGACCCGAAGAAGAATTTATGGTGGGCAGGTCCGCTTATCAAAGGGGAGTTAGGCCGGCGGCTCTCTCCGAGACTCCGCTATATTCGCGCGACGCGGTCGGCCGGGCCTGACGCGGCGGTGCAAGTTTCCAGTCACCCGTTCGGATATACTGATATCCAGTCCCTGGAACCCCTTCGAGAAGTGCGTATCGATCGCTTTGGTTTTCGTTAGGTGACAAGTTCCAGGCACACCGACTGGAGGTCAAAGAGAATATGAAAATCATCGTCCCAACCGTATTAGGCGCGCTGGCGATCTCGATAAGCGCGCTCGCGCAGACCACCGACCCGATTGAGAAACCACTGTTGGCCGCGCCGGCCAACATGAAAAATGACGCCACCGTCATTAAATGGAAGCCAGATTTCACCTATGACACGCTGAGGCAGGGAAAGAATAAGCTGGTTTGCTTCGACCGGACGGGCCAGCCCGGACAGCGTCCATTCGCCGTGGAATGCACCAGCACCGCCAATCTGGATCGCGTCGCGCAGAACTTGAAATTAGAGGCGATTCCCGATAAAGCCGCGCGCGATGCCGCGTTCGACAAGGCCGAAAAGGACGGAACCCGCGTAAAGCCCGAGTTCGGCTCGGTGTGGTATCACATGAGCGGCAACGACCAGGCGAGCGCCCGTACGCACATCACCGTTGCGGTTCCCGGCGCTACCTCGAAATCGATGGGTCTGCCCGAGAACCCGAGTCAGGGAGGCGTCTGGATCATGAATGCGGGCACCACCACCGCCCACATCATGACGCCCGGCAGCTAGAATGCTCCGTATCCCCGGATTGTGCGCGCTGCTAGCACTAGGAGTGCTCGCAGCGCCGCAGGCCAACCAAACCTTTACCGGCGTCATTACCGACAGCGAGTGCGCCAGGGCCGATCACGGCCGCATGCGCATGGGCCCGACCGACGCCGAATGCACCAAAGCCTGCATCAAGTACCACGAAGCGTCATACGTCTTGTACGACGGCAAAGAAACCTACACTCTAAGCGACCAGAAGACCCCCGAGCAGTTCGCCGGAAAAAAGGTAACGGTAACAGGCCGAGTAGATACGAAGACCAAAACAATCCAGGTAGAATCCATCAAATAAGTGTGTGGCAGGTCGTAAGGTGTGGGGCAGGTTGCCAAACCTGCGGCGGGTTGCCAACCCGCCTGTTCGCGCTTATCGAAATCGTCGCATCCCGCTAACATTCCGTGGTCGAGTAAAGCCGCCTAAAAGGCTGCGGCCGCAGATGGCCGGCCCGCGACCCGCTTCCCCCCTAAAACCGTCGCATAAGGAAACAACCTCTCTCGCCCCATCCGTTTATTCTCATAGTTATCCACAAACTCGAAACTTCCCTCGCGCAATTCCAGAACCGCGATATCCGCAGGCGCGCCGATCTTCAACGTGCCGTGATTCCGGAACACAGGGAAATCGCGCGCAGCATTGACAGTGGCGCACGCAATCACCTGATCCATCGGCATTCCCAGCATCAAAAATTTGGACATGACATTCGGGAAATCGATCACCTGCGCCGTACGCGCTTCCGGCGTCCAGTCGGTGGAAAAGGTATCGGGCAGGAAACCAGCCTTAAGCACCTGCTCGGCAATATCCCACCTTAGATGCCCGGTACGGCCATTGCCGAGGTCGAAGCGAACGCCGCGCCTCCGTCCCGCCAACACTTCCGGCAAAATGTGACCGCTGTCGTCGATGATGCTGTTGGGCGGTGGCGCAAACATGTGCGTAACAATATCGCCCGACTTGAGCAGCGGGAAAAGCTTCGACAACGGCGATACCGTCTGACCCATGTGGATCATCACCGGTATTTTGAACGCCGAGGCCACTTCCTGCGCGCGCCGGAGGACCTCATAATCGTTCGGCCCAGCCACATCGCGGGATAGCCGCGCCTTTATCCCGGCGATCATCTCGCGATTGGCCGCGATGGCGGCGCGCGCGGCCCCGACGTCCGCGCGGTTGATGTCCATTGTGTCACCTTCGGCAAGGATTCCGGCGCGCCCGATATTAATCAGCACGCGGCAGATTTGCGGCGCCGATTTGGCGATAGCGATAGTGTCGGAAATATGATCCGCGCCCTGAGACCCGGCATCGATCAGCCCGGTCACGCCGTCGGCTAGACACATAGCCGGCCCGTCCTTCACGCGCGCGGCGTGCGTGTGGATATCGATGAGCCCAGGCACGACCAGTTTGCCCTTGGCATCGATCGTTTCCGCCGCATCGCCCGCAATGTTCGCCTCGACGGCCGCAATGCGTCCTTGAGCAATGGCCACGTCCGCGATCGCGTCGAATTTGCGCGATGGGTCAATCACGCGCCCGCCTTTCACGATCAGGTCGAATCTCTTCGCGGTCGCCGCCGTCAGCTTGGGGATGCGGGCGAAGGCCACCGCCCCCGCAGCCGCGTGGACAAATTGTCGCCGGTTCATGGCGCTAATTGTATCGCCCGCAGCAAGCGGGCGCGGGGCGGCGGCTTTAAGTGCCGCTTAATGGCGCGGGCCGCCTCGGTCTCCAAACCCAGCGAACCCAGCACCCCCGGCGATCACGATGGTTTGGCCGCCGATCGTGAGCGAAGTCGCATCCACCACTTCCAACTCACCCGTGGAGGAGCACGCGCCCATTCTCGCCGTTGTCTTGCCGGTTACGGACACGGTTGTGCCTACCGTGAGCAGAGGCTTAAGAGTTGAGCTCGCATGCGCTCCCGTGGAAACGAATATCGAGGAAGTGCCGCTAGGCGTGAATAGGAAACCATCGATAGAGCCGTCCGCGGCGTAATTCACTTGCTTTATTGTGCCGGAAGTTGGGCCGTAGGCAACCGCCGCGGACGTCGGAGCGGCGTAGCTCGCCTTCGTGGTGTTATTGGTGAAGCTGCTAATCTCCACCGACTGAAATCCCGAGGAGGACGTGAAGGCTGCTCCGCTATACATCACGCTATTTCCAACAGCTCCCAGAGTACCGGCGCCGCCACAAACTGGCCCAAACTCAAGAAGAACGTTGGAACCTATAAGAAAACCTTCAACCTGCCCGTTATCGTCATAGTTAAATTGCGTAATTGTCCCCGTTGCGTTCGTGACCGTGGTTGGGGTTATGCCTGCGTAAGCCCGTTGCGCGCGCAGGCCATGTGTAGCCATGAACAAAACCAGCCCGGTGCTCAATAGAATCGAACCTTTCATAGATCCCTTTCATCACCCAAAAATTTTTTCTGCCGGGGCAAAACACCCCGGGTTTAGTGGTTTCTGTTCGCCTGCGCCGGGACCGGGATCGGCACAGACTAAATCCCCGAACCAACCACTGCCTCGCAATCACGGCTCTGTTAACCCGAAGCCGCTACTCTAAACGGGTTCTTCTTAGACAGCAGAATAGTGGTTCACCTTAAGTCACGATCAAAAGCGGATTAGGATTACCGCGGAATTCTGTCCCGGTTGTGGATCGCAATACCTCGCATCGCAGGTACGCCTAGTTATGTACAGTCAAGCATGAGTTGATCGGAGGCGATTTTACGCGCGATCTACTGCCATCAGCCCGATGGCGTTGTGTCGCTTTCGCGAGTCTGTGGATGAGATCAATGCCGTGACGCAGCTACGCAGGCGCTGAATAGGCTCATTTGTCCAAGGAAAGGGGCGCACGCCGCGATTTTTTTCGCGGCGTGCGCCCCTCGGATCCAACATCTACCTGTTAAGGCGAAGGATGATTGCGGCTAATGCATTAGTGAATAACGACCGTCCCCGCTCCATTCACGCCGTCCAGAGCAGCGGTTGGAGCGGCGATATCGGGAGCATTCATTTGGCTGTCATAGATGAGCCCAGCGGAAACCGAAGAGCCATCGCCCTTCGACGGATCCCAGATCTTAATCCTGACTTTGTCCAAGCCTCCACCGCCGGAGACGTTCCCGTCTATGCCGGTCAGTAGGAAGCTGTACTTTCCACTGCCGTTAATCGTGCCTGAGCCTTTGCAGTGGGCGTTCGCCCCTGCGATTACAAGCCAGTCATAGCTTGTAGCCGCGAAAGCAAAGTTAGCCGCGTTTAGCTTGAAGCCGGCCGGGCCACTCGGCGTAGCCCCCGACTTATATTGCGCCTGCAGATGGAAATTGAACTGTCCCGTAGCACTTGGATTAGCCGGATAAGCCCCCGAGGGAGAGGCGATCCAACCGGCCGCCGTGAGGGCGCCGGCGTTGGGATCGTAGATCGCCAATAGGCCCGGGCAGGTGCTGGTGACGTTCTGCGCTCCGTCGGTCGCGCGAACACAGAGATCGTAGATCCCGGTGGAAAGTGTCAGGGACGCGCTGACGGTTACTGGCCCATTTGTGTAGTAGGAGTTCGACGGCACCGATTTCCAGGTTGTGCCGTTATCCAGGCTGTATTCAATCAGCGCGATGGTGCTGCCTCCCGTGTTGGAATCGTCGCCAGTGACGGACAGCGTAACCGAACTCCCAACCTGCGCGGCAGTGCTGCTTAGAGTGGCGGATGTGATTACGGGCGGTGTTTGGTCGACGACGGTCGCGAGAACGAACGGGCTGAGCGAGGAGGTTTGGGCGCAGATGGTGCGGGTGGTGAAGTTGGGCGCGTATGGACCCGTTAGAATCGTCCGATCAATCAACATGAACATAGCGCCGCCAGGCCCAGTCTTGTACTCGCGATGCAGTATACGAAGGGTGTTGAACTGCGCCAGAGTCGTGATCGAATTCACGACAAAACAGGTTGTGATGGTAGACCCGGCGGGATACGTCGCCGTTGTGCTCACATCGAATGCGAGAGTAGAGCCGTTGACGAGAAAGCCGCCAGGCGTGCTTCCGGCGGCGGAGGGATTAATTGCTGTTACTGTCGTTATGCCCTCTGTAGTGACGTTGGAGAATCTGGAAACAACTATCGTGCTGCCCTCGACGAATTCGTCCGAAACGCCCACTCCCGCAAACGTCTCCTCCGGCAAACTTAGGCTCTGAGAAGGTGATGTAGACGGTAAGTAGAAGGGAGAACCGCTGTATTGGGCGCTAAAAGCGTAATATCCGCCGGTAGACGGGCTTCCTTGGCAAATAACGGTCGTGGTCGAAACGGGGCAGTTGTATTCGAAGCTAGTAGCGGTAGACGGTTTTACTTGGCAAATAACAGTGGTGGACAAAAAGGGGCAGTTTAGGCGGGTGTTAAATACGAAAAGAGCCAAGCCTGTAGGTGCTACCGGTTGGCCGGTGACCGACGAGGTTACCGTCGCAGTCATTGTGACCGTGGGATAGCCAAATTGGGAGGTTGCGCCGACTGTAACGGTCAAAGATGTCGACGTTGGCGCGGGGTTCAACGTAAGCGTAACCGGACCCGAACTTGTACCATCGGCCTGGTTGACCGCCGTAATGGTGTTAGATCCAAGTTGAAGGAAATTTTGTTGGTCCGTGGCCCAACGAAACGTCGCAGTTCCGTTTGACGCAATGGTGGCCGTGCCGATGAGCATCGAACCCGCATAGAAAGCAACCGAACCGGAAGTCGTCGGCGGAGAAATCGAAGCACTTAGCGTGACCTGTTGTCCATAAAGAACCGGATTCGGCGAGGCAGTCAGAGTAACTACTGTCTTCGGCGTAATTGGCGCAAACGGCCCGCCCACATACGTATCTCCGGCGACTCCTCCTACCGTGCTCCCGCCGAACAGGACCATCGCATTGTGCGTATTGTCATAAGCGATCGCGGTGAAACGCGCGGAGGGGCTGGTTTGAGTCGTCAGCGCCGTCCATGTGGTCCCGTTCCATTCCCAGGTAGCTGTGTCCTGCACGATTGGCCCGTCGGTGTTTCCGCCAAACAGCAGCGTGGAGCCTGTTCCGTTGTCATACGCCATCGCCCCCTCGGCGCGGGCAGCCGGTCCAGCGCCTCCGCTACTCACCTGTGTCCAGGAAGATCCATTCCATTCCCAAGTGTCCTGCACGGACCCGTTATCGCCGACTCCTCCAAACATCACCACCTTGGAGCGCACCGGATCGGTCGACATCGCTTGTGACATGCGTGGCGCCGGGCCTGAATTGGTGAGCAAATTCCAACCCGCCGTGCTGCTGTAGGAGTAGGTGCTGCCGTTAAGCGTCTGCCAGTATGGAATGCCGCCGAACATAATAATCTGTTGAGTATTTGGGTCCCAGGCCAGGCTGGCTTCCCGCAACCCTGCATATATTGGACTTCCAGCGGTTTGGGTCCATGTCTTGGCTGCCGGATCCCACTCCCAGGTGTCGCCGACGGAGTTGACGCTGTCATTTGCACCTCCGCCATAAATGACGACCTTGGCGCGGACGGGATCATACGCCATCCCAAAGTACGATCGGGGGCTGGGCAGCGGGCCGGTCGTCGGAGTGACGTTTGTCCACGTTTGCGCCGCGGTGTCCCATTCCCAAATGTCATTCAGGTAGTTGCCTTGCGTGTCTTGACCTCCAAACAGAATCACCTTTGAGCGCGCGGAGTCATAGACCATCCGATGACCTGCTCGCGGCGATGGCGCCATAGCTGGGCTGAGACCCGTCCAGTTAAAAGGCGGCCCGCCAACATACGTATCATTCGCAGCGCCGTTCGCCGTGCTTCCCCCAAACAAGACGATTGCATTGTGCATGTTGTCATAGGCCATCGCAGTGAAACGCGCGGAGGGACTTGTTTGAGTCGTCAGCGCTGTCCATGCGCTTCCGTTCCATTCCCAGGTAGCTGTGTCCTGCACGATTGCGCTCGACGCATCACCACCAAATAAGAGCATCGCGCCCGTTCCGTTGTCATAGGCCATCGCCGCGTCGGCGCGGGCAGCCGGCGCGATGCCTCCGCTACTCACCTGGGTCCAGGAAGATCCATTCCACTCCCAGGTGTCCTGCACTGCTCCGTTATCGGTGACTCCTCCGAACATCACCACCCTGGAGCGGACCGGATCGGTCGCCATCGCTTGCGCCATGCGCGGCGCCGGGCCAGAATTGGTCAGCAGATTCCAACCCGCCGTGCTGCTGTAGGAATAGGTGTTGCCGTTAAGCGTCTGCCAGTATGGAATTCCGCCGAACAGAATAATCTGCTGAGTATTTGGATCCCAGGCCAGGCTGCCTCCGCGCAACCCGGCATAGATGGGACTTGCGGCAGCAGATTGCGTCCACGCCTTACCTGCCGCGTCCCATTCCCAGGTGTCCCCGATGGAGTTGATGCTGTTATTGGCACCGCCTCCGTAGATTACGACTTTCGCTCGAACCGGATCATAGGCCATGCCGAAATAAGAGCGCGGACTTGGAAGCGAGCCTGTAGTTGGCGTTACATTGGTCCACATCTGCGCGCCGGTATCCCACTCCCAGATGTCGTTCAGGTAATTGCCTTGCGCGTCTTGGCCACCGAAGAGAATTATTTTTGATCGCGCGGAGTCATACACGATTCGGTGACCGGACCGAGGACTCGGCGCGTTCGCTGTGCCGACGGCGGCCCAGTTGAAGGGTGATGTCCCCTGTGCTAGCAGAGGAACCAAACTGAACGCGACCATTCCCAATACATTGGAAAGAAAACGGCGGCAATTATGCGAGAGAAGACGGCGGAAATCATGCCTCTCAAATCTTGTTTCGGCGAGCACGGACAATTGTTAACTCCTTGAGTGTTAAGATGATCTCTTTTTACAGAGTGCCGGCGCCCACGCGCCGGCGGCTTGCGATGGGGAGAACTAACCAGCTTGAGGCTATGTTACGGTTCGTTGGCACACATGTCGTCCCCCAAATAAGGGAGACCGCTGCATTTTTTGTCTAATCGCCTCATGCAGACCAGTTCGACCGACTGATGGCGGATCATTTATCAAGCGGCGGTAGGGCCGCGGCGCTGGGCGGGTTTTTGGGGCGAGTAAGCCGCCGCAACCGTCTCGGATTCGATTGCGCTGGTACTACAAGATCTCGGGCATCAGCGCGAACGTGAACGCGACCTTTCGCGTCGACCCAGCCTCGGAGAGATCGTACGAGAAATATTATGCGAGCAAAACCCCTGGATCGTAGGGCGGGATGCCGAGTATGTCTCGGGCACGGTGACGAACAGCGCCCGGGATGATCAGCAATACGGACTGGAGGTACCGAATATCATGCGGATTTCTGCGTCCAAATGGCTGGATGTACTCGCATGATTGTGTGAGCCGGAGGGACGCAGACCTAATCTCATTCCTGACGGGCTGCGGAGCCATCGCGCGCGTCCTTCCCACCGCAGTCGGGCGATCTCAGCGCACAGAGTCCAGCTCGGCGGGGCTGCTGCTGGCATCCCGCGGCGCGGCTGGAAAGCTGAGTGAGACCGTCGCACCGTGTTCGCGCTGTATTTAGCCCCGTCCCAAGCGTCTGGCGGACGCGGATCTTCATCGCTTGCATATCGACCGCGGCCGCGGTCGCGTAATCCTGCCCGGCCCGCAACGCACGTGCGTAGGAGTCGAGGATAGCCAGGAGTTGAGGATTTTCGGATCCTAGTATTGGTTCCAAGATTGCCAGGGCCTCGCGATCAAAGACCGCCGCTTCGTTCATTCGCTTTTCGCTCACCATTAGGTTGGCGAAACTTACTTTGATGCGTCCGAGTTCCAATGTATTT
This sequence comes from Bryobacterales bacterium, assembly GCA_019261985.1. GTDB lineage: Bacteria > Acidobacteriota > Terriglobia > Bryobacterales > Bryobacteraceae > Palsa-187. The sequence continues at coordinate 4,229 of JAFAQY010000034.1, read as the reverse complement.
GCCGCAGGGTCGGCATTTGAGATGCGCTCGGCTTCCGTCAACCACATTTGCGCTTCGGCATTCTTGTGATTACGAACAAGCAATTCGGCCAAGTTCCTCATTATTTCCGCGCACTTCACATCGTGTGCCGCTTCGTAAATTTGAAGCGCAAGCCGATAAGTCTGAGCGGCTTCTTCGAAGCGGTGCTCACGATACTCGGCGGCACCCAGTTCAAACAGAGCGTCTGCCGATTCGATGCTCGCAGCACCGAAGAGGCGTTGGCGCGCGACCAAGGCCCGATTCAGCCACACCCGGCCATCGGAGTAACGGCCTTGCGTCGCAAGTATCGACCCCAACGACAGAAAACCGCTCGCAGCCGTGATGCTTTGCTCGTTCGTGTGCAGGTCCGCGAGGGACACCGCGCGTTTTGTGATTTCTTTCGAGCGGGGCAGATCGCCTTTATCGAGATACAACAAGGCGAGGCCGGTCAGCGGGGACAGCAGTGTGATATCCGACGCACCTGTTCTGATCTCGCGAAGTTCAATCGTGCGCTGGTACAGCCGCTCTGCGTCCGCGAAGCGACCCTGCTCACGGTACACCGCAGCCAGATTATGCAGGGCGGTTTCAAGTGCCGGCGGCGCCTGGTAGGCCGAAGACCAGATCTCGATGGCTTGCAGCAGCGGAGCTTCGGCCTCATGATACTGGCCGGACTGAAAGAACCGCGCGCCGAGGTTGTTGAGGTCCTCGGCGGTTCCCGCATCGTACACCATCCGGTGACCGGACCGAGGACTCGGCGTGCTCGCCGGGCCAACGGCGGTCCAGTTGAAGGGTGCCGTCCCCTGCGCTAGCAGAGGGGCCAAACTGAACGCGATTATTCCCAATACATGGGAGAGGAAGCGACGCCAATTATGCGAGAGAAGACGGCGGAAATCACGCCTCGCAAATCTTGTTTCGGCGAAGACGAACAATTGTTGTAACTCCTTCGATGTCAGAATGATCCTTTTTTACAGAGCGCTGGCGCCCACGCGCCGGCGGCTTGCGACGGGAGGGAACTAACCAGCTTGAGGCTATGTTACGGTTCGTTGGCACACATGTCGTCCCCCAAATAAGGGAGACCGCTGCGTTTTCTGCCTGATCGCCTCATGCTGTCGCAGGACCAGTTCGATCGCCTGATAGGGCTCATTTATGAAGCGGCCTTAGAGTCGGAGCGCTGGGCAGATTTTTTGGGCGAGTACGCCGCCGCAACCGGCTCGGATTCGATGGCGCTGGTAGTCCAAGATCTCCGGCATCAGCGCGCGAACGTGAACGCGACCTTTCGCGTCGACCCAGCCTCGGAAAGATCGTACGAAAAATATTATGCGAGTGTAAACCCCTGGGTCGTTGGACGGGACACCGAGTACGTCTCGGGCGCTGTCACGAACAGCATCCGGATGATCAGCAATACAGACCTTGAGCGCACCGAATACCATGCGGATTTTCTGCGTCCAAATAACTGGATGTACTCGTATGGTATTGTGATCCGCCGCGATGCAGATCTAGTCTCATTCCTGACGGGGCTGCGGAGTCAACGCTCGGGTCCTTTCGGCGAGGCAGAAGAACACCTTGTGGAACGCCTGATGCCGCATTTGCAAAACGCATTGCGAGTACACCGCCGCCTGGCTGGCTTCAATGCGACGCTCCAAGCCGCAAATGAGGCACTGGATCGCCTACCGCACGCTGTGGTGATCACGGACGGATCCCGCAAGATATTACTTGCAAATCAGACCGCTGAGCGAATGCTGGCCGCCAACGATGGAGTGTACGCTTCGGCTCGCGCGATCCACGCGCGTTATCCATTAGACGACCGGAAGCTGGAAGCGAGCATTTCTCGCGCGGCGTTAAGGGAGTTAGACGCGGTGCGCTTGGGCGGAACGGCGCTGACGATTTCCCGGCCGTCTGGCCGGGCCGCGCTGGAGCTGTTGGTTTGGCCCTTGCCCGTCCGCAGCGAGCTCGGCGGGCATGGACCCGCAGCCGTACTGTTTATTACCGACCCGGAGACGGACCGCACGCTTGGCAATCAGGCTTTGCACCAACTTTACGGCCTTACTCCAGCGGAAGCAAAACTGGCAAGCGCGCTGGCGGCGGGCAAATCTCTGGAAGAGTACGCTTCTGAAGCGCAGGTCAATATCAGCACGGTTCGAACTCATCTGAAGCATCTGTTCTCGAAGATGTCGGTGGGGCGTCAAAGCGAGCTTGTACGGAGGATTCTTTCTGGCGTCTCCATCTTGGAGACCTAGTCGGGCGAGACGATCGCCTATTCCTGCCTGTCGATACATTCTGATCCGGGAACCACTTGCGGTGAAGCGGTGTCCAAGACGTTTGTTGGAGATGTCCCCGGAATACCCGATGGACGACTGCAGCTTGCAACACGGGCTAACGCTTCGAAATGGGTATGTGATAAATGTCGATCGCTGACTTGTAAGTGGCTTGGCGAGCCCAAGCCTAAGTCCGCTCCCACCCGCTGCTTGCGGTTTTAGCCCGCCACTGTGCCAACCTCTAGCTGCTATGACACTAGTCGATGGAGACGTCATCATCTCAAAGGGCAACGAGGCAAAAAACCAACCGAACCCATTTTTGTCGGCTATGCAACACAAAACGAAACCACTTAGCCCCTCCAAAAGCGAACCCATTGTTCAGGCCAAAGTGGGGCAGGTTGCCAAACCTGCAGCGGGTTGCCAACCCGCTTCCCGACCTGTGCACCAACCGGCCCGCAATCGCGCGCAGGGTGCATAGGCATTTTGGCCAAGGATGCCGAGCACGCCCGATATTGATCAGCACGCGGCAGATTTGCGGCGCCGATTTGGCGATAGCGATGGGTGTCGGAAATATGGTCCGCGCCCTGAGATCCGGCGTCGATCAGCCCTGTCACGCCGTCGGCTAGACACATAGCCGGCCCATCCTTCACGTGCGCGGCGTGCGTGTGGATATCGATCAGCCCGGGCACGACCAGTTTGCCCTTAGCGTCGATCGTTTCCGCCGCGTCGCCGGCAATGTTCGCCTCAACGGCGGCAATGCGTCCTTGAGCAATGGCCACATCCGCGACGGCATCGAATTTACGCCGCAAGGCGCAAGATCGCAGGCATCAGAGGTCTTTGCGCGCTTCCGCGATCGCAAGAGCGCCTTTGTAATGACCAATGCCGTGCTGCCGGTAGCGCCTGCTTCCAAATTATCGATCGGCAATCTGTACTCTATAAGGGACATCCCTGTTGAAGTGTGGAGCCTAGTGGCCAGTGAACCCTGTGAATGAATGGGACAACATAGGTGTTGGTCGCACCGAGCCCCGTAGGATCGTACAGACGGCTCGACGCGCGTGGGACCAAGCACAAGGAATGCAATCCCGGCAACGGCTATTGAACCGTCGTGTACGTCACAATTTCGGGCGGCCGGGAATAGTTGGAAAAGGCGGCAAGATGCAGTGCAATCGCAACGCGGTTGACCAGACGCTTACAAACAAACAGCTATTTTTGTGGATCGAATGTTATACTTTGTCGCAAGCGAGCGAGGTACTCATGAACGGGATTTGTGTATTCCTGATCGCGGCTGTCGCGGCGATGGCGGCTCCCGAAGTTACCTTCAATCGGGATGTTCTCCCAATCCTCCAAAAGAACTGCCAGAGCTGCCACCGTCCCGGCGAGATCGGGCCGATGCCGCTGCTGACGTATTCGGAGGCGCGGCCGTGGGCGAAGGCGATAAAAGCGGCAGTCCTGACGAAGAAGATGCCGCCGTGGTTCGCCGATCCGAGATACGGGCACTTCGCGAACGACCGCAGCTTGAGCGCACACGATGTCGAGACCCTTTCGGCATGGGCCGATGCGGGCGCGCCGGAGGGCAATCCGAAAGACCAGCCCGCTCCCGTGCGATGGACGGATGGATGGAATATTCATCCGGACGTCGTCATCTCGATGCAGAAGCCGTATGCGGTTCCCGCGAAGGGCACGGTTCTATACACGTATTTCGTTGTGCCGACCGGCTTCACCAAAGACACGTGGGTGTTGGACGCGGAGGTGCGGCCGGGCAATCGCGCCGTGGTCCATCATGCGAGCGTGCACATCCGCCCCCCGGGATCGAAATGGATGAAGGACGCAAAGGTAGGGGAGCCGTACATTCCGCCAGGGAGCGACGGCAGCCCCGCGCCTCCCGCGCCCGTGGATCCGAACGTGGATCAAAGCAACGAATGGCTGCTCGGCTATGTGCCCGGAACGCAGAGCCAA
>JAFAQY010000123.1 GCA_019261985.1 Bryobacterales bacterium | reverse complement strand
ATCATGGCCAGCACGAAGCGGAAAGCGGGCATCGCCGTGGTGACCCGCTTAATCGTCACGTGCTCTTCGATCAGTTGCTGGAACTCTAACTTCTCCAGCATGCTGGCCACCGGCAAAAGACCACCGTAGGCCGTCATATTCGAGCCTTCAAAATCGTAAGGCGTGGAAGCCCCAATTTTCATGGGCTTGCGATTGATGGTCTGCGCGCCTTGTTGGGCGGGCGTTTTACGCGTATGCTCGTTAGTGTTCTTCACCATTTGGGTGACTCCCGAAGGTCGGCTCGCGAAGTTTCTGGCTTCGCGGCTCTTCTGTTTTAACGCAGGATTTTCGGGGTCCCCAAATGGCGAGGCAGTCAGACCTTCGTCAGTGCTCTTCGATTACGTGCATAATTTAGGTGGCAACCCGCCGCAGGTTGGCAACCTGCCCCACTTTACTGCGCCAGCCAGCAACTTCCCGAATGTAGTAACTTGGACGGACATGAAGCGATACTTCGTCCTTCTGGTTCTGCTTGTTTCCGTTACTTCTCTCCAGGCGCGGATTACGCGCGTGGTGATCGAAAAACGCGAGTCGCCCGCTTACAAGGGCCAGTCCTTTGGCGAGGCAGGGCGTTATGAATGGCTGCGAGGACACGCCTATGGCGAACTCGATCCCAAGAATCCTTTGAACGCGATCATCACCGATCTGGAATTTGCGCCGAGAAACGCACAAGGCATGGTGGAGTATTCCGCGACATTCACGCTGGCGAAGCCGGTCGAGGTGTCGAAAGCGAGCGGCGTGCTGCTTTACGATGTCGCAAATCGCGGCAGGATCGGGCTTGCGACGTCGTCCGCCGATGCAGGAGCCATGGCGGATTTATTCAAGCGCGGTTGGGTGCTGATTTCGAGCGGTTGGCAAGGCGATATGGCGCCCGCCGACGGGACCGAAACGATTAGCGTGCCCGTAGCGAAGCGTCCCGACGGCTCCAGCCTGACCGGACCGGTGCTGCTGCGCTTCAGCGACATGCAGAAGGGCGTGAGCACGCTTCCGATGATGCGCGGCGAGGGCTCGCGCTTCGCTTCTCCCGCGCCCGCAAGCCTGGATACAACCCGCGCGACCCTCACCAAGCGAGCCTCGGAGGGCAGCGTCATGGTTCCGATCCGATCCACGGACTGGGCGTTCGCCGATTGCTCGAAAACTCCTTTTCCCGGCACGCCCGATCCCGCGAAGATTTGTGTGAAGGGAGGGTTCGATCCGGCATTCCTTTACGAATTGGTCTACACGGGGAAAGACCCGCAGGTGTTGGGAATCGGCTTTGCAGCTACGCGCGATTTGAACGCGTTTTTCCGGCACGCCGACCGCGATGACACGGGCGCTGCAAATCCCGTTGCCGGTAAGATTTCGTTCGCGCTGGCGCGAGGAAACTCGCAGTCGGGAAATTATATCCGCAGCTTCATTCACCTGGGATTCAATCAGGACGAATCGGGCGCGATCGTTTGGGACGGAGTGAATCCGAACATTGCCGTCCGGCAGCTCGCGATGAATTTCCGGTTCGCCAGCCCGGGCGGCGCCGCGCAGTTGTATGAGCCGGGAAGCGATGGGGTTTTATGGTGGAGCGATTACAAAGATGACGCGCGCGGGCGCCCCGAGGCCGGTCTGCTGGACCGCTGCCGCGTCACTGGAACGTGTCCGAAAATTTTCGAGACTTTTGGCTCATTCGAATTCTGGGGCTTGCGCGCGTCGCCGAACCTGGTCGGCACCAGCGCCGACCGCGATATTCCGCTGCCTGCTAACGTCCGCCGTTATTATTTTCCCGGTGTGACGCACGGAGGCGGCCGGGGCGGGTTCAGCGCAAATTCACCCGCGAAACCGGCGGGCTGCGCGCTGCCGGCAAATCCGAATCCGTCTTCCGATACGATGCGCGCCTTGACGGTCGCGCTCGCCGATTGGGTGACGAAAGGCACGGCTCCTCCGCCGAGCCGGTACCCGCGTTTGGATCGCGGCGATTTCGTTCTGCCGACGCAGGCGGCGCTGCATTCGCCGGTGATTCCCGGCGTGCCTCTGCCGGATAGCGTCATCAATCCGGTTTACGATTACGACTTCGGGAGAACATTCCGCTACAACGATTTGAGCGGAGTCATCGGGATACTTCCGCCTCCGATTAGGAAAGTGCTTCCCGTGCTGGTGTCCAAACAGGATGACGATGGCAACGAGACAGTGGGCGTGGCCAGCGTATTGCACCAGGCGCCGCTCGGCACATATCTCGGATGGAACGTAACCGCGCAAGGGTATTTCGCCGGGAGGCTGTGCGGATTGAACGGAGCGTTTGTTCCGTTCGCAAAAACCAAGATGGACCGAGAGGCAAGCGGCGATCCGCGTCCATCCGTGCAAGAACGCTACGGCACGCACGCGGGTTACGTTGAGATGGTGAAGCGAGCGGCGGAACGAAACTTGCGCGAGCGCTTCTTGCTTCCGGAAGACGCGGCCCGGCTGATCGCCGAGGCGGATGCGAGCGATGTCCTGCGGTGAGTGCGCGGCGCGGACCATTCACTCGAACTGCTTCTGGAATTTCTCAAACAACGAGCGTAATTCGGCTAGTTCCGTTTCGAGCGCGCTGACGCGCTCTTCAAGCCTCGGCTGGTGCGGGGCGGCCGCGGCCATCGGCGCCGCAGTCCGTTCCGCGCTCTCCTCCGGCGGACCGCTGAGCAACTGAGCCCACCTTCCCCGCCCCGCCCGTGCAACTAAGGGCTGAGATTCATGCGCCGCAAGGGATTCGAGTACCCGCTCGACCTCTTCCATATCCGCGAATTCGTGCATGCGTTCGGTGCGGCCGCGCAGCTCGCCGACAGTCTGCGGTCCGCGCAGCATCAGCACGCAGAGCAGCGCCAGCTCCCGGCGGCCCAGATTTAAAACCTCGCCGAGCCTGTGTCCCCATTTCTCGACGCGGTGGCCTGAGCCGGAAATTCGCAGGACCAGTCCCTTGTGCTGAAGCGATTCGAGCGCGGTTGAAACCGTCTCCTCGTCATAGTTCACGACCGGATCGCGGCTGGACTTTTGGTTAGACGCGTTCTGCAGCGCGTTAAGCGTGAGTGGATAGTATTCGGGAGTAGTGATGTCCTTCTCAAGCAGGCAGCCCAAAATGCGTATCTCGGCGGAGCGCAAATTTTCCACCTCCGAAAAATAGCATGTGGGGCAGGAGTGCCATCATTATGCGGCGGCATTCAGGCTTGGGCGGGCTTTAAGTCCGCCACCGCGCCAGGCGGGCTGAAGCCCGCCGCAGCCTGAAGGCTGCCCCACTTGGTTTTCAACAAGAGTGGGTTCTGGATCTATTCTGCCCTACGCGATAATCGTTCTTGCGCAATTCTCATATCGCCATCATCGGCGCGCCGATGGACCTCGGCGCCGGCCGCCGCGGCGTTGACATGGGGCCTTCGGCCCTTCGCGTTGCCGGACTGAACGAGAAGCTGGCGGCAATTGGTTATGGAGTCGAAGACCTGGGCAACGTGCTGGTAGAGCAACCGGAGTCTTCTCCCGTCGGGCCTTCCCACGCCCGTTACCTGCCGCAGATTGCCCACACCTGCTCGCGTTTAGCGGCAATGGTGGAGCAGGCCGCGGAGCAGGGGCGAGCCCCGCTGGTGCTGGGCGGAGATCATTCGGTAGCGGTCGGCACGGTGGCGGGCATGTCACGGCGTTTTTGCAAGCAGGGCCGGAAACTCGGCCTGATCTGGGTGGATGCGCACGCGGACATGAACACTCCGGAATCGAGCCCGAGCGGGAACGTGCACGGCATGCCGCTCGCGTGTTGCATCGGCATCGGGCCGCAACAATTGACCGCGCTGGCCGGATACGCGCCCGCGGTGGACCCGTCATCGGTGGCGATCATCGGCCTGCGCAGCGTGGACGAACTGGAGCGCGCGAATGTGCAGCGCACAGGCGTGCATCCTTTCACCATGCGCGATATCGACGAGCGCGGCATGCACAGCGTGATTCAAGAGGCCATTCAGCACGCCACGCGGACGACAAACGGCTTTCATTTATCGTTCGACATGGACGCCGTGGACCCAACCGAAGCGCCCGGCGTCGGCACGCCGATACCCGGCGGAATCACCTATCGCGAGGCGCATTTGGCAATGGAAATTGTGTGCGACAGTGGGCTGATGGCGTCGATGGAAGTGGTGGAGGTCAACCCGGTGATGGATGACGCCAATCGCACGGCGCTGCTGGCGGTGGAATTGATTTTATCGGCGATGGGAAAGAGGATTTTATAAATGGCGCGCCTGCGTGTAGCGGTTGTGTATGGAGGGCGGAGCGGCGAGCACGAAATCTCGGTGAGATCGGCCGAATCGGTGATCGCCGCGATGGATCCGGATCGTTATGAGGCGCGCCGAATTTTCATCACCAAGGAAGGCCAGTGGCAGCCGCGCCCAATCTTGCCCGTGCCGGACGGGAATCCGGATATCGACGTCGTCTTTCCCGTGCTGCACGGCACGTTCGGAGAGGACGGCACGGTACAGGGCTTACTGGAACTTGCCTGTTTGCCCTACGTGGGCGCGGGCGTGCTCGCGTCGTCCGTGTCGATGGACAAAGAGGTTCACAAGCGGCTCTGCGTCGAGCGAGACCTGCCGGTCGCCGACTACATCGTTTTGAGGCGCGGCCAGTTCCGGCCTGACGAAATCTGCGGCCGCTTCCGTTATCCGATGTTCGTGAAACCGGCAAATCTTGGGTCTTCCGTAGGGATCTCGAAGGCGAAATCGTGCGAAGAGTTGAAAGCGGCGTTGGAGCTTGCGGCCCAATACGACCGCAAGATTCTGGTGGAGCGCGGCATCGAGGGCCGCGAATTCGAATGCGCGGTGTTGGGCAATGACGAACCCGTCGCCGCGATCCCTTGTGAGATTCTTCCCTCGCGTGAGTTCTACGATTATGAAGACAAGTATCTGTTGAACGAGGCTAGGACGGTACTGCCCGCCGACTTGCCCGCCAACCAGATTCGCGAGGTCCAGCGCCTGGCTGTCGATTGTTACCGGGCGGTAGAGTGCGAAGGCATGGCGCGCGTCGATTTCCTGATGGAAACGGCGACAGGCAAGTTCCTCATAAACGAGATCAACACCGTCCCGGGATTCACGTCCATCAGCATGTTCCCGAAGATGTGGGAAGCGGCGGGACTTCCCTACCCTGCCCTGATAGACCGGCTGATCGAACTGGCCCTGCAGCGCCACCGGGAGCGCCAGACTACGCGCTATGCACGGTAACTCGAGGCTTTAGCCTGCAACGGAGACTTTTGTCTCCGCTCGCGATACGGATCCGCGCGCATCGGCCGAGGCTGAAGCCTCGGTTGCAGGCTGAAGCCTGCTCCACCGGTTACTTCGCAAACAGTCCGGTGTAGTCTTTGTTGTTCTCGCAGACGAACTCGTCCACGCGCTCCAGGTCCGTGCGCAGCGGAAATTTGCGGCTTACCACCCACGGCTTCTCGAAAACATTTGGGTCCTCAATCGTGGCATGGTATTCGAGAGTGTCCGCGGCGGTGCGCCGGAAGCGCTCCACAATATGCAGAGCTTCCGTGTGCCGGAAACCGCCGGTTAGTTCGGTCTTATCGTTGAATCCGGCCACGTCCACGACAAGCGTGTCGCCTTCCCAGCGGCCGATCGAATCGCCCATCCAGGTTGGATCCAAATCCGGTTGATGTGGGCCGCCGTGAGTCGGGATCACACGGAACAAGTGCGGGTATTCATACAGGATCACTACACTATTCAGACCCTGGACGATCTGCCATTGATAGGGCAGAAAGTACGACTGAGGCAGGCCGGGAGGCATGCAGTTGGCGGATGGTCCCGCGTCGTTCGGACCACGGACTACTTTGAACTTCTCGGCTCCCGCCTTCAGGGCGGGCTTGGTCTCATCGGGTTGCGCGACGCCACCGATGTTCATCGCGGGTCCGCCTTGAAAGAAGGTCCCGGGGAAGCCCGAATTATAGACGCCCGATAAGTTCGGCTTTCCGTCGGGCATGCGAGGAATCTCGTTCTTGCCGCCGCCTTGGGTCGCGGTAGCGGCCGCCGGAACCGATCCCGCCACTGTCACAACCAGGTCGCGAGTCAGCACCTGATTGTTCGGTCCATGTACGGTTAACGTGAACTTGGTTGTTACGGCCGGCGTGATCTGGAGGCTGCCTCTGGCCCCGACCATTCCGATGTCGGGCTGAATCTCGGCCGCGCTCGGATTTTCGGTACTCCACGAAAGCGTGCTCGATTGGCCGGCTTGGATCAGCGCGGGCTGCGCGGTAAAGCTTACAATTCGCGCGGGCAGGCGCGCGGCTTGCTGATACGCGCCCTGGGGCGCCTGAGCCGCAGCCGCCAGACTCAAAAGCAATCCAAGCGCCGCCGGGCCTTCCATTCGTTTGCGAAATCCCATTCCGACAGGATACCGCTGGTAAATGCGCCGTGGGTGGGCAAGCGACAAACTCCCCTTGACGAACATTGGCACATGTGTCACAGTACTGATGTGACACTGTTCCGGTTCACCCTGCGTCCCGGTGAATCGATCTTCGATCAGGTTGTTTATGCCGCCAAGAAAGCCTTCGTCAGCGGCGAGCTAGCGCCAGGGCAACCGTTCCCGTCCGTCCGGTCGCTGGCGGCCGAGCTGAAAATTCACCCCAATACGGCCCACAAAGCCGTCCAGCACCTGATCCAGGAGCGCTGGCTGGAAGTTAAGCCTGGCGTGGGCACAGTGGTCGCATCGCCCCCACCCGCGCGCGCCGGCGACCGGAAGCGTTTGCTTCAGCGCGAAGTCGAACAACTGGTAGTGGAGGCGAAGCGGGTGGGATTGGAAATGGAGGAGTTGATGGAAGCCCTTGAATCCCAGTGGCAGAAACTGGAGAAACCGGAGGCAGTTCGCCGATGATTCAGATCCACGATTTATGGAAGAAATTCGGCCGGCACGAAGCTCTGCGCGGGCTCAGCTTCACGGTTCCGAAAGGCAGCACCTACGCTCTGATCGGCGCCAACGGCGCGGGTAAGACTACGACCATCAAGGTGCTGATGAACATTCTCGAACCGACGCGCGGTCGCGCCACCGTTCTTGGCGTCGACTCGCGCCGCATTTCGCCGCGCGAACTGAACCGCATCGGCTACGTCTCGGAAAACCAGGACATGCCGGAGCGGCTCACGGTAGGCCAATATCTCGATTATTTGCGCCCATTTTATCGGCGATGGGACCGTGATCTGGAAGCGGGCATCCGCCGCAAACTCCGGCTTCCGCCCGAGCGCAGAATCGGCGACCTGTCGCACGGCATGCGCATGAAAATGGCGCTCGCCTGCGCTCTTCCGTTTCGCCCCGAGCTGCTGATTCTCGACGAGCCTTTCAGCGGCTTGGATCCGCTGGTGCGCGAGGAGTTCATGGAAGAGCTACTGCAACAAGCGGGCGAAATGACAGTCTTGATTTCATCCCATGAGTTGGGCGAGATCGATGGCGTTGCGACGCATGTCGCATTTCTGGATGACGGCAAGCTGATGTTCGAGGAATCGATGAGCGATCTCACGGGCCGGTTCCGCGAAGTACACATCACCACCGAGCGCGAAGCGCGGCCGCCCGGCCGCTTGCCTGCACACTGGCTGGACGTAAAGACGATGGGCAACGTGCTTATGTTCATTGAGACGCGTTTCTCGGATGACGCCTTTGGCGAACACGTTTCTACGCTTGTCAGCGGAGTGCGGCGCATCGACACTCAACCGATGGCGCTGCGATCGATCTTCACGACGCTCGCGCGCGCGGCACGCGAAGGAGCACGTTTATGATCCGGCACATTTTCAAAAAAGACGCCCGGCTGTTGTGGTGGCTGGCCACCGCCGTCGCGTTCTTACGGTTCGCGGAAGTTGCGCTGGCGCAAGGGGCCGGGCTGTTCCCGCCTGCCCGCGTGAGAAACATGATGATGCTCCTCGGAATCGGCGGGATACTCGCCACCGGTTTTGCCATCTGCGCGGTGGTGCATCAGGACTCGATTCCGGGCCTGCGCCAGGACTGGCTGGTTCGCCCCATCCGCCGCCGCGACCTGCTGTGGGCGAAGGTGTTGTTCATCGCGTTACCGATACAGGTTCCGATTTTTGTCGCGGACGTTGCTCAAGGGTTGTTAACGGGCGCTTCCGTGGCGGCATCGCTGGGCGCTGCCTTCTCGCGATCGGTTTACTTGCTGCTGACCGTCGGTATTCCCTTTCTGGCATTCGCGTCGGTCACAAAGAATCTGCTGGAAGCGATCACAGGTGGAGTCGCGGTATCGCTTACATTCGCGACATTCGCCATGCTGTTCCTCGGAGACCCGGGCCGCCGCTTTCAGCCCACATTCGGAACCGGATTGGAATGGATTACCGTTTCTTCCCTTGCGCTGTTCATGTTGATGGGTTGCGCGTCCATATTGGGCTTGCAGTACCTGCGCAGAAGGACGTTCCTCGCCCGTTGTCTGACGGGAGCCTTCACGATGCTGAGTATTTTTGCGACGTTCGTACCATGGAAACCGGCATTTGCAATTCAGAGAGCTCTTTCCGCGGAGTCCAATTCCAGCGCGGCAGTCGCCATCAGCTTCGACCCCGCATTGAAGGTACCGGCAGGACACACATTTGCCGGCACAGACGCGTTGGCGGCCGTTTTCGTTCCTTTCCGGATTTCCGGATTACCCGTTGACTCCGCGCTTGGTTCCGACCGCACGGAAGTTCGCCTAACGGAACCCAACGGGCGGATGCACACGCTTTCGTTTTCCTCGCGGGCCGGCGCGCGCCACACTCCCGGCAATAACCCCGATCAAACTATCTATCAAACGTTCGGAGTCGCAAGCGATCTCTACAGGAGTATCGCGCATAAACCCGTGCGACTCGATATCGAATTCTCATTGACGATGTTCAAGCTCACCGGTTCTTATTGGCTTCCCGCATTGAATGCGAACTCCCACCTCGCTGAACTCGGTTGGTGCGCCACGAGAATCAACGCGGCCAATACAGGAGTGCAGTTGTCGTGCGCCGCAGCCACACAAGCGCCCGGGTGCACGGCCGTCCATCTTGAGAACCCCACCACTGGACTGCAAAACCCCGAAAATTTCTCGTGCGAACGTTCCGACTATGGGCCGTACCCCAACTGGCAGCTCCTGCCCGATGCGCTTACGCGTTTCGGGTTGATGTTGCCCTTCCGCGACGCGAACGGCCTGGCGAAGTATCCGGTCGACGCCTCGCAACTGGCGGAATCGCATATCGCGATGAGGATTTACCAACCGGTCGACCACTTCACGCGCAAGCTCGTGATCCCGGAGATCCGGTTGAGCGATTGGGATCAGGCGCCGTAAAGAAGTTAGCCTGCCTTTGGCTCCTGTGCCGCATTCAGCATAGGAGCCACAATGTCGCATGCCGGAATATGCCGCAGACGGCCTGCGAGCAGCATCATTGGCGCGTTTGCACTCGTTTTGTTCGGCATAATCGGGCAGATGCATACGGGCGTTGGTCCCACCGTCTTCTTGATCCCGATTACGAATGCCCAGAGTATTTGTCCACGGTATTGGATTAACAGCAAAGCAAAAAACTTCCCCACATGCCTTGACATCCTAGGCATTTCGCGTTACGCTCATCTCGAATGCCTAGGCATCAACAAGCCGACCTCCTGCAAGGCACCCTCGACATGCTCATCCTGAAGGTCGCCGCGCTCGAACCGATCCACGGATACGCGATCATCCAGCGGCTACAGCAAATCTCTAAGGATGCACTTCAGATCCGACAGGGATCTCTTTACCCGGCGCTGTATCGCTTGGAGAGCCGCGGCTGGCTGAAGGCAGAATGGAAAACGACGGACGGCGGCCGCGAAGCCAAGTTCTATAGCCTTACGCGCGAGGGGCGCCGCCAATTGGCGTCCGAAACCGCCGGCTGGAAGCGCCTGTGCGAAGCTATCGCGCTGGTTCTGGAGACACCTGAATGAGAATTCCGCTCAGACTCCGCAAATGGGAAAGGAGCATGGATACCGAACTTCGGTTCCATCTCGATCAACAGATTCGGGATTATATGGACCATGGCCTGAGCCGCGCGGAGGCTGAACGCCGCGCGCGGCAAGAATTCGGAACTCTGGAACTCGCCAAGGACGAGTGCCGCGACCAGCGCTCCACTGAATGGTTAAACCACATTTTGCGAGACGTTCGCCATGCTTCCCGCTCGCTGCGGAGGACTCCCGGATTTGCGGCGGCCGTCATCACCACTCTCGCCCTCGGTATCGGCGCGAACACCGCGATTTTCAGCTTGATCTATTCCGTTCTGCTGAAGCCGCTCCCTTATCCCGCGGCTGACCGCGTCTTTAGTGTCGAGACGATACTGCCAAGACAGAACGATTTCTCGAGTTTGCCGATGCGCGTTCAGGACTATCTCGAATGGCGAAAGGCGGACACCTCCTTCGAATCGGTGGCCGCCCTGACGCCAGCACAATGGAATCTTACCGGCGACGGCGAACCCGAGCGCCTCGGCGGCGCACTGGTCTCGGCCAACTTCTTCACATTTCTCGGAGGAACGCCGCAGCGCGGCCGCGGATTTTCCGCCGAGGAGGAAACGCCAGGCAAACAGAATGTTGTGGTGATCAGCGATTCGCTCTGGCACCGGCGGTACGGCGCTGATCCCGCCGTTATCGGCAAAACCGTCATGCTGAACGCCGTTCCCCATGTTGTGGCCGGCATTGCGCCGCCTTCGCTGCTGGTTCCGACAGGCACGCTACTCCACCCTACCGTAGCTTTTGCACCGAGGATCGATGTCTGGGGACCAATCGCGCCTAGTAATGAGGAACTTCAAGGAGAGAACTGGGATTACGGGATCTTGGTCCGCCTTCGACGGGGCGAAAGCGCCGAGCGCGGCCGGCAGGAGTTGCAGGGCTTACTGAACCGCTCGATCCGGGCCGTCGTTCCGGATTTCAAGGGCGAGTTGATTACGCGCCTCGTGCCTGTGCGCGAGATCTATTCTTCGAAAGTACGTCCGCGGCTACTCTTGATTTTTGCGGCTTCCGCCCTTCTCCTGTTAATCGCGTGCACGAACATCGCGAACCTTTTTCTGGCTCGCGTGGCGGGACGTGCGACGGAACTCGCCACCCGCCTCGCACTCGGCGCGGGCCGTGCGCGTATCGTGAGTCACCTCCTCGTGGAGAGCCTTTTGCTTTCGGTAATTGGTGGCGGCCTGGGGGCGTTGAGTGCTCACACTGCGGTCGGCATCATTATTGCGTACGGTCCGTCCGAATTGGGAAATCTTTCCGCTCCCAGTCTCAACCTTGCCGCGCTCTGGTTTGCGCTGGCCGCCAGCGTGGGAACTGGCGTGTTGTGTGGTGCACTACCCGCGCTCCAGGTCTGGCGTAAAGATGCTGCTGGGCCCTTGCAGGAGGCTGCCCGAGCCGCGCTCGGCGGACGCAGCGCTGCCCGCCTCCGCCAGGCGCTGGTGGCTATCGAGATGACGCTCGGCGCTGCGCTACTGGCTTCGGCCGGCCTGTTGCTGCACAGCTTCATCAATGTTATGGGTACGGACCGCGGCTATACCATCGAGCGTATCCTTTCGGTGGATCTCGGCCTTTTCGACGCGCGTTATGCTCCGGGACCGCGCCGCGTAGCGTTCTTCCGTGAACTGATCCAGCATATTCAGGCACTGCCCGGTGTTCAAGCGGCTGGCGCCATCGGTGGGCTCCCGGCCAATTCCGGCACCGCCGTGGCCAGCCAGACGATCTTTTACGTTACGGACAGTAATCCTCCCGCTGTCGCAATGCAACGGCCCGTTGCATTGATCCGGAGTGTCACACCCGGCTATTTTGCCGCCAGCGGCGCCGCGTTGCGCGCCGGCCGATTCTTCGGCGAAACCGAATCGGCCCCGGTCGCAATCATCAGCGAATCGCTCGCCAGACGCTTGTGGCCTGGGGAGTCGCTGACCGCTATAGTGGGCCATGTTTTTCGACACGGCAACTTCAACGGTCCGCCGGTCGGGGTGGCCGGCATCGTCGCCGATACTCGCCCTGGCGCTCTCGACCGGGAACCGGCACCGGAGGTGTACCGGCCGCAGAATCAGCGCGCCGGGGGCGCGATGTCTCTGGTCATCAGAACCAAGCAGGAACCTGCGGCGCTGGCCTCCGCTGTCCGAGCCGAGATTCGTAAAATGGATCCCAACCTGCCGATTCCCGCTATCCGAACCATGCGCGAGATCCTGGCTCAGACGGTCGCCGAACGCCGCTTCCAGATGGTGCTGACGGTTCTGTTTGCACTGACGGCTCTGTGCCTCGGCGCCGTCGGTATCTACGGCGTGGTGAGCTATTCAATCGCGTGCCGCACTCGCGATATCGGCCTGCGCATTGCGCTTGGCGCCCTACGAGGCGATGTGATGTCCTGGGTCTTCGGAATCGGGTTGCGCCCCGTGCTGGTCGGCCTTATCGCCGGTCTATTTCTCGCCACTGCGATCGGTCGCGCCTTGCGCGGCCTGCTGTACGGGATCGCGCCAACCGACCCTGTCTCACTCGGGCTCGTAACGCTAATTCTGCTGACAACCGCGGTCATAGCGTGTTATCTTCCGGCACGCGCCGCCGCAGAACTTGATCCGACTATCGCGCTCCGGCACGAATAGCACGTCGTTCGTGTCAGAACGGCCTCGGCCCGATCCACCTGACAACCCGCCAGGGTCTTCTCCGGCGATCCTCAAGGAGGAGGAGAAGATTTGATAGAGACATTCTTGGCCTTAGTGAGGGCCGCAAGTTAGGAAAGCGTGCCGGAATCGCCTTAGACCGATCGAGGTTAATCGGTGGACCCGTGAGTCTCCCAGAACTTCCGCTCTTGGGTTTCAGAGCGGAACTTAGGAATCGGCTTGAGCGCTTGGTTCCGATCGCCACCGAGGTTCGTCTAGTGGAACCGAACGGCCGGATGCACGCGCTTTTGTTTTCTTCGCGGATCGGCGCGCGCCACACTCCGGGCAATAACCCGATCAAAACATCTATCAAACGTTCGGAATCGCAAGCGATCTCTACACGAGTATCGCGCGCGAACCCGGGTGTTGTTGAAGGCTCGGCAGGCGGGTTGGCAACCCGCCGCAGTTGGCAACCTGCCCCACAGTTTCACAAGGTTGCACGTTTGATTCGAAATCGCAAGCGATCTCTATACGAGTATCGCGCGCGAATCCGGGCGTGCAGTTGGCGTGTGCAGCCGCCACACCCAGCGCGATCTGCCGATCTATTCGGTTTGATCACCCTGCATTGTTGAAGGCTCGACAGGCGGGTTGGCAACCCGCCACGGGTTGGCAACCTGCCCCACAGTTTCACAGGGTTGCACGTTTTATAAGGAAATTTCGTCTACCCTGGTTGAGGCGTGTTCTCAGTTTGGCTTTGGCGCTCGTAGTAGTGTGCACGGGCGACGACTTAGCCTCCAATCTATTCAAGCAGGGTGAAAAGGCGGAGCATGCCGGAGATTTTTTTCACGCTTACCTCTTATACGCCCGCGCCGCGGCGCTGGAACCCTCGAACTTCAAATTCCAGACACGGAAGAATGCGTTGAGCACAGTCGCGGCACGGCTCGCGGCCGCGGGGACAACATCGGGTGATGCGGGCGTCGAAGAAAAACTCGCGGCCGGCGAGCTCAGCCCGGGCGAAATCAGCGATCTGCGAGAGGGGCTGCCGCCGCCGGAGCTGAAGCCCTCGCCGGTGAAGAAAAGTTTCGACCTTCGCGGGAACGCTCGCGACATCATCGATCAAGTGGCCGCGGCTTATGGAATCCAGGTGCAGGCCGCCGCCGACTATCAATCGCCTCCCAACTTTATTTTCCGGACGGGCGAAATGGGAATGGATGAGGCGCTTCGCACGCTTGAAGAGGTGGCGAATTCCCTAATTGTTCCAATCAACGACCGCACGGTGCTTTTGGTGCGCGACAATCCCACGCGCCGCGCCGACACGGTGCTGGAGATGACCCAGGCGATTCCCATTCCCGAACGGCTTTCCGTACAGGAGGCGCAGGAGATTGTCACGGCCGTGCAGCAGACGCTGGAAATACGGCGCATCATCGCCGACCCTGGGCGTCATATGGTTTACGTGCGGGACTCCGTGAGCAAAGTCACCGCGGCGCGCCAGCTTTTCGCAGATCTGAGCCAGGCGCGCGCGCAGGTGGAAGTGGAGGTACAGCTTCTTGGTGTAGATCGTCATTCGTCTCTCAATATCGGGTTTGCCTTGCCGATGTCCACGGAACTCGAATATTTCGGAAACCTAATGAAGTTTCCGCCGGCCGTCAGCGGAAACTTTATCCACTACCTCACGTTCGGGGGTGGCTCCACCCTGTTTGGTTTCGGCGTTAGCAACGCCGCGGCATTCGCAACACTTGCCCGAAGCTCGACTGAAACGCTCTTGGATGCCGAGATCGTTACGGTTGACGGACTGCCCGGGTCGATGGTGATCGGAGACCGCTACCCGATTCCCGCGAACCAGTACATCGGCCCTACGAGCGGGCAGAGCGGCACGGTATACACGCCGCCGCCGCAAATCAATTTCGTCGACCTCGGGCTGACGTTAAAGGTGACTCCAACCGTCCACGATAGCGGGGAGATAACGCTGGACATCGATGCTCAATACAATGTTTTGGGCACGGGGGGCGCGAACGGGATCCCAGACGTAGGGCAACGCAAATATCAGGGCAAAGTGCGCCTGGCAAAGGACGAATGGGGAGTAATCGCGGGCCTGATGCAGGAGACCAGGTCTGTGACAACGACCGGCATCGCTTGGCTTGCGAGGCTGCCGCTGATCGGCCATTTGTTTCGGCAGGACACGAAAACGGTAGACGACTCGCAGGTGTTGATCGTATTGAAACCGCACCTTACGAATCTGCCGCCGTCGGAGTTTCCGGCTAAGCCGATGTGGGTGGGGACTGAGGGGAAGCCGCTTTCGGTTTATTAATAGCTGGACGCTGGGATATGACGCCCACAGCGCATATTACGCCCAAAGCGGGTTGGCAACCCGCTGCCGGATGGCATCCTGCCCCACTTTGCTGTGTTAATCTCTGTAACCGGGGGTGCTTTGAGTGCGCTTTACATTTGCCCTTGTGCTGTTGGTTGCTGCGCTGCCTGCTGTGGCCCATCACTCGTTCGCGGCGGAGTATGATTCGACCAAAACTATCACTGTTAAAGGGACCATCCAAAAGCTCGAGTGGGTGAATCCGCACGCTTATTTCTGGGTGGATGTAAAGGACGAAAACGGGAAGGTGACTACGTGGGCTTTTGAGACGCTTAGCCCGAATGCGCTGGCGCGCCAGGGATGGAACCGCAACTCGCTCAAGAAGGGCGAGGAGGTCACGGTGGAAGGATATCTCGCCAAAGACGGTAAGCCTCTCGCGGACGGCTCGATCCACGCAAATTCGAGATCGGTAACGCGCGCGGACGGCCGCAAAGTTTTCGTGGGCTCCTCCGCCGACGACGTAGCGACGAAATGAAGACGCGAAATGCAGGCCCGGTCCTGATTGCAGTGCTGGCGGCGGCCGGCATTGCCTTGATCCCACTCCGCAGCGCTGCGCAGAACCAGAACAAAGCCCCGGCCGCGCCAACCGGTCCCACGCCGCGAATGGCCGACGGCAAGCCCGATTTGCAAGGCGTCTGGAATCCCGGATTGACGTTTATGAACGTGGGGCAACCCTCGTTACAGCCTTGGGCCGAAGCTCTATACAAAGAGCGGCGCGCGAATTTGAGCAAAGACGATCCCGAAGGACACTGCCTGCCCGCGGGGGTTCCGCGCATTTCTCCCTTTCCGCAAAAAGTGGTGCAGACGCCAACGCTGGTAGTGATCCTGGACGAAGGCAATATTCACAGCTACCGCCAAATTTTTCTCGATGGCCGCAAGCATCTGGAGGATTCGGGCCCGCTGTGGATGGGCGACTCGACCGGCAAGTGGGATGGCGACACACTGGTAGTAGATACGGTCAATTTCAACGACAAGACCTGGCTGAACGGACAAGGTCTGCCGCATAGCGAAGAGCTACACGTAATCGAGCGCTACAGCAGGCCGGACCTGGGTCACTTGAATGTCGAGATCACGCTGGACGATCCCAAGACTTTCACGAAGCCACACACGTTCAAGCGGGCGTTCACGCTGATGGCGAATGCGGAGATCCTCGAGTACGTCTGCAATGAGTTCAATGTGGACGCGGAGCACTTGGTGGGGAAATGACTGCTGAAGGCGGGCTGAAGCCCGCCGCAGGCTGACAGCCCGGCTGACAGCCTGCCCCACGTCAGAGGACTTTCGCTAGTTCCTCGGCGAACGCACTCTGGGAGCCGCCATTTTCCTGGCGTTTCGCGCCGCCGCCTCGCTTGTGACGACGGGGGGCGCGCTGGTCGTGTCCTGGACCCGAGGTGGGTCCAGTGCCAGGCTGTTGTCCGGGTCCACCGGCCGGCCGCGCGGGACCTTTGCCCTTCGGAGGCTGAGCCGGATTCGCCCGCAGTAAACGGTCCTCCAGCGGAGCGCGATCGAAGCGCCGAATGATCGCGTTCATTTCCTCGGTGTTCGGAGCCTCGATAAACGCGAATCCCTTGGATTCCTGCGTTTCGGGGTTGCGGATGACTTTAATTGCGTCCGCGACCAGGTTCTCGGCGCTAAGCCAGCCCTTGATATCGTCCGCGGTAACCCAAGTGGGCAGGTTGCCCAGAAAAACGGTAAAACTCATTCGACGGTTGTCTTCAACTCCATTGGGAAGGGGAATGCTTCAAGGAGAACCATGGAAGCAACTTCATGCTACCACATTCCGTCAAGCCCGCAAAAGCTGAACGGCTTTCGATAGTGAAATCCGCCTCGGAGTTTATTTGCGAACCGCCCACGCCATGCCATCAGGACCGTTGCCGGGCCGTATCCGGCCGGATAGTTCCAGTTTCTTGAGATCGATTACACCAATAAAATTGTCCATTTCGGATGCGACATAGGCTCGGGCGCCATCGGGCGCAATAAGAATACCTTCGCAATTTCCGCCGATTTTCAGGCGCTTGGTTTCCTTATGCGACGCGGAATCCATAATCACCAGATCGCCATTGCCCGAATCCGAAATCAGCACTTTTTTTCCGTCCGGCGTGAACTTAAGGCGGTTGGCGCGCTGCATGGGCACATGCACGGTCTCGATCAATGTTCCGTTCGCCGCATCGATGATGGCGATGTGGCTATCGCCGCCGGTTGCGGTCCAAATCTGCTTGCCATCGGGCGAAAGGTCGATCGCCTCCGGCCCTTTGCCCACGGGAATGAGAATGAGCTTGTAATCCTGCCCGCCCGGAGCACGCTCGAACATGCCGATATTATCGGAGTTCATATTCGACGTGAAGATTTTGTTGAGGTCCTTCGTCATCACAAGCATGTGAGTGCCGGTTGCGCCCGAGTCGCGCTTCCAGTCGATTTGGTTGGTGGCGGGGTCGTAGCGCGCAATCGAGTTATCGCCTTGCGCCGTGAAATAGAGCTTGCGATCCGCAAAAAAAAGTCCGTGGGGGGTCCGCAGGTTCGGCAAATCCACTCGATGGATCTCTTTTAAAGTCGCGAGATCGATGACCGAAATGCTGTTGCCCTGCATGTTCGAGGAAAACGCGAGCTTGCCGTCGTCCGAAACGGCGGCCTCGTGCGGATTGCGGCCCACCGGCACCGTGCCGGCTACCTTGCCATTTGCGGGATTTACGATGGCCATCGCATTGTCGCCTTTGTTCAGCACGACGAGCGCCGGCGAGGGCGTTTCGGCACAAACAACAGCAGCGCACAGAAGCAACAGAACTGCGGACTTCATTGAATCCTCCTAGCGTTTGTCAACTACCACCGTACCGCCTTTCACGACGACTTTCGCCTTCAGCCAGTTCCAGTAGCCTTCCAGCGGATCGCCGTCGAGGAGCACGATATCGGCGAGCTTGCCCGGCTGCAACGTTCCGAGTCGATCGCCCATTTGGATGTAGGATGCCGTATTCGGCCCCATCATTTTGATCAGGTCGCGCATCGAAAACATCACGTTCAGCATTTTCAGCTCATGATCCAGTCCGGCTTTGGGATCGTAAGTTGTATCGGTACAGTAGCCGAGGACCGCGCCGGCATCCCAAATTGTGCGGGCGTTCACCGGCATATATCCGGCTTCCTCGCCGAGGCGGACGCCGTCGACGATGCCTTCCGGCCAAGGCTTGCCGTCGCGAAAGCGCGGCTTGTTGTCGTCCGCGAAGACGCCGAATACGGGCGAGCCGAAGCTGACGGTCCCAAGAACCTTCGTGCCCGCGTCCGCGACCTTCTTTGCGTCTTCTTTGCTGACCCAGTCCTTATTCGGCAGGTGAACCAGCAGCGGCACTCCGGCCTCGACCGCGGCGACCATCGCGCGAGAACTTACCGCATGAACCTGCACGATTACGCCGGCCTTCTTCGCTTCGTCGACGACGGCGCGAAGGATCTCGATTTCTTTTTCGCTCGGCCCAGGTATAGGCGTAAGCGCAATCTCGCCCGTGAACTTGATCCCCATCCCGGCCATTTTCCGGATTTCGGCGCGAGCGTTCTCGGGAGTGTTGTTATTCAAGCGCAGCGATCCGGAAGGGATAATCCGCGGTCCGTTGATAAGGCCTTTATCGATGTGATCGCGGAGGGTGATGTTTCCTTCGGCGGGACCGCCTCCTGAAAGGACGGTGGTGTAGCCGGCTTCGAGCAGCGCCTGCATCTGCTGCTTTTCGTTCGGGCCTGTGTTGATGTGGCGATGACCGTCGATGAAACCGGGCATGGCGGTCATGCCCTTCGCATCGATCACCTGGCCGCTGGTCGCGGAAGGCGCTCCGGCGGCGACAGAAGCGATTTTTCCGCCGCGTATGAGTATCGATCCGCGCTCGGTTACAGAGGCATCGGGGCCGATGATGCGGGCATTGGTAATCGTGAGATCCTGCGCGGCAAGAAAGGATACCGTTAAAAGTGTTGTGGAAAGGACTGGGGCGAGCTTCATGCGAGTGTTCTCCAACGGCTGGATTCGCGAGGCAGGAACTATCATATATAAACTCGACTCTGGACAGCCCGATGGAACAGTTTCGAACTTTCGCCGTCTAATTTCCGATGCCCTGGCTTACCGGCGTAGTCAACGATTTTCGGTTAGGCGCTCGCGCGCTCGGCAAGAATCCTGGATTTTCCACGGCTGCGATGACCATGCTCGCCGTGAGCATAGGAATTAACGCCACCGTTTTTACCGTCACCAACGCCGTTCTGTTCAAGGGATTTCCCGCGGTGGAGGGGAACGATCGCCTGATGTACATCAGCAATGGCGGATGCTGTATCTCTTATCCCGATTTCGAGGATATCCGGGCGCAGGCGAAGTCCTTCTCCGAAATGGGCATAACGCACGGAGTTGCGAGCGTAGTCAGCGATGGAAGCGGATTTCCGGAGCGCGTGGAGGTGACGGAGGTCAGTTCCGCTACATTCAGAACGGTTGGGCGGAAACCAATTCTTGGCCGCGATTTTGCGGCGGCCGATGAGATCGCGGGCGCCGCTCCGGTCGCGATGCTGAGCTATGGGTTCTGGGAACGCCGCTATGCCAAAGACCCCAGCATCGTAGGCCGATCGATACGGATGAATGGCGCGCTCACCACCGTGATCGGCGTGATGCCGGCGGGTCTTTCCTTTCCGCAAACCGTGGACACTTGGATTCCGCTGGCGCAGACGGCAAGAGTGAAGAACCGGGAGAATACCGATACCTGGTTCGCGTTCGGCCGCCTTGCGGACGGAGTCACTTTTGAGAGCGCACGGGCAGAAGTAGAGACGATCATCAGGCGTCTGGAAACCGATTACCCGGTTACCGATCTGCGCCAGCATCTGGTAGTGCAGCGCTTTCGTGATTTCTTTATCGGCCCGAATGCTGTCGCGCTGTACGGGTCGATGTGGGGCGCGGTGGGATTTGTGCTGTTGATCGCTTGCGCCAACCTTGCAAATCTTCTCCTGGCGAGGGCGATCGGGGGGGCGCGAGATATCTCCGTGCGCATTGCGCTCGGCGCGGCGCGCTGGCGGATTATGCGCCAGCTTCTGGTGGAAAGCGTTATGCTTTCGAGCTTAGGCGGCACGCTCGGGTGGTGGATTGCCAAATGGGGCGTTCGCTCTTATGCCGCCGCGATGGCGAACAAATCTTCCTGGCTGATTATCGACTACAGGATGGACAACCGCGTGCTCGCGTATCTGATCGCGATTTCGATCGGGACGGGAATCCTGTTCGGGCTGGCTCCGGCGCTGCGGCTTTCGAAGCTGGATGTGAACACAGCGCTGAAGGACGGATCTCGCGGCGCGACGAGCGGGGGCCGCGGCAAGCGACTCTCTGCCGTGCTCGTGACCGGCGAGATGGCGCTTGCGGTGGTGCTGCTGGCGGGCGCGGGCGTGATGATCCGCAGCTTCCTGAAGATCCACAACTCGAATATGGGTATCGACCCGGACAATTTGCTGGCCGGCGCAGTGACTCTTCCACAATCCAGGTATACCGGCGATCAGACGATTGCATTTTCAGAACGGCTTCTAATGCGCGTGAGCGCGATGCCCGGAGTGGAGTCTGCCGCCTTAGCCGAAAGTCTTCCATCAGCTGGCGCCGCAAAATACACGTATGAACTCGAGCGCGGACCAGCGGTGGAGTACGGAAGCCGTCCATCCATTGGCGGTTTGAAAATCAGCCCGAATTATTTCCGGACGGTTCGAGCAACTGTACTCGCCGGCCGCGAGTTCGGCGAGCGCGATGTGGCTTCCAGCGCTCCCGTGGCGATCGTGAATCGGCTGTTCGCGGAGAACTCCTGGCCGGGAGAAGACCCCATCGGCAAGAGAATTCGCCTGTTCAACGACAAATCGCCGGACGCGTGGCGCACGGTTGTTGGCGTGGTATCGAATATCGTTCAGCGGGATATCAACCGTCAGCGGGCGGATCCGATCGTTTACCTGCCATATGCGCAGAAGCCGGGTCCGTACATATGGGTACTGGCGCGGACCCGCGTTCGCCCCGGGATTTTAGCGAATGCGTTCCGGCGAGAGGTTCAGGTGCTCGATTCCGATTTGCCGTTGTACGGGCCATTCGCTCTTAGCGATCGGCTGGAGCGGTATGGGGATAGCCGTTTTTATGGAAACTTGTTTTTGATCTTCGCTGCCATCGCTCTGCTGCTGGCCTCGATCGGGCTTTATACCGTGGTTGCGCTGTCAGTTCGCCAGCGGACTCAGGAACTCGGAGTCCGCATGGCGATGGGCGCGACCCCGGCCGATATTCTGAAGCTCGTGTTCACGGAGGGAATGGCGCCGCTGGGATGCGGATTAGCGATCGGGCTCGCCGGCTCATTCGCCGTGAACCGCGTTTTGCAAGCGGCACTGGTGCGGGTCTCGCCGTCCGATCCTCTTACGCTCGTGGTTTCGTCCGGGATACTGATCGTAGCTGCGATGCTGGGCTGCTGGATTCCGGCTCGGCGCGCGATGCGGGTGGACCCGGTGGTGGCTCTGAGGCATGAATAGCGGGTCTGCGCGCGATTGCCAATCGCGCTGGGCGGGGTGGTTGAAAGGTCGGCAGGCGGGTTGGCACCTAAATTATGCGCGCAGACCATTCCTCCTGCGCGGTTCTGATATCCGATCTGTAGTCGGGGAAAGCTGTTGAGATCCGACTAGTTCTGCTCTCCTCCTATAGGTTGTTGTTTTGTTTGGCCGTTTCGT
>JAFAQY010000073.1 GCA_019261985.1 Bryobacterales bacterium | reverse complement strand
AGGTCGCCTGGTCGCGGGTCTGACAGACCTTCTTCAGGCCGAGGTCAAGCCTCTGATCGCGCCCGGCCGCCGTGTGGTGCTCGATCTCACCGGCGTCACGCAGATGGACAGCATGGGCCTTGGGGCGATCGTCAGTCTGTACGTTTCGGCGAAATCGTCCGGCGCGCGCTTGGAGCTAATCAATTTGGGGAAGAAAGTCCGATTGCTGTTCAGCATGACGAATCTGCTGTCGATCTTCGAGCCGGCGGGCGACGGCACGTTCCGCATGCCGTAAATGTGCAAACTTTTCCGCTGTCACGCACGACGATAGCCGCGGGAATGATCGCGGAAACTCGGATTACATTAATGGAAATTTTGAGATGAGATCAATCGAATGGGCGGCGCGTGACTGCACCTTCTTTGGCAATTCCGCGAAAACGTCCGGAACGCCCTCAGCGAAGAGAACCGTCACAATCTATGGCGGTGTTTGATTCTTCCCAAGAAGTGAAGCGGCCCTCCGCGAATCCACGTTCCGCGCGCTCCTTCTGCGCTAGCAATACTTCGGCGTGGAGGTCCTCGCAGGCGTCTACTAAACTCTCTAGGGCTTCGTGCCTGTGGAGGAGATCGCCTAACGCCCTGCCTACATCGCCCTTGTAATCCTGCGCGAGTCGCACCAAAATTTGATCGTTTTCTTCGTCAAGCTCAATGCGTCGCGCTACCATGCAGCCAGCATATCATCGGCATGCATCGACCGGCCGCACAAACCGGCAGCCCACCGTTCAACGAACTCCTGGTTAAGGCAGCATTCGCTGACGAATCCAGCAATCGCGGTTCAGCATAGCGAATCTCCGAGCCTACCGGCGGAGGCGGGCGACAAATTCCTCGTGCTCGGGGGTGGCGAGGCCGGCTTGTAGAGCCGCCAGCAAGCCTGCTCCATCATTCCGCCAGAAAGCATCGCGGTTGAGCCACAATCCCGGAAACGTAATCGACCGGAACACGTTATCAGGATCCGCTTCCAGCGCATAGTAAATTCTGTCTCGCAGAATCCGCCAGATGATTCGCTGAGCAAAAAGCTCGATTGTGATGTACTCGCGCACCCCAGCACGGCGGTAAAGCTGTAGCTTCGGGCCGAAGTCGACTTCGGTCGAAGTCAGGCAAACCTCGACGGCGAGTTCGGGCGCGCCTGCAAGATAGCGCGGATTCGAGGCGATGGAGGCCTGCCCGCCAAACTCAGGGCGGATACGAAGATGAGCATCCGGCTGCGGAGCGTCCTCCAGCATCCACCAGGTGGTGTTGTTGCCAACCTCGCATCCCGGCGTTGCGATTGCGTAATGGCGAAGCCACCAAATGACGGTGCTGTCCCTCTCCCCATGATGCAGGCTTACTGGCGAAGCCACAAAGACCACCCCCCCGATCAATTCGGCGCTTTTGAGTTCGGGCAGGGCTTCCCATCGGCACAGGAACTCCGTCCTGTCCATCTTTTCGCCGGTGGTCAGCGTGGCAGGCTCGACAAGCGGGGAAACCATGCGCATTCAGTGTAACGCGTAGCAGGCGGGAACTTCAGCCGGGGCGAGCCGGACAGGACTAGTGCAGCAGCCGCGAGGCCAATTCGTACGCGCTGCCGCCCAGCGCCGACCCAATTACGGCGCCCGCGATCACATCGGTCAAAAAGTGCATGCCAAGCAGGACCCGGGATGCTGCTACGCTTGCGGCGCAGAACAGGAGACCAATGCAAGCCTCGGGATAGAAAGACCCAAGCGAAACCGCTACGGCAAAGGCGGTAATCGTATGGCCTGATGGAAAGGAAAACTGATCGGGCGGCAGCAGCGTTGCCCAGCAATGCGGCTCGATGGCGCAGGGGCGCTTCCGTCCGCATACTCGCTTAAGTCTCAAAAATAAAGCAATTCCGAATGCGACCGCGACGGCCGTGGCCAGGAGCGCCGGAATCCGCTCGGCTCCGCCGAAGATTCCGACCACCGCCCCCATTGCATACCAAAGCCAACCATCGCCGCCGCGGGTTGCGGCCATCATCCACAACCGCAACCACTTCGGAGCACGCCATCCGTTGACTTTGCGCATCAGACCGTAGTCGGTGCGCTGGCCGAACCCCACGATAACTCTCGTAACTCGGCTCTGTGTCAGCATGGAATATGCCGCCATGCTACCCTTTTAGCGCTCTTGCATCACAGGCGCATGACTGCGGTATAAAACAATCATGACGAGGATTGATTTCGTCTATTTTGATGCGGGTGGCGGCCATCGCGCGGCCGCAACGGCTCTTAAAACAATCATCGAAGGCCAGCGGAGGCCCTGGCAGGTGCGCATGGTGAATCTTCAGGAACTCCTTGATCCGCTGGATGTTTTCCGCAAGACCACGGGCATCCGTCTGCAGGATGTGTACAATCGAATGCTCGCCAAAGGCTGGACGCTCGGCGCGGGCCAGGGCCTGAAATTCGTGCATGCTTTGATTCGCATGTATCACAGGCCGGGTGTGCAATTGCTGGAGCGGCATTGGGATTCCACGCAGCCGGACATGGTCGTTTCGCTAGTCCCGAACTTCAACCGCGCACTGCATCAGAGCCTGAAAGGCACGCTGCCACATGTACCGTTCTGTACCATTCTCACAGATTTCGCCGATCATCCGCCTCACTTCTGGATGGTCCCGCAGGAGCAGTTTTTGATCTGCGGAACGCCCAAGGCTGTTGAGCAGGCGAAAACGATGGGCCATGCAGCGGACAAAGTTTTTCGTGTATCCGGCATGGTCCTGCGGCCGAAATTTTATGAGCCGATCCACGCGGACCGCCGCGCGGAGCGCATCCGCTTAGGTCTTGATCCGGATCGCCCTACCGGGCTCGTGCTTTTTGGGGGCCAGGGCTCGAAAAAAATGGTGCAGATTGCCCGTAAGCTCAGCGAGACTCAACTGATTCTGATTTGCGGCAAGAATCAGAAATTACAAAATCAATTGAGCGAATTAAAGGCGAAGGCGCCGCATTTTATCGAAGGATTTACCTCCGAAATTCCTTATTATATGCACCTCGCGGACTTCTTCATCGGCAAGCCCGGGCCCGGAAGCATCAGCGAAGCCGTCGCAATGAAATTGCCCGTAATTGTGGAACGAAATGCCGCGACGCTGCCTCAGGAACGGTACAACGCCGATTGGGTAAAGGAGCACAACGCGGGCATTGTCGTCGAGAGCTTCAGCACCATTGCGATGGCGGTGAAGCGCCTGTTGAAAGATCTCCCCTCCTATCAAGAGAGCGTCGCGAAAATCGAAAACCGCGCCGTATTCGAAATCCCCGACATTTTCGAAGGAATGCTGAGAAAAAATCGACCACAGCCCGACTAGTTTTACATGACCGGGCTGCTTGCGGCCATTCTCTGGACGACTCTCGCGCAAGATCCCACCCCTGGCGCGCCTGTCTATACCGCGGCAGGAATCGCTAATGGCGCCGCCAATGTCGCGGGTTACTATGCGCCCAATTCTTTCCTGAGCATTTACGGTCAAAACCTCGCCTATGTAACGAAACCAATCGGCCCAGACGATGTATGCAACGGCCAGTTACCGACCGTCCTCACTGGAACCGGCGTCCGCGTGCTGATTAATCAGATTCCCGGAAATATTTATTACGTTTCTCCCGGTCAAGTCAACGTTTTGATCCCCCCGCTTTTGGTTGCCGGACCTGCCGTTGTGCAGCTTATTAATAGCGGACTCGCCGGACCGCCCATCTCGATCACGCTGGCTCCGGCTGCTCCGGTTTTGTTTCAATCCGACGCGACCACTCTCACCGCGACGCATGGCAATGGCCCGCTTGTTACGCAAGATCAACCGGCCTCGCGTGGTGAAGTAGTGGTGCTGTATGCGACCGGGCTGGGGCAAACGGCTCCCGCTGCAATCCCGAACGAAATCCCGCAAATCGCCGCATCGATCACCGACCGAGCCGATTTCCGCGTTCTGTTAAACGGCCTCGATATTGACCCGCGGCTCATTTTATATGCAGGCGTCACGCCCGGCTTCGGGGGCTTGTTTCAAATCAACCTTCAATTGCCGCCCGATGCACCTCCTAACCCACAAATCCAGATCGGTTATGGCGCCCAGCTCAGCCCGGCCGGGATCATCCTGCCATTGCAGTAAACTCCTCCAATGGAGGTTTACATGAAACCCGCCATGTTCGCCGCAATTCTGAGCGCCCTGCCCGCGCTTCCGCAGGCCAAGAAGCCCGCGCCGCCGCCCTTAATTCAGGAGCTTGTGCTCGCGAACCGTATCCTCGCGAATGAAGGCGTGCTGGACGCCTACGGCCACGTCAGTATTCGCGACCCTAACAATCCCAATCATTATTGGCTGGCCAAGCACATGGCCGCCGGGACCGTAACCGCCTCCGACATCATCGAATACGATCTCGATAGCAAGCCCGTAAGCGGCGACCCCTCCACCGGCTATACCGAGCGATTCATCCACGGCGAGATCTACCGCGCGCGTCCGGATGTTATGGCGGTAGTCCACTGCCACTCACCCGACCTGATTCCTTTTGCTGTTAGCTCGGTCCCATTGCGGCCCGTTTATCACATGGCCGGATTTTTGGAAACACCCGTGCCGGTATTCGAAATTCGGTCGGCTGCGGGCATCACCGACATGCTGATCCGCAATCCCGAGCTAGGCCGCGCGCTTGCGCAAACTCTGGGGCAAAAGCCCGCCGCCTTGATGCGAGGCCACGGAGCCGTGGTCGTCGCGCCGAATTTGCACGTCGTCGCGGGGCGCGCGTACTACATGAACATGAACGCAAGGCTGCAGCAGCAGGCGGTTTTGCTCGGCGGCTCGGTGACGTATCTTGATCCACAGGAGGCCGCGAAAACCGGCGCTCAGGATGGCTTTGAAAGGGCGTGGGACTACTGGAAACACAAGCTGAATTCGAAGTAGGCTCTAAAATCGAAGCTATGGCAACGGCAGCGCACGCGGCGTCGCCGCGGACGCGCGCATTTCCATGGGCAACCACCGCCTGGTTTGCGGCCCTACTCGTCGCGGCGAATTACTCGATCCTCCACCGGCTGGCGCAGCAATGGCTCAACGATGGGGACATGGGCCATGGCTTCTTCGTCCCCCTGGTCGCCGCGTTTATCGCGTGGAAGCGTCGTGATTGCTTGCTTGCGATCGAAGTTAAGCCTGCATGGTGGGGGATTCCGGTGATGCTTTGGGGCATCGGGCAGGGCTATCTGGGAACGCTCGGCGCGGACTTATTCCTTCAGCGCACCTCCGTGCTGATCACATTGGTTGGCATGCTGATGATAACCGGAGGCGCGGCGCTGATACGAGCGCTCGCGTTTCCTCTCCTGCTGTTGCCATTCATGATTCCGATTCCCGGCGTCGTGTATAACCAGATCACATTCCCTTTGCAGATTCTCGCGAGTCAGGTCGCCGAAGGCGCGCTGGCGCTCATAGGAATTCCAGTGTTGCGCAATGGAAATATTCTGGAGTTGCCGAGCCAAAGCCTCGATGTAGCCGAAGCGTGCAGCGGCATCCGTAGCTTGCTGTCGTTATCTTTTCTGTCGCTGGTGTATGCCTATTTCTTCGACGAACGAATCTGGATGCGCTGGTTCCTGCTTGTGTCCACCGTCCCCATAGCGATCGTCGCCAATGCCGGCCGCGTGACAGTGACCGGTATTTTGAGCGAAATAAATCCCGAACTAGCGCGCGGAGTGTTTCACGAGATGGAAGGCGGAGTGATTTTCGTGATCGCGCTGATTATGCTGGCCGCCGTACACCTCGCCTTAAAGCGTTTTGTGCATTGGAAGGGGCCGCGTAGTGCCTAGAGCCATTAAACCTGCGGTACTGATAGCCACCGCGCTACTGCTTTTGCAAGGCGTGTTGTTACGCAGCTCGGAACGCGAAGAATACCTGCCCGACATCAAGCCGCTCGCGAACCTGCCGTTGGATCTGGGTAATTGGCATTTCTACCAAGAAGCCGTTATTGAACCGGAGATCCGCGATTTCTTGAAGGCCGATGACCTGCTCAGCCGCGTCTATATCGACGAAACCCGCAAGCGCGGCGCGAATCTGTTTGTCGCGGCCTTCCGCACGCTCAGCAAGGGGGCGTCGCCGCATTCGCCCAAGAATTGTTTACCTGCCGGCGGTTGGACGCCTCTGCTTGCCGACGAGATGACGATCGATGTAGGCGAACGCCCAATAACGGTCAACCGCTACGTCGTCGCGCACGGAGAAGAGCGCAGCCTGGTCCTCTACTGGTACCAATCCCGGGATCGCGTGGTCGCGAGCGAGTACAAGGCGAAATTCTGGAGCATTGCCGACGCGATCCGCTGGAACCGCACGGACACGGCGCTCGTTCGTGTGGTGATCCCGATCCGCAATGACAACCGAGATGAAGCCACCAAGACCGCAAGGGATTTCGTTATCGCGTTTTTCGCCCCACTGCGCAGTTTCCTCCCTTACTGAGTTGCCGATAACTGACAACTGACAACTCGTTCCCTTGTTACCATAAAAATTCCTCTGATGCTTCGCTTTGAAACGGCGGGAGAATCCCATGGAGAATGTTTAGTCGCGACGTTGACCGGTTTGCCGGCCGGCGTGCCGGTGTCGCTTGCAGCCATAGACCGCGAGTTGTGGCGGCGCCAGCAGGGTTACGGACGCGGCGGCCGGATGAAGATCGAAACCGACCGCGCGCACATCGTCAGCGGCGTGCGGCACTCGAAAACCATCGGATCGCCCGTCGCCATCATTCTCGAAAATAAAGATTGGAAGAATTGGACGGAAGCCCTTCCGGTGGAAGACACGGAAGGCGCGGAGGAAAACAAGAAGCCGGTAACGCGTCCGCGCCCCGGCCATGCCGACCTTGCAGGCGCCATTAAGTACAATTTTCAAGACGCGCGGTACATTCTGGAACGCGCGAGCGCGCGTGAAACCACCGCGCGAGTGGCTGCCGGCGCAATTGCGAAAGCGTTTTTAGGTGAACTGGGAATCTGCGTTTTGAGTCACGTAATTCAGGTCGGCGCCGCGAAACTGGAGCGCTCCGCAAGCTGGGACGAACTGGTGGCGCTCAGCCGGCGCGATGAAGTGCTCTTGAACTGCGTCGATGCGGAAGCCGAGCAGCGGATGAAAGCCGTGGTGGATCATGCGTATCGGACGGGCGATACCGTCGGCGGAGTTTTCGAAGTAGTCGCGCACGGAGTTCCGCCCGGCCTTGGATCGCACATCGCGTGGGACACGCGCCTGGACGGCAAACTCGCCCAGGCCATCGTTTCCATGCAGGCAGTCAAAGGCGTCGAGGTGGGCTTTGCTTCAGAAGGCTCGCAAGCATTCGGATCGCAGGTGCAGGATACGATTCATTACGAAAAAACCGAACGCCGGTTTTTTCGCGGGGCGAACCGCGCCGGGGGACTAGAAGGCGGGATGACCAATGGCCAGGACGTGCTCGTGCGCGGTTTCCTGAAACCGATCTCGACGCTGCGCAGGCCGCTTGAAAGCGTCGACCTCGCCACCCGCGAACCCGCGCTGGCCGCTTATGAACGCAGCGACGTCGCGGTGGTGCCCGCGGCTGGGGTGATCGGGGAGGCGATGGTGGCGTTGGTTCTTGCGGGCGCGGCGCTCGAAAAATTCGGCGGCGATTCACTCGCCGAAACGAAGCGCAATCACGACGCATATCTCGAACAGGTAAAGAATTTTTGATGATTTACCCGATTGTCAAATACGGCCAGCCGGTGCTTGAAACGCCGGCGCTCGAAATTAAGGAATTCGACACCGAAGAGCTGCATCAACTTGTCGACGACATGTTCATCTCGATGTACGCGGCAAAGGGTGTGGGCCTCGCGGCGCCGCAGATCGGGGTCGGGAAGCGCATCGCGGTTATCGACATATCGAGTGGAGAAGACCCGGCGCAGAAGCTTGTTCTCATCAATCCGGAGATCGTCGACCGGGACGGATCGCAAACCAGCGAAGAGGGTTGCCTCAGTCTTCCGAGCTTTCGCGAGCCCGTGACGCGCGCCAACAAAGTCACCGTTCGCGCTTTCGATGCAAAGGGCACGCAGTTCGAGATCACGGGCGAAGAACTGCTCGCGCGCGCCTTGCTGCACGAAACGGATCACTTGAACGGGCAACTGTATATAAGTCACATCAGTCCGCTGAAACGGGATCTGATTCGAAGGAAGATCCGGAAGTTGCAAAAGGCGAACGAATGGAGCTGAGCAGTAGGACAAGCTTCAGCTTGTCCACCCGTTTGGACAAGCTGAAGCTTGTCCTACCGCAATGAAACTGATTTTTATGGGAACGCCCGCGTTCGCCGTCCCGACCCTTGAGAAAACCGCTGCCGCCGGTCACGAGATCGCGGCTGTTTTTACGCAACCCGACCGCCCCAAAGGCCGCGGACAAAGGCAATCCATGCCTCCGGTAAAAGAGGCCGCTCTTCGCCTGGGTGTCGCGGTGTTTCAACCTGAGCGTGTTCGCCGGCCCGAAATTATCGAACAGTTAAAATCCATTGCGCCGGATGCGATGGTCGTGGTCGGCTACGGCCAGATCATTCCTCAACCGATCCTCGGCATCCCGCCTCAAGGTATCGTCAACGTGCACGCATCGCTGCTCCCGAAATATCGCGGCGCCGCGCCCATTCAGTGGGCCGTAGCGAACGGCGAATCTCGCACGGGCGTCACCACGATGAAAATCGACGCGGGTTTGGACACCGGCGATATGCTGCTCAAATGGGAAACGGAGATCGGCCTCGAAGAAACCGCCATCGAACTGGGGCAGCGCCTGGCCTTTGCCGGCGGCGATTTGCTGGTGCGGACTCTCTCCGAGCTTAAAGATATTCAGCCCGAACCGCAGGACAACTCACAGGCCAGCTACGCTCCGATTCTTAAGAAAGAGGACGGGCACCTCGACTGGTCGATGCCGGCCGGCGATATTTTGAACCGCGTGCGAGGGTTTCTGCCATGGCCGGGTTGCTATGGGTTTGTGCGCGGCCAGCGTTTGCATATATGGAAAGGGCGTGCAGCGCAACGCGAGGTGCCGCCGGGCCGTCTGCAAATAGAAGGCCGGCGTCTTTATGCGGGCTGCCGCGGCGGGGCGATGGAAATATTGGAGGTGCAGTTGGAAGGGAAGAAGAGGATGGAAGCAGCGGCATTTCTGAATGGGTTTCCGCTTCAAGACGGTGAGGCGCTGGCATGAATACACCGCGTGGGTTTCGATATGCGTCTACTTACGCCGGCATCCGAAAAGTGGCCAAAGATGATGTGGCGCTGATCTTTTCCGACCAGCCGGCCGCCGCGGCCGCGGTATTCACCACAAATCGTGTGGTGGCGGGGCCGGTGACGATCGCCCGCAAAAATCTGCGCTCTTCGGCCGGCAGTATGCGAGCCATACTGGCGAATGCGGGAAATGCTAACTGCGCCACGCGCACCGCGGAACAAGTTGCCGTTGAGTGCGTGAATTCCGCGGCTGACGTTCTGAACATCAAGCCGAATGAGGTATTGCCGGCATCTACCGGCGTCATCGGCGTAGAGTTGGATTCCGCGCTGATTCTGCGCGTTCTTCCCAAGCTGCATTCCGAGCTCGACGCCGAGCGATTTACTCATGCCGCGGCAGCCATCATGACGACGGATACGCGCCTTAAAACGGCATACGTGAGCGTCGGCGGCGCGCATATCGCTGGAATGTGCAAGGGTTCCGGAATGATTCATCCGCGCATGGCCACAACGCTCGCTTTCGTTATGACGGACGCGGCGGTCTCCCGCTCCGCGCTGCAGTTAGCGCTGTCGAATGCGACCGGCCGCACGTTCAATCGCATCTCGGTAGACGGCGACACGTCGACCAACGATACCGTCGCTGTGCTCGCAAATGGCGCGTCGAATGTACGGCCGCCCCGCAAAGCCTTCGAGGAGGCTCTGACGGAGGTTCTGGAGTCGCTTGCGATTCAGATCGTCCATGATGGAGAGGGCGCGCGCAAGCTGGTTACGATTGACGTGGCCGGCGCGCCGAGCGATGCCGCCGCCGAAAAGATCGCGCGCGCGATCGCCAACTCGCCGCTTGTCAAGACCGCAATCGCCGGCTCGGACCCTAACTGGGGCCGCATTCTTTCCGCTGCAGGCAATGCCGGTGTTGTTTTCGATCCGCGCGAAACAGACATCGACATGCAGGGAATGCCGGTGTGCCGCGGCGGCCTTGCCGCCGATTTTTCAGAAGACGGCCTTAAACAAAAGCTGGATGCTCCGGACTGCACTATCAGGTTGTCCATTCGCGGCCGCGGCAAAGGCTCTGCCCGCTTTTGGACCTGCGATCTGACGGAAGAATACATTCGCATCAACGCGAGTTATCGCACGTGAGAGTCGCGTTGATCTTTTTCGCGTGTGCCTTGCGGGCTCAGGATGTCCCGCCCCCCGACGCGCCTAAAGACGTGCTGGACTTTTTTCGAACGGCGGCCGAGGCGTTAGCGGATAAAGAC
This sequence comes from Bryobacterales bacterium, assembly GCA_019261985.1. Classification (GTDB taxonomy): domain Bacteria; phylum Acidobacteriota; class Terriglobia; order Bryobacterales; family Bryobacteraceae; genus Palsa-187. The sequence goes on along the minus strand of JAFAQY010000073.1, from coordinate 30,252 downwards.
GCCACGGCATTCCTGAATCACTTTGATTCCAAGATGCCGGGCTACGACGCCCTCTCAAGCCAGGTGCGTTCGCTGCTGGAGCGTTCCGATATTGAATCAAGCATCGAAATCGTCTCGGACGGCGGCGACGAGCACAAGCGCACGCTGAAGCTGGATTGGCTGTTGCGCATCGATCAAAACCTGCCCAAGCGCCGGATTGTAAATTGCACCATCGAGAAACAAGGTCGGCGATGGCGGATCGTTTCCTTCGCGCCTATCGAATTTCTTCGCTAAATTGGAAATTCATGTCCGATTCCGCCATTGCGTCCCGGCTTAAGGAAATCGGCCGGGTTTTCGCGGACGCCGCCGAGTCCGGATACGCGCAATCCATAGCCGCCGCCGCGCAGGCGATCGGCGACGCGCTGGCGCGTGGCAACAAGCTACTGATATTCGGTAACGGCGGCAGCGCGGCCGATGCGCAGCACATTTGCGGAGAACTGGTAGTGCGTTTCGAGCGCGATCGCCGCCCGCTTCCCGCGATCGCCCTCACCTGCGACGCTTCGGTGCTGACCGCATGCGCCAACGATTATGCTTACACCGAAGTATTCGCCCGCCAAATCGAGGCCTTAGGTGTAGCCGGCGACGTCGCACTCGGAATTTCCACCAGCGGCACGTCCACAAACGTCATTCGCGGATTTAAGGTTGCGAAGTCGCATGGAATGGTGACAATTCTCATCACCGGCCCGGGCCGCTCCTCAAATAGCTGCGATCTAGTGCTCGCCGCCCCGGGTTGCAACACCGCCCGAGTGCAGGAACTCCATCTTGCAACGTACCATTTGATCTGCGAAATCCTCGACGCGCGTTTTTCGTGAATCTACACCTCGCGACCACCAGAGCATCTTGCGGGCAGGTTGCACTCTTGTTAGCGGCCCTTTCGCGGGCTAGAGTCCTTCTAGTTCGCGCCGCGTTCGGTCCAATATGTCCTCGATCTTAGCTCTCTTTTCGCTATCGGTTCCGGCGCGATTAACGGCATGGAAGGTGGCCTTTATCAGTCCGCCGATTGGCCCCGCCACCCACGGCCCCCAGTCTCCCCAGTGCGAGGCCTTCCGCCAGATTCGGTCTATTGCTGCGGCTTCCCGCTCGACTTCAGCCCTGCCGGGATCTTTTAGACTGTAGATGCGCTTGCCGTCGCGCTGCTCTGATGTCACCATCCCTTCATCTTCAAGCATTTGGAGCGCGGGATACATGCTGCCGGCGCTAACCCTATAGCTTCCACCGGAGCGGGTCTCAAGCTCCTTCATTAATTCGTAACCGTGCTTCGGCCCTTCCACCAGCATTGAGAGAATGGCCAGTCGCAATTCCGAAGCACCAAAAAAACGGCCCCTGCGTAAAGGGGTGTAAAACAAACTATTCCAAAGGCTTGGATCGTTAGACCAGCTCCAAGTTCCAGACATGTACTCATTACTCCTATCCTAAAATATATCGTACGATATAAACTACGATATCTCGAACAAAATGTTTCCTACAAAGCTTCAATTTATTTTTGCGAAAGGGATGGGCGAATGTAGGGAGAAAAGTACATTCCAACCAACGATGAGGTCTCACGACTGAGTGCCCATCAGATTCAGTTATTAGGCATTGGTTTATGAACCCGCCGGAAATGAATCGCGATCGCGAGCACCGACAAGTATCAGGGAGAATCCAAGAGCGTGTTTGTCCGCTGGTGATGGCAATATAGCCTGCCCGGGGAACTAAACCCACCCATTTCCGTCTAAGCATAAGCTGTCTGGGAGGAACCCCCGTATGAGCACGTTATGGCAGGACGTCATTTACGGCTTCAGAATGCTTGTGAAAAGGCCGGGCTTCACGAGTGTCGCAGCTCTGTCACTGGCGCTGGGCATCGGTGCCAACACTCTCGTTTTCAGCTTGATTAACGGCACCCTGCTGCGCCCGCTGCCGTTTCCCGACCCCGGCAAAATGGTCGTGATCTGGAGCAGCCCGCTGAACCGGCCCGACCAGCGGAACAACGTAAACGTGTCCAGTTATTTCGCCTATCGCGACCGCAGCCAGTCCTACACGGCAGTCGGCGCGTTCAACGGCGGCACGGCAGTGATCGGGGCCGAGGAAAACGGCGCTCCGGCTGAGCGAATCAATGGCGAAACGTTCACGCCTTCCATGTTCAAAGCCATTGGCGTGCAGCCCATTCTTGGGCGCATTTTCACCGACGAAGAGGACCAGATCGGCAACGTCGCGCCCGTAGTGGTCATCAGCCATCGCTTCTGGCAGCGCCATTTCAATGGCGACCCAAATATCGTTGGGCGGGCCATGATGATGGACAAGGCGAGCAATACGATCATAGGCGTCATGCCGAGGGATTTCAGCTTCTTCCAGGACGATTGCGATTTCTGGGTTCCGCAGCCGATCGGCCGGACCCAAGCCCTCAGCCGCCAGGGTTTTTTGCTGGCCGTGGGGCGGCTCAAGCCGGGAGTTTCGATGAAGCAGGCGCAGGCGGAGGCGAGTGGAATCGCCGCGCAGCTCGCTTCCTCCGATCCCGAGCGCAACCAGGGTGTCGGCGCGAATGTGCAGGGGCTGCAGGAAGCGGCATACGGAGGTTTGCGTTCGCCTTTACTGATTCTTCAAGGCGCGGTCGCGTTCGTGCTGCTGATCGGATGCGCGAATGTCGCGGGTCTGATGCTCGCTCGCGCGGCTTCCCGAAGAACGGAGATGGCGGTGCGGAGCGCGCTCGGCGCGGGCCGTTGGCGGATTGTTCGGCAATTGATTATGGAGAGCGTGCCGCTCTCTCTGCTCGGCGGGTTTGTGGGCGTGTTTCTCGCGTGGGGCGGCTTGAAATTGTTCTTGTGGGCAGAGCCGCCCGGTTTTCTCCGGCAGGTGACGATCTCGATGGATGCCGAAGTCCTAGGGTTTACCGCGGTCGTCGCTATCCTCACGGCGGTGATCTTCGGCATCGTCCCCGCGATTCAAGCGTCCAAGCCGAATCTGGTGAATTCGCTCAAAGAGTCGGGCCGCAGCGGAACCGATACTGCAGCGCGGCACCATGCGCGCAGCGCTCTGGTAGCTTTGCAGATCGCAATGGCCCTGGTGCTCCTGATCGGCGCCGGATTGATGATCAACAGCTTCCTTCGCGTGCAGCGTACCGATCTCGGCGCGAACCCGCAAAACCTGCTGACGTTCGAGTTCCGGTTCCCGCAAGGCGAAGCGATCAAGCCTTATTCCCGTTATCGAGGCTTGGGCCTTTGGGATATCAGTCCGCAGACGACATTGACGTTCACTCGACTATTTGACCGCCTCCAATCGCTGCCTGGTGTGACTTCGGTGGCGGGAATCAACCGCCCGCCGCTCACCGCCGGAGGCGTGCCGATGCCCTTTCTCATCGAGGGCCGGCCTGCGCCGCCTTCAGCCAGCCAAGGCAACGGCAGTTCACAGGAGCAGGCCCAAACCGGGAACTATTTCGCCGTCACGCCCGGATTTTTCTCGACGATGAAAATCCCGATTGTACGCGGCCGGGAATTTACTTCTCAGGATACGGCCGCTGCGCCTTTGGTGCTTGTCATCAGCCAGACTCTGGCGAAGCGCTATTTCCCAAACGAGGAGCCACTTGGAAAACGCATCACCTTGGATTTCGTTCCGGACGAACAGCCGCGTCAGATTGTAGGCATAGCCGGCGACGTCGTCTTGAACCGGCTGGATACGCAAGGGCAGCGCCCGCCGCTGATTTACGTCCCCTACACGCAACAGACGCCGCGCTGGATGGGTCCGTATTGGAACGATCGCGCTGCGATGTACTTCGTGCTGCGCACGCCGGGCGAACCGAAGGGCCTGGTTTCGGCCGTGCGCAGCGCCGTCGCCGAGGTGGATCCAAACAAGCCGCCGGGTACCTTCCGAACGGTTGAGGATTACCTGGATCAGCAAGTGCAATATCTGCGGCTGTACATCGTGCTGCTGGGGATTTTCGGAGGCGTGGCCGCGGTGCTGGCAGCCGCCGGCATCTATGGCGTCATGTCCTACTCGGTGGCCGAGCGCACGCGCGAAATCGGAATTCGCATGGCTCTGGGAGCCGGCGCGCCGGATGTCCTGAGCCTGGTGGTTCGCCAGGCTCTGATCCTGATCGCCATCGGTCTGGCGGTTGGATTAGGCGCCTCATTCGCGTTGACGCGCGTGGTGAAGTCGGCGCTGTACGGAATCACCGCGACGGACCCAGCAACGTATGTCGGAGTGTCGGTAACTCTGGCCGCCGTCGCTCTAATGGCCTGCTTCATTCCGACGCGCCGGGCCGTGCTGGTGGAACCGACGGTGGCGCTGCGTTACGAATAGCCGTTTATAAGACCCGCTGTGGTCTCGACACTGCGTTTTTCCGATCAAGCCCCGAAGTGCTTATCAAAAACCGCGCGAGTGCTGTTGCGGATCTCGCCTAAATCCGATAGCGGGATGGGGGTCCAGCGCTCCAGCAAATTGGTGAGCATCTCGCGGTGCGCTTCGGCCTTTGGCAATTTTCCTTCGATATATCCGGAAATGATGCGCAGGCCGTGATCGAGCGCGCGGTAGAACGTCGCAGCTTCCAGCAGAAACTGCGCTGTCGGGCGGTCGAGATGACCCATGTTTTCGAGGACCTCGATCCGCGCGGGCGTGTTCAGCACTTTATAGTAAATGCCGGCGCTCTTCAGCCGCAGATACATCAGTAGAAAATCGATATCGTAATAGCCGCCGCGCCCGGCCTTCAGAGGATGCGACGAGCCCTGCTCTTTTTCGAGCCGCATGCGCATCTGCTTCAAGTCCGAGCGCGAGGGCGCAGCCTGCCCATAGTGGCGCCAATCCGTTTCCTGAAGCGAGTGAAGAAACGCCTCGGCGCGATCGGGATCGCCGGCCACCGCGCGGGATTTCATATAAGTGATTCCTTCCCACGCTTCCGCCGCATCGCCGAAGTATTGCTTGATCACGCTCTCGGTCTGTACCAGGGGCCCGCTGCTCCCGTTCGGCCGCAGACGCGTATCGACCGCGAACAAAACGCCGCTTCCGGTGTAGGCGGTGATCATCTCCACCATGTGCTCGGCGACGCGGGTCCAGAACGTCAGCTCGGAAGCGTCGGAATCTGAGAGCACGAACACCAGGTCGGCATCGGAGGCGAGGTCCAGCTCGCGCATTCCCAGGCGGCCCAAGGCGACCACCCACATCTGATTCAACGGCCTGTACCCGGAGCTCTGTGGCGGGTGTGTCTCCAGCGTCTCCGCGACTGCAATCTCGTATGCGCGCGCAATGGTGGCATCGGCCAATTCGGACGTTCGCGCCAGAGTATCGAAAATCGGATGGCGTTTGCAGACGCTCTCGGTCTGGATGCGCACCATCTCACGCCGAAACCAGCGCCGCAGCTCAGTCATCTCGCAAGGGGCCGGTTCTTCGCCGTACAGCGGGATAGCCGCTTTCGCGACCTCATCCAGCAGTTCCGGCATGCGGATGAACTCCTCGGCGAAATAAGGGCTGTGCTCGAACAGATCGAGCGCGTGCGCGGCCAATTCGGGATGGTTGTTCAGCAGAGCTAAGCGCTCGGGATCGCCCGACAAGCGATCGAGAAAATGTTCAAAGGGCCGGAAACCCCGCTGCAGGTGCGCGCGGGCGAGCTCCGCCGATAGCGCAGGCGCTCTCTGTTCCAGAATCATCACCGCGTGGCTTACGCGGGCCGCATTGCCTGGAGCAGCCGGTATTTCGCGCGCTCCATCCGCGGCGGCGGGGCGGGCATGCACCACCCGCTCATAGATCTCGCGCACTTCTTCGAAGTGGCGGTGCAGGTCGCGCATGAGCTGCGCGGCGGAATGCTCTTGCAGGCTCCCTCCGGGCATGCGGCGAGCGAGGAGCTCAAGAGCGCCCGGGTCCTGTGGCAACGCGTGGGTCTGCAGGTCGTCCTCGAACTGGAGGCGATGTTCCAAATGCCGCAGGAATTGATATGCGGAAGCTAACCGTCCATATTCGGCGCCTGACAAAAAGCCTTTGTCCTGCAGGCGCGCCAAAGCGAGCAAAGTGCCCCCGTGCCGCACCCATGGCTCCGAGCCGCCGTAAAGACGTTGAAGACACTGAACCACGAATTCGATATCGCGAATACCCCCGCGTTCCAGCTTCACGTCGATCGCGTTGCCGCGCTCGCGTATTTTCGTCTGAATGCCGCGCTTGATTTGCCGCTGAGCGAGTTTTTCATTCAGGCGTTCGCGCGTGAGCGACAGCTGTTCGATGGCGGAAAAGTCCAGCGTGCTCGAATACGTGCGCGGCTCGATAAATTCGAGCAGCGCGCGGCCGGTGGCCCGGTGACCGGCGGCCACTCGCGCCTTGATCAGCATTTGCAGTTCCCAGTCACGCGCGCGGGTCTCGTAATACTTTCGAGCGCCGTCGAGCGAAATACATACTTCGCCCAAGCTGCCGTCGGGCCGCAAACGAAGATCCACGCGGTAGCACATGCCCTCGGCCGTGTACGTGGACAACAGAGCCGTAAGCTGATTCGCGCCTCGCTTGAAGAATTCCTTATTGGTGATGCTCTCCGGGCCGTCCGTCTGTCCGGCATCCGAGTACAAGAACATTAGATCGATATCCGAGCTGTAATTCAACTCCCGGCCGCCGAGTTTGCCTAAAGCGATCACGGCGAAATGCGATTGCCGCCCATCCTCCGCCCTTGGCGTTCCATAGCGAGCGATCAAATGGCGATGGATTCGCTCGTAAGCGGTTTCGACAATCGCATCCGCAAGCTCGGAAAGCTCCGCGGCGATCTCGGGGAGCGTTCCCAAGCCCAAGACATCTCGAATGACAATGCGCAAGATTTGCCTGCGGCGGAAGCGGGCTAATTCGAGCGGGTGAGGCACACCGAGCGGAAGCGATTTTTCAAGCTCGGCGCGAAAATCGTCAGCCGAGAGCACCTGGTGAAGTATCCGGGAATCCTTTCCCTGATCCAGAAGCTGTTCCGCCCATTCCGGATGCTCCAGGATTTCCTCCGAGAGAAAGCGGCTTTGCGTAAACACCGCTACCAGCTGGCGGATGCCCGCGATGGAGCTTGTAAGGCGCTCAAACGCGGCCGGCTGCCATTCGCAAAGGCGCATGAAAGATTGCAAAGCACGCTCGGGGGCCGGAGAGGCGGCCAATAATTTATCGAAATGCTCGCTAACGGCTGGAGGAAGGCGATCGGAAAGATTCGCTATCTCGCGGACGGCGCGGGGCCGGTCCTGGTAGGGAAGCGTGAGCAGTTGCTGCATCGAGACAAGCGCAAACGTGGCGCCAATCTAATTTTAGCGGGTTCTATGTCAAAAGAGTTATGCGGTCGCCTGGATGAATGATTCCAGGTTTGATCACCCGGAAGTAAAACCCGCTCAGCCCCCAGCGCGGCGACGACGGATCGCCTGACTTTACGTCCTGGTCGTAAACGGCTTCTCCGATGTTTGCGCCGTAGACTTGGATCGTGAAGCACGGCGCCCGGACTTTCGTCAGCTCCAACTCCACCTCGCCGACACGCACCCGTTGTCCGATTCGCAGATCGCGGCGGTCGAGTCCGGTACTAGTGATGTTCTCGCCCAGCGCGCCGTTATAGACAGGGAAGCCGGCCGCCTTCAACTCCTCGATGCCTTCGGAGGTGATCAGAAGCAGCGCTTTTTTCGGGCCGCCGTGGACCTCGGGATGAGCATGGCGATCGCCATGGATGCCAAGCGGCGTAACCACGGCTTCCGCTATGGGGCGCTTGGGGATGCCGCCGTTTGAGATGTTGATCTGGAGAACGAAAGCGGAAGTCATTTTTGTCGACTATTATCAAATACCAGACCGATTGTTCATCGCGCCCGAACGCTTTTGGACTTGGAGGTGGTTTCCAAGGAGTAGCTGCAATGAGCGCCAAGAGACGCACCAAGATGGCTCCGCTGCATCCCGGCGAAATTCTTCGCGAAGAGTTTATGGAATCGCTGGGCATTTCGATAAACGCCTTGGCTCGGGCGCTGCACACGCCCCCCAACGGCGTTTCTGGGATCGTCAACGAAAAGCGCGGGATCAGCGCCAGGATGGCTCTTCGTCTGGCGCGATACTTTGGGAGTTCCGCGGAACTTTGGCTCGGTCTTCAACAAGATTACGAGCTTGATCTCGCTCGCGACACGGCGGCGGCCCAGATCGAGCGAGAGGTACTTCCGCGCGCTAGCTAGCTAAACTAAATTCTCCAGAGACTGGCGGCGCCAGCGGAGCCCGCAGGTACGATTTTTGTGGTTCACGGAGGCCGCGGGCCCTTGTGCGCTCCCGCTTATCGTTCGATGATGTAGTCGACCTCAAGCACCCTATATCCCGTCCCCTTCATCCCGCAGCGGCGATAGGTCTCCTGAGCGCGGTGATTACGTTCCTCCACGTACAGCCGCAATCCGCATACATCGCCTTGCTGCTTAGCCAGCTCTCCGGCATGATTGTAAAGCGCGCGAAAAACGCCGCGCCGGCGGAACTCCGGGACAGTGTAGACGCTTTGAATCCACCAGAAAACGCCGTTTCGCCAGTCGGACCATTCGAAGGTGATCATCATCTGGCCCGCTCGGACGCCCGCGGTTTCAGCGATCAAATAGAAGCCGCGGCTTGGATCCTTAAGCAGCGTCCCGATGCCCGTGCGAAGGCGCTCAAGATCGAGCGACAAATTTTCAGATTCTTCGGCTAGCCGCGCATTGCCGCTCACCAGAAATTCGATATCGTCGAGCGTGGCCCGCCTCACTGCGATTTCGATGCTCAAGCCCCAAATCGCTCGGCCGCGCGAGCCCTCGCCTTCGCGGCCTCGTCTTCGCGATTCTTCGGCGCCGCGCTGGTCTCTAAAGCCCGGAGCAGACGCGAGGAAGCTCGGGATATTTCGTCCACAGCGGCCAGGAATGCGTTTTCGTTCGCCTTCGAAGGCTTCGTGAAGCCGCTAATTTTTCGGACGAACTGAAGCGAGGCCGCGCGGACCTCGTCCTCGGTTACTGGCGGATCGAAATTGAACAGCGGTTTGATACTCCGGCACATGAGCCGATTATCGTATGCCGTCCGTACACTGCTGCGCGACTCAAAACTGAAGCATCAGCGCTAGCCGTAGCAGACGCGGATTTGTAATCGTGTTCACCGTGCCTCCCAATCCGCAATTAGCCGGAGATGAGCTGCTGCACGAGGATTTCGGAAGCAACGGGGCGGCGTCGCTGCCGAGCGCGCCCGATTCCAGGACCGCCGCATTGCTGTTCAACAAGTTGAAAACCTGCGCGGCGGGTTCAATCGACAGCCGTTCCTTTATCCTGAATTGCTTCTTTAAGCTGAAATCGAGTTGGTTAAGACGCGGGGCCAGCACTTGCCCAGGCGCGACCAGGTTTATCGCTTCCGAGGCTTGACCCAAGACAAAACCGGCCGGGAAGACCCGGGTGCCTGGCGTACAACCAACGCAATTCGCCGGATAAACCGAGTTGGCCGTGACAGTCCAGGTGCGCGTCAAATAACCGTTGTTCGCGACTCCGCCCGTTGCGAGCGTCTCGCTATACCGGCTGCTATAAAAGGACGCGCTGAAGATCAAGCCCCAGTGGATCGGCACAGCCCCTTGGAGCTTGATTTCGTTGTGCCATGGCGGACCGGGAACAGCGCCGAGATTCTGATACAAACTGCCGAACATATCGCAGAAACGCAGACTGTTCGGATCGTTTAACCTGTTGCCGGTAATCGTGGTCACCGTGCCGGCGCTCATAGCGCACGAACGGTCCATGTCGCGATCGATAGTCCAACCCGCGAATATAAACATTCCGCGACGGAGTCGCGCCTGAACGGAAGTCTCGTATCCCGTATAGACATTCCTCACCAGGCTTTGTGGCGCGTTGGTTTGATAGGTCACCGGAACGGGCGCCGCGGAAGGCAAGTAGTAGAACGGGACTTTCGAGCCATCCAGCGGGTCGATGATCGTGGTTTGCTGCCAGGCTGAAAAAGGTGCTGCATAATTCAGCACAAGCGTTTGTTGGTAGTGAGAACCGCGATACCAATTGAAGTTCAGCGTTACGCCTCGATAAACCTCTTGCTGAACGCCGGCATTGTACGCAAACGTGTAATCGCGATGCCAATTGGGATCCAGATTCACGCCGTTATTCGCCGTGATTGCGCCGAATGCCGGATTGGCGCTCGGGCCGAGGGTCCCAGCGCCTATCCCAGGCAGCGCGCCGCTGCCCGAGAAACCACCCGTGGGAAAACAGTTCGGGTTGGGAGCGGGCAGACCTTCGAATGCTACGGGGGCGCACGGTCCGCCCGGGGCCGTAGCTCCGGACGGCAAGATCCACGCTACGTTTTCGGTTTGCACGGACATCGGGTTCAGATTGTTCGTGAATCCCGTGGAGTACTGCGAGTTGTACTTCGCGAAACCGGCCTTCAAAGCCGTTTTGTGATTCCCGAACAGATCGTAAACGATTCCCAAACGCGGCGCCCAGTTATGCCAGCACCCCATCCCCTTGATGGTCGAACAATCTTGGGCCGGAATGCTGCGCCCGGGAACGAAACGGCCAGGGCCGGCGTTCTCGGCGTCTATGCCGGCGCTTAGGTATTCCCAGCGGATCCCAGCGGAGATCGCAAGCCGCTTGAAATGCCAGGTATCGGAGGCGTAAAGGCCTAAGTCCGCATTCAGACGCGGCCACTGATAGTACGGCGTGTCGATTGCCGAAAAAATAGTTGGGATTCCGTTGGTGAAGACGAGGCTGCCGTCGCCATTTTCAAGGATGCTCGTCTTGAATGGCCCGAAGCTATCCTGAAAACCAAATTTGATTTGATGGGAGCCAGTAACATAGGCGCCGTTCGCGTTGAAGTAATTCCGCGTGCTCTGGAAATACTGGTTGCTCCGCGGAGCGAAGTAGCGCCGCAGCGTCGCGAGATCGACGGCGGTCGTGAGCGCGTACCAGTTTGGCGTGAATGCCGGCTGGGCGGTTGCCGGGTTTATGTACAGATCGTTATAGTCCAGGTGGCTAATGGACATGCCTGCGTCCAAAAGCAGCCTGGGCGTAACGGTCCCGGTCCACCTGGTTTGAAGAATGTAGTACATTGGCCACCGGTTGCGCTGCGTCGCGGTCACTGAAGGGTCGGCGGGCAGATATCCGCCCTGCCCCCCGTCCAGAATCTCCGGCGCCTTCTGCTTCCAGTTGCGAAGGAAAAAGGCGCTGAACTTATTTTTTTGGTTGACTTGGTAAGTAAGCCGCATCGATCCGGCGTATATGGCGCCTTCCTGAATACCGGCGCGACCGTCGGGGTACTGCGAAGCGCCGGCTTGAGTCGCCGTATACTGTTCGCGCCCGGTGATTAAGAACCACAATTTGTCTTTCTTGATCGGGCCGCCAAAAGAGCCGTCGAAATCCTCGATCTTGACGGTCTTGTCCTGCCCGAGCAATCCGCGCGCAATCAGCGTGGGATCGAGATTAGCGCCCTGCCAAAAATTGCTGCCCCCGCTGTACGCGCCGTAAAACTGCCCGTGGAACTGATTGCCGCCGTCCTTTGGAACCAGGTTCAACAGCATGCCGCCGCCGGATGCCTCCGCCGCGACATTACTCGTCTGATGCACTGTTTCCTGAATCGCCGCGTTGTCGATGTATTGCTGAATGGCCCCGTCGAGGTAAGTGGTATTCACCAGCATGCCGTCAAACATATAAACGTTTGCGGTGGAATTCGCTCCGTGCAGCGTGATGTAGTTCTGCTCAATTTGCTGCGAGCCTCCGATGTCGGGTGCGTTCAAGCGCGCACCCGGCACATAGGACGCGATGGACTGCATGTAGCGCCCGGTTGGCAGAGTGTCCATCTCGGTGCGTGTCAACGTCTCGGGATGCGCGACATTCTCGACGTCGACGGTCGCCACGTTCGCCTCGACGCTTATCGTTTCGGAGATGGTCCCCGGTTTTAACTCCACATCGACAGGCACGGTCACATTCGCGGGCACCACGATCGTCACGCGCGTCGCGGCAAACCCGCTTGGGCTGACCGTTACCGTGTAAGTTCCGGGGCGCAAATCCACGATTGCGTAGCGCCCTTCCGCGTCGGTGTTCACCGCGCGGACCCGTTCAATGAGTACGTCGCTGGACGCTTCCACCCGAGCGTTCGCCACAATTGCGCCCGTACTGTCCCGTACAACTCCGGAAATCGTGCTTTGTGCTCTCGCCACCGGCGCAAGAAGCAGAATTCCGAAAACACACCCAAATGAAGACCACAGAGTCTTAGACATTCCCCGTCCCCTTTCCCTAGGTCGAAACTCGGACCTATTGTCTGGGCGATTCTATTGCTACACCGGATGGGTGTCAAGGCGGTGTATGACAGGCGGTGTATGTAGCGGTTTCAGCGCCGCTAGCAGGCCGAAATTACGGCGATAATGAATGACTATGGCAGCCGCCTCCCTGTCGGGAATACGCAGATTTGAAATGGTGGTGCTCCTGGGCGCGCTCACCGCGTTTGCGCCGTTGAGCATCGATATGTATCTTCCGGCGCTGCCGGCCCTGCAGCAATATTTTGGAAGCACGGAAGGAGAGATCCAGCTCACTCTCGCATCTTTTTTCCTTGGCTTTGCGCTCGGCCAATCGCTCTACGGTCCTGTAGCGGATCGCTTCGGCCGCAAGCCTCCCATCTATGCGGGCATGTGTTTATACGTGATCTCTTCCACGGCATGCGCGCTGGCGTCTTCGGCGCACGCTCTGATCGGGTTCCGGCTGCTGCAAGCCATTGGCGCCTGCTCGGGAGCGGTCATGTCGCGCGCAATGGTTCGCGATTTGTTTCCGGTAGAAGAGACGCGCCGGGTTTACTCCGCTCTCATTCTCGTGATGGGCGTCTCGCCGCTTGTGGCCCCACTGCTGGGAAGCTACGTACTGTTATGGCTCGGCTGGAAGGCGATTTTTCTGAGCGTAGCCGCCGCGGGCAGTCTGGCGCTAGTCGGTGTTTATTTCCGCGTGCCCGAAACCCTTCCCGAGCCGCAGCCGCTTTCGATGGGGTACATCTTTAAGACCTACGGCGACCTCTTGAAAGACCGCTTCTTTCTGGGTTCGGCAATGGCCACCGGCTTCAGCTCAGGCGGCATGTTCGCTTATATCGCGGGCGCGCCGTTCGTGTTCATCAATCTGTTCGGCATGAGGCCGGATCGTTTTGCGTGGCTCTTCGGGCTGAATGCCGCGGCTGTCGTCATCGGCGCCCAGGTGAATGGGCGGGTGCTTCACGGCCATCCTCCGGAGCGGCTGATGCGCAACGCCGCCATCGTTCAGGCTATCGCGGGCGCAATTATTATGATCGCGGGCTTCACCCGCGCCGGCGGCATGCTGGGCATCGCAGTACCGCTTTTCCTATACATGTCGGCGATCGGTTTCGTGTTTCCCAATGCCGTAGCAATCGCGCTGGCCAATCACGGCCGCATCGCGGGTATGGCGTCCGCGTTATTGGGCACCCTGCAATTCAGCATGGCGGCAATCGCGGTGCTCGTGCTCGGCGCGATCAATAGCACCACCGCCCTGCCCATGTCCGCGGCGATATGCGTCTGCGGCTTTCTTGGAATCGTTACTCATGTGACGATGCTTCGACCTAAATCCCAGGCGAAAGAGGCGATTACAATATCCATATGATCAAACCAGTATTTCTGGCGCTCACCGCGCTCGCGATCGCCGGCGCTCAATCGAAGCTTCAATTGAAGGTCCACACTGGGCACGGGCAGACCGGCTATGACGTCAATTCCACCATGATCGCGGGGGATCGCGACATGCTGGTTATCGATCCGCAGTTCAGTTTGAGCGAGGCGCATCGCCTGGCCGCGGAGATCTTGGAGTCGAAAAAGAACCTGGTCACGATCTACGTAACGCATCCTCATCCGGATCACCTGTTCGGGTTGGCGGTGCTGAAGCAGGCTTTCCCTTCCGCGAAGATCGTCGCGCTTCCGGCCACCGTGAACGGCGCGAAAACGGGCTGGCCCGCTCGCCAGAAGTTTTGGTTCCCGACCTATGGCAACAACATCCCCGGACCGGAACCCGTGCTTCCGGAGGAGCTTTCCTCGCCTGTGCTGACGCTTGAAGGCGAGCAGTTTCCGATAACCGGCGGAGTTCAGGGCGATGGCCCCGGCAACAGCTTCGTTTACATACCGTCGTTAAGGGCAGTGGTGGCAGGGGATACGGTTTTCGATCGTGTCTACTTCGGCGTACCGAAAGATAAAGCCCGCGAAGAGTGGATGAAAACCCTGGATCAGATCTCCGCGTTAAAGCCTGCGATTTTGATTCCCGGCCACGAAGGCCCCGGCGGGAAGCACGATCTTTCCGCGATCGATTTCATGAAGAAATACATCGCCGATTGGGATGCCAATGTTGCGGCGTCGAAAGATGCGGCCGAGATGCGTGCTACAGTCCTAAAGCAATATCCGGGCCTCGCGATGGAATTCACCTTAAACGACCGCATCGCCGCCTTCTTCCCCGCTACGCAGAGCAAATAGCATCACTGGTGCGGCAGTTCTTCGCTGTAGATGACGGGAAAAACGTCTTCACTGCCCGCGCTAAGCTCTTCTCCGCAGTCCACGCGTAAACTATCTTCCGAACATGCCGAGTTTACAGATATTTGTCCGTATTTATACTCCCGCTCCAGCACCACCGCAAAGCCGATGCTCAGTATGAGAACGCACAGGCACCAAGCCATTAAGCGGAAAAAATAATGTGTTCGCATATGTCCTCGCTGGTCTTATCGACCGGGAGGACGGGAGCTTTAGGGCTCCGCGGCTTAGGAGCCGGATCCTTGCGCCGCCTTCTTGCGGTTGGCCTCCACCCGCGAGTTCACCAGCGACACAATTTCATCGATCACCGGATCCCTTAGGCCCTTCTGCCTGGCAATCAACTGCACCAATAGGTCCGGCCTCTCTATGTAAGCCGCTCCATTGCTGAGAGCGCGCGCCGCGGACGCGGGGCGCACCAGCGATTGCGCGGCCGCGGCATATTTCTCAAACGGCACAAGATCGTTCGGGTTGGCGCCCAGCTTGACGCACAAATCGTTCACGAAATTGTAGACCGAGCGTGATGTTTCAATATCGCTGTGCACCGCTTCCTGAGCGGTCCGGATACCGTCTTTCATGATGCAGCGATAATTGCCGGCCAGCAGCATAGCCCATTTCGCCAGCGGCACGAAAATGGAATCGTGCACCTTAAGCTTCACGGGTAACTCGATCGGGCCCTCCGGCGTTTCATACCGCGCGCCTTCGATATCTTTCTCAAGCTGTCTTAGAATAGCCGTCGATTTTTCATCCTCGAAGCGCGCTACCTTAAAGTTCGTTGGCAGCGTCACCATTAGTACGTTTACCGGCTCGTCCGGCGGGCGGATGGCCTGCGGATCGGGACTGTTGAGCGTGATGCATTTCGGGTCGAAATTGTCCCAGACCGTGGGGTCGCTATAGGCGGGCTTCAGCGCATCGTAGTCCAGACCGGGGATTCGCTTGATGTATGGAAGCGGCGGCATGTTCATGATCGACATGCATGGGACGCGCGACTTCGCCACGGCATCCAGCAGTTCACGTACTCCCGCCGCGCGATATTGCGGCTCCTGCATGCACAAGCCGACGAGGTCGTAGTCGCTCGGATTGACCCCGGCCGCCGGGCCTGCGGTCACCTTTCCCGGGAGCTCGCGAGAGTCGAGCACAACCGGATCCTTGCGTCCCCGCACGGGCAGGCGCACGCGAAAGCCTTCGGCATTGATCAAATCCGCCTCGGCGGGCAGGCATACAAGATGAATTCTGTGGCCGCCAAACAGGATTTTCGAGGCAAGGAGCGAGCCGTAAGACGCGCCCATTAATAAGATGTTGAACGACATGATTGATTCCTTATGTTTGCACGTGGCGAAATACAGGGCCGGCGCAGCGCCGTCATGCCCTAGAACAATCTAGCGCAGCGTATCACGAGGTTGCAATCGACTGCGATTTTGCCTGAGCAGGCCGGAAACGGCGAACCTTTTTCCCAACGCTTTGCGTTTACAATCGAGCTATTTGGTAGGCAGGTTGCCACCCTGCGGCGGGTTGCCAATTGCCAACCCGCCTGGGCGGTTTGTGACCAGCGGACCAGCGCGATTGGCAATCGCGCGCAGGAAGTCATCCGGATGCCATCCGGCGCGCGGTTGCCAACCGCGCTGGACGGCGCAGGAAAAACCTCCACGCGGCTTGGCAAGCCGCGGCAAGATAACGTACAGCTTCTTAGAACGACTGCGGCGGCACCGGCTTCAGCGTCACGAATTGCTTGTCCCCGTCGCGCACCGAAACCTTAGTTGCAAATGGCGAGAGCGTATCCAGCACTTCGGGATTTTTGTACTCGACCGGCTGCCGGGCTGGAAGCGCGTACAGCGTATAGTCTCCCGGCGCCAGGCCGAAGGCCAGAAAACGGCCGCCCCGCGCGTTAACCAGGGAAGTGATCTCAGCTACACCGCGCTTCTGTACCAGCAAAACCGGCTGCAACGAATCGGCGCCTGCATTCTCGATCGAACCCTCTATCGAGCCTCCACCGTTGCGGATGGTGATTTTTAGATCCGCCGGCTTGCCGGTCCCAACTGAAAACCCCCTCTGCTGAACATCGACGGTTCCCGCCATGATGCTCTCCACATAGCAATCCGGAGGCAGACGGACGGAGAGCTCGTATTCGCCTGGAAAAAGGTTGCGAAGGACAAAGCTGCCGTCCACCGCAACCATGGCTTTCGATGAGGGGGAAATTCTCATGGGCGGGTACGGGCTCAATGGAGCGGCAAGAACGAATGCGTATCGCTGGGAGCGCTTGGCGCCGGCGAACTCCACCTTTCCTCGCACCTCCACCGCCGGATTAAGAGCGATTTGCACCTTCGTCGCGTCGCGATCGGCGATGGTCACCTGCGCCTCTCCAAAATCCGTGGGAAATGAGTCCGGCGTATAGGCCTGCACCGTGTAAGAACCCGGTGGGACGCCTTCGATCGTAAAGATCCGGTTTCCCGCGCCCACGCTCACCGGATAAGTCATCGGCTCATCTCCGCGCAGGATACGAACGGACACGCGGCGCGTCGGGTTCGCGTTGTTTAATGCGCCTCGGACTTGATATATCGGATGCGGCGCCAGTTTAAAGTCGGCGGTCATCGTCTGGCCGGCCGTAATTCGAAGGCTGTCCGCCAATGTCACTTCGGAGGCTTGCGGGAAATACACTGGCCCATAGCCTTCCTGGCCGTTGGGTGCGATTCCCGCAGCCTGAAGCCGGTACACGCCGGCGGTCAAGCTAGCCAGACGGTATTCTCCATTCAGTCCGGTGACCGCCGAAGCGAAGTTGCGGCGGGATTGACGAACACCGTCTTGAATCTCCTCGCGGATTGCCTGAATCATAATGCCGGGCAGCGGGTCGCCGTTATCGGTAATTGCCCGGCCCTGGATCACGCTTTGCGGAATCAGCCGGATCAGAACATTGCGCGACCCGTTTGGGCGCATAGGCAACGCGGCCACATCGCGATTGTCCTCGGACCGGAAGCCCTCTTCGGAAACGAACAGCATCGAGGCGGGTAAATCCGTGTCAAACGGGATGGCGAAATTGCCCGATCCGTCCGTTACTACGCGCCCGAAATCCGACGTCGACGGCCGGTCGCTGAGACGGTCGCGGAATCCGTAGCTGGCATAACTGAGGCGCAGAACAACCGTTGCGCCCGCCAGAGCCTCCCCAGAGACGGCGTTGATGACGGTGCCGGCAACCACTCGCTCTCCAGCCCGTTCCGGCCGGGCCGTTTGCGCCATCCAGGTGCAGATGAAAACCAATCCGACGCTATGCACCCGACCCATTCCACCCATAATATACGCCCGTTCGGAGTGGGGCAGCTTGCCAAAGCCGCGGCGGATTGCCAATCCGCCTGTCCGGTTTTGTGCAAACGCGGATGGCCCTACTTATTGCGCGTTCGCCATTCGCGGGTCGGATCGTCATCCGGGTCAGGTGTTTCTTGTTTGGGTCTGATCTCTTCGGGCACGTGGCGAAGATTCACGCGGATACGAGTCCATGTGGACGACCGCCCGCGCATCGAATCGACTAGCACGTCATCTATCGCCAGCAACTTCGCCGCCTTCGGATGCCTTTTTTTCCATCGTTCCAGACCCGCAAGGGCCGCTTGCTTTTCCGTTGAATTTGCAACCGTCACGAGAGGCATCTTTATCCGCGGCGCCTTGACAGCTTTCTTCACGGATTTAGCGCGGGAAGGAGCAACGCGTGGCGATTCGCCTTCCATCTTGCGGAAGTGCGGCGGCCAGGGCGCGTCGCTCAGCCCTTCTTCCTCGTCGCGCTCCGCCAAATCCAGCAGTTTTTCGAGCGATCCGTGCCATTTTTCCATCTCCGCGTGCGGATTCCCACGCGCCGCAAACAGCTTTGGAGAAGTAAGCACCGTGAAGTCAGCTGGGTCGCAATCCGGAACATCGCTCCATTCGAGCGGCATCGAGACTCGAGCATCGGGCAGCGGGCGAATGGAGTATGCGGAGCAGGTGGTGCGGTCCTTTGCGTTCTGGTTGTAATCGAGAAAAACGCCGTGCCGCTCCTCCTTCCACCATTTCGAGCTCGCCAGCGCCGGCACGCGCCGCTCCACTGCGCGCGACAGAGCCACAGCCGCGCGCCGCACTTCGGTGAAGGTCCAGCGCGGCTGAATCCGCACATTGATATGCATCCCTCGCGAGCCGCTGGTTTTCGGCCAGCCCCGCAGGCCGACCTCCTCTAAAAAGGCCTTTACCTCCACTGCCACCATTTGCACGTTCTTCCACTCGACTCCGGGCACGGGATCGAGATCCACGCGCAGCTCATCGGGGTGGTCCAGATCGCCGGAGCGAACCGGATGCGGATGAAGTTCGATACAGCCGAGATTCACCACCCATGCGAGCCCCGCGGCATCGTCGACTACAATCTCTTCCGCGGTTCGACCCGAAGGAAAAGAAAGAGTGATGGTGCGCAGCCACTCCGGACGCGAAGTGGGCGCGCGCTTCTGATAGAACGCCTCGCCTTCAGCGCCATCGACGAAGCGCTTGAGCACAATCGGCCGGTCGCGGATTCCCGCCAGCGCGCCGTCGGCGACCGATAGGTAATAGCGAACTAAATCCAGCTTTGAAAGCCTTACTTGTTTTGAAAAATAAGGCTTGTCCGGATGAGTAATGCGGACGTCGCGGCCTTGGATCGATAACAGTTCGGCCGGTTCTTTGCCCACGAATACAGGCTACACCGACCGGCTGATGGCGCAGGCGAACGCCACCGCGCAGATCCGACGCGAACCGCTGGTTCGGGCGGCTAAATCCTACTTCTTCGGGTGAGTGCGCTCATACCGCGACGTCTCGATATAATTCCGCACCGCGGTATTGCCTTCATGGCACGCATATTCGAACATCTCGTACTTGTTGTCGAGATACATCGGATATGCGATCGTCATGGGGACGGTCAGCACAGAGGGATCCTCGAAGGTCATCTTGAAATCGATCTGGTCCGGAGCAACGCGTGTGAAGCGCTCGACGACATGAAGATCGGGAGTCGCGGGCTGGAGGGGACCGGGAGAGCCGGGGACGCCCGCGCTAGTTAATCCAACCAGGCCGTTAAAGTTCTTCGTTTCGACGACGAGGGTATTGCCTTCCCAGTGGCCGCGAGATTCGCCCATCCATTGCTTGATATGAGAGTCCAGCGCCGGCATTCCGTTCGTTGGAATCACACGCGCCTCGTGCGCCATTTCGAGGACGATAATCACGTACCCGGGAGACTGCATAATACGGATGCCGTTATTGTAGTTGCGAGGTTCCATCGAAACCGGCATCCCGCGAGTAATGCAGCGGTCCCAAGCGGAGAAGTCGTCCACGCTGTCGAACACAGTCTGACCGGGACGATAGCTGCTGCGCATTTCCGCTTGCAGTTTTCTTCCGTACTCGGTCAGCGGCGGAAATCGTCCGTCGGCCGGCTCTACGATCAGCGAGGTTTGTTTCATCACCCGCGTGGAGGTATCGGCAACAGGTATCGCCCCGTCTTGAAAACGTTTGTTCCGCGCCTCAAGAGCCGCTTTCGCCTTAGAGACCTCCTCATCCGTAAGCGAAGCTTTGGTCCCAAGCTGTTTCGGCCGCTCGAGCGGGACGGCGATCAAATGGTTCAGCGGCCAAATTCCTTGCAGGTCGGGCTCGCCCCAAGGCGTCTTGGGCGGAGTGTAATTCGTGGTGGTTTTCGTAGCAGGCGCCGCGGGCTGCGTCGCCTTGGTCGCGTTCGGGCTCGAGTTTTGCGCTAGAGTTATCGAGACACTGATGACACTTAGAGCCAGAATCCGTCCGATCATGTACTGAACGCTCCTATCAATCAATGTTACCTTGAACCGATGCCAACCGTTGTGGGTCGGGCGCGTCAAACGCGAATCGAAACGCATTTGCGGCTAAGACATCCCGTGGCATGCCGAATTCCCGCTCCGCCAAGTCGTATTCGCTCGCCAGAGTGCACCCGAAAAGCGCCGGGTCATCCGTATTGACGATCACCGGCACACCCGCATCGAAGATCCGTTTCACGGGATGGCAGGCAAGCGAAGCTACGGCGCCCGTTCGTATGTTGCTGGTAATGCAGATCTCGAGAGGAATCTGATGCTCGCGCAGATGCGCCAGCAGCAGCGGGTCTTCGATGGCGCGAATGCCGTGCCCGATTCGCTCGGCGCCGATCGAAAGCGCATCCCAGATACTCTGTGCATCGGTGGTTTCGCCGGCATGAGCGACCAATCGCAGCCCCTGGTCACGCGCCTGGGAGTACAGATCGCGGAACCACAATGCCGGGCCTTCGGCTTCGAATCCGCCGATGCCGACGGCCACCACGCCTTGATCGCGCCGCTGCGCGGCGAACTCGAACACTGGCCGGGCCGGCTCGGCGCCCCACTGCCGCGTGGCGTCCAAAATCCAGCGTATGGCGACCGGTGAACGCGCGGCTTCGTAAACCAGCGCATCGAAAACCGCTCCCAAATCCTGCTTCTTCCACAGAATCACCCCCGCCGAGAGCGTCACTTCCGCATATTTGACGCCTTGCGCATGCAGGCTCTCAAACAGCCGCCGCGCCGCAACGGCGTAGTGCCGCGGCGTAAGCAGCTTGCGGTTCACCCATACGTAGCTGGCGATAAAGCCGGCGAAGTCCGTATACGTTGTGGCCGCCGCGATTTCCGCTTCTGTCAACGATCCATCGATTTCAAGCAGAGTGTCCGGTCCAATCGATCCCTCCAAGTGCAAATGCAATTCGGCCAAATCCATTCTTGCCATAATAGCGGCGTGACCGACGCTTCAACGCAAGAGCCCGTGAATCCGCCCGTAGATCCTCAAATAGACGCGATTCGCAAGGGTAAACACCACGATGCTTTTTCGTTTTTAGGACCACATGAATCCAAAGGTGGCTGGATCGTGCGGGCATGGCTGCCGCAGGCCCGGCAGGCGGACCTGGTGATGGACGGACTTGCGCTCCCGATGATAGAAACCGTAGATGCGGCCGGCTTTTTTACGATTGGGATGGTTTCGCGCCCCGCGAATTACAAATTCCGTATCAAGCTGTATACAGGCGACATTCACGATCTCGAAGACCCCTATCGCTTCCCTCCGATTTTGACGGCGTACGAGCTCTACCTTCACGGTGAGGGCACGAATAACGAAAGCTATCGCACGCTAGGCGCGCATCCGGCTTGTTTCGAAGGAGTCCAAGGCGTGCGTTTCGCGGTTTGGGCGCCCAATGCCGCAGTGGTTAGTGTCACCGGCGATTTCAATAGCTGGGACCGCACGCGCCATCCCATGCGCCTGCGCGATGGAGGCATTTGGGAGATCTTCCTTCCGTCGGTTGGTCCAGGCGCTTGCTACAAGTACTCCGTGCTCGCGCGCGAAGGATGGGAGCAAGACAAAGCCGATCCCTACGGCTTCTACGCCGAGGTCCCGCCGAAGAGCGCTTCGATCGTGTGGGGGCTCGACAACTACGAATGGGGGGATGCCGAATGGATGGAAGCGCGAGCGCGCCGCAACATCCTGCGCGATCCGGTGTCCATCTACGAAGTGCATCTGGAATCCTGGCTGCGCGGCGAATTCAATCGCCCGCTTTCGTATCGCGAGATCGCGGACAAGCTGGTTGAATACGTTTGTCGGATGCACTATACACATGTGGAGCTGCTCCCGGTAATGGAATATCCGTTCGGCGGCTCTTGGGGATATCAGGTGACGGGCTATTATGCGCCGACGTCGCGGTTCGGAAACCCGGACGATTTTCGATATCTGGTCGACCAGCTTCATCGGGCGGGAGTTGGAATCCTTCTCGATTGGGTGCCGGGACACTTTCCCCGCGACCCGCACGCGCTACGCCGGTTCGATGGCACGGCGCTTTACGAACATGCCGATCCGAGGCAGGGCGAGCATCCCGATTGGGGGACGTTGGTGTTCAACTTCGGGCGCAACGAAGTCTTCACGTTTCTGCTTTCGAACGCTCTTTATTGGCTGAAAGAATTCCACATCGACGGACTGCGGGTGGACGCCGTGGCCTCGATGCTGTATCTCGACTACTCGCGCAAACCGGGCGAATGGATTCCAAACCGTTATGGAGGGCGCGAGAACCTGGAGGCCATCGCCTTCATTCGGCGATTCAACGAGCTCGCTCACCAGGTTCCCGGCGCCATTACTGCTGCGGAGGAGTCTACAGCGTGGCCCGGCGTTTCGCGCCCCGTGTACCTGGATGGACTCGGATTCACCATGAAGTGGAACATGGGCTGGATGCATGACATGTTCCAGTACTTCTCCACAGATCCGGTCTTCCGCATGTATCACCAGAACGACATTACCTTCAGCATGCTGTACGCGTTCACCGAAAATTTCGTGCTGCCCGTTTCGCACGATGAAGTGGCGCACGGCAAACGGCATCTGATTTATAAGATGCCGGGCGACGAATGGCAGCGTTTCGCCAATGCGCGCGCTTTTCTGGCCTACATGTTTGGGCACCCGGGCAAAAAACTGATGTTCATGGGGGTTGAAATCGGCCAAACCTGGGAATGGAATTATACCGAATCCGTGCCGTGGCATTTGTTGAATTTCGAATTCCACCGCCGGATGCAGCATTTCGTCGCGGAGTTGAACGCGCTGTATCGCCGCGAACCCGCGCTGTATGAAGTCGACGACTCCTACACCGGTTTTGCATGGATCGATTTCCGGGATGTGGAAGCGAGCGTGATTTCGTTCCTCCGTTTTGCGAAGGATCGCAGCGATTTCCTGGTATTCGCGTGCAACTTCACGCCGGTGCCGCGCCTAAACTATCGCATCGGCGTTCCCAAGGCCGGGCACTACCGCGAAATCTTGAATTCGGATGCGGAGGTCTTCGGTGGATCGAACCTGGGCAATGGAGGGTTCGCCATCGCCGGCCCGCTGCCCGATCATGGCTTGCCCGCGAGTATGAGCATTACGCTGCCGCCGCTGGCGGTGGTGGCGTTTAAGCCGTCGTAGCCGTTGCTGCCGGGCACGATGCCAGTGGGCATAAGGCATTAGTTTCGCATCGGCATCGACTTCGCGCCAATGCGATCAAGCACGTGACCGACAACACGGTCGCATCGCGCGCCCAGGAACGGATAGGCTTCTCGAATCGTAGACCCGACTCGAGATTCCAGGTCGCGGCGGAGCAGCACGCGCGAGCGGTGGAGCCTTGTCTTTACTGCTTCTTCGGAAAGCCCAAGACATTCCGCTGTCTCGGTTGTGTTCAGCTGTTCCACTTCCCTCAGCATGAATACCGACCGGTACGTTTCAGGGAGCGCGTCCACGGCAGCCTGTAGGATACGGCTCATCTCACTCTGTATAGCCTGGGCTTCCGGTGTCCTGCCTGTGGATTGGGATAAGTCCGACTCAGGCATAACGTTTCCTGCTTCGTCTTCAAGAGGCCTCCACCGTCCGCTGATTCGGCGGCGCGACAGCGCTTCGTGAAAAGCGATTCGCGTGATCCAGGTGGCGAAGCTGGCACGGCCCTCGAACTGATCCAGGTGCTCATAAGCGCGGACCCAGGACTCCTGCAAAATATCTTCCGCTTCGAGATCGTTTGTTACGACGGAGCGGATCACTCGATATAGGCGCTGGTTGTGTCGCTGCATCAGCAACTCATAGAGGCCTATCTCACCGGCCCGTACCCTATCCACTACTTCGGCGTCTGAGCGCAATCGATACTCCTGCAGCACGATATAAACACTGAGTCACCCGGTCCCAAAAAGTTACAACGAGCAGCGCATTTTCGCGAAAAAACTCCTTTTGCAACCGATCGGCGGCTGCCCACTCCGTGGAGTTGGAGGTCTGAGAATGAATTCAACAACACTGACGAATCTCGGGCATAATGCAGTCGCCCGCGAGCACGCTCGGCCCACCTACCAGGCGTACCAAATACTGCACGTAACTTTCATCATCGCCCCGATTGTGGCGGGGCTGGACAAGTTTTTCCACCTGCTGACCAACTGGGATCAATATCTGGCGCCATGGATATCCGGTATCTCGCCCATTGGCGGCCACCACCTGATGCAAGCCGTGGGTGTAGTCGAAATCATAGCCGGGCTTTTGGTCTGGATAAAGCCACGGCTAGGGGCGCCGATCGTCGCAGCGTGGTTATGCCTAATCATCCTAAACCTCATCACGATGGGAACTTTTCTGGACATCGCGCTACGCGATCTGGGCCTGGCGCTCGGAGCGGCGGCACTCTGGCGGCTTGCCCTGGAATTTGGCGAGTGAGGGGATATTCCGATGAAAATCTCAAAGCGACTTTTGCATTTCGTTTTCGCCGCCGTGGCTGTCATTTGTTTTCTTACACTCGGGCGGCGCGCATTTGGCGATCGTGAGCAGGACAGCATCGCGCTAAATGGTCAAAGCTTAATCGAAGCTGGACGAGAAACGTTTCGCTTCGATACGTTTGGCGACGAAGCATTCTGGGGCGACACTTTGAAGCTGCACCAGGCGATTGAGGGCTCGACATTTACAGGTGGAGTTGGAAATGGGGTGAGCCCCGCGACGGCGCTGGCCGTCGGCCTCAAGGTGGATAGCGATGCCCTGCCATCTTCTCTGCTGGAGCAATTGCGTAACGGCAGCGTGGACTTAACCAGTCCGGCCGCCACACTGGCGCTACTTCAACTTCGCGCTGTAATTGGCCTAACTGGATTCTTTAATTCCGATGGCAGTTTGAAATCGATGGGCATCCAGTGTGCGTTGTGCCATTCGACTGTGGACGATTCGTTCACGGCTCCAGGCATCCCGGCGGGCAACATTGGGCGCCGGCTGGATGGCTGGCCGAATCGCGATTTGAACGTCGGAGCAATCGTCAGTCTCTCGCCGGATCTCAGCGTTCCAGCCAAGTTGCTGGGCGTCGACCAGCCGGCGGTCCGGAAGGTTTTGCTCGCATGGGGACCGGGGAAGTTCGATGCCGAGGTGTTTATGGACGGCAAAGCGTTTCGGCCCGACGGAACATCCAGCGCGGTTTTGATCCCGCCCGCCTACGGCCTGGCTGGATTCAATTTGCACACGTGGACCGGGTGGGGCTCAGTGACGTATTGGAACGCTTTTGTCGCGAACCTGGAGATGCACGGCCAGGGCAACTTTTTCGACCCCAGGCTGAACAATAGTACGCAATTTCCGATCGCGGCGGCAAACGGGCTCGGCAATCTTAGGACGAACGCCGCCGATCGAATCACCCCGAAGCTGGCGGCGCTCCATGTGTACCAACTGGCAATTCCCGCCCCAAAGCCGGCAACCGCCGTATTCAACGCTTCCGCGCAACGCGGCGCTGAGCTATTTACAGGAAAGGCGCAATGCGCCCGCTGCCATGTGCCTCCGTTATTCACTGAACCCGGATGGAACGCCCACACGCCTGCCGACGTTTGCATCGACAGTTTTCAGGCGGACCGTTCGCCAGCCAAGGTTTATCGGACCGCGCCGCTGGCCGGACTGTTCTCGCACGAAAAAGGCGGGTTCTACCATGACGGACGCTTTCCGACACGACTTGATGTAGTCAACCATTACAACGAGTGCATGAATCTTCAGCTCACGGAAGATGAGAAGGCGGACCTCGTGCAGTATTTAGGGAGTCTCTAGACTACAGTCTTGCACTTTTTGGAAACTGGGCGCGTCATCGGTGCGCGTCGGCAGCGGAGCGTTTGCCAGGCTCCGGAATTTAGGCTGCCTCGCTAGGGTTCAGGAGATGGTTCGCTTCGGGGGTGAGTTGCGCCGTTGCCGAACAGAACGGGTATCGGCTGCACTACCAGAAATGGCCACGCGCCCCTTCTCTAATCACCATTGGGTGATGGCGCGGGCGCCGGCGGGGTTCTGCTCCAAATCGAGAATCCGGCCGTTAAGCCGGAACTGTCGCTGGGCTTCTTCGTGCCGCCGAATGGCCGGTAGCCTTTCGTTAAGCTCCCTGATCTCCTTCGCAATCCTCCTGGCAACCCGGAAGGAAGCGAGTGCGCCCTTGGCGCGGCTGAGGCGGCTGACGATGTCCTCGTATTCCTGGAGGGAATTCACGTTCACCAATTCCTCTTTCAAGTCGAGAAACGCCCGCAGATGATTCGAGATTGCGCCCAGGCTCTTCAAAAATTCGATATCGGATGGGGTGAAAAGGGACCGGTAGGACGGATAGGATTGCCTTAGGGCCGTCAGGCGATCGGCAATGACCGCAAGCAGTTGATCCTCCGCGGCGATGTGCTCGAGAGAAGTGTGCAAATCGTCAATGGCTCGTCGTACTTCCATAGGACCATTTCTTACCGGCCTTCCTACGAGGGCCGAGGACAGCCGGACCCGGTTTACCACTTGTTCTTATCGGCCGCCGATCATGATCATTTTATGCTCCCTCAAGACAGCTCGGACGAGCGGCACTGGCACTTTCCGCGGGGGGTGGATCGAAATTCGCGTTTAGACGGCGCATGCCCGCCACGAACTCCTCGTTTGTGGTTACCAGGTTTTTAGACGCCGCTCACTCGACGTGCGAATGGCTTTCTACTGCTCAGAATGCATCTTGACTTCCCTTGCCGCTAACGTCAGACTCGATATTTGGGGTTGTATCTTGGACGCATGGCGGTGGTCGCGCTGTTTGCCTCGACCGCGGCTGCCCAGTTGAGCGATTATCTGGGACCCGGCGTCACCACTTACGGCGCGGGTCAAATCGGCCAGCGGAGCGGACAAGAGGTAAATCTCCGTTTCTATGCTGACGCTTCCGGCTTCTACGATTCCGCGCTTCAGGCTCCTTCCGTGAATTCGCAGGGAAAGTTGGTTCAGGCCAGCGGGTCGGGGGAAGAACTCGGCTTCGGCGCTTACGGTACGTATCAGTGGCGGCACTCGCAATTGGGCCTGGATTATCGCGGCGTTTTCCGAAACTATACCACTAACACTTACTACGACGGAATCGACCAGCAAATCATCTTGGGCTACACCGTCCAGAAATCCCGCCGCGTGTACTTCGATATTTCCGCCGTGGGCGGCACGATTTCCCGTGGTATCGGCGAGCTGGCGGGTTATCCCATTCCCATCCCCACCTATATTGCTCAGCCCGCGAGCATGCTCTTCGACAATCGAACGTACTACGGGCAAGGTCAAGCCGATATGACGTACCTTGTCTCCGCTCGCACGAGTTTCACGGTCGGAGGCGGGGGCTTTGTCGCGCGGCGCCGGTCGGACGCGCTGGCGGGAGTCGATGGATATGTCGCGCGCGGCTCGATACAGCGCCGCTTTACTCGCTCCACCACGCTCGGCGCGGCGTACGAACACGTGCACTTCGCTTACACGCAGGCGTTTGGCGATTCGGACATCAACAACTACGAGGGGTTCCTCGGCACGCAGTTGGGCCGGCGATGGACTCTTTCCGCGCGTGCGGGCGTTTTCGAAGCCGAGGCGAACGGGATTCAGCAGGTGGCTGTGAGCCCTGTAATAAGCGCGCTTCTGGGCATTACAACCACAACGGAGGCTTTCTACACGCGGCACATTTTCCCATCCATCGACGGCTCGCTCACCCGCGTTTTCAAGAACGCGAATCTTTCGTTCGCGTATGCAAAGACGGCCTCGCCCGGTAACGGAGTTTATCTCGCATCGCGGCAGGAAAACGCTTGGATAGTCTTCAGCTATACGGGCCTGCGTAAAATCAACTTCACCTTCTTCGGAGGCGGGACGCGGTTCAACAGCTTCGGGCAAAATCTGCCGTCGTACTGGCAAGCGAACGGAGGCGCCGGCCTGACTTACAGTCTCACGCGCGCGCTCCATGTCACCGCCCGCTACGACGCCCGATATGAGAGAATCCAGGCCTCCGGTTATAGCCCCACGGCGTATCGCGTTACATTAGGCGTCGCATACAGTCCGGGAACGCTTCCGTTGCTTCGGTAGCGCAAGCTTTACAGGCTGCTGAAAAATAAACATCAACGGCCTACAATTCACCATGTTCAAGGCCGCATACCTGTACACACTGCAATCGTTGCGCGGCGAGCGGGGCAAGTGGGCCTGGCGGATAGGCGGTGATAAAACCTCGGTCAGTTTAAACGGAAGTAATTAACGCTGATTGTTCGCGCATCTCGGCTCGGATGGCGCAATCCGAAGACGCGAACGATTCCATACCCCCCAGCCATCACTCCGGTGATCGCGCTTGCGTCGAGTAGCACATTGAACAGGAACATATGGCGCACCGTATCCCACGCATCACCGAAGCTTGCCGCCAAGAAAGCACACAGGCAGGACGCCGCGAGTAAAAGAGTAAAATCCTGCGCGAGCGAATGCCTGCTGCGGCAACACAGTACGATTACCGCCGCTATCAGAGCGAAGAACGCCGCGCGCGACACTCTCACCAACACGAGCCGATGAAAATCGCTCCACAAAGAGAACGCCTTACTCTGCGCCATCGGCGGATATCCCGCCGATCGCCCAAAATTCCCCAGATCCGGCCTCGCTAGCATCGCTACACGCAAATTCTCCGCAATGTGCCGCCACATCCGCGCCGGACGCGATAGATAAAACCGCACTACTGTCCAGACCGTGACCTTTCCTCCGATCACGCCGCGAGCTTTCAAGTCGTCAAGCGGAGAACCCGGAGCCCACGCGCCGATTCGCGAATAATCCTCGCTTCCCGCCGGCAGCCCAAGGCTCGCCGCATCCGCCGCCGGCATTCGTGATTCCGGCAGCACCGACAAAAAGACCAGGTTGTAGGCACTTGCCGCTTTGATCTCGCGTGGAGTGGTCGCGATCATGAACACCGACACGCACGCGATCGCCGCCGCGCCGGATCGCGCAATCCAAGACCGGGGCGACAGCCGCAGCGCGAATAAACCCAGCAGCACCCCGAGCGGCGCGTTGATGGGCTTCGCCAAAACCAGCAGCACCGACCATGCGATCCATCGGGTCAACCCTGCCGTCGTCAATCCGTTCGAGCAAATCGCGATGCTCTCCGCGATCAGCAACAGTATGAAGATAAGCGACGCCGGCTCCGTATAAAAGCTGTTGAGGTAGGCGACGTAGGCTGCGTCAGTCGCAATAAAAACGATCGCGGGCCACGCCATGACCCAACGCCGCGTCGCCCGAAGCAACCACGCGAGCGCCGCAAGAAACGCAACGTCGTGAACGAACCCCATTACGCGAATATCGAGCTTGCCGTCTTTCGAAAGAACTCGATTCACCGCGAGCGCGGCGCGCACAAAGAACTCTTCCGACGAAAACTGCTCCCAAGTGGGCACGCGATAAGTCGCGTCCGGAACGTATTTCATAGCGATAGCCGAAACAAGAATTGGCTCTTCTGGTCCGTAGCCGAATTTCCCAATCACGCGGCGGAAATCGGATTGGTTCGCCAAACCCACCACGGGCGGGACCATCGTCTGGTACACGACCATCGCGGCCGCCGCGGCGAGGAACCAACGCAGAAGCCCCAGAGAGAGCCCACTCGAGCGCTGCTCCGCACGCGATGTGACCGCTACGCCGCTCTCCTCGCTCGCGATGAGCTTCACGATATCCTTAACCTCCTGTGCCTCCATCGAGCGCCAGATTGCTTCGTGCCGAATTCGGCCCGCGCCGCCATATTCCTGCCCGGCATAAAACCGGTGCGCTCACATCGGGTTGAGACTACAAACTGTAGCATTAGCGGCTGCGGAGGCCCAGCGCGCAATGACTGCATCATCCGCAAATGCAGCTGGGTTTTAGCCACCGCATCGCCGGTGATGCGTTCAAACTGACTTCCGCCACTTGGTCGGAAACGCCCTTGTCCTACGCAAACAGCAACCTCCAGGTGGTAACTGTCAGGGCGTGCGTGACCATCGAGGCTCGTATACTGCGGCCCTGCCGGAACGCGAGCCCGTAAAACA
>JAFAQY010000008.1 GCA_019261985.1 Bryobacterales bacterium | reverse complement strand
AAATCAAGCGCTTCAGGCCATTGGCGGGGCTTGCCACAGCCTTCAGTTTCTCATGCGGGTAAATTGGGAGATTAGGAAGTGGCGGTAAGGACGGCTGTGAGATAACGACCAGGAAGAATCCGTGTCATAAAGCGACACCTTCGTCGGTGTGACAGCCTTGCTCCACCGGTATGCGATTTGCACACGAAACCTGCGGCAATTGGAATGACTGCGAAGCTGCCGGCGTGCCTCTTGAGCAAGGTGAGAATGGAATGATCGAATTGCACCGGACTCGAACTTAAGACCTCCTGGGTCTGAATTTGCCGGTGGTGTGTGAGGCAGTGAGCGGCGATGATCGCGAGTGCCGACGAAGCCCTTGTGCTTCAAACGTTTCGCATGCATTGGCGTTTGCAATGAGCTCGGCTGCGAACTAGCGAGCAACGATGCAAAATAGTCAATTTGGCTAACTCTTGAGTGAGGTTACGTCACACTCCAGGTCACAAAATCGGTTATACCGCATTGCGGTATACTTTATGGTAGTGGACGATGCGCCCGAGATCACGGTCCTGCAATGCCGAAGTTCAAGGCCGAGGCTACGGAATTGATCGCGACCGATGGTATTGAAGCGCTGGTTGTTTATCTAATCGACCATCCCGGCGCGGGCGACGTGATACCGGGATCGGGCGGAGTGCGGAAACTGCGATGGGCGGCGAAGGGCAAAGGAAAACGCGGTGGCGCCCGGATCATTTACCTGTACGTGGTGATCGCTGCGCGAGTTTACCTGATCCGATGGTACGCCAAGAACGTTAAAACGGATCTGACTGCTGATGAGAAGAAGCAACTGCGACAGATCGCGGCCCATCTGAAAGGAGCGCAATAGAATGCCCAGGAAAGCAACTGCGAAGAAGAAAGCTTCGACATTCGGCGAAGACCTGCTCGAAGGGATGAAGCTCGTCCTGGCCCACCGGCGCGGCAAGGTAGAACTGGAGCAGGTGTGGCCAAAACCTGTGGACGTCAGGGCGATCCGCAAGCGCGTGAAGATGTCGCAAGCTGAATTCGCGCGGGCGTATGGCATCAGCAAGCGTGCCTTGCAGGAGTGGGAACAGGGCGGGCGGCAGCCCGATTCAGCGGCGCGAGCCTATTTGACAGTGATCGCAAAGGAGCCGGCTGTCGTGCGCCGGGCGTTAGCGAGCGAATGAGTAACACGCCGAATTCGGAACCACTCTCCCGGTTACGGGAGCTTGTCACCAGCGATCCGGAGATCATGCGCGGAACACCGGTGTTCAAAGGCACGCGCATTCCTGTTGACCTGGTTGCCGACATGCTTGCTCAGGGAGCGACCGCGCAGGAGATTCTTGAAGGCTACCCGCCGCTGAGCGAGGAGATGATTTCGCTAGCCCCGCTGCACACGCTTGTACTCCCGATGCAACGGAATCCTAACCGCCCCGATCCGCGGCCTGCGCTTCCATGACCTCCGCCACCAGGCCATCACCGAAATGGCGGAGGCTGGCGCATCCGACGCCACGCTGATGGCCGTCGCCGGTCACATGTCGCGCCGGATGCTCGAACATTACAGCCACGTGCGCATGGCCGCCAAGTGCTCGGTGCTGGAAAAACTGGAAAGCGGTCTGATGGGCGGCCCCTCGGCAATGAGCCAGCCCGAGTCGAGGAAGGCGGATTGAAACTTCACGTCACAACGACTCGCTCCAACTCTTCCCTATGCTTGTATCTGATTGAAATATATGGTGGGCGCGACAGGACTCGAACCTGTGACCTCCTGCGTGTGAAGCAGGCGCTCTAACCAACTGAGCTACGCGCCCCTTTTTTCAATACGTTACGGGACGGGGCCGCCACGTTTGCGCGCCTGTTTTCGAGACGGAGGCTTGCTGGGTCATCACCGATGAGTTTATCACGGAGCAGTGCCTGAAAAACATCTCGGCCAGCGACTCTTTCAAAGCGTTCGGAGGCGCGCTGGACCACCGCTCCGACATCCTCGCCAGGATCGCGGAATTACGCGAACGGTTGCATCGACGCCTGCCTGTGCTGCCTGCCCTGGAGCACGGGTGCGAACTGCTTCGTATCCCCTACGGCTCGAATCCGAAAGCTGTCCCGTTCGCGCTGGCCTAAGATTATCTTGATTTTGTGATATAGTGGCCCGCCAAGGAGGAACCCCCATGACGTGCAGAAGTATGGTGCTGTTCCTTTTGGCATTGGGGCCGGTTCTAGCCGGAGAATCCTATACGTTCACCTCGCTGGAATTTCCAGGCGCGTCGGGAACCTTCCCGCAAGGGATTAACGATCTGGGTGTAATCGTAGGACAATTTAGGCCCGGCTCCGACCCGCTGGCATCGCTGCAAGGGTTTGTCTTGGAAAAAGGTGCATACACGGTCTTCAATCTGCCCGGGTCCACCTTAACCGGGCCAAGCGGGATTAACGTTCGGGGCGAAATCGTGTGGCGCCGCCGAGTCATAGTTTTACCCTGCAAGGAAACGCAGTTACGAACATTGACTTTCCTGGCGCCTTCGTTGACTTAGGGGGCTCGGTGTTGAGCTTCGCTCGCGGAATTAACAGCCGTGATGAGATTGTCGGTCGCTACCTGGACAAAGCACAGAATTTCCACGGATTTCTCCGTAAACGAGACCAGTACGCCTCAATCGATGTTCCCTTTCCAGGCGCCTTCAGTACGCAAGCATTTGGTATAAATGATCGAGGCGAGATTGTCGGATCCTACAGCATAAGCGGCGGGACCCAACACGGTTTCCTCAAAAAGAGATCTACCTTCACTCACATCGATTTCCCCGGCGCAGTAAGCACGAATCCCGTCGGAATAAACAATAGGGGCGAGATCGTTGGCAGCTACTTGGACAGCAGCCTGGCGACGCACGGGTTTATCTTCGCCAACGGGGAATTCACTCGACTGGATGCCTCGTTTGCCGGCAACCCTGGTGTTGTCGCCACCGCTCCGCTCGGCATAAGCGATCTTAGCGAAATCGTCGGAACCTACAATCTTGGCGGCAAAACCTTTGGCTTCCTAGCGAAGCCTTAGTTATTGCGGATACCGGGGCCGCGCCCTCGGTCGGTGGCTCCGCGACATTTTCCAGCGCTTACGGTAAATGCAGTATACTGAGACACCGTTCAACCATTCCTTAAATAAACACGGAGGTGCTGGCTTTGCGGTATTTTCGCCGTTTGGGTGTGCCGGTAATTGCAGCGCTCTTAGGAGGTCTCGCTTCGAGTCAAGCTCCAGTAGATGTGCAGATCGACGATACGGGCACGGTCATAGCCGCGCACCAGCAGCGACACGTCACTAACGGCCAGGCAGTCCGATGGCGGCGCGTGACCACAGGATCGTGGCATGTGGTTTTTCGGCAGTCGCCATGCCAGAACGGCCTCAAGGAATTCGGGACTGTAGGAGGGCGCCCCCAGACTTGCACCATTTCCGTCCACTGCGCCAAGCCGGGCGATGCAAGCTGCCATTACAAATACTCCAGCGCGACGGCTCCCGGCGCAACGCTACACGATCCCGAAATAATCGTCGACAATTAGATAGTCGCCGCTCCATAGGCTGTGTGGCGCGCTGGGCATTTCGAAGGAATATCGCAGACCGCGGACACCGGCGGTCTGCAGTGCTTCTATGATTGGCCGCACCGTTGCGCACTACGAGATCCTCGAGAAGCTCGGCGAAGGCGGGATGGGAGTAGTGTATCGCGCCCGCGATACCCGCCTCGGACGCACCGTCGCCCTTAAGGCCCTCCCCGCCGGCGACCGGAATTCAGCTCGGCGTGCGCGACTGATTTTGGAGGCGAAGGCCGCGTCCGCGTTGAACCACCCCAATATCGTGACCGTATACGGAATCGAAACCGTCGATGAGGTTGACTACATCGCCATGGAATATATCCAGGGCGAAACGCTCACAACTTTAATTGGGCCGAAGGGCGTTGGTTTATCGGAGGCACTACATTACTCAACGCAGATTGCGGCCGGCTTAGTCGCCGCGCACGCCGCCGGAATTGTTCATCGCGATATCAAGCCGTCGAACATCATGGTGACGAAATCCGGACTGGTGAAATTGCTGGATTTCGGAATCGCGCGCATCGAGGCGAACAAAAGAGATGCCGGCGAAAAGACCTGGACGATGCCGCCGGAGGTCTTCACGCGGCCCGGCGCAATCGTGGGATCGGCTCCGTATCTATCCCCGGAGCAGATCAAAGAGAAACAGACAGATCATCGCTCGGATATTTTTTCTTTCGGCGTGGTGTTATATCAGATGCTCGCCGGCGATCGTCCGTTCAACGGCTCCTCCGAAATGGAGATCATGCTCGAGATCTTGAAATCGCCAACACCCTCTGTCTCGGAGAAGCGACCCAATGTCCCGGCGGGCCTGGACGGCATAGTTAGAAACGCGCTCGAAAAGGATCCCATCGCGCGATATCAAAGCGCGGAAGACATGCTGCGCGATTTACAGCAGCTTACACGAGATTGGGAGACCGCGGCGACCGCCACTGGCGCGCTGCCCGCCGTCGCGCAGCCCTCCGCGGTACGGCATTCCTTTTGGAACCGGAAGAGGATGGCGCGCGCGGCGGCCGTGGGCGCACTCCTGGTGCTGGCGCTTGCGCTTTGGAACATGGCGCCCCGAATATTGAATAACGTTCCCGCGGAGAAGAAAATCGCGGTTCTGCCGTTCCGGAATGTCGGACGCGTGCCGGAAAACCAAGCGTTGTGCGACGGGCTTATGGAAGAACTCTCCAGCGCCCTGACCCAACTGGAGCAATTTCACGGATCGCTTTGGGTGGTGCCGTCAACCGAGGTCCGGCGCGAACAGTTGGCGAGCGCCGAAGGCGCAAGGCGGACGCTGGGAGCAAACCTGGTGATCGCGGGAAGTGTTCAGCGCGATGCGGAGCAGATCCACATCACCGCAAGTTTGGTGGATGCGAATAGCTTGCGTCAGTTGAGCTCGCGCACATTTCAGAAGCGGTTGTCCGAACTGGCGGATTTGCAGCAGTCGGTGGTTCACGACATTGCCGAAATGCTGGAACTGGAACTCGGCAGCAAGGAACGGCAAATGCTCGCGGCAGGTGAAACACAGACGGCGGAAGCTTACGAGCTTTATCTCCAGGCGCAAGGTTATCTCCAGCGCCGCGGCGTTTCCGATCTCGACCGGGCTATCGATCTGCTCGAGCGGGCGGTGGCGCGGGATCCCAAATACGTTTTGGCATACGCGGGTCTGGGCGAAGCGTACTGGAAGAAATATCGCGCCACCAGCGATACAAAATGGGTCGAATCCGCTCGAGCAAATTTGAATCAAGCGGTAGCGATCAACGACCGGCTGGCGCCCGTCTTCGTTACGCGCGGCATTATTCAGGAGGGCGCAGGCGAACGAGACGAAGCCGTCGCATCCTTTCAGCACGCGCTGGAATTGGACCCGATTAATGCCAGCGCCTATAGCGAGCTCGGGCACACTTATGAAGATCTGGGCAAGCTCGATCTGGCACAGTCGACTTTTGAAAAGGCAGCGCAGCTACGTCCTAACGACCTCACCGGCACCACGGACCTCGGTTTGTTTTATTACCGCCGTGGCCGGTATAAAGACGCCCTGCCAACGCTTCAGCGCGTAACCGCGCTTGCGCCGGATTACAGCTCGGGATATACGAATCTGGCAGGCGCTTACTGGATGAGCGGCGATTATCAGAACGCCGCAGTAAGCTACGAGAAGTCGCTGGCCCTGCGGCCGACGGCTTCGGCATATTCGAGTTTGGGTACCGTCTACTACTTTCTGGACCGGTGCCCTGAAGCGGTCCCGCTGATGGAGAAAGCCTCCGAGATGCTCCCCAAAAACGATCAGGTTTGGGCTAACCTCGGCGATGTTTATGCCTGCTCGCCAAACGGCGCCGGAAAAGCGCTTGACGCATATAAGAACGCGTTGAAACTCGGCAACCAGCAGTTAGCCATTAACTCGAAAGATGCCGAAGTGTTGAGCCGTGTCGCGCTTTACCAGGCGCGGCTCGGCAATTACGGCGAAGCGGTGCCCAACACCAGGCGGGCGCTAAAACTAGCGCCGGGCGATCGGGCGGTCGCATGGCACGCTGCTCTGGCATACGAACTTGCCGGCCAGCGGGAACTGGCGCTGGACGCGATTAGATCTGCGATCCGGCTGGGCCAGCCGCTGCAGGAAATTAATCGCGAGCCGGCGCTGGCGGGATTGCGGGCCGATCCACGCTACCAGCCCTAATAAACCGGAATATACACGGGTGTCATGGCCGATCCGGCCGCGATATCGAATTCATCGTAGGTATTGGACGTGCGCCCGAGCTGGATATCGACTTCATACGTCCCCGGGATGTCGCCGATCGGAACGATTCTTAGCACTTTCGAACGGGGCGCTAAAGCGCTGACGGATGGGGGATCGCCCGCGATGGGCAACCCCGCCTGATCCGTGTACCGAACGTAAATATAGAGGTCGCCTTCCAGCGGCGAGCCTCCCCCGTTGAGCTGGTTCTGATTCAACACGCTTATATTTTGGACGGCCGATCCGGGGATGCCGAACCAGTAGCCGATGCGGGTCGCGACCTGCGTCTGCGTGCCGGTTATCGAAAGATATCCGTCGTAAGCGCCGGCCGTCAGGCCGGACCCGGATAGTGTCACGGTTATCGTCTGAGATGCGCCCGGGCCAACTGAAAACGTGCTCTTGTCGACCACCGGTTTGATGGCTCCATCGATCGAGTTCACCGTGACCGAGAACGTGTCCTGGCTCGTGCCTATGTTCGTCACAACGATCTGCTGTGTGTTATTTACGGTTCCCGCGCCAGTCTGGAAATTGAGAACCGAAGGCACGGCCGTCAAGTTGTTTTGCATCGCGCCGAGCAGGTCGAGTTTGCCTGATCCCACCACGGCAGGCTTGCCAAGGCTCCCGTCGATAAAAGACGTGAACTGGGGTGCGCTGTTGACCGCCAGCGAGCGGTATTGCGGCGCGGTCAATCCCGGCCGCGCGGCCTTTAAAATCGCGATTCCAGCGCTGACAAACGGAGCCGAAAAACTGGTTCCCGAACCGACGATATACGGATTCGCGGCATCGTTCGCTGTACTATCCGCGGAAATCACTTGCGCGTTCCAAACATCCAGGCCTGCGGAATCCAGCACGATGTAATCCCCGCCGACCGCGAGCACATCGGGCTTGCTTTTGCCGCTAGCGGTTGGACCGGCTGCCGAATACGTGGAAACGATATCGGAAGTGCCAAGTGGGAACGGGGTCAGACCCGCAAAGTCCAATAGCACATTCGCGCTTGTATTGGAACCGATGAGGCCCTGCAGTGTTTGGCCATCCTGTTGTCCGACGAAAAGCGCTGGAAGAGAAGCGTCACTCAGGGTCATGTTCAACCGGTCGTCACCGGCATTGTTGTAAATTACCGCGGCGACCGCTCCGGCTAAGGCGGCATTGTCGAGCTTCGAATTGAAGCTGCAGGTTCCACGCTGGACCAAAGCGATTTTGCCGCTGAGGCTTCCGGCGGGTAATGTGCCGCATGCGAGGCCGTTGCCGTCAATCTGCGTGACGTCCACCATAGGCGCCTGCATCGGATCGGAGAGGTCCGGACTGTTGGTGTCATTTGTGGTATCCGGGATTGCGGCTTCAAATGGCGCCGTTCCCGGCACGGAAACGGAATAGTCGAAGATCCTCTCATTAACGACCGCGCCGACCGCAATCGCATCCGGGACCACACCCGGATCCGAGATCGTGCTCGACGCCTGGCTGCCGTTGTGGTCGGTGCCATCGTTACCCGCCGCGACAACGACCAGTATGCCCGCGGCGACGGCGTTGCGGATCGCTCTAGCCTCCGCGCCGTTTTCATCCGAGGCGAATAGACTTGGTCCGCCCGCGCTATAGTTCACAACGACTCGAATATCTTGGCTTCCCGTTGCGCTCTGCAGTGCCGCCGCGTCATTGACCACATCGGAAAGCGCGGAGAGGAAATTCGATGTGGAGCACCCGCCGCTGTTGTCGCAAACCTTGTAATTGCCAAGCCATGCGCCTGATGCAGCTCCGGTAACCGGATTTTGTTGAAAATCGAACGAATTTGCGCAAAAGGCCACATGCGCGCAGTCCACCGAAGGCGTGCTGGTCAAGCCCGCCGCGATCATCGCCGTGCCCGTGCCGTGCCCCACCAGATCCATACCCCCGGAACCGGTATAGTCTCGGGAAACGATAATCTTGTTATTCGTGTTCGCGATCTCTGCCGAGCTCGAAACAATGGGAAAACCCGCGGGAACAGGCGTGGAGAAGCTTTGAAAACCAGGATGGCTGGGGTCGATTCCGGTATCGAGCATGCCGATGAGAACGCCGGCGCCCGCACTCGATGCCCCTCCCGCAAGTGTTGTCCAGGTGTCCGAAATCCGATGGACCTTCACCGCCTGATCCAGCACCGTATGCCAGAGCTTGTCCGGATACACGGCGCGCACTCCTGGAAGGGCGCGCAATTGTGCAACGTTCTGATCCGCAATTTGAACGGTCATTCCGTTCAGGACCGTATCGTACCGGCGCAGAACTGTTCCTCCGATTCCGCCAATCGCGGCGGCTTGTACCGCGTGTTCCGCTTGAATCTGGGCTCGGCGCGCAGCCATTTGCGGAGCGGAATCGGCAAGCCGGACTCGCGGCGAAGCGGCTACGGAAACTATGGAAGGATCGGAATCAAACTCGACGATGTATCGGCCCGGAATCGGTTGCGCTCGGAGACCACCGGCAACTATTGCCAACATCGATAATAGAAACAGACTCGAAACATGTTTCGTCATCTAAACTTTCCTATTTGGGGATCGGACGCGGAATCCGTAACCTTTAGGGACGCGCCAGTGTGAGAATGGATATACACATTATAGTTTCTTAACTAAGTTCAGGACGCGATGCGATTGGGCGCACTCAGTGAACCAACTGGCAGGGGCTGCCGTGATGGATCCGCTGTTTTTTTTTTAGAACATCACCCGCAACC
The DNA here is from genome assembly GCA_019261985.1 of Bryobacterales bacterium. Lineage (GTDB taxonomy): Bacteria > Acidobacteriota > Terriglobia > Bryobacterales > Bryobacteraceae > Palsa-187. Next base: position 53,391 of record JAFAQY010000008.1, on the reverse strand, counting down.
CAAGCTGCAACTGCCGCGCCCCGATAGCCGTGTTGGTGATTTGTCCGAATTGCGTCGAATTGATGTTTTGCGCAAAGATGGCGAAGGTCGGGTGATTGAACACATTCAGCGCTTCAAGACGCAATTCGGCCCTTATACGCTCGGTGAATTTGGTCGACTTGCTAAGGGCCGCATCCATCGCGAAAACCCTGGGGCCGGTGAACATTCTTTTTTGTAGCGTTCCCACCTGTCCGGGTCCGGGGTTAAAGAAAAGCTGGCCGCTGAACGGAGGCTGGCCGTCGGGCGCGACGCCGCGCCCGTCCGCACCGATCGCGGACGCAGGCAGAAAATACGGCCCGGTCGGCGTCATGCGGAACTGCATCAGGCTCGCGAGCTGCTGAAAATTAAGATTCGTGTCCGCTTCGTTCGTGCCCGATGACGCTTCGCGAAGAAACGTTCCGCGTCCCGAATAAATCGATAACGGGTTGCCGGAAATCCACATGAGATTTCCGCTGGTCATCCACCCGCTCAATAAGCGGTTCCAGCCGGCCTTGTTGATCCGGTGTCCCTCTCCGAACGGAAGCTCGTACGCGTAATTGACCTTGAACTGGTGCGTGAGGTCGTTGGGATTTCGTGCCCGCCCGATCGCGGGATTGTTGATATCCAGGAACGGCTCATAACGATATTGGTCAGTGCCGGCCGCATCGCTCAGCCATTTGGAAAATACATAGTTCGCCTGGAATTCCAAACCTTTCTGAAAGCGGTGCCTGACCTCCAGCTGAAGCGAGTTGTACGTGGAGTTGCTGTAGTTCGTTACAAAGTCGGTCTCTAAAGCGTTCGGATTCGGAAAAAAATTCAGCGAACCGTTCTGACCATAGAGCTGGTATTCGTAGGCCAGTTCACCGGCCTCACCCTGTTGAATTAATTGGCGGTAGGTGGGGTCGTTCAGTTGTCCCCCTTTATAAAGCTTCGCGAAGACTGGCAGAGGCTGGCTACCTTGAATGAGCGGATTATAAGCCGGATTAAACGTCCCCCTCGTCGATGCCAATGCGAGGTAACCATTCTTTTGCGCCTTGATGAAATCGCTTAGGAAACCATTGGATTGGATATCTTCCTGGTTATAATCGAAACCACGCAACATCTTGGTAGCGTGATTGCCGACGTAACGCGCCTCGACGATCGTCCCTTTGATCTCCTGCTGCATGGAATAACTCCACTGCTGGACATAGGGCGTTCGGAGACCTGGATCGAGCAGTCCGAAATACACCGATGGGTTCGTCGCGTAAGCGTCGGCGAAAGTTTGTGGAACCTTGAATGGAGGTGCGGGAAGTGCGGGCCGGTTCTGGCTCATCACGCCAGAAAGATCGTATTGATAGACGGGGCTAAACAGTCCTGGATTTCCATTCGTGAAAACCTCGGTCACTGAAATGGCCTCATCAGTTACGTAAGCGATGCTATAGCCTGCTCGTACCGAGGTCTTGCCGTTCCCGAATACGTCCCAAGCTAGTCCGATGTTGGGTGCGAAGTTGTTTAGATCCTTATTGTAGAAGGGCCGCCCGACGGAGTTACCTGTAAAGTTAAGTGTGGCATTCGAAACTAGCGTCGTGCGCGCATCGCCATTTACCAATTGCGGTTGAAGCTCAAGAGAGTCCTTTTCATTAACGGGCGTGTAATAGTCCCACCGCAGACCGGCGGTGACAGTCAGGTTCCGGCGCGCCTTCCATTCATCCTGGCCATAGAACGCGAGATTGTTATATATAAAGTGGCGGAGATAAGGTGCTCCTGGCACAAAACCCGATGTTTTTGTTGTGACGTTGTAAGTGACATTGGCATTGTCTAGGAGTCCTGCTAACGACGCCAGCAGAAGGTTCGCATTATTGAGATCCAGAGATCTGATGCCCGACAGATCCGAAGAATACAGCAGATTGTTGCTCTGGCCAGACGAGCTAATGCCTACGTTGTATTGTGGGATCACGCCGGTATAGTCATACGTTCGGACGTGCACACCCTGAAACTGATAACCGAATTTCAAGGTATGCCGGCCTTTAACCCAGGTCGCGTTATCCATATGCGACCACGTGCGGGTGTCGCGTCCTTGCGCGAGTATTGACGAATTCACCGCCGGCTCGGGGCTGTTGTAGATCGTTCCGCCGATCAAATATGGCGGCAATGTGCCGTTGTAGCCGAAAATCCCCGGCGCCATGTTGAATCCCGCGCGAAGCTCATTCGTGAAATTCGGCTTCGGATTGGCCCGCCAGGCAACGGAAAAGAACTTTCTGGAATCGTCGTTTTGGAACGGCGAAACGGGCTCGTATCCGATGCCAACATCCGGGCGATCCACGGTGTTGCGATTCCACGCGAACGTAGCCATCAGGGCATTGCGCGGGGACAGAATATAATCCAACCGGCCCGTCGCATTATCGCGGTCACCGTTATTACGAGCCAGATACGAATATCCAGCCGTATTTAAGATTTGCCCGGGCTGGCTATCGCCGACGCGATAATTATTAATCTTGTCCGGCGTGGGAACCTGAGCCAACTGCTGCTGCATCACTGGATCGGGCGCCAGCCCGGCGATCTGCAGGATATTTGCGGTGCGAATGCTTCCCGAAGTATCGCGATACGTGAAAATCCCGTTGCGGGCGCTTTGCGTCAGAATGGTGGCATTCTGTGCAAGTTGGTTCCGCAGACGATACGCCTCATAATTGACATAGAAAAACAGCTTGTCGCGCTTAATCGGCCCGCCCAAAGAGCCGCCGGCCTGATTCAAATTGAGCGTCGGCGGATGAACTCCATCCTGATTGTTAAACCAATCGTTCGCCGCCAGAGCGCTGTTACGGTTATGCCATAACAGGTCGCCGTGGAACTCGTCGGTGCCGGAGGGAGTGGACAGGTTCACTTGGGATGCGCCACCTGCTGCGGCCGAGCTCTGGTTGGAGGTAACCACGGTGAATTCCTGCACCTGATCCAGCAGCAGCAAATTGGGTTGGTAATCCAGCCCGCCCGTACGGATGTAGTTGTCCTGGATATTTATGCCATCGAGGGTGACGTTGCTGAACGAAGAGCGCTGCCCGTTGATGACAGTTTCATATTGCGTAGGCGCGACGCCGGCCTGCGTTGAGATGAACGCGACTACGTTGCGGTCCCCGACCGGAAGACGCGAGATCTGTTCGTTGGTAACGGTGGTGGAGATTTCGGTGCTAGTCGTCTGCACCGTTTCCGCTCCCGTAGCAGTAACGCTGACCGATGTCGCGGTGGTTGCCACTTGCAGTGAGATGGCCGAAAGATCGGTATCGCGGGACGGATTCACCTTCACGTTTTCGAGCTTGTATTTATCGAAGCCCTGCGCGTCGATGGTGAGGTCATAGAGGAGCGGCCTCAATTCCTCCACTGTGAACAAGCCCGCCGAATTGGACTGCGTCGTGGCGACCGCATTCGTGCCGCCGTGAAGAATGACGCTAATCGCAGCCTTCGGAACTACGGCGCCGCTCGGGTCGACGACGGACCCGGTGATGCGTCCGGTATCCTGCGCCCAGACCACGGAAACACAAACTAATAGAAGAACGGAGCGCATAGGACCCCTCCCAAGAACGAAAAACTTACACTGAGTCTAGCAAAGCTGCCGCCTCGGTGTATCGGACATCATGATGCTTAATATGGTAACATCAAGACGTGCGAACTACTCTCTCGCTAGATGATGACGTTGCCCGCCTTCTCCAAAAAGAGGTTCGGCGCACCGGCGATTCGTTTAAAGAAGCAGTCAACCGGTGCCTGCGCCTCGGGCTCGCCGCTTCCGGTCAGCCGCAGACCAAGCCTTTTAGGGTGATGCCGCGCCCTTTAGGTTTACCCGCGGGCTTGAATTACGACAATGTCGAAGAGCTCCTTGAGGCGCTGGAAGGCGTGGCCCATAAGTGATTGTCCTCGATGTGAATATCCTGCTGTATGCGTACGACTCGACATCGTCACACCACGTCAAGGCGCGTGCTTGGATTGAGCAAACGTTTTCCGGCGGTGTATTGGTGGGCTTGCCTTGGAATACGATCCTCGCATTTCTGCGTATTGTCACCAATACGCGTTTGCAGGGCCGGAGGTTTACCGTTGAGGAGGCGATTCAGATCGTGCAGTCGTGGATCGAACAACCCAATGTGAGATTGCTTGGCCCGGGAGAAGGGCATTGGAGCATGCTGTCCCAGATTTTGATGGCAGGACAAGTCAGGGGGCCGCTTGTGCCGGACGCCGAAATCGCAGCCCTTACTCTGGAATGCGGGGGCGTTCTACACACGACGGATCGAGATTTCGCGCGATTCCCTGGATTGCGGTGGACGAATCCGCTTGCTTGATTCACTGCGCGCGCGCCTGGCCGCTATTCAACCGGCTCTCGCCGGGGCGCATTCGCGGGCGCCGAGCGCAGATATTGCGTCGGCCACGAAATAGTCCGGCCTAATTCACGCGCAGCCCGCAATGGAAAATATGGATCGCGCAGCAGCTCGCGTGCGATCAATACCAAATCGGCCTGTTCGGTTGTGACGATGTGATCGGCTTGTGCGGGCGCGGTGATCATACCCACCGCGGCGGTTGCGATACCGGCTTCCTTCCGAACCCGTTCCGCGAACGGAGTTTGATACCCCGGCGCAAGCGGAATCTTCAAATTGGGCGCATTTCCGCCCGATGAACAATCGATCAAATCGACACCGAGCGGACCGAGCCTCCGCGCCAGTTCCACGGATTCATCCACTGTCCATCCGCCCTCGGCCCAGTCAGTCGACGAGATGCGCACAAACAGAGGCAGGCGGTCCGGCCATACCTTTCGTATTTCGGCGGCCGTCTCACCTAGCAGGCGAATGCGATTGTCGAATGATCCGCCATAGCGGTCGTCGCGACGGTTGCTCAGCGGCGAAAGAAACTCCTGCAGCAAATAGCCGTGCGCCGCGTGAATTTCGACAACCATGAAACCGGCGTCGAGCGCCCGCCGCGCGGCCTGCGCAAACGAGTGCACGACACCGGAGATTTCTTCTTGCGTAAGCTCCCGGGGCTTTGCATACGATTCGTCGAACGAGATCGCGCTAGGACCCACCGGCGTCCATCCGCCTTGCGATTTTGGAACCGCGCCTGCCCCGTCCCACGGCGCCCAGGTGCTGGCCTTTCGTCCCGCGTGCGCTAACTGGATGCCCGAAACGCTGCCCTGCTGGTGGATAAAACGTGTGATGCGGGCGAACGCCTCGATGTGGCCGTCGCTCCAAATGCCGAGATCCTTCGGACTGATCCTCCCCTCCGCCGTAACCGCGGCCGCTTCCGTAAATACCAGCGATGCTCCCCCAACCGCCCGGCTGCCCAGGTGTACCAAGTGCCATTCGCTCGGGTAACCGTCCTCGGATGAGTACTGGCACATGGGCGATACAGCGAGCCGGTGCGGGAATCGCACGCCGCGAATTTTAAGCTCGTCGAAAAGATGAGGCATGGTCGAAGTAATTAGTGTGCCATTAACAGGAAGGCCGGTGGGGCAGGCGACAGCTTGCGGCAGACTTCAGTCCGTCATTCAGGCTATTGCATACCCCAGTACTACGTGATACGATACTACGTACTACGTAATAACGATGTCCGACCCAACCCTGCTAGTTCTAGCCAGCCTCGCCGGAGGCGATAAACACGGTTACGCCATTATGGAAGACATTCAAACGCTCGCCGGTGTGCGCCTCGGCCCTGGAACTCTCTATGGGGCAATCACGCGGCTCGAGGAGCGCGGCTGGATACGAGCACTTCAATCCGCCGATCGCCGCCAACCGTATCGCCTTACGGCGGATGGACGCCGCTACCTCCAAACCGAACTCCGGAATCTGTCTCAAGTCGCAAAAATCGGGCTTAGGCGATTGGAAGACGCATGAAAAGGATGATTGATTGGGCTGCCCGTTTGTACCCACGTTCCTGGCGCGATCGCTACGGCGATGAGTTCGAAGCGTTGCTCGAAGAAATCCGGCCGCGTTGGACCGATGTTCTCGACATCCTGAAAGGAGGTATCAGTATGCGGATTTTGCGCTGGAATAGTCTTCGCATTGCAACCCTATTCGCGCTCGCCGGCGGGTTCGCCGCAATTGTGGTGAGTTTTGCGATGCCTGCACGCTTGTGGAGATCTGGCGTCACTTTCGTGTATCAGACGCCGGACACCGGACATTACGCGGACCATACGGCGACGTTTGTCCGGACCGCCCTCAACAAGGACTATTTGGAGCGAATCATCCGTACCTACAATCTTTATCCAGAGGAGCGCCAGCAAGCCTCGATGGCGGGCGCAATCAAGCGGGCAGAGCGCGCCACGCAGGCCGAGATCCTCCGTACCGGCGAGTTCCGGCTGTCGTTCGCCTACCCAGACGCCGTCATCGCCCAACGCGTCACGAACAATATGGCCATGCAGTTTGTGGAAGCTAACTTCCGCAATCCGGAACTCGCTACGGGGCGCGCCAGGGTTGCAATTACCCAACCTGCGCAACCGGGCGTGCGGGAAAAACCAAACCGGCGGCCGTTTGCTCTTACAGGAGCTGTTTGCGGAATTGCTATCGGCGTCTTGGCCGCTTGGTTTAGGCGGCGAAGACACGCAGCGAGCGCTTAATGGTCCAGTCAAAACAGGCTTAATTGCTCGACCGCAGATTCCTGCCTCGGCGGATTGAACTCCACCGCATGCCCCCACTGTTCGGCAATCCAGCTTTGCTCCCATTCCAATTGGTGGGCGCGAAACGGGTCATTCTGTTCCCGCGCGGCGGCCGCTAGCATCGTCAGGACTTCATACGCCTCGGCCAGCCGGTCGAAATGCTTGAGAAGCGCAACCAAAGCCGGGCCGAACACTGCGCTGCCGCGAGTCTCCCAAAGGTACCCCTGAGCGTCGCCGAGCGCCGCAAGGCAGGCTTCCAGATTACTTGGCCACGCATGAAATAGGCGTGTGATTTCCTCAAGAGATTTCCTTGGTCTGTCCCAACCGTTGGTGAAGATGACGGAAGCTTTGCCGCCGAAACATACGAGATCGCGGTCCGTAGGATCTAAATCGGCGAACAGCAACAGAACCCTGTGAGCGAGGCAAAGATCGCATAACCTCTTCCGATTCCGGTCGATCGTATCCGGCGTGCGGGCACCAAGAGCGTGGGCCGTGTCGCCTAGCACTCCACAACGCGTTCGTTGGCGGCAATCGATCCAAAACACGCCTTCAAAATCGCGGGTCGACGCACGCGCATAGGCGAGCGCAGCCTCGCGCGAAACATCGTGCTCGATTCCCGGCTGGTCGCCCACCGACCGATGCAGCCGGTCCAGTTCGCCGGGCCGGAGCTCAGCGGCGGTGATTCCGCTGGGAAGAACGACCTTATCCCCGTCCGACTCCAGCAGCCATCGTTTCCCGGCGCGCATTCCTTCCAGGCATCCGGCGCTGCAATCGAAAAAATTCTTGCGGCGAAGCAGCTTCGGGAAATCGCACTCTCCAGCGAGCACGCACGCGATCTTGGTGCCGAATTCCTCAGGCGCATCAAAAAATACCGGCTCCCATTCCTCTCGCTTCCACGTGCGCGGCACGGAAGCGGGCGAAAGGACCGCTAAAACTACATCCGCCGAAGTGGCGCGTTCCACGGAATTTAGCAAATCGGCGGCGATCTCCTCGTATCCGAGAATCACCGCACAATTGCGCGCAAGAAAACTCCCCAAGTCGTGTGCCAATTCAGCGTCCCCGCGCGCATGGCAGATCACCACGCTGCGCTCGCTCTTCAACTCGAACAAAACGGTTAGCGCTCCCCCTGCTGCGCCGTTGCGTTGTACGGCTCCATGCGGATCAGCGCGCCGTCGTTTTCCGCCGTCAATAGGTACAAGTAGCCGTCCGGACCCTGACGCACGTCGCGGATACGGTTCTGCAGCTCGCGGAGCATAGATTCGCGGTGCAGCTCCTCCCACTTGTCGTTGAAGTCGATTCGCTCAAGATGTCCGGACCGGGGAACTTCGCCCTGCCGCATCCCGCCGACGAATACGTGGTTTTTCCAATTGGGAAATTTGTCGCCCGTGTAGAACGTCATGCCGGAAATCGCGATTGCGGGCACCCAGTAAACGGTGGGCAACTCCATACCTTCGTGCCACGGGTTTTCGGAAACGCGCGGCCCGAGATAGAATCGCCCAAAGCTGACAACAGGCCAGCCGTAGTTCTTTCCCGGCTGCAAAATATTAATCTCATCTCCGCCGTTCGGACCATCCTCGCATTCCCAAATCGAGCCGGTCTCGGGATGCACAGCCAAGCCCAACGGATTGCGATGCCCAAGCGTGTAAATTTCCGGCCGGTACCCGGCGCGGCCCACAAAAGGATTGTCGGGAGGCACAGTGCCGTCATCGCGCAGCCGCAGCACCTTGCCTGCGAGATCATTAGGGTCCTGCGCCCGCGCGGCCGCGGGGGGATCGCCGACCCCGACGCTCATGTAGATCATTCCATCTCGCCCGAAGATAATTCGCGATGCGTTGGCGTTCGGAATCGCAGAGAAAATGTCGCGGACCTCTGTTAGTCCGCCGCCATCCCAACGCCCGCGAGCGAGCGTAATCACGCCAGCACTGTTGCCCGGTCCTCCGCCGCCAGCAGGCTTGTGATACGTAAAATAAATCAGCTTGTTTTCGGTGAACCGTGGATGAAGGGCCAGGTCCATCAGCCCGGCGAGACCCTGCGCCCGCACTTCCGGTACACCGGCCACGGGATTCGGATCAAGCACGCCATTTCGGACGATTCGCAAACGCCCGGGCCGCTCGGTTACAAGAATCGCCCCGTCGGGAAGAAATGCCATGCTCCAGGGCTGATTTAAACCTTTCGTTACGAAGAGGCGGACTTGGCGCTGGATGGCGGTATCGAGAACAATGGGGCCATCCGGAAGCGGCGGCGAAGGCCAGTTGATTGGCGGCGGAGCGGTCGGCGCTTTTCCTCCTCCCCTGCCCGGTGCTACCGGTTGCTGAGCGAATATATTCAACGTTACGGCGAATGACAATACACTTACGATCGAGCTGAGTGGGTGAAATTTCATTTGGATCTTCTCCAGCCGCCTCGGCGCAATTATATTCCAAACGGCGATGCCGAAAAATGAAACCTTCGGCCGCGAATCTCATCTAACCGGGGTCCGAATGCAAATCCAGGATCTCGAGCAGAAATCCCAACAGGGGGGAACTCAGCGCGTGGACAATTACCACCTCGACGAGCTGAAGATCGCCCTTGATCCAAACGATCCAAGGCACATTTTGCCGCCTCGCCTGCCTCAGGCACAGAAGGTGTTGGATGTCGGATGCGGGGCTGGGCAATCTTTAATCGCAGCCTATCCGGATAGAGTGTCGTTCGGTATCGATATCGATCTTGATGCGCTCAAAACAGCGAAATCGTTCAGCAGCCGGATCGCCTTAGCAAACGCAGTCGCGGAGGCTTTGCCTTTTCGCAATCACCAGTTCGATTTCGTCTTCGCGCGCGTGGCGTTGCCTTATACGCGCATCTTAACGGCGCTTAAGGAAATCAGGCGCGTTCTCAAGCCGGAGGGGAGCGTATGGCTGGCGCTCCATCCTTTCCAGGTGCCGTGGAGACACGCTCGGCACAGTAACTTGAAAGGCAAGCTCTGGTTCGCCTATATTTTTTTAAACAGCCTTGCGTTTCACTTATTCCAGAGGCAATTCCCGTTAAAAGGAAAACAGGAATCGTTCCAAACCGAGCGGGGCATGCGGCGCGCGCTCGAGCGGTGCGGCTTTACCGGCATTCGTTTTGCGCGGGGAAAGCATTTCGTGGTGACCGCGCAAGTACGTAAGTAGGCCGAAGCCCCCGCGGCCGCTGTGCGCTGAAACTTGCACGCCGTTTTGATATGCTCAGCCTGATCGGCCAGTGGTTCGGACCGAGAGGGAGTGTGCGTGATGCGCATAATTTCAACGATGAGAGCAGTTGCTTTATTGGCGGGTTCCCTGGGAATTACCGGCGTCGCCGCGGCGGCCACGTGTGAAGGCCTCGCTTCACTGTCGCTGCCGAACACGACTATTACAACCGCGCAGTCGGTGGCGGCCGGGACATTTTCCGCTGGAGCAGCGAGCGGAAAGGGCAAAGCGGCTTCGTTCAACGATGTCCCTGCGTTTTGCCGTGTCGCGTTTACAGTAAAACCCACCCCCGATTCCGATATCAAGATCGAACTGTGGATGCCCGCGTCAGGCTGGAATCACAAATTTGAAGCTAACGGTAATGGCGGCTGGTCTGGCGCTATTACGCCGGCAACGCTCGCAACCGGCGTTAAACTCGGCTACGCAGCCGCTATGACGGACACGGGCCACGAAGGCGGCAGCGCCAGTTTTGCGCTCGGCCATCCCGAGAAGCTGGTCGACTATGGTTATCGGGCCGTACATGAGATGGCGGTGAAGGGCAAGGCGATCACAGCCGCTTTTTACGGCGAGGCCCCCAAATACTCCTACTGGAACGGTTGCTCCCAGGGCGGCCGCCAAGGACTGGACGAGGCGCAGCGTTATCCCGATGATTTCGACGGAATCGTCGCCGGCGCTCCGGCCGTTAACTTTGCCGGGCGCTCTTTGCAGGCCGTGTGGATCGCGCAACAGGTGCACAAGGATGAAGAGAGTGCTATCCAATCGAAGTTTCAGGCGGTCCACAACGCGGTGCTCGCGGCCTGCGATGCGCAGGATGGAGTGAAAGACGGCGTGCTGGAAGATCCGACCCATTGCAAATTCGACCCGAAATCGATCGAGTGCAAGGGCGCGGATGGACCGGACTGCTTGACTGCGGCTCAAGTGGAATCTGTCCGCCGCATGTACACGCCCGTCACGAATTCGCGCACCAAACACGTGGAATTCCCGGGCTTCGAACCGGGTAGCGAGATGGGTTGGAACACGATGGCCGGCCAACAGCCTTTCGGACTCGCAACCGATCTGTTCAAGTACGTCGTCTTTAAGAATCCCGATTGGGATTACAAGACGATGAACTGGGACAGCGACATCGCCTTAACCCGAAAGGAAAGCGCCGATCTGGACGCCATGAATCCGGATTTGTCGAAATACTTGGGACACAACGGAAAGATCATCCAGTACCACGGTTGGGCCGACCCGCAGATCGCCCCCGGCTCGAGCGTGGATTACTACAAGAGCGTGCTCGAAAAAATGGGCGGCGCCGGCAAGGTCAGCGGAAGCTACCGGCTGTTTATGGTACCCGGCATGCAACACTGCGGCGGCGGCGATGGCACCAGCACGTTCGATATGCTGACCGCTCTGGAGCAGTGGGTGGAATCGAAGCAGGCGCCTGATAAGATCCTTGCTTCGCGCGTCCGCAATGGCCAGACCGATCGCACGCGCCCGCTGTGCCCGTATCCGCAGGTGGCGGTCTACAACGGAACCGGCAGCACCGATGACGCGGGGAACTTTTCCTGCAAGGCGCGGTAGAAAGGTCGGGCAGGTTGCCAACCTGCGCGCGATTGCCAATCGCGCTGTTCGGGGCTGGTGAAAACGTCGGCAGGCGGGCTGGCGACCCGCCGCAGGATAGCATCCTGCCCCACTAAAATTTCTACATGTTTCGCTACATTGCTTTGATAGTCGCAACACTGCCGGCGTTTGGGGCTAGTTGTGAAACCCTCACGTCGTTATCTTTGCCCAATGCCACAATCGATTTGGCGCAATCCGTGGATGCCGGGCAGTTCAAACCGCCCGCGGGCAACGGCAAGGGAGTGGGGACCGCGTACGCGAATCTCCCTGCATTCTGCCGGGTCGCAGCGACGCTCAAGCCTTCGAGCGACTCGGATATCAAGATCGAGGTGTGGCTGCCGTCGAGCGGATGGAACAACTCGCTGCAATCGGTTGGCAACGGAGCCTGGGCGGGCACGATTTCGTACCCCGCAATGGCGACCGCTCTTGCCGCAGGTTATGCAACCGCGAGCACGGACACAGGGCACACTGGCAACAATGCCGATTTCATCCTCGGCCATCCCGAAAAGCTGACCGATTTCGCCTATCGCGCAGTGCATGAAACGACGACTGCGGCGAAGGCGATTGTGGCCGCGTATTATGGCCGCGTGGCGGCGCATTCGTATTGGAATGGCTGCTCGACGGGTGGGCGGCAAGCGATGGCCGAAGCGCAGCGCTATCCGGGCGATTACGACGGAATAATCGCGGGCGCGCCCGCCAATTACGTCACGCATCTGCAAGGGCAGCAGGTATGGGTGAATCAGGTGCTGCACAAAGAGGAGGGATCATATATTCCGCCCCAAAAGTACCGGCTGCTGAACGATGCCGTGCTGAAGGCGTGCGATGCGCTGGATGGGGTAAAGGATGGCATCCTCGAAGATCCCACCCGCTGCCATTTCGATCCGAAAGAACTTGCTTGCGCGGGCGCGGACACTTCGAATTGCTTGACTCCTCAGCAGGTGGAAGCTGCGCGAAAGATATATAGCGGCCCGGTTAGCGCGAAAACTGGAAGGCCGCTGTTCCCGGGCCTGGAACGCGGCAGCGAATTGGGCTGGGCCACTCTCGGCGGCTCAAAGCCGATGTCGCTGGCCGAGGAAACATATAAGTTCATCGTCTTCAAAGATCCGAGCTGGAACTACATGACGTTCGATCCGGATCGCGATATGGCCGCAGCGGATAAAAACGCCGCCGCTATGATGAACTCCACCGACGCGAATCTTAAGCCGTTTTTCGGGCACGGTGGCAAGCTGATCATGTATCACGGCTGGGCCGATCCGGGAATCGCTCCGCGGAATAGCGTTAACTATTTTGAGAATGTGGTCGAGGGCGCCGGTGGCGAGCGGAAAGCTGCCGAGTCCATACGGCTCTTCATGGTTCCCGGCATGGGTCATTGCCGCGGCGGAGGCACTGACACCTTCGATGCGGTGGGGGCCCTGAGCGCGTGGGTGGAAAAAGGCAAAGCTCCGGAACGCATTGCAGCATCGCGAGTGACGCGATTCACTTTGGACCGCACGCGTCCGCTGTGCCCGTATCCGCAAACGGCGGTTTACAACGGCTCGGGCAACACGGATGAGGCCGCGAACTTCTCGTGTAAGCTGCAATAGAGCATGTACACAACCAGTTCCGCTTTCCTAGAAGCCCTGCAAGACGCGGGCGTCTCTTATATTTTTTCGAATTTCGGCAGCGATCATCCGGCGCTCCTGGAAGCGATCGCGCAGGCCAAGGCCGAGGGCACGGCGGTGCCGAATGTCATTACCTGCCCGAATGAAATGGTTGCGCTCGCCTGTGCGCAAGGCTACACGCAACTCACAGGCCGGGCACAAGCCGTCATCGTGCACGTCGAGTGCGGCACGCAATCGCTGGCGGGAGCGGTTCATAATGTGTCGCGCTGCCGCATTCCCGTGCTGATCTTCGCGGGAGCATCGCCCTACACGCAGGAAGGCGAGTTGCGAGGAACTCGCAACGAGTTCATTCACTGGCTGCAGGATGTCTTCGATCAAAGGGGGATCGTCCGCCCCTACATGAAATACGAAAACGAGCTGCGAACCGGTCGCAACATTAAACAGATGGTGCACCGCGCCTTGCAGTTCGCCTATAGCGACCCGAAGGGGCCGGCGTACCTGATGGGACCTCGTGAAGTGATGGAGGAGGAAATCCCACGTATCGAAGTGAATCCAGCTCTGTTCGAACCGATCGAGCCGATCGCTCTCCCGGCGGCAGGCGTGGAAGAGCTCGCGAATGAATTGCGGACTGCCCGTCGTCCGTTGGTAGTCACTTCATATTTGGGCCGCAATTCGCAAGCTGTCGAAGAACTGGTGCGGCTGTGCCGCTGCACCGGAATGGCCGTGCTCGAATCGGTCGCGAATTACTTGAATTTTCCTTCAGACAATGAACTGTATATTGGCGTTCAAGGCAATGAACCCGTTCAGAATCCATGCCTGGCTGAAGCGGATTTCGTGCTGGTAATGGATAGCGACGTTCCGTGGATTCCGTCCAAAAACGGTCCGAGCCCCGAAGCTCGCATCTACCATATCGATATCGATCCGATTAAAGAGCAGATGCCGCTGTGGTACATTCCGGCGCGCCGGGTTTTCAGAGCCGATTGCGCGACGGCTCTCCGTCAAATTCACGATCGGCTGGGTTCCGGCGTCGATGCCGCGCTGGTTCAGGACCGGCACGCGCATTATTCCCGGGTGCACCGGGATCGCGACGCTCAGCTCGCAACACGTGAGCGGCAGCCTCAGGATGGAACCATTACACCGGAGTACCTCACCGCTTGTATCCGCAAACATATTGACCGCGACACAATTGTTTTGAACGAAGGAATAACGAACTACTCTGTAATTCACAACCACGTCGGCGCCACGCAGCCGCTCCGGCTTTTCACCAGCGGCGCGAGCTCGCTCGGCTGGAACGGCGGGGCGGCGATCGGGATGAAGCTCGCGGCACCGGACAAAACGGTCGTAAGTCTCACGGGCGATGGCTCGTACATGTTCAGCCAGCCTTCGACCGTACACTGGATCGCCCGAAGGTACCAAGCTCCGTTTCTGCAGGTTATCTACAACAACCGCGGCTGGCGCGCCCCGAGATTTTCCGCGCTCGCGGTCCATCCGCATGGGTTCGCCAGCAAAGCCGGCGACCTTGGCATCGCGTTCGATCCGCCGCCCGATTATTCCGGCATCGCCGCCGCAGCCGGCGGAGCATTCGCGCGCGTGGTGAAGAATCCCGCGGATTTAAATCCGGCCATCGAAGAAGCGCTGCACGCGGTTCGTCAGGAACGGCGCTCCGCGGTGCTGGACGTCTGGCTTGCGCATTTGATGAGCTAGCCCGCCTGGTCGGGTGTTGTTTAAGGTTAACCAGCGCGATTGGCAATCGCGCGCAGGATACCATCCTGCCCAACGACCCGCCCGAACGGGCAGGTCCGGCCCACCCGTTCTCGGTATGCGCTTCCCTGCCCCGCGAATGCATGCTTAGGTCAGGAGGCAGCACTCTTGACCAACTCTCTTGTTTCTTTCTCGGATGAGCTCGCGTCCGTCGTCGGCAAAGCGGCTCAATCCGTTGTAGCTATTCACGCGCGGCGGCGTTTCGATTCGAGCGGCGTCCACTGGAGCCCGGGCATTATCGTCACCGCGTGTCACACGATTCGCCGCGATGAAGATATCCGCATCACCATTCCAAACGGCACAACCGTGAATGCCGAACTGGTCGGCCGCGATCCAGGCACGGATCTCGCCGTATTGCGCGCGGCTTCGCTTGACGTGCACGTCGTTTCGAAAGCCGAGACCGCGAGCCTTGTCCCTGGCCAAATCGCGCTGGCCGTTGGCCGGTCGAAGGACAGTCCGATCGCGGCGCTCGGCGTTATCGGAAGTATTTCTCCCGCTTCCCAGACCTGGCGCGGCGGGCGGCTCGACCGCGTTATCCGCTTGGCCCTCGATTTACAGCCGGGGGCCGCGGGCGGAGCTGTGGTGAATGCCGCGGGCCAATTCATCGGCTTCGCCACGCAAGCGCTGTCGCGGTTCTCTGCGTTCGCAATTCCGCCGGAGACCATTGCGCGAATTTCCGAAAGGCTGATAATGCACGGCCGCATTCCGCGCGGCTACCTTGGCGCGGGCCTACAACCAATTGCTCTTCCGGAGCATCTCACAACTAAGCTGGGTTTGTCTTCACCAACGGGCCTGATGGCGATGAGCGTCGATCCGGATGCGCCGGCAGGCCGCGCGGGGGTGTCGATCGGCGACATTTTAATAGAACTGAATGGACAATCCGTCGCACGGCCCGAGAAAGTACAGGAATTGCTCGATTCCGATTCGATCGGGAAAAAAATGCCTGTCAAAATCGTGCGCGGCGGAGAGGTCGTGAAGTTAGACGTCACAATTGGCGAGCGCCCGAGGAGGTAGCGAGTATGCCGGGGCGGTTCGGCGAAATTGCGGAACAGCTTCGCCGTTCAACTGTCAGAATCCTGACCGAAGCGCGAAATGCTCAAGGCAGTGGCTCGGGCGTTATCTGGACGGCTGACGGAACGGTGGTCACCAATGCTCATGTCGTGAGCGGCTCGGCGGTAGTCGAATTGTGGGATGGCACTTCGCTCACCGCAGAACTTGCCGAACGTGATCCACGGCGGGATTTGGCGACCCTGAAAGTTCAGGCCCGAAATCTTCCCGCGCCTGCGTGGCGTGACTCTACGTCATTGCGGCCCGGTGAGCCGGTGATCGCAATCGGAAATCCTTTGGGGTTTGTGGGAGCGCTCACCACTGGAACGATTCGCGCGTGCGGGCCGGTGCGCGGTTGGGATGACCGCCGCTGGGTTCAGGCCGCGATCCGGCTGGCGCCCGGTAATTCCGGAGGACCGCTCGCCGATTCGGAAGGGCGCGTCGTTGGAATCAATACGATGGTGGTCAGCAGCCGCGGCGGCGCCCTGGGATTGGCGGTGCCGAGCGACACTGTCGCAGATTTCCTGCGCCGGGGAGCGCGGCCATCGCTCGGGGTAGTAGTGCGGCAGGTTGCAAGCCCTCCTGGCGAATCGGCGCTGCTCGTACTCGACGTAACATCGAACAGCCCGGCGGAATATGCATCGTTGAAGAGCGGAGACCTGCTGGTGTCCGCGAACGGCGCCAAACTGGCGTCTGCGAGGGATCTAGGAAACGCGATTGACGGTGCGACCGGAAATGTCCTCCGGCTTGGCTTTCTGCGGGGGCAGAGGCTCGCCGTGCGGGAGGTGGCGATCGCTTTGCCGGCGAGCCGCCGGGAGGCGGCTTGATCCGCCTCCATATTGCGGCCCGTTCCGCCGTAACGCGCGCGGGTTTGGAATCGCTGCTAGGTCATTACGCAGACATCGAGCTTGGCGCGCGGGAGGAGGATGCCGACGTGATTCTCAGCGACGGCGCCGTCCCCGTCGAATCTGAGGTTCCCGTTGTGCTCCTCGGAGACGACCTTGCCGCGCGGAATTTGCGTGGCGCAGTTCGAGCGGTGCTGCCGCGGGATGCACCGGCAGAGCAGATCGCAGCCGCGATTCAAGCTGCGGCGGCGGGATTAACCGTTGTCCCGGCGGGCGAACTCTTACCCTTTCCCGCTCCTCCGGATGACGACGGAACGATTGACCGGCTTACGCGCCGCGAACTGGATGTGTTGGAGATGCTCGCCGAGGGTTTGAGCAATAAGATGATTGCTTACCGGCTTTCGATTTCGGAGCACACAGCCAAATTCCATGTGAACTCGATCCTGGCAAAACTGCGCGCGGGTACGCGAACGGAAGCGGTGATGCGCGGAGTGAGGCTCGGCTTGGTGAAAATCTAACGAATCACTTTCCAGAAAAGCACGCCCACGCCTGCCAGGAACCCGGCCAATGCTTCGTATTCGCGGTTGCGGCGGTACAAAGAAAACTGGAATGGTTTGGCACCCAGGCCCCAGCCGCTTATTCGAGGCGCCAACCGGGGCACGCGGCGCGCATACTCTTTGAACTCGGGAAACAAACGCGCTAAATGCTGTTCTTCAAGCTCCACCACTGGCAGATAAACCAGCAGGAAGATGGCGGCAAATAATAGCCCCAACTCCCAGCGCCGCGCCGCAATTGCAAAGCCCGCCGACACCGTGAGAGTCCCGATATATAGCGGATTACGCACATGCGCGTACGGGCCGCTGTCGGTAAGCGAGAGATTTTTTTCAAGGTGTCCGGCGGCCCAGGCTCGCAACGCCAAGCCGGCAGCCGCCAGCGGCAGGCCGAACGCAAGCGAAGCGGCCGTGGGCTCGGAAAACCACACAAAGGCGGCCGCCATAAGAAATCCGCAAAATACACGAAGCTTTGCGACGGCGTCGGCGTAAGGCTTTGAAAAGCTCACGCGGGCGAACCCGCTGTGGTTTTGACGGGACATCGCAGGGCCGCCTGCAACTCTGCGAAAACAACCGGAGGAGTAACGGCACGCATATTCGCGTCTTCGGCATCGCGCCGCTTCAGGGTGGTAACGGCGCCGCTCGCGCGCAGCACGCGCATCGATCCGCCATAGGGTCCATGTACAGCGGGATTGGTCGGGCCATAGATCCCGACGCCGGGCTTCGACAATGCGGCCGCCAGATGCAGCGGCCCGCTATCCACTCCCACCACCGCCGACGCGCGCCGAGTTGCGTCGATCAAGCCCGCAACGCCCGAGATATGTACTCGAACTCCCCGGACACGCCGGAGCGTTTCTTCGGCCGAGGGCGGTCCGTTCAAAACCAGCGGAATCTCCAAAGCACGCGCCAGATCCGTGTAGTATTCCATCGGCCACTGCTTCGCTCCCCACCCGGCCAGCGGCGACGCGAGGACAAAGGCTCCATCCGGCAGGTCGCCCTCGGGCCGCCCCTCCGGCGCCGGAAAAACGCGCAGCAGATTCGTGGCTCCGGCCGCGGCCGCCAATTCGAGGTTTCGCTCCACGCGGTGATCCGAGCGCGTAAGAACCGCCGTCGAATAAACCAATGACGCAAGCCTCTCGCGTGCCTGCGACCGGTGCAGCCCGACCTTTTTCTGGCATCGCACAGCAGCGGTGACCACCGCGGATTGCAGAAGCGCCTGGAAATCGACGACCACGTCGAAGCGCTCCTGCCGGAGGTTGCGAATGACGGTGAGCATCGCGCCGGGACCGCGGTCGGCGACGATCACACGGTCTACAAAGGGATTACCCTCAAGCAGCGGAGCCCACTGCGGGCGTATGACCCAGGAGAGAGAACTGCGCGGGAAACTATGCTTCAGGCTGGCGACCGCGGGCAGTGTGTGAATCACGTCGCCCATTGCGCTCAGCCGGACCACGAGGATACGGAAATCGCTCATGACCCGAGTACATGCTGCCGGGCATGGACATCCGCAACCAATTCTTCCAAACGGCGTTCGTGTTCCTGTTCCAAACAATAGTCCGGCTCGATGTCGAAAGCGCCTTCGCCAACATAATCGACTACCCTAAGCGCGGCGGCCAACTCTGCTCTCGCGCGCGTGGGGAGGATTGGGTTTGCAGGATCGGCAATCACCACCAGCAACGGCGCGCCGGGCTTCTTCAGCTCCTGGAGACGATCGGCGTGGAAAGCCACCATGGGATCGAAGTAACCGGTGACGACAGTCGCGCCCGCGGCGGCAATGCGAAGCGCTTCCGAACAGGGAACTATCTTGGTCCGAGTATCCACGATTACTTTCTATTTCAGCAGTTCCAGAGCCACGCGCGCTACTTTTTCAGCCGTTACGCGGGTCATGCAGCGGTGGTCGATGGGGCATTCGCGTTTCAGGCACGGACTGCATTCCACGGGCTCGCGCACGACTCGGGCAAGACATCCGGTTGGGCCGGTGGTGGCGTCGTTCGTTGCGCCGAAGATCGCGACCGTGGGCACGCCGAGAGCGGACGCGATGTGCATCGCGCCGGAATCGTTGGTGAGATACACATCGCAACCCGCGGCGAGTTCGATGAACTCCCCGAGCGGCGTCTCCCCCGCGAAATTCTTGACGGGCGCCGCGATGGCGGAAGCCACTCTCGCGCACAACTCCCGTTCGTCCTTCGATCCGAAGATCACCACCGCCGCGCCCAGTTCGGCGGCCACGCGGTTCGCGGCTTCCGCGAACCGTTCCGGCAACCAGCGTTTTGCGGATCCGTAAGCCGCTCCCGGGCTCAGGCCGATCACGGGCTGCTGCCAGCCAAGCGCGCGGAGTCTTTCGATTCCGGCCTGTTTTGCCGCCGCAGCCCCATCCAGCCGAATCGCGTCGTCCTCACGAAAGGAGTCAATAATCCCGGCGCGCCGCAAAAGCTCTAAGTAGTAAAAGCGCTCATGCGGCGGAATTTCCCCCAATCGCGGCACGGGGACCGAGCGCGTCAACAGAAATCCGCGGCCATCGCGGGCGTAGCCGATACGCTCCGGAATTCGCGCAGCGAACGTAACCGCGGCCGCTTCAAAGGCGTTTTGCAGGAGGATCGCGCAATCGAACTCGCGCGAACAGAGCGCCCGTGCCGCAGCCCATTTCGCCGGCGGATCGGCGGCAGTGTAAGGAATCAGGTCGTCGCAAAACGGTTCGCGTCCATAGAGCTCCGCGACCCAGGGCTTCGCCAGAATAGATATCTTAGCCCCGGGGAAAGTGCGGCGCAAAGCGCGCAAAGCGGGCAGAGACATAACTGCATCACCCACCCAGTTCGTAGCGCGAACGAGAATGCGTCGATAAGCCAAAACTTAGGTTATCGTGAGGCGGGTTGGAGCTAGCTTTTGCCTTGGCTTCGGGGAAAGCGCGGCTAAATCCAGCAACGCTGAAAAAAAGGTGCGATCCTAAATAGAATAAGGTCTCCGTAGACACGCATGGATCTCGACCAGCTTCACACTTTCCTCGAGATCGTTCGCCTGAAGAGTTTCTCCAAGGCGGCTCAATCTTGCTTCAGGACGCAGCCAGCCGTTAGCGCGCAGGTGCGGCAACTGGAGCAGGACCTCAACGCGCCGCTATTCGAGCGGCTCGGCACCAAAATTGCGCTTACACCCGCCGGCCGCATCTTCGCGGATTACGCCGAACAGATTTTAGACTTGCGCCGCAGGGCGCAAGACAGCATCAACGAGCTGGAAAGAATCCCGCGAGGCGAGCTTCTGATGGCCGCCAATGAAGCTACATGTATTTACGTCCTGCCACGCGTGTTCTCAGAATTTAAAAAGCTTTTTCCAAACGTCCAGGTGCACGTCGACCGTTCTTACGGATCCCGCGTGGTGGAAGCGGTGGTCGACAATCAGGCCGATTTCGGCATCACGCAGTTGCCTGTAAAGGAGAAGCGCCTGCAAATCGTCAAGATCCATTCCGACGAAATCCAGGCGATTGTTCCGGCCGGGCACCCGCTCGCCAACAAGAAACACATTCTCGCCGCGGATCTGGTGGGGGAGCCTCTGCTCCTGCCGAAGAGCGGCACTACCCGGAGCCGGCTGAATGCCTGGATGGAGCTGGTGGAGGATCAAATCAGCATCTCCATGGAGCTGGATTCGACGGAGATGATGAAGCGCTTCGTTCTCGCGGGCCTCGGCGTGAGCTTCGTCGCCGAATCGCACTGCCGCGAAGAGGTGGCCGCGAAAAGGCTCGCCGCAATTTCGCTTGGGCCTGATCCTATGCTGCGGACGATTGGTTTAATCTATAGAAGGGACAAGGCGCTATCCAAGGCGGCTTTGGGATTTATTGAAGTGGTGCTGGAGAATGCGTTTGGCGGAACCCGCCTGTCGTCGCGTCCGGCGGCGGAGATGTGAAGAATGCAGCGTGTAACTGTTAAGACCTCCACGATCTTTATCGCCAAGGGCGCGAAGACGAGAGTTTACCGTTCCGTGCAGGACGTGCCGCCGCAACTTCGAAAGGAGCTCGAGCATTCGACTAATGGATTCAACTCCGCGACCATCCTTATCGCCGACCGCCGCGGGCGCGAAGAGATTCGGCGCGCGCTGAGCGGATTTCCATCCGGGTTGCGCTCCCGTCTAGCATCTACGCTCGCGCCGAACGCACAATCAAAAGCGCTTCCGCCGCCCATTTCTATGCGGTTGTTCCGATATCTGAAAAGGAACTGGGCGGAGATTATTCTGCCCGGCGCTGCCGGACTGCTGGTCTGGCTGGCGTTTCACTTGCGGTAAAGCGCCGCTAGCTATCAGCAGTCCGCGATCAGCCATCAGCTTGTTTGACGCTGAACGCTGACTCCTTTTACTCGCTCTTTTTCGCGGTTTCCGCGGGCTTCGACTCGGTCTTGCTTTCGGTCGACGCCGGTTTGGAGTCGGTCTTCGTGTCGGCCTTTTTATCGCCGTCCGCCGCCTTGGTTTCCGTTTTGGCGCCGGAACCCTTGTAGTCGGTGACGTACCAGCCGCTACCCTTGAACTGGAATCCGGGCGCGGAAATCAAGCGTTCCAGCGCGCCTCCGCAACTTTCGTGCGTGGTTAGCGGGGCATCCGAGAATTTTTGAAGCACTTCAAAGACGGTGTCGCACTTCGAGCACCGATACTCGTACAAAGGCATATTTGGTCGTTTCTATTGCTCCGGCGGGAGGTCCAGGCCCTTCTTCAAAATCAGGTCAGGACCTTGCTTCACGGGGGCGGCATCCTGGAGATCGGGCGCCACGTTGTCGTCCTCGGCTTGAGCTTCGCTCTCCGCTTGCGGGACGGATGGAGCCACGCCGGTATCCTGAATCGCTTTGCCGGATGGCGAGTAATACTTGGCTACTGAAAGAATCACCGCGCTGCCATCGTCCATGGTGACAGCCTTACGGATCGCCGCATCGCCGAACGTCCGCTCGCCGACCACTTGAGCGCGCTTTGAATCCAGCAGAGCGGCTGCCGCAACCTCGCACGCGTCCGCAGTCGCCCGGTCCGTCAATACGACCAAGGGCCGTTTCGTTACCTGTTTGGATGGCGACGCCTGGAAATCCTGGCGGCTGACCTTCTGGCCTTGCGTGTATCCGATCAGGCCCTTATCCATAAACAGATTTGCCAGCGCGATCCCCTCTTCCGGCGCGCCCGTCGAGCAGTGGCGCACATCCAGAACGATGCGCTTGGCGCCCTGCTTTTCCAAATTCACCACATCTTGAGAAATCTCGCGAACGCGCGCGGCATCCAGCGTTGTGGTCGCGATCAGACCCTGCGGCTCCGAGCCCTGATCCGTTACTAACCTCGACGCTACCGGAGGATAGTCCACCTTAGTACGGACCAGCACTACTTTTTGTGGATCGGGCTTCGTCGAGCGCAGCACGCTCATTTCGAGAGATGTCCCAGGCTCGCCTTGGAGCAGGATTTCGGCAAATGCCAGCGGCATATCGCGTGTGGCAACATTATTAATTGATTCGATCACGTCGTAGCTCGCCAAACCGGCTTTCGCGGCGGGTGAACCGGGGATTGCGTCAACCACGGTCATATACCCGGCGCGCTTCGAAAGCACCAAGCCCACATCCGCCTTCGGGGATTGCTTTGCGGCCATATACTGCTTATATTGATCGGCGTTCAGATAGCTGGCGAACGGGTCGAGCGCTTCGAGCATTCCATTAATAGCGCCGAGTGTGACCGCCTTGATGTCGGGGTCCTCGACGTACTGCGTCTGAATGTGCGACAGCACCTCGCTGTAAACGCCGAGATGTGTGTAAGGACCGTCCGGAGGAGCGCTGCGGCCGTACTCGGCTCCGAACAGCAGAAGACCAACGATCCCGGCTGAGAAGCCGACAACAGCAACCTGGAAACGACGATTCATAGGCGTAAACTCACCCGGTTTCAGGATAGCAAATGTTTCCGGGAGGGCATGATTTAGAGTGGCGAAAAGCATTCCCGCAGCCACATTGAATTCAGAATTGGCGTAATAGGGCGGCTTAGGGTATTCTGTCTGGACAAGGCCTCCGCATGAAAAGATCTTTGGTGCTTGGGGTGATTGCGGCAACGTTTGCCATCGCACAATCCACTCCCGTCGCGTTTGAAGTTGCCTCTGTAAAGCCTGCGCCAACGGGAGCCGTAACAGGCTCGATGGACGGCGGACCCCTTCCGCCTGGCCCGTTCAATCGCGGAAATCACGATCCAGGACGGATCACATGGACCAATATCAGGCTTATTCGCGCGATCCAAATTGCGTACGACATCCCCGTCGACCGGATCTCCGCACCCGACTGGGTTCGCAGTAGCGGCTATAACATTGTGGCTATCATCCCGAGCGGCAGACCTTAGGCGATTTTAGATTGATGCTCCAGCATCTGCTTGTGGAACGCTTCAACTTGGCCGTGCACCGCGAAACTAAAGAGGTTTCGGGATACTTGCTACAAGTGGCAAGGAATGGTCCGAAACTCAGGGAATCTTCGGCGCGCGAAGCGCCCCGGGCGAATGTGCAAGCCAGGGCGGACGGCCCATCGAATGAATTGATGATCACGGATGCAAACAGCTTCCCGGCTCCGCGGCCGGGTAATCCAATTTATCCGCCCGGAGCCACAATCGAGGCAACGATAACGGTTAATGGCCGGAACCGGGCAACGGTCTTAAATGAGCGGATGCCGCAGATCGCGTATTTCTTGGGCTTGCATGCAGGCGCGCCCGTGAAAGACCAAACCGGCCTCAACGGAGTTTACGACTTTCATTTGGAATACGTCCCGCGCCCTCAGTCGCCCGTTCCCACGGCCCCGGACGCTCCGGCGAATGCCTCCGATCCCGCGCCCGATCTGTTTGACGCGGTGCAGTCGCAGCTCGGATTGAAGCTCGTGCCCGGCAAAGTGCCGGTGGAAATGCTTGTGATCGATCGCGCGGAACGTACGCCGACGCCGGATTAGGCGCACAGGCACAAATTTAGAAACGTGTAACGCGACCACCGCAAGATAGATCTAATGCTAGACGATCTTATGCCCAACCCATTCGCGTGGGTCCGAGCCGGTCAAAATGCAACTCTGAATCTGACCTTCTGGAGACTAAGATGTCAAGCAAAGCGCAAGCTCTTCTCGTTCCCAACTACGAGCAAACCAGACACACTGAACTCTTCGCGGACGCGGATATCGCGCCGCTAGCGTACTCATATTGGCAACAACGCGGATGTCCGGACGGTTCTCCCCAGGAGGACTGGTTCCGGGCACAGCAGGAACTGATCGCGCGCAGACGGCACAAGGAGGCGTCGCACACCCCTGCCTGATCAATTCGTTACAAAACAAAACTGTCCCTTGCAGTTATCTTGAGTAGATGACTGCGACTAAAATCCGTGTCAAAGAAGGATCACCGCATCCGTTGGGTTCCTCCTGGGATGGCGAAGGGACGAACTTTGCCGTTTTTTCGGCCAACGCGACCAAGGTAGAGGTCTGCCTGTTCGATAACGCCGGAGAACGGGAAATTGACCGCATCGCGCTTCCCGAATACACGGATTTAGTCTGGCATGGCTGCTTCGTGGAGATCCCTCCGGGCACGCACTACGGCTTGCGCGTGACCGGACCTTACGAACCCGAAAGCGGTCACCGTTTTAATCCGAACAAGCTGCTTCTGGATCCCTATGCTCGCGCCCATATCGGGGCTTTCAAGTGGGATCCCGCCTTGTTCGGATACCGCATGGAGTCCGGCGACGATCTTACATTCGACGATCGGGACAGCGCGCCCTTCATGCCCAAATGCCTGGTGGCCGATCGGCCATCCGGCGCCGTTCATCCCCAAAACTTCCACCGTGTGCCATGGGACGATACGCTGCTCTATGAATTGCATGTGGGCGGCTATACAAAGCTGCATCCCGACGTTCCCGGACGCCTTCGCGGCAAATATCGCGGACTGGCGACGAAGGAGGTGATTCAATACATTCGGTCTCTGGGCGTCACTTCGGTGGAGTTACTGCCGGTCCAGTCATTCGTTAGCGCCCACCATCTCATGGAGCGCGGCCTCTGCAATTTCTGGGGTTACGACACGATCGGCTTCTTCGCGCCGGACCAACGTTACGCGGTGGCGCCGGAGGCAGTCCTGCGTGAATTCAAGGAAATGGTCGAGCGCTTCCACGAAGCGGGCCTGGAAGTAATTTTGGATGTTGTTTACAACCACACGGCCGAGGGCAATGAACTCGGCCCAACGCTCTCGTTCAAAGGCATCGATAATGCGAACTATTATCGTCTTGTTCCCGACCAACAGCGCTTTTACCTCAACTACAGCGGCACCGGCAATGCGGTGAATTTGCATCATCCCTTCGTTGTGCAGATGGTGATGGATAGTCTGCGCTACTGGGTGCAGGAAACTCGCGTCGACGGTTTCCGTTTCGATCTCGCAACAACGCTCGCGCGCGATGAAAATGGCTTCAATCATTGGAGCGGCTTCTTCAAAACGTGCAGCCAGGATCCGGTGCTCGCCAAAATCAAGCTGATCGCCGAGCCCTGGGACCTTGGGCCGAATGGGTATCAAGTGGGCGGATTCCCGCCTGGTTGGGCGGAATGGAACGACAAATTCCGGGATGCGGTCCGCGATTTTTGGAGATGCCAAACGACAATATCAAACCTGGTTCCGCGGCTGTGCGCCTCGGCTGAGCAGTTCAATCACGAAGGCCGGCGGCCGTGGGCTTCGGTGAACTTCGTCACCTCTCATGACGGATTCACATTGTATGACTCGGTCAGCTACAACGAACGGCATAACCAAGCCAATGGCGAAAACAATCAGGATGGAACCGCCGACAACCACTCGTGGAACTGCGGGGTGGAGGGTCCTACGGAGGATCCGGCGATCCTCGAGCTGCGGCAACGGCAGATGCGGAATCTGCTGGCGACTCTTTTGCTCGCCCAAGGAACGCCGATGCTGCTCGCCGGCGACGAGTTCGCGCGAACGCAAAATGGAAATAACAATGCGTATTGCCAGGACAACGAAATCAGTTGGGTAGATTGGAACCTGCGCGCAAAGAACGGAAAGCTCCTGCAGTTCGTGCGCGATTTAGCCGAACTGCGGCACAAGCATCCGATTTTGCGCCGCAACACCTTTTTGACCGGCGAACGCGTCGGCCGCAGCATCCGCGACGTCACCTGGATTCACCCGCGTGGTTATCCCATGCAGGAAAAACACTGGCATGACGCCGCCATGCGCTGTTTTGGGATGCTGCTGGATGGGCGCGCGCACATCATGAACGGAATCCCTCAGCGCGGACAGAAGGCAACCTTGCTGATCGTTTTTAATGGCTGCCCTGGCCGTACGGATTTTACGCTGCCGACCGCGGGCAGGGGAAATTGGCTGCGGCTTCTGGACACGAATCTTGGCGAAATGCAACCTTCCCCGCCCTTGAAGCCCGGCACGAACTACGCAGCGGAGGGCCATTCGCTGGTGCTGTTTCAGTTCAGCAAGGTTGGAGCCGAATGATCCCAGGCGCCGGGATGCGGTCCTTGAGGTGCGGCAGACCAACCGTGTTTGCCGCCTGCGTTTTTGGGTCTGCGCCACACGCGGTGGCGGCACAAACCGGCCGCCTGCGATGCTTCTAACCGCATGCGAAACCCACACGGAACCGAGATACGGGCCGACGGAAGCGTCCGCTTCCGTTTGTGGGCGCCGGCATGCGAATCCCTCGAGCTGTGTTTACTCGACCAGGCAGAGCCGCTTCGGATGGAAGCGCTGGATGGCGGCTGGCACGAATTGATCGCGCCGTCCGCTGGCCCGGGCTCGCGATATCAGTTTCTGCTGCCCAACGGAATGCGCGTGCCCGATCCGGCGTCGCGTTATCAGCCTGAAAATGTGCACGGCCCAAGCGAGGTGGTCGATCCTGCGTCGATAAACGATGCCGCATGGCTGGGCAGACCGTGGCACGAAGCCGTGCTATACGAATTGCATGTCGGCGCGTTCACAGCCGAGGGCACGTTTCACGCCGCGGCCAAACGGCTGGATCGCTTGCGCGATGTTGGAATCACCGCGGTGGAACTCATGCCCATCGGAGATTTTCCAGGGCGTTGGAACTGGGGGTATGACGGCGTTCTTCCCTACGCGACAGATTCGACCTATGGCCGCCCCGAGGACTTCCGCCTGTTTGTCGAAGCGGCTCACGCGCGGCAAATTATGGTAATCCTCGATGTCGTATACAACCATTTCGGGCCGGAAGGCAACTACCTTCACCTGTATGCGCCGCAGTTTTTCACGGATCGCCACACGACGCCATGGGGGCCGGCCATAAACTTCGATGGCCCGGAGAGCCTTGCCGTACGGGAATTTTTCATTCAGAACGCGCTTTACTGGCTTCGCGATTTCCAGGTCGACGGCTTGCGGCTGGATGCCGTCCATGCAATAAAAGACGACAGCCCCGTGCACATTTTGGAAGACCTCGCGCAGCATGTCCGGAGTTGTTTCCCAGATCGGCATGTTCACCTGATTCTCGAAAACGAGGAAAATCAATCCAGATTCCTCGAGCGGGACGCCGGAGGATGTACAACTCTGTACACCGCGCAATGGAACGATGACGTGCATCACGTTCTGCACACGGCAGTGACGGGCGAGGGGCATGGCTACTATGCCGACTACCTCGGAGACACGCAGAAGCTCGGCCGCGCGCTCGCCGAAGGGTTTGCATTTCAGGGCGAGGTGATGAAGTATCGGGGCTCGGCGCGCGGGGAGCCTTCCCGGCAGCTTCCTCCGGATGCGTTCATCGCCTTTCTTCAGAACCACGATCAGATCGGCAACCGCGCTTTCGGCGAGCGCATAATGACGCTCGCCCCTTGCGAAGCGATACGAGCTGCGGCCGCGGTGTATCTGCTGCTTCCGCAGATCCCGATGATGTTTATGGGGGAAGAATGGGGATCCCGTTCGCCGTTTCCGTTCTTTAGCGATTTCGGACCTGAGTTAGCGCATCGCGTGGCGGAGGGACGCCGTCAGGAGTTTGCCAAATTTCCGGAGTTCCAGGACCCCGAGCGACGGAAACATATACCGGATCCACAAGCGGAATCGACGTTTGCAGCCGCGAAACTGTGGTCCCGGTTCAATGAGCCCGATAACCGCGAGTGGCTGGAATGGTACAAGGGGATTCTGAGCTGCCGAAAATCGATTCTGCCGCTGCTTAAAGAAGTGCGCCGCGGCGGAGATTACGAAGCGGTGGGACCGGGAGCAGTCGTGGTCCGCTGGCGGGCGGGGTCGGACGATCTGGTTCTGGCGGCGAATCTTTCGGGCGCGCCGGCCAGCGGATTTCCGCGGGCGCCTGTTTCGCCAATTTGGCTGGAGGGATCTGTGAGCGAACAAGGTTTCTCGCCCTGGACAGTCGCATGGTGGAAGACCGAGCCGCGCGCCGGCGAGGGCCGCCGATGATTCCGCGCGCTACCTACCGCCTGCAGTTCCATAAAGATTTCACTTTCAAAGACGCGGCGCGGATCGCGCCGTATCTCGCGCGCCTGGGTATCAGCCATGTGTACGCTTCGCCCTGGCTCAAAGCGCGGCCCGGCAGCACGCATGGCTATGACATTGTGGATCATCATGCGCTGAATCCGGAGCTCGGCACGCCCAAAGATTTCGATGCGATGGTCGCGGCGTTTCGCGAGAATGGCTTGCGGCAGATACTCGACTTCGTGCCGAATCACATGGGCGTGGGCGGCGCTGACAATCCGTGGTGGCTGGATGTTCTCGAATGGGGACCGGACTCGGCGTACGCGGGATGGTTCGACATTCAATGGCGAAACGACAAGCTGCTGCTTCCATACCTCGGCGGGCAGTATGGCGAGGAGCTTTACTCGGGCAAGCTGGCGCTCGAATTCGATGCGGAGCATGGATCGTTCGCAGTTTGGGCGTACCGTACGCATAAGCTGCCGGTTAATCCCCTGCATTATGATCGGATACTTGGCTCGGCGCATCCCGAGATGGAGCGCCTGGGAGACGAGTTCGCTCACTTGCCGGAATGGAGGCCTCAAGCCGGCCGGCGCGCGGGCGAATTGAAACGCGAGCTTGCGCAGGCCTCGCAGAACGACGCCGAAGTTCGAAACGCAATTGCGATCGCGCTGGCCAGGTTCAATGGCGCACCCGGGCAAGAGGAAAGCTGGACCCGTCTGGATAATTTGATCCGCGACCAGCACTGGCGGGCCGCGTACTTCCGCGTAGCCGGCGACGAGATCAATTACCGGCGCTTTTTCAACATTAATGAGCTCGCCGGGCTGCGGATGGAACTGCCGGCTGTTTTCGAGCATGTCCATTCCCTGGTGTTCCAGTTCCTCGCCGATGGAACGCTGGATGGTTTGCGGATCGATCATATCGATGGTTTATTGAACCCCGCGGAATACTTGCAGCGCCTCCGCAACGCTGATGTGACGTCCGAGCCCTTTTACCTGGTGGTGGAGAAAATTCTCGCACGCTTCGAGAATCTTCCCGAGAATTGGGACGTGGACGGGACCACCGGATATTCGTTCGCCAACCTCGTGCTGGGGCTATTAATCGATCCGGCCGGCGAGGACGAATTTACACGCTTGTACGTGGACTTCACCGGCAGGCGAGAGCATTTCGCGGAAGTCGTGCGTCAGTCCAAGCTCCGCATTATGCGCAACGAAATGGAGAGCGAGCTGGACATGCTGGCGCACGAGGCCGTCGCCGTGGCGCGACAAGACCCCTGCACGGCTGATTTCACTTACAACGTGCTCCGGAGAGCGATTCGCGAAGTGATCGCGTGTTTTCCCGTATATCGCACCTATGTGGATATGAACGGCGCGCCCACGGACGAGGACCGCCGGTTTTTGGATTGGGCCGTTACGCAGGCGCGTACAGATGAATCCGAGCTCGATCCGAGCGTTTTCGATTTCGTGTATGACTTACTCTCAGGCGACCTGGCGAGTAAAGAGCGCCGTAAGGTAAGCCGGCACGACGTGCTTCGCTGCGCTATGAAGGCACAGCAGTATAGCGGGCCGGTGATGGCGAAAGGCCTGGAAGACACCGCCTTCTATCGCTACAACCGGTTCATCGCTTTGAATGAAGTCGGCGGCGACCCGGATCAATTCGGCGTAAGTATCGCGCAATTCCACAAAGCGCAACGCGCCAAACGGTGGCCGCATGCGATGGTGACTACGTCGACGCACGATACAAAACGCGGCGAAGATACGCGTGCGCGGCTGGCAGTTCTATCGGAGATCCCTCAGGAGTGGGCTGGACAGGCGCGAGGCTGGAGCCGGATTTTACGCGCCCGCCGAGGAGATATCGAAGGCACCGGGCCGCCCGACCCGAACGACGAATACATGTTCTATCAAATGCTGCTGGGGTCTTGGCCTCCGGAACTATGGGGGCTGAGCGAGCTGAATCCAGAGTTATTGCAGCCCTACGTCGAACGCCTGAAATCCGCCATGATTAAGAGCGTTCGAGAGGCGAAGACCCATTCGAATTGGGTGGCTCCCAACCAGAGTTATGAGGACGCGGTACGCGCGTTCGTCGATCTGGCGCTGGATACAAAGACATCGGATGCTTTTTTTTCGCTTTTTCTCCCCTTTGCCGAGCGCATCTCGCGGCTTGGGGTTCAGAACAGCCTGGTCCAAACCGCGCTCAAGCTAACGGTTCCCGCGGTTCCCGATATTTATCAAGGCTCGGAGCTTTGGAATTTGAGTCTGGTGGATCCGGACAACCGCGGCGCGGTAGATTACGAACATCGCATCCGCTTGCTGGAACGTCTGGATGGCGCCGCGCTGGGGGATTTGTCGAGCGGCTGGCGCGATGGCTCGATCAAGCTGCTGATCGTGCGCGCCCTGCTTTGCTTGCGAGCAGTGGAGCCGGAGCTTTTTGCCCAAGGATCGTATGAGCCGCTGGTTGCCGAGGGCCCGAAGGCGGATCGTATCTGCGCTTTCGCGCGCCATTACGAAGAGAAAATGCTGATAGTGCTGACAGCGCGATTTCCGGCCCGCAGGGAAGCAGATCCGGATTGGGAGGGGACCGCGATCACCCTCCCCTCCGGTATTGCGGGATCGGAGTTACTCGACGCGATCACCGGTGCGGCTGTGTGCGTTACAGATTCGCAAATTCCAGCAGAAATCGCGTTTCGCGATCTGCCCGTCGCGGTCCTGAGCGCAAAGCACGTGACTTGAACCTTACTTCAGGATGTCCAGTGTATTGGTTGCATCGTTGACGAAGTAGACTGCCCGTGGATCCGGCGATATCGCCAACCCAAACAGCGTGCCCGCTCCGGTTCCTGTGATGTCCACCGGTTTTACCGCGACCTGCATCCCGGAGGGCGTCGTTTCCACCATGTTGCCGTCCCCGCCGTTTACGGTGACGATGTCGCCATTGGGGGCGATCGCCAATCCAAGAGGTCCATTCAATGCGCCTCCTCCGGAGATGGTGATCCCGGTTCCCGCGGTGCTGTTCCGCGTGAGCGCGTCGGGAATCGCCGCGATCCGATTATTTAAAGTGTCGGCCACGAATAGAGTGCCGTTTGGGCCTAGCCCCAAGCCTGTTGGTCCGATGACGAGCGCGTTAGGATCGGACCGTTCGCTGAAATCCGATCCGATGATCAGCTTGCTCGTGACGATTGGCTTGCCATTCGGCGGTATAGAGAGATTAATTCGTAGCACCGTCCCGGCCGTTACGATTCCTCCGTTGGCCTCCTTGGTCCTGTTCAGTACATTGGTGACGAAAAGCGTTGCGGTGGTCCCCTTATCGAACGCGGTCATGTCCCAGGGGCCATTGATATCTTCCCCGAAAATGGTCTCGACCACTTTGCCGGAGCTATTGAGCACCAAAAGGCAACCTGCGCCGGAAGTGTCTATGGTTCCATTCGTCGTCGGAAGGCTTCCGACAATCACCCAACCAGACCGAAGAACGACTAGGGCAGTGGTCAAGCCGACCCCGCCCGGGCACGGTCCCGGCAACGAATTCGGGTTGATCTGCGCGAAAAGTGCCGGACCGGCGCCACCCGGCGATATCTCGACAATGGTGGTTCCCGTCCCCTGAAAGTTATCCGCGTTGTTGAAATTGCTGACCAGAATGTGATTCGCCACCAATCGGCCGGTGGTGACCGGCACGATGGCAACACCATACGGGTTCACGTCTCCGTTCGCCGGCACTGTAGATGCCAGCTCCTTGATTGTGTTCAGTGGTCCGATAAAGGAAGGCGCGGCGGCACAAACTTGACCTCCTCCGAACAAAAACAACACTGCGGCGGCGGATAAGATGCCGCCCATGAGCGATTTCATTTGAACATTCCTCCTCTGACGAGATAGACCGGAGGACGCGCGCCGCCGGAACGCTTATTGTCAAAAAAGGTGGCGAGTTATCCGCACCGCCACGGCGGGTATGCCGGAATGGTTCGCGTAAGCAGTTCGGGCGGACCCGATCAGCCGAAATTACTTCTTTAAAGAAAGGCTCCGATAGGCCGCTTCTACGAACAGATCCGTCGTCCATGGTCCAGTTGCGGAGCCGTAGACCGGGTCAAAATCGCGCGTGGGCTTGGCGGCTTTGACTTGTTCGAGTGTCATGCCCTTTTTGATCATGTCACGGATGCGATCACGGATAATCGTCACCATATCGCGGTACTCGACCACATCGGCTTCATCGCACAGCCGGCCGTGGCCGGGTATGACCATCGTTCCGCCCTCTTGTTTCTCTGCGGGGACGGTGACGTCCAAAATGCGGTTAAGAGCGTCGACCACGCCGTTAATGCTGCCGCCGCGATCCACATGGATAACGGGATAGCTTCCGGGAGTGAAGATATCTCCGGTCGCCAGCACGTCGGATTTGCGGAAGAAGACGATGCTATCGCCGTCGGAGTGCGCCGCCGGTTGATGGAATAACTGGATGGCTTCGCCGTTCACGTACAGGTCTTTCTGATCGCCGCGATAAATATCCATGGGCCAGTTGCCGGAAGGCAATGCCGCCTTTCCGGTTGCCGTGCTCATGCGGTCGAGAACTGCTTCGTGCGCCAGAATCGTTGCGCCCCATCCCGCGCTTGCGGCGGCCACGTTGCCCCCGGTAATCGTCGCCCCTGCTTTTGACAGTGCTTCGTTGCCGCCGGTATGCGCCTCATCGGCGCTCGTGTTCAGCACGTAGCGGATCGGCTTGTCGGAGAGCTTCTTGATCTCCGCTAGCAATTTGTCCGACGCGCGGCCATATTGCGAATCGACCACAACCACGCCGTCCTTGCCTACTTGCACGGTCGAGTTGCCGCCGGGACCGAGCAGCATGTACACGCCGCCCTGCACCGGCAGGACCAGAATGTCTTCGGTATCCAGGTTGGCCGCCGGCGCGCTCCGGGGGGCGCCGGTCTGCTCTTCCACTTTGTGCTGCGCGGGGCTGTGAATGGCTGCCTCATATTCCGGATACATGGTTCCCGCTCCGCCGCGCGTGGCCAATACCGGAAGCTTAAACCGATTCGGGAATTCTTCGAGGAAAGCGTTCGTGCCGGGAAGATGATGCGGCACCACGCCTTTATCACGCACAATTTCTTCCACCGATTCGCACGGGTAAGGATCGATCTGCTGATTTAAATCCAAAATAAAATCGGTGCTCCGAAGGAATGGTTCCGTCAGGTAGACCGGATCGTTGACAATCGTGACCACTGTCAAGTGATCGTCGTGACGGATGAAGTGCTCCGTTACCGTCGCGCGATCGCTGCGCGGAATTCCATTGCGGCGGATCCAGCCGATCTTCAAATGCGTGGTTGTTACCGTCAGGACGTTTCCGTCCCATTTGCCCGTGGAGAAGCCTTGCCATGTATGCGCGGCGTATTCGGGCGGATGTGGGCGGCCATCCATCCAGATCGTCCGCTCGGGCGCCATCCAGGAGATATGCGTGCGATACGCGATCACCTGCTGCGTGTCATGATCGACTTCCTTCCAAATCCGCAGATTGGCGGGACCGCGAATGCCATAGTCCGATGGATGCGGTTTACATTGGTGCTCCGGCATGGTGAGAAGCGATGCATCCCAGATATCGCCGCGCATACGGGCCGCATCGCTGATGGGCAGCCCAAGATAATCGCCGATTTCTGGCCCGGGAATGCGCTCGGGCTGGTCCTCATGAAAGCGAGGGTTCCATTCGCCCGTGAGATCGATCTGGGCAAAAACCGGGCCGGCGAGCGCAAGGGCAGTCGCCAGGGAAAAACAGACCTTCATGCTAGAATCCATCCGAATGGAGCATACCACCAATGCACAGCCCGTATTCGACACGCGCGGGTTCCGCCACGCGCTGGGCCGTTTTGCGAGTGGTATCACCGTGCTCACGGTCCATCACGATGGCCGGCCGCACGGGATGACTGTGAATTCGTTCGTTTCCGTTTCGCTCGATCCGCCGCTGATCCTGGTGTCGCTCGACAACCGGTCGTTCATGCACCGGGTCTTGCCCGGCGTGGGGCGATTCGGCATAAGCGTGCTCGCGCAGAATCAAGACGCGCTCAGCAACCATTTCGCAGGGCGGATTGCGCCGGATTTGCATATCCGCTTCATCTCGCGCGACGGAGTCCCGCTGCTTGAAGGCGCCGCCGCCTACTTCATCGCGCGAGTGGAGGACGCGCATCGCGCGGGCGACCACACGTTGTATATCAGCCGCGTGGAGCATTTTGAATGGAATGACGAGCGGCCGCTGTTGTTTTACGGCGGCCAGTACAGGCATATCGCCGGAGAAAAGGGCCAGCCCGTTCCGTATGCCCAGGACGATTATTCGCTATTCTCGATCGGCTCTTTCGACCCACCCGTCCGCTGAGGCATCGCGGCCTCTAAGCACAGCGGACACAAACCAGACCAGCCCCGCCAGAGCGATGATTGCCATCAGCCAGTGCAGCAGGCTGACCACAAACGTCGCGTTGAACTCGGGCCACTCGAAGCGGTATTGGATCAGTTTGTCTCCGCGGTCGAGCATCCAATGCCAGCCGGTGTGGGCTACAAAGGCCGACAAGATGATCGTTCCCATCCGTTCTGCGACGGTGTAGCGGAATAAAAGGTCGATTACGGGAATTAGAACCAACAATACAAGCAATTGGCCCAACTCTACGCCGACATTGAAAGACAGCAGCGAAGTAAGCAGATGCGAGCCGGCAAATTGCAAAGTTTCCCTGAGCGCGAACGAGAATCCGAAACCGTGGACCAGGCCAAAGCCGAAGGCGATGATCCAGCGGCGGTGGACAGTGCTGGTTCCGGTGATGTTCTCAAGCGCCATATAAACGATTGAGGCGGCGATCAGGGTTTCGATCAACGGAGGAAACCACAAGACGCTCGGCGCGAGATCATAGGCTGAAGCGATCAGCGTGATCGAGTGGGCAACCGTGAACGCAGTCACGATCGGGATTAAAGCGCGGAATTTGCGATAGGGAATCACCAGCGCGAATAGGAACAGCAGGTGGTCCGTGCCGCTGAGGATGTGAAAGAAACCGCCTTGCACGAACCGGGCGGCGGCTTGATACCAGCGCGGATCGAGTCTGACGAGGCCCGGATCGCCGCTGAAGTCGAAGGCTCGAATCGGGCGCTCCGCGCCATTCGGCGCCAGGGGAAGAAACCGGAGCACAGTGACGACTCTGACACCGAGGCGGTCGAGGGCGGGGTGAATAGAAAAGTTGGACTGATCCGAATGGATCGGATAATCGAACCAGACATCCAGGAAAATCTGGTTCCAGACAACCGTCGTCGCATTCGTAAGCTTCGGCCCGGTCAGGTGAGCGGCTGCCTGGTCATATGAAAGGAACGATTTGTCGGATTCTAGAGAAGCGCGCGTTGCGATTACCTGCGGCTTCGGCAGCAGCGCATCGTTCTCGTAAAGTTGGATCCAATCGGAGACCCAAAGCGTAGCTGCGTCCTGAAGCACGCGGTCGAGGCGGTCAAAATCTAAAAACCCGGGCGGGCGTTCGGGGAACTCGACATCGCGCATGGCCTTCATGGGCACGCGCACAAGCAGGTGGACCCGGTTACCCTCGGGCTTGAGAAACGCCTGGACGGTTACGTCGTTAGGAATGTCGTGCGCAAATGCGCAGCCGAGCGAAACAAACGCGGCGATTACGAAATAGCACCATCGCGGCATCCTACAAATGTTACCAGAGGGTTAATGTGAAACTCCGGACTGACATTCCATCACGCGGCCCGATGAGCCCGATTGTTAGAACGACCCAAGTGCGCTTTGCGTAGATTCCTGTTGCTTTCCCAAATGAGATGTGACATTCTTTCCTGTGGGGAACCAAGTAGAGATATGAAGGAAATCGATGTTCGGCAGGGCACGCTGGCCCTGATGGTGCTTAAAACCTTGGATGTTCTAGGCCCTCTCCACGGCTATGGGATCGCCCGCCGCATTGAGCAGATTAGTGAAGATCTCCTCGCGGTGAATCAGGGCACGCTCTACCCCGTCCTTCTGAAACTGGAGCAGGAGGGATCGCTCGCCTCTGAGTGGGGCGTATCCGAGAACAATCGCAGGGCGCGCTTCTACCGGCTAACGCGCGCGGGCCGGAAACAACTCGACGCCGAGGCCCAAAGTTGGCAGCAGACGGCGGAGATAATCGCGCGATTTTTTGCCATAAAAGCACAGGATTTGAAATGAGACTCTCTTTTTTCGAACCGCGCACAATGGCTCGATTGGGCTATGCGCTGCTCCGGCGATTCTTGAGACGGCTCGCTTCCTCTCTTGCCCCTTGGGCGACAGCGCGACAGGCTGAGGAGCGGCTGCGGGTTGAGATCGAAGGACATCTGGCTCTTCAGACGGCTGAAAACATTCGTTCCGGATTGGCGCCCACAGAAGCGCGGCGTCAGGCAGCGTTGAAATTCGGCGGCTTGGAGCCAATTAAGGAAATGTATCGGGACCAAAGAGGCTTGCCGCAATTGGAATCGCTCATCCAAGACACGCGCCATGCGCTGCGGCGTTTGCGAATGGCCCCGGTGTTCACCATCGCGATCGTCGTGACACTAGCGCTGGGCATCGGCGCGACGACCTCGATTTTCACTTTGGTGCATGCAGTTTTGCTGAAATCCCTGCCGGTGGTGAATCCTGCCGAATTGTACCGGCTGGGGAAGAAATCGCATTGCTGCTACTTTAACGGCTTCAACCAAAAAGACGAGTGGAGTATTGTTTCCTACGATCTCTACAAATACCTCCGAGACAATACCGAGGGCTTTGCCGAGTTGGCGGCATTCCAAGATTCAACGCCGATCCTGGGCGTCCGCCGTTCAGGCCGGTCGGATGCCGCCCAAAGCTATCCGGGCGAATTCGTGTCCGGCAATTATTTCAAAATGTTCGGCGTGGGCGCTTACAAGGGGCGAATGCTGACGCCCGGCGACGATCAGTCGAATGCTTCACCCGTCGCGGTGATGACTTACCGGCTTTGGCAGGAGCGCTACGGATCGGATCCATCGGTCATTGGCGCCATATTCAACCTCGATGACAAGCCGTTTACGATCGTCGGAATTGCTCCGCCGGGCTTCTTCGGCGACAGCTTACGCAATCCTGCGCCCGATTTCTTTCTGCCTTTGAATACGGAGCCGTACGTAGACGTGGAAGCGGATCTTAACCTACCCTTCCAACACTGGCTCGAACTTATCGGCCGCATCCAGCCCGGCGCGAATCCGCAAGCGCTTGAAGCGGAAATGCGCGTCAATTTGAAGCAGTGGCTGCTGGCGCACTGGAACGAGATGAGCGCGAACGACCGCGCGAGATTTCCGGAGCAGACGCTCTACCTTAGCCCGGGGGGAGCCGGCATCACGACTATGCGCGAACTATACCAGCGTTGGCTCCAAATTCTTATGATCGCCTCCGGACTAGTGTTGCTGGTCGTCTGCGCCAACATAGCGAATCTGATGATGATTCGCGGGCTGGAGCGGCGCCGGCAGACTTCGTTGAGCGTGGCTCTTGGCGCTCGAGTCACCCGCGTTGTGCGGGGAAATCTTATCGAAAGCATCCTGCTCTCGTTGCTCGGCGGCGCGGCGGGACTCGCAGTGGCGTTCGCGGCCACGGGCCTAATTTTGAAACTCGCATTCCCCTCGTTGTCCGGTCATGCCGGTGTATCCATCAGCGCGTCGCCTTCCATGCCGGTACTGCTGTTCGCCTTCATCGCATCGCTATTGACCGGCGTCGCCTTTGGCGTTGTTCCCGCATGGATGGCCGCGAGGGTTGATCCTATCGAAGCCTTGCGGGGGGCGAGCCGGTCCACGGCTCGCGCGGGTTCGCTCCCAAGAAAGATGCTTGTAGTACTGCAGGCTGCGCTTTCGCTTGTTCTGCTGTCGGCCTCGGGACTGCTCACGGCCGCTTTGCAGCGGATAGAGGATCAAGATTTCGGATTCGAGTTGGACCGCAGACTTGTGGCG
Source organism: Bryobacterales bacterium (assembly GCA_019261985.1). GTDB lineage: Bacteria > Acidobacteriota > Terriglobia > Bryobacterales > Bryobacteraceae > Palsa-187. The sequence continues at coordinate 14,854 of JAFAQY010000008.1, read as the reverse complement.
AACATCAATCCGAGGCTTGCCGGCTACAGAACTGACCAACTTCACTTGCTATACCGGCGTATTCGCGAGACGATCGCTAGTATTCCCGGCGTTTCCTCCGTGGGCTTGGGTTTGTACGCACCGCCGGGCGGGGGTTGGGCCTCGGGCGTTTGGGTCGACGGGCATCCCGCCCCCGGTCCCAGGGATGACAACTTTTCTTCTTGGAATCGCGTGACGGCTGGATATTTTGAAGTCGTGGCGACTCCTACCCTACGTGGCCGCGGCATCTCGGAGCAAGATACGGCCGGTTCGCGGAGTGTAGCCGTGGTGAATGAGGCATTCGCACGAAAGTTTTTCGGCAGCGAAGATCCCATTGGCAAGCACTTCGGCCCCATACCGAGACTGAGCTCCTATTTCGAAATCGTCGGAGTGGTCAGCGACGCCCGGTACTTTACTAGCGGTCTCGATCAGCCGACCGGTCCGATGTACTTTACGCCTGAGGCACAAGCTGATTACACCCGGAGCGCGGGAGCACTTTTCTTACACGACATTGTGATTGCGGGTGGGCCAGGCGCCAGCGTGTCCGCTGCATCCGTGCTCCAAGCCATGGCTTCTGTGGATCCGAATTTGCCGGTCATTTCGATTCGCACTCTGCGCCAACAGGTAGCCGGCCAGTTCACTCAGCCGCGGCTCATCGCGCGCCTCACATCCTTCTTTGGAATACTCTCTCTTCTGCTAGCTTCCATCGGGCTTTACGGCGTTACAGCGTACAATGCCGGATGCCGGACCGGCGAGATCGGCGTGAGGATGGCGCTCGGCGCAGATCGGGGCGATGTTATCTGGCTGGTCCTTAGAGGAGCCCTCATTCAAATCCTCTGGGCGATGTTGATCGGCTTGCCCTTGAGTTTTGCCTCGGCGCGGTTCCTCGGCAGTCAGCTTTACGGCATGAACCCTTACAATCCGTCAGTTGTGTTTGCAGCCGTATTAGCGCTCGGGGCATCGGTGTTCATTGCATCCCTGGTTCCGGCTTTTAGATCGAGTTTGACTTCTCCGTTGGACGCGCTGCGGACCGAGTAATGGCTCCCCCGCAGTTGCTTGGCGTAGGCTCCGCCTCGTTTAGTTCAGCGTGTAACCGCTTAAACCAGCACGGTGAACGCACTTTCGGTGCGTTCGACGGGGTGGTACAGCGTATCGCGCTCGACGGGCTCGCGCCCAGCTTCTTTGATCAACCGCACCAGCTCACCCCGTCGCAGGTTTTGACTCGTCGTGGCCCCGGCATCGTGGTAGATGCGCTCTTCGACGAGCGTGCCGTCGATATCGTCCGCGCCGAAGCGCTGGGCGATCTGGGCGATCTTCGGGGTCATCATCACCCAGTAAGCCTTGATGTGCGGAACGTTGTCGAGCAGCAGGCGCGACACGGCGATCTCGCGAATATCGGCGAAGCCGGTGGTCTTGGGGATGTGATGCAGGGGCGTGTTGTCCGGATGGAACGCGAGCGGGATATACGCGACCAAACCGCTGGTCTTATCCTGTAACGCGCGCAAGTGCAGCAGGTGATCGACGCGGTCTTCTTCGTTCTCGATATGCCCGTAGAGCATGGTGCAGTTCGAGTGGAGGCCAAGCTCGTGCGCGATTTCGGCGATTTCGAGCCACTGATTACCCGTGATCTTGTGGTCGCAAATGATGCGGCGGACGCGTTCGTTGAAAATCTCCGCCCCGCCTCCGGGCATCGAGTCCATGCCCGCATCTTTCAATCGCTCCAGCACCTGCCGCGGCGTTAGCTTCGATCGCTGCGCCAAATAGCCGATTTCAACCATCGTGAACGCCTTCAAATGAACTTGCGGAAAGCGTTCCTTCAGGCCCCGCAGCATTTGACAATACCAATCGAGTGTCAATTCGGGGTGAAGTCCGCCGACGATGTGGAACTCGGTAACTGCTTCACTCCAACCGCGTCCGGCATGTTCCCACACCTGCTCGAGCGACATCGTGTACGCTTTTGGATCCCGCGCCTTCTTCCCAAATGCGCACAACTTGCAGCTTGCGACGCAAACGTCGGTGGGATTGATATGGCGGTTTACGTTGAAGAACGTGCGGTTGCCGTGCAGGCGTTCGCGCACCTGGTTCGCCAGCCAGCCCACGCCAAGCACGTCGGCGGAGCGGTATACGGCGATGCCGTCGTCGTAAGTGAGCCGCTCGCCGGATTGCACTTTGGCTCGAATCGGCTCCAGGCGGGCGTCTTCAAATACGGGTGTCATTTATATATGCAAGAGGATGTCGGTTGCCCAAAAGACAAAGAATATCACGCTGACATAGCCGTTCATGGTGAAAAACGCGGCGTTCACGCGAGATAGATCATCCGCTTTGACGAGCGAATGTTCCCAAATGAGTAACCCCCCGACCGCCGCCACTCCCGCGATCGCAATTCCGCCCAGATCGAACGATCGCATCAGAAGCAGGAGGGAAATCATCATTCCGAGATGAAACATGCGTGATACCCATAAGGCGCGAGCAATGCCGAAACGCCTTGGAATGCTGAACAGTCCGGTATTGAGATCGAAGTGATAATCCTGGCAGGCGTAAATGACGTCGAAACCAGCAGTCCACAGAGTAACGGCGGCCGTCAGCCAGAGAATGCGCGGATCGAGCGTTCCTCGCATCGCGATCCAGGCTGCGGCAGGCGCGATGCCGAGAGAGAATCCGAGCACCAGATGCGAAAGCAGGGTAAATCGCTTCGTATAAGAGTAAAAAAACACGATTCCGAGCGCGACCGGGGCCAGCTTGAGGCAGAGCGGATTCAATGCGGCGGCTGCGACAAGGAAAATCGCGACCCAGAAGATCATAAAGCCCCACGCGAACCGGTTCGAGAGCAGGCCCGCCGGCAGATGACGCTGGCTTGTGCGCGGATTGCGGGAGTCGATTTCGGCATCGAGAATGCGATTGAACGACATTGCCGCGGAGCGCGCCGCAACCATGGCAATGATAATCCAGGCAATGCGGGAGGCGAAGCCTTCGCGGGAAAACCCCTCCTCGCACCATGCCAGAAGCGCGCCCGTTAACGCGAACGGCAGCGCGAATACCGAGTGCTCGAATTTGATCATTTCGAGCGTCAGCCGGACGCGCCGTAAGAAGTTGTTCAACCGTACCATTCTAATCTGGCGTATGATTCAGAGGAGGTAAAACGATGCGAGTGCCCATCCTGTTTGCCGCGGCTGCGTTCTTAGCAACGATTGCGATTTCCCAGGCGCCGCCCAACCCAAATAAAGCGAAGCCGAATCCCAAGGAAGTAAAGCTGGTTGGCGACCGCTTCAAGCCGCTCGCGTACGATCAAATGACTCCCGCGCAAAGGACCATGACCGAGAACATTCTTTATGGCGAGCGCGGATCGATGGCCGGACCGTTCAATGTGATGCTGCGCAGCCCGGAGCTGGGCGACCTGGCTCAAAAATTTGGGGCCTACGCGCGATTCCACTCCCAAATGGCTGCGAAGCTGCGCGAGATGGCAATTATGATCGTGATGCGCTACTGGACCACGCAGTACGAATTTCAGGCCCATCATCGCGCCGCCTTGCAGGCCGGCTTGAGCCCCATGATCTGCGATGCCATTGTGGCGGGCAAGCGGCCGGCCGGGATGGCGGAAGACGAAGCGGCGGTTTACAACTTCGCATCGGAGCTGCTCAACACCAAGCAGGTGAGCGATGCTACCTTCCAGCAAGCGGTGAAGGTTTTAGGAGAGCAGGGCGTCGCGGATCAAATGATGTTGATGGGTTATTACCAGATGGTCGCGATGATGTTGAATGTCGACCGCTATCCGCTACCTGAAGGGGTGAAGCCGGAGCTCACGGCGTTGAAGTAGCGCATGCGCCCCGCCGTCCTTCTCGTGCTCAGCGCGGCGGCTCTCCCCGCGCAATGGTTGAATTATCCGACCCCGGGAATTCCGCGAACCACCGGCGGCAAGCCGAATTTGCAAGCGCCCGCTCCGCGCGCGGCGGATGGCCACCCGGATCTCTCCGGCATTTGGCAGCCGGAGGACAATCGCCCTTGCGCGACGTTCGGGTGCGCGGATATGAACGTGCCGCAGGAGTTCTTCAATATCGGTTGGGGTTTGAAAGACGGGCTTCCGTATCAACCGTGGGCGGCCGAGTTGGTGAAAAAGAGAATGGCGCGCAACGGCATGGACGATCCGACTTCGCATTGCCTCCCGGGCGGTCCGGTCAAGGGCCACACGGAAAGGCTGTTTCGAAAAATCGTGCAAGCGACGGGGCTGATTCTGATCCTGAACGAGCGCAACGTGTCGTACCGGCAGATCTTGACGGATGACCGTCCGCTGCCGGAAGATCCGAATCCGTCGTTTAACGGCTATTCGGTGGGCCGATGGGAAGCCGACACGCTTGTTGTGCACACCAACGGTCTGCAGGACGGCCTCTGGTTGGACCGGAATGGGAGTCCTCTGACCGCCGCAGCGAAGTTAACCGAGCGATTTCACCGTCTGAATTTCGGAAAGATGGAGGTAGACGTGACGGTGGACGACCCGAAAGCTTACACGGCGCCATGGACGGTGAAGGTGACGCATAACATCGTTCCGGATACGGAGCTGCTGGATTATCTGTGCCTGGAGAATGAAAAGGACGGGGCGCATTTGGTGGGAAAGTAGCTTACGAACCTTTCCGATTTCGGGTCGCGGGTCATGACACCCTTGTGGGGCAGCCTTTAGGCTGCGGCGGGCTTCAGCCCGCCCGGCCGCTTGGCGACTGGCTAGAGTGCTGGCTCATTCGGAAACACCGCGAAATGCCGCGCTGAAACCAACGGCACACGCAGCTCTGATCGTCAATCACCTTGGACGCGCGCATCGTCGTGGGCGTTTTCGGCGGCCCTTTCCTCCGTTAGAGCCTGCGTAAGACTCTCGCCCCCGCGGGCCATACCTTCCATGCTTCGCCAGTTCGGATCGGCGTGCTCAGAGCGCTTCAATCGAATCGCCCCGGATTCGATGGAAACCTCGGACCCGGCATTCAGATTCAGATGCTCCCGAATTACCTTCGGAAGCACTATTTGCCCTTCGGGCGATGTTGTCACATCCGGCGCCGGCGCAACCGGAATCGGCTCACACTCTGTGGACCTTCTGATTAATCACCGCCGCAAGCATTTCGCGAACGCTCTGGCGAGTTCTTGGATGCCGCAACTCCGGGGCGAGCTCGGCCAGCGGCTCCAGCACGAAACGGCGGTCCGTTAGGCGGGGGTGGGGAATTTCCAGCTCCGGAATCGAAACGATCGCATCGCCGTACAAAAGAATGTCAATATCGATCGTGCGCGGACCCTTCCACTGATTGCGCACCCTCCCCAAGCTGAGTTCGATCTTTTGAAGACGCGAGAGCAGTTGCCTGGGAAACAGGCTGGTTTCGATCTCGATGACCTGATTTAAAAACCACGGCTGATCGGGAACGTCCCGCGGCTCGGTCTCATATACCGCGGATGCGCGGACCACTCGCATGTCCTCGGAAGCCAGCCGCTCCAGCGCGCGGGCCAGAAGAACATCGCGATCGCCCGAATTTGACCCCAGCGACAGATAAACGGTCTTCATTTAAAACAGAGTATTTTGGATGCTGCGCATGCGCCGCGGGATCTGAAAATAATCGAACGCGCGATCGGTCGCCACGCGGCCGCGCGGAGTGCGGTCCAGAAAGCCGAGTTGCAGCAGATACGGCTCGTAGACCTCCTCGATCGTATCCGCCTCTTCATCGATAGAAGCGGAAATCGTATTGATGCCCACCGGGCCGCCTGAATATTTTTCCAGCAGCGTGTGCATGATCTTCTGATCGACCTCATCCAGGCCGAAGGGGTCCACTTCCAGCAGGTCCAGCGCCTTGCGCGCCACTTCGATGTCTATGTGCCCGGCCGCGCGAACCTCCGCGTAATCCCGGACGCGGCGCAAAAGGCGATTGGCAATCCGCGGCGTGCCCCGGCTGCGTCGGGCGATTTCTTCCGCGCCTGCCGCATCGATCTCCACTTCCAGCAGCCGCGCCGATCGCTGCACGATGCGCGCGAGCTCTTCCACATCGTAATGATTGAGCCTCAATACGAGACCGAAGCGGCCGCGCAGCGGCGCGCTGATCAGCCCTTGGCGCGTGGTTGCGCCGATCGCCGTGAAGCGCTTAATGTCCAGCGCAATGGTGCGCGCTCCGGGACCCGTGCCGATGAGGATATCCATACGGAAATCCTCCAGTGCGGAGTAAATCATTTCCTCCACATCGGCCAGCAGGCGGTGAATTTCGTCGATGAAAAAAACTTCGCGCGCCTGAATATTGCTGAGAATGCCGACCAAATCGAGTTTCTTTTGCAGCACCGGGCCGGAAGTCTGCTGGATTCCCACGCCCAGTTCCGAGGCGATGATTCCGGCCAGAGTCGTTTTGCCTAGTCCCGGAGGCCCGTACAGCAGCACGTGATCCATGGCTTCGCCGCGGCGTTTGGCTGCCTCGATGGCGATAGCGAGAATTTCCTTCACCTTCGGCTGTCCCGCAAAATCGGCCAACCGGGCCGGACGAAGCGAGGATTCGAATTGCCGCTCCTCCTCGCGCAGCGATGCCGAGACGATACCCCGTTCCTGCATGAAGTCTTAGTGTGGCACAAAGGGCGAGATCGCTATAATTATCCCTTTGACCTCCCACCCGAGTCTTTCCATCGTAGTTCCGGCCTACAACGAGGAGAAAAGGCTGCCCCCCTCGTTGGTTGCTATTTTGGCTTATCTTGACGGCAGCTCGTATCCGGATGCCGAGGTCGTCGTCGTGGACGACGGATCGCGCGACCATACCGCGCAAATCGTGGAGGAGATGACGCGCCAGGACCGGCGGGTGCGTCTGCTGCGCAATCCCGGCAATCGCGGCAAAGGCTACTCGGTCCGCCACGGAATGCTGCAGGCGCGGGGCGAATGGATTTTGTTTTCCGACGCAGATCTTTCCGCGCCTATCCAGGAGTTTTCGAAGCTCATGGAAGCTGCGTGCGCGCAGAACGCGGTAATAGCGATTGGCTCCCGGGCGCTGGACAGGTCGCTTATCGGCGTCCATCAAAGCCGCTCCCGCGAACTATCCGGGATTTTCTTTAACCGTGTCATGCGCGTGTTGACGGGGCTGCCCTTCGCAGATACGCAGTGCGGTTTCAAGCTGTATCGCAGCGATGCCGCCAAAGTTGTTTTTTCTCGCCAGCAACTCGATGGCTTCGGGTTTGATGTGGAAGACCTCTATATCGGCCGTATGCACGGGCTGCGCACCGTGGAAGTCCCGGTGCGATGGAATAACGTGGAGGGCACGAAAGTCAGCTTGCTGCATGGCGCGCGCAGCTTCAGCGATCTTGTGGCGGTGCGGTGGAACCACCTCCGCGGGCGATACCGGTGATCGTGGCACGATAGTAGCAAATGCCCGATACTCGTGAGCGCCTCCGCGCGGTTGTGGAAAAAGTCGCGGAAAAGCGTGTCCCTCAAGATCCCGACGAATCTCTGTTCGAAAGCGGACTGCTGGATTCCTTCATGCTTCCCGATTTGGTGAGCGCGATCGAAGAGGAATTTACGATTAAGATTCCGGATTCCGACCTGAATCCGCGGAAGTTCGATTCCTTATCGCGAATGGAGGCCTATCTGGCCAGATGAACCCGTACCTGCACGCGTTCGGCGCGTGGGTTCCGAAGCGAGTGGTTACAAACTCCGAACTGGCTGAGCGACTGGGCTGCACTCCGGAGTGGATCGAGAACGCCTCGGGAATTCGGGAGCGGCGATGGGCCACGGCGACCACTAGCATTGTTGATCTCGGAGCCGAAGCCGCACTGGCTTGCATGGCGCGAGCGGGCTTGTCCGCTTCGGAAATCGGGCTGGTGGTTCTTGCATCGGGGAGCGCTCCTCCCGGGTTCCCTGCCCCCGCTGCTGCTCTTGCAGCCCGGCTTGGCTTAGGGACGACGCCCGCGATCGATCTTCCGATGGCTAGCGCGGGAAGCCTATTTGGGCTGGCGCTGGCATCGCGCTTAGCAGAAACCTACGGAAACGTTCTGGTGGTTGCAGCAGAGAAGATGTCGGCGATTATCGAACGCCATCCGCTTGATCCAAACACGGCGATGCTCTTCGGCGACGGAGCTGGGGCAGCACTGGTCAGCGATCGTCCGGGAAAGTGGCAGATTATGGGTCACGTTCTTCACAGCGATGGTCAGTTTTCGACGGACTTGGCCTACGATTGGAATTTTCCCTTACATATGAATGGGTTGAGCGTAATTCTTCAGGCCACGCGTAAGATGCCGGCCGCGATTAAAGAAGTACTTGAACGCGCGGAGATAAGCGCCACCGATATTTCGGTTTTTCTGCTTCATCAGGCCAACCAGAATCTGTTGGTGAGGGTGGGAAAAACGCTGGGAGTCGCTCCCGAGCGTGTTTTTTCGAATATTTCGCGTTACGGAAATACTTCCTCGGCCTCCATGCTCATCGCGGCGGCGGAGTGGAGCGAGCAGGCGCCCGTGCCCGGACCGATCGTTTTCGCCGCGTTCGGCGCGGGCGTGCATTGGGGTGCGCTGGTGGCTAAGTGAGTTCGGCGCGAGATCGTTTGCGCTAAGCGCCCACAGTCGTGGATTCAGGTTTGTGATAGGGGAAGCGGTTGACCGCTTTCACGCACTCCTCGAGAGCGCCAAGCAAGGTGATGCCCCAGCCGCTCGGAGTAAACGGCAGCACTTTCTGGTTGGTCTGCTTATCCGCCTGGGCGAAGAATTTGAGCGCGGGATCTTTCGGGGTGTAGAATTCTTTCACGGTGATCGTGAACTCGATGTCTTCGCCGTCCTGCCGTTTCTTCATCGAAAACAAATGCAGTTTCGCGAATTCCTCGTCAGGATGGGCCTGCGCGTAACCCCAGTCATTCATGAGGTTCATTGTATACTGAACGGGGTTATTCATCACGTTTTTTTCGAGGGAGAAATGCGCTTCATGTGGATCATGCTCCTGTTCGCCGCTCTCGCGCTCCCAGTTTTTGCGCAGAACGAAAAAAAGGGAACGGCTCCTAAACCGATCCCCGCGGGCGATTGGCCGCTTTATAGCCGCGATTTCGCGAGCACGCGCTACTCGCCTTTAAAGCAGATCACCGCGGCGAATGTCTCGAATTTGAAATTGGCCTGGAGTTACAAACCCATTCCTCTTCCGGCCCCGCCAGATGCGGAGAAGGGTGGCGGCAAGGGTAAAGGCAAAGGCGGCGGCGCAGGAGGGCTGTCGCCGGAGGTCACTCCTATCGTCGTGAACGGAGTAATGTATTTTCCCGGCGGAAACCGCGTGTTCGCGCTCGAAGCAGATAGCGGCAAAGAGATCTGGTCTTACACCGCTTCCGCCGCGGTGGGCAATCGCGCGGTCGGTTACTGGCCTGGCGATCAGAACAATCCTCCACGAATTCTCTTTACGGCCGGCCGTAGCATGATGGCGCTAAATGCGAACACGGGCAAGGTGGATCCCGGCTTCGGCAAGGAAGGCTCGGTTGATATTGAGATGAACTGGGGCGGCGCTCCCTACGTTTACAAGAACCTGATCGTGCTGGGGATCAGTAACGGCGAGAGCACGGATGGGCCGCCCGGCGATCTGCGGACATTCGACGCACGCACCGGAGCGAAGTCGTGGATCTTCAGAACCACTCCCCAACCGGGTGAGCCGGGGCATGAAACGTGGCTCGATGACGGATGGAAGAAGCGCGCGGGCCTTAACGTTTGGGGATGGTATTTGACCGTGGATGAAGACCGCAACCTGCTCTACATGCCTTTGGGAAGCCCGGCTGGAAATTATTGGGGCGGCGATCGGCCGGGCGCGAATCTCTACGGCAATTCGGTAGTCGCGGTGGATGCCGATACAGGTAAATACAAATGGCATTTTCAAATCGTGCACCACGATCTGTGGGACACCGACCTGCCGCCCGCGCCGAGCCTGATCGACATCACCCGAAACGGGCGCAAAGTTCCAGCTCTGGCGGCAATCGGCAAGAGCGCCTGGATGTTCATCCTTGATCGCACCAACGGTAAACCGGTGTTCGGCGTCGAGGAGCGTCCGGTACCCAAAGGCGATGTTCCCGGTGAGTGGTATTCTCCCACTCAGCCGTTCCCGCTGAAGCCTCCGGCGCTGGCGCGCACCAGCTTCAAGAAAGAAGATATGGTCACGGCGGAGGATACGACCGCCGAACATGTGAAAGCCTGCCAGGAGCTATGGGACAAAGCAGGGGGCTTTTACAACGCGGGACCGTTTACACCGTTCCTTTTCCATGAAGCGGGCGCTCCGCCGAAAAGCACGCTTCAATTTCCCGGCAACGGCGGACCGAATTGGGGCGGCACAGCGGCGGATCCTACTACGGGCTATGTCTACGTTCAGACCCACGACTCGGCTTTGAGCGGCTGGATCGAAAAGAAGGTCGAAGGCGGCAATTATGGCAGCGGAAACGGCTCGCCGCAGCCTTACGATCGCGGGAGCATTAACGGTCCTGGGCCGTATAACGGGTTCAGCGCGCTAGGCATGCCGTGCCAGAAACCACCATGGGGACGCTTGTTCGCCGTCAACGCAAATACCGGCGATATTGCGTGGGAGGTGCGCCTCGGGCTGACGGATCGCCTGCCTGAAGGCAAACAGGACACCGGCAGTACCGGGAGCGCAGGCCCGACGGTGACGGCGGGCGGCCTCGTCTTTATCGGAGCAAGCAACGATGCACGTTTCCGTGCGTTCGATTCCAAGACCGGCAGGGAGCTGTGGGACTACAAAATGGAACGGAACGGGAACGCGAACCCGATGGTGTATGCGGGAAAGAACGGCAAACAGTACGTCGCCATTGTGGCGACAGATACGTTGAATGTGTTCGCGCTGCAGTAGGTCTTAACCTCGTTTTGACGTTCGTTCGGAAATCAGTGACGGACGGCATCCTTCAGGTGTTTCGCGCACGCCTCGGCTGCGCTCTGCTTGCCGCGCACGGCGCTGCCCTTGTTCACGTTGTAAGCAAATACGATCTCACCCGTCGCAATATTGGTCACATTTATGCTTGCCTCTTCGGTGGATTGCGCCGAACGGGTCAACAGGATTTTGGCCCATCCAGCCTTCTGAGATTCCTGGTTGCCAGCGATTACAAATTCCGCTTTCTCTTTATCGACCACAACGACGACGGGAACCTTCTTTTTCCCGAGTGCGGCGATGACGTAGGAACCGAAGCCATCCATGGAATCGACATAGATCTTCGCGCCGGACGGAATACTGCCAGAATCGCCTGCGCCCGCCGAACCAGCGAGCAGCAATGTAGCCAGAGACAACGATAGTAGTCGCATGGAAATTAGTGTTTCGAATGAGAGAAAATTCTCACGGTTAATTGAGGATTGCCGAGCTTAGCGGTACGAGGGTTCCCACCGAGAGCGCTTCGAAGCGAATTCGGGCTGCACGGCGTCAGACACACGACGCTGACGAGACTCGGCGACGCGAGAGTGGAGGCGTTCACGATTATGAAAATTGCCGGACACAGCTCGATTAAGTCAGCCAAGAGTACACATCCGTCGCAGGAAGCCGCTGAGCGCGCATTCGAAAAGCTCGGAAACAGCCGAGGGCGGAGGAGTGTCGAGAGGAAGACATAGTTACGAAGGTCGGCACAGTCGCCAGTTTTGGCGGAGTTGCGGACGCTCGTAGCTCGCCCACAAGTTCACTACTTGGGCACTTAGCACAGCGGTTCGTGAATCGGACTCACAATCCGTTGGTCGGCGGTTCGAATCCTACAGGGCCACGAATCTCCCCGACCGGCAGGAAGCTATGGGATCTACAAAATGGGACGGAACGGCAACGCGATTCCGACGGTGTATGTGGGAAAGAACGGCAAAGAGTACGTCGCCATTGTCGCGACAGATACGTTGAATATGTTCGCTCTGCAGTAGGCCGTTAACCCCGTCGCCATATAAACGGTCCGACATCGCCTGAATACAAATGATCCAGAAAGTCGGACCCGCCACCCCTGTTATGATGAACGAGTCGTACAACCATTTCCCACGCCAGAGAGGAAACACACGAAATGAAGAGAGTGATTACAGCGATGCTTGGCTTAACCCTAATCGCCGGCGTCGCCGTCACAGCGCTTGCCCAGGACTTGCCAAAGCAAGAAGACGGCAAGAAGAAGAAAAATAACAAGAAGAAGAAGAAAGAACAGCCGAAGAAGGACAGATCTGATACTAATTATTAGTTAATACAGTTGAGCACGGGCGGACGATAAGTCCGCCCGCCTTCCTACCCCGCCCGACTGACCTTACTTCCGCTCCGCCGCAGGCAGATTTGAGGGTTGGCCTGTCTTTGTTACTATGTTGGACGAGCGAAGCAGCTAACACGGGCCCTTAGCACAGCGGTTAGTGCAGCGGACTCATAATCCGTTGGTCGTAGGTTCAAATCCTACAGGGCCCACCAATTCCTTCAATAAGTTGTGAGTTACTGAATTGGATGGGACCCGCCGACTACAGGGACTTTCACAGGGACCACCTCCGAATTTTCGGTGATTGGGTGTAGGGTGATTGCTGCGATCGCCTTTTGCCGCCATTAACGCGCCGATCGCGCGAAGAAGGCTTCCGCCGCCACTGTTGCCGCGCGCAAAGGCCACTAGCCTACCGCGCAGGATTGCCAGCAACAGTCCTCAGCTGCGCCTTGGCCTCCGCATAGTCCGGCTTAAGCCCGATGGCTTTCATGAAATCCGCAACGGCCCCGTCTTTATCGCCTTTCGCCCGCTTTGCAAGGCCGCGAAAGTAGTAGGCTTCAGCATAATCCGGTCTGAGTTCGATGGCTCTGGTGAAATCCGCGATGGCCCCGTCAGGGTCGCCCCTGCCTTTTCGCGTAGCCACTTTTGAGGTAGTCTCTTGCTGGGGATCCAACCGGAGACGACGATAGAGAATATTGCGAACCAAGCTTTGCGTCAATCTCTCTTAGATCCTCTTGAGCCTTGTCAGCCTTTGAACGAAACTCTTCGGGGCTAGGCATGCCTTGGTAGCCGATCAGCACTGCTGCCTTGCAGTTCTCGATTCTTGCGCGGTGATCGAAGTCCTGAACCTGTGTGTCGCGGTGGTCAGGACCAGCGAGGGCCTCCGTTTGGTCAACAGTGAAGCCGCAATAAATTTCAGCGCGATCGGGGGCAGACGAGCCGCTTAAGATGCCATTCACCGCCGCGATAAGCTCGGAGTCGTATTGCCGCTGCTTCGTTAATCTCCGGATTTCATCTGCGTTTAACGTTTGTGGCGTCGTAGGTTCTCTGGAGGCGTCCGCTAGTGATGTGTTCTCTGTGAGTTGGTTTTGCTCTTCCTTTTGAATTTCAGCGTCGATGAGCTTTAGCTCTGGCTCCAGTTCGGCAATGCGCTTTTCCTCTTCGTCCATTTTGACCATCAGAAATCTGCGCTCGTCGGGATCTGGGAATGGTTCCAAGCTCAGCTTCCTAACCTCACCAACAACGAGCCGCGCATCCTCACGCGCCATGGCCACCCTCAATCCCAGGTCCTCTCGTTTTTTGCGCAGGTCGGCAAGGCGCTTTTCATGCGGTGATTCCAGGGATGGAGCGGTAGGCGAAGATGCCGGGCGCACGCTCGTTCCCGTGTCATCGCTCCCGCCAGCCAACAGGAGCATTATTACAAGCCCCGATAGGCAGATGAGGTTGGGTTTCATTCTGGGATTTCCTTCTTCGGAGTGCAAACTATTGCCGCAATCCATCCAGCAAGGTAGAAAGCAACGTCTCTTCCGTCAAACGTCCCTGGAACAAGGCGGCACAACTGGCCCAGTTCACTTCCAACACCCAAAGTAAGGGCTATGGACAGCCAAATCCACCGGATCAGCCTGTCACTTCCCGACAGCGCCATCTGAAACCAGGCGACCATGGCATACATCCAGAGCGCCACGGGCAAGCTGAATAATGCCCACGCGGGAACAAACGCCCGACACGGAGCAAAAAACTGCCGAAGGCGTAAAATCCACCACGTGATTCCCAAGGTATCGAACCACCTGAACACTCTCAGCGTTGGGGTGCGCCAGAGGATATAGATCAGACTTCCTATTCCCAGGCGTAAGATTATGTGGAGCAAGACACGACCAAGGCGTCGGCACGACGTGTGCAGAACTGAGCGGCCTCTTGCATGTCGCGAAGCCGGCTTCCGCATGATGAATAGGTCGCATATCGGAAATCCGGCCCCGCAAGACCTGCAAGCGGTTTGCTCGTTGCCGTTTGTGTTGCCGCAAGGGCGTATCCCGGGCATTGGGCTGCTCCTATCTGTTTGCTCCGTCCTGATGGGTGGTTCTCGCAGTAGAATTCGTAATTCCAATAAGTTGCAAGGGCGATGCTTTATCGGCCTAGGGAAAAAAGTGGCAAAATTCTAATCGAATCGTCCGACAAATCGGACTCTATCGCCTCAGGGTCTATCTTGCCGATCGGCTCGGGCTGTAGTGTTCCCATGCTGTGGAGAACTGCCAAAGCCGCCTTTAACCGAACGGCCACGGGGACTTCGGCCGCCGTGAGAACATGTTGACGATGGGAAGCTCCTCCCGTGCGCGGCGCGGAATGCCAAGTTGGGCAATGAGGAAGCATTTCTGGAAGCTGACGGCGAGTATTACCGGATCGTCGTTTATGGTGTCGCGAAGAACGATCAAACAGCGGACATTATGTATTTGTTCCGCCGCTCAGTCGAGATCACGAAGAAAAACAGCTACGTAGGCTTTTGGGCGCAGATCGGCCGCCTGATGATTTGGCAGGTTTTCACTTCGCGAGAGATGCTGATTCAAGACGAGCTAGAGTTGTGACGGCTGCGCCGGCTCTGAAGGAGCGCGAATCCCATTCTCGTCGGCGGGATCTATAAACCGGTAACCGACCCATGGTTCCGTAACAATATATTTGGGCTT
>JAFAQY010000070.1 GCA_019261985.1 Bryobacterales bacterium | reverse complement strand
CCCGTTAGCCTTATTTTGGAAAATGTCATACCCGCGCGGAGCGTCTTCGAGTGAAAAATGGTGCGTCGCGAGAAAAGACGCGTCCAACTCACCGTTGAGCGTGTGCTCAAGCAGGCGTGGCAGGTATTTCTGCCCGTGCTGTTGAGCGGTCCGAACGGTCAGGCCTTTATTCATCATGACGCCGACAGGGAACTTATCCATGACGCCGTACACGCCTAGAATCGAAAGCGTTCCGCCCTTGCGGCAGGCCATGATCGCCTCGCGCAACGCGTCGCCTCGGTCCGTGTGCATTCTCAAAGCCTGCTTGGCGCGATCATACCTGTATTGCAGGCCGGTCCCGTGCGCCTCCATGCCGACAGCGTCGATACACGAATCCGGACCCCGGCCTCCGGTGATGTCCTGAAGCACATTGAGCACGCTATCCACTTCCTCGTAATTGATCGTTTCAGACCCGACGTTTTCTCGGGCTGCTTGCAGGCGCTCAGGATAGCGATCGATCCCGATCACGCGGCGCGCTCCCAGCAAAAACGCGCTCTTTTGAGCCATCAGCCCAACTCCCCCGCAGCCCCATACCGCCACCGTATCGCCCGCGTGGATGTTGCAGAACTCCGCGCCCATATATCCGGTCGGCGCCGCATCGGAAAGAAATACGACTTGCTCATCGCGGAGGCCCGGCGGGACCGGGAAGCAATCCACATCGGCGTGCGGAACGCGCACGAATTGAGCGTGGCATCCCGCATATCCGCCAAACGCGTGCGTGTAGCCGTAAATTCCGGCCGTGGGATACCCGAGCGCCGTGGACTGCATCTCCGCATTCGGGTTCGTGTTGTCGCAAAGCGACCAAAGGTCGTGCTTGCAAAACCAGCACTGGCCGCAACAGATGAAAGACGGCACCACGACGCGGTCGCCCTTCTTGAGCTTATTAATGTCTCGGCCGGTCTCGACGATTTCGCCCATAAATTCGTGGCCGATCACGTCACCCGCGCGCATGGTCGGTATGTATCCATCGATGAAGTGAAGGTCGGACCCGCACGTCGTCGACATGGTCACGCGGATAATTGCGTCGTGTTGATTGACGATGCCGGGGTCGGGCACAGTCTCCACGCGCAGGTCGTGTACGCCATTCCAACAAAGGGCTTTCATGCTCTGTCTCCTCGTTAGAACAAATCGGACGATCCGCGTCCGGAGGGGTTATGTTCCAGGGTCGGGATCTCGCCCGTTTCGACCAGGCTTTTGAAGCGCCGCAAAGCCTTGCCCGCCACCGCCCTTGGAACTTTTTGCATGGTTTTCGCTAAGCCGGCGCCGAGCGCGCCTAATGGCGGTTCGAATTGCATTCGTAAGTTGACTTCTGTTCCAAAGCCATTCCCAGGCCGGAAGCTGACTTCTCCCCGGTTGGGAAGCGACGCGCCCGGCAAGCTTTCCCACGCCAGCATGCGCCCTGGCTGCTCGGACGTGATGCTGCTGTCCCATTCGAATACCTGCCGCAGCGGGCCGCGAACCTTCCAATGCGAGAACCCCTCAGTTACGGGCGTGACCTCGGCGAAGTGCGCCATAATCCGGGAAAGATTCTCCGGCTCGCGCCAGAACTCGAACAACTCTTCCGGCGATTTTCCGATCGTGATGCTGCGTTCGATCACGGGCGCGGAGGGACTAACTTGCGAGCCGCTCTTCGCCTTGCGCGCTGTACTCACCCGTAGCGCACTGTAAAGTTTGCATTGCCCGCTCAGGCCGCGATAGATAAGGTCCGCGCCAAGGATCGCACCGGCAATGCGGCCTACCGAGTGCTTGCGGAGACCCCAAGCGACCAAAAGCGAGCCTGCGGCGGCGGACGCGATCCGCTCGGCTATGCCCACATTCGCATGATTTGGAAATGCAAGTTGTTCAGCCAAGTCACCACCTCCAGATGAATTTCTATGCCGTGCGAACAAGGTATAGATCCCGCGTGCAGCGCATCCGTTCCTTGATCGCCGAAAATCGAGCTTTGAGGATGCCGCTGTACGGATTTAAGCGAAACGACCCAGTGCGCCGTGCGGTTACCGCGAGCGGCGCCCGATCCCTCTTGACCCGAGCAACCCTGAGGTGTAGATTGCGACAGAGTTGCCATTTGCCGCTCGCCGCAGCGTTATTGTCCGCAGCTTTATTGAATGAGGAGAACAACACATGACCGGGTTAAAACACAATCTATTGGTGATCGCTGCCTTTGCATGTTTGATTTTGGGGATCGCGCCCGCGCTGGCGCAACCAAAGCCGAAACATATCAACCGCGCGATTGAGCTGCTGGAGCAAGGCCAGCCCGTGTATTACACCGGCTCCCATTCGGGGACCACCGGCAGTTTCGAGCAAGGCAAAAAGGACGCGCAGACTTACGCCGACTACATCAGCTACGACATGGAACACGCGCCCTTCGACGTGCAGGGCCTCGCCGAGTATATGAAGGGACTGGTTGCCGGCGGTCCGACGAAGAGCGGGCACCGTACCCCAGCGGTGATCGTGAATGTTCCGGTGAACGGGACCGATGAGGCCGCGGTCCACGCCAACGCGTGGATGTTCGCGCAGGTGCTCGCCACCGGCGTTCACGGTATTATGCTCACGCATGCCGATACGCCGGGCGCGATCCGCGCTTTTGTGGAAGCGGTACGGCTGCCCATCCATAAACAGGGCGTGGATCATGGAATCGGAGAAGGCCGCCGGGGCGTGCATGGCGCGCCTACCGCGGCGCAAATCTGGGGTGTTTCGCAAGACGAATATCTGGACAAGGCCGACGCCTGGCCGCTGAATCCGAATGGCGAGCTTCTGCTGGGTGTAAAGCTTGAGGACAAGTATGCTCTCGCAAATGCGGAGGAAAACCTGAAGACGCCCGGCATCGGTTTCGCCGAATGGGGTCCCGGAGACATGGCGCTCTCGCTCGGCGTGCGCGGGCCGAACCCGGAGAAAGATGCCCGCATGCAGGCTGCCCGCGCCAAGGTGTTCGCCGCTTGCAAGGCGAACAAGATTTTTTTCCTGAATTCAATGAACCCCGGCAACGTCGTCGACATGATTAAGGAAGGCGTGATGGTCGGGCCCGCCAATGAGCAGGCAGCCCAGATCGGCCGCAAATTCACCAACAGGCAAATGCCCTACTGAGTCCGAGCGTCGTTTTCGACAGACTGCGGTTTAATTGACAGGCCATTGCGCTGGGGTGTACCCTAGATCTAGGACCATTCCGGTCCGACAAGACTGTTTCGGTCCTAGATTGCCCAATGCTGAAGCTGACGAAGAAAGCCGATTATGGACTCATCGCTCTGTGCCACTTGGCCGCCGGGCGAGGAGAACGTGGGAGTGCGTCCGCCAAAGACATCGCGGATGCCTATCGTATCCCTTTGCCCTTGCTTTCCAAGGTTTTGCAGAAGCTGACCCGGGCTGGGATCCTGGTTTCCGAGCAGGGAACGAACGGCGGCTACCGCCTCGGGCGGGACGCAGGCGATATCAGTTCGCTTGAGGTGATCCGCACCATTGACGGTCCCATCATCCTTACGCATTGTTTCACCGAGCACGACGGACCGAAGGAGTGCACCCAAAGTTCTCTATGCCCGGTCAGGGAGCCGCTGCGCAAAGTCCACGAGGGGATTTTGCGGCTGCTCAACGGGATCACCATCGCCGATATGGCGGAAGACGATCTGCAGTTCCCGGGCATCCAGGCAATGGTATCCAGCATCCAAAATTTGTCTAGCTCGTCAGTGTCCCCACTGGAGTCTCAACCGCGATGAAACTACCCATCTACATGGATAACCACGCCACCACGCCGGTGGATCCGCGCGTATTGCAGGCGATGATGCCCTATTTCACGGCAACCTTCGGGAATTCGGCCAGCCGGAACCATAGTTTCGGATGGGAGGCCGAAGAGGCGGTGGAAAAAGCGCGTAAACAGATCGCTTCGATTATCGGCGCGACCGCGAAAGAGATCGTCTTTACCAGCGGAGCCACCGAATCGAACAATCTGGCGATCAAGGGCGTGGCGGAGATGTATGCCGAGAAGGGCAATCACATCATCACGGCCGCCACCGAGCACAAAGCCGTGCTCGATACCTGCAAACGCCTGGAGAAGGATGGCCTCCGCGTGACGTATCTGCCGGTACAGCAAAACGGTTTGGTCGATCTCGATCAGCTCCGGAACGCGATCACGGACAAAACCATTCTGATCACTATCATGTACGCCAACAATGAAATCGGCGTGCTGCAGCCCATCGCGGAGATCGGCAAGATGGCTCGTGAGCGGGGCGTGCTATTTCACACCGACGCGACGCAAGCGGTCGGCAAGGTTCCCGTAGATGTGAACAAGAACAACATCGATATCCTGTCGATCAGCGCGCATAAGATGTACGGCCCGAAAGGCGTCGGCGCGCTGTATGTCCGGCGCAGGAACCCGCGCGTGCAGCTGACGGCGCAGATCGATGGCGGCGGGCATGAGCGCGGCATGCGTTCGGGAACCTTGAATGTTCCTGGAATCGCCGGCCTCGGCGCTGCGTGCGAGCTTGCTCAGAAGGAAATGCCGGAGGAGTCGAAGCGCCTGGCCTATTTACGCGACACGCTCAAGGACCGTTTGTTGGCGGGTCTCGATGAAGTCTATATCAACGGGACGATGGAGCACCGCCTGCCGAATAATTTGAACATCAGCTTCGCTTACGTGGAAGGCGAGAGCTTGCTGATGGGCATCAACGATGTCGCGGTTTCCAGCGGCTCTGCCTGCACATCGGCGACGCTCGAGCCCAGCTATGTGTTGAAGGCGCTAGGCGCGGGCGACGATCTGGCGCATTCATCCATCCGCTTCGGGTTGGGCCGGTTCAATACCGAAGAAGAAGTCGATTACGTGGCGGCCAAGGTTGTGGACGTGGTGAAGAAGCTGCGCGAGCTTTCGCCGCTCTACGAAATGCATCAGGAAGGAATCGATCTGACGAAGGTCCAATGGACCGCGCATTAGTAGGACAAGCTTCAGCTTGTCCATCTTGAGGGACGGAGAGAAATATGGCTTATTCCAACAAAGTACTGGATCATTACAATCATCCCCGGAATGTCGGCTCGCTCGACAAGAGCGACCCGAACGTCGGCACGGGCATGGTAGGCGCGCCGGAGTGCGGCGACGTGATGAAGCTTCAGGTGAAGGTGAATCCCGACACGGGAGTCATCGAAGACGCCAAGTTCAAGACCTTCGGCTGCGGCAGCGCGATCGCAAGCTCTTCGCTCGCCACCGAATGGCTGCGCGGCAAGACCGTTGACGAAGCGCTCGAAATCAAGAATACCGATATCGTCAACGAGCTTAGCCTGCCGCCGGTGAAAATTCACTGCAGCGTGCTGGCCGAGGATGCGATCCGGGCGGCAATTGGCGATTACAAGAAGAAATCCGAATCCCGTCCACAGGTTTCCACCAACGCATAATGGTCTCCGTTACTCCCAAGGCGGTCGACAAGATCCGCGAGGCCTTCAAACGCGAGGGCGTCCACGGCCACGGCGGATTGCGCCTGGGCGTGCTTGGCGGGGGCTGTTCGGGGTTGAGTTATCTCTTTAAGTTCGATCCCAAGCCGCGCCCGACGGACAAAGTCCTGAACTTCGACGATGTGCAGGTGTACATCGATCCGAAGAGCATGATCTTTCTCGACGGAATGACGCTGGATTGGAAGGATTCGCTGATCCACTCGGGCTTCGTCTTCGACAACCCCCATGCCAAGAAGAGCTGCGGTTGCGGCACTTCATTCTCGGCATGACCGGTGGAGCAAGCTTTAGCTTGCAACCTGGGCTTCAGCCCAGGTTCCGTCGGCTGAAGCCTAGGTTGCGGGCTTCCGCCAAACTCTAATGCAGTATTACGAAGCCCTCGGGTTGAAGCCCCAGCTGGCGCTTGGCCTCGACGATCTGAAAAAGCGGTTCTACGAACGCAGCCGGCAATGGCATCCCGATCGGTTTAGCCGCGCCGAACCGGCGCAGCAGCAGCAGGCGCTGGATACCACTGCTCTGCTGAACGACGCGTTTCGCACATTGCGGGACCCGATTTCGCGGGCGGAATATTTCCTTAAGCAAAACCAAATCGAGTTATCGAAAGAGGCTCCGCCGGAGCTTTTGGAAGAGGTATTTGAGTTGAACATGATCCTGGACGCCGTACGCGATGGAGGCGATCCCTCGCAACTGACGGCCAGCCGCGAAGTATTCGCCGGCATGCTCACCCAAACCGACGCGAGTCTTCACGCCCTCTTCGAAAGCTACGACTCACGCGGCGACCGCGCCACGCTTCGGGAAATAAACGATTGTTTGAGCCGCCGCCGCTACATTTCGAATCTTGTTCGGGACGTCGACAAAGAACTCTCTCGTGACGCGCACAACCCACCCCGGCGCGGCGGGGAAACAGACAGTCTAGGAGGGCCCTCCCCCGCGCCGGGGCCTGTGCGCTGATATGTCCACATTGCAAATTGATTTCGGCGACACCAAACCGCAGTCGAAAATTGTAGGCATCGACCTCGGCACTACCAATAGCCTGGTGGCCGTGATGGACCTGACCGGCCCGCGGATTCTTTCAGGCATCGTCCCCAGCGTGGTTTCCGTCACCGCTTCCGGCGACGCGATTGCCGGCGCGAAAGCGCGCGATGCTCTGGTCACGCAACCCGAGCGCACCGTTTATTCGGTGAAGCGGCTAATGGGCCGCGGTCTCGCGGATATACAAAATGAGCTGAAGTTGTTTCCCTTCCGGATCGCGGAGGGCAGCGAGTCGGTGCTGCGGCTGCGGCTCGGCGGCGTCGTAATGACGCCTCCGGAGGTTTCCGCGCATGTGCTGCGAAAACTTAAGCTCGATGCCGAAAACGCGCTCGGCGGGCCGGTGACGCAGGCAGTCATCACCGTTCCCGCGTATTTCAACGATGCGCAGCGGCAAGCCACGAAAGATGCGGGACGCATCGCCGGGCTCGATGTGTTGCGGCTGGTGAATGAGCCTACCGCGGCGGCGCTCGCTTACGGCCTCGACAAACGCAAACAGGGAATCGTCGCCGTCTACGATCTGGGCGGGGGCACGTTCGATATCTCGATTTTGCGCCTCCAGGAGGGCATCTTCGAGGTGCTTGCCACCAACGGCGATACGCACCTGGGCGGAGACGATATCGATCATCTGCTGATGCAAGTTGCGCTGGAAGACATCCGCGCGGAATGGGACGAAGATATTTCGGCCGACAGCACCGCGGTTCAGCTCCTGCGCCGCGCGGTTATCAAGGCGAAAGAGCAGCTTTCCTTCGTTCCGGAAGCCTCAATCGACCTCGAATATAGAGGCCGCCGTTATCAGCGCACCCTTACGATCGACGTGTTTGACAGGCTGATCCGGCCGGTCATCGATCGTACTCTGCGGCCGTGCCGCGCCTGCCTCCAAGACGCGAAAATCGCCGTGGAAGAGATCGATGAGGTTGTGCTGGTCGGAGGATCGACGCGCATTCCGCTGGTGCGCTCAGAGGTCGAGAAGCTATTTCGAGCCAGGCCGCACACCGAGCTGAATCCCGACGAAGTGGTGGCGTTGGGCGCCGCGGTGCAGGCCGGAATTCTCGCCGGAGATGTGCAGGATGCTCTGTTGCTCGATGTCACTCCGTTATCGCTCGGGATCGAAACCATGGGCGGACTGACCTCTAAATTGATTCTTCGAAACTCGACCATTCCGGCCTCCGCAACCGAAGTCTTCACCACCGGCGTGGACGGGCAGACGAACGTTTTGATCCATGTGGTTCAAGGCGAGCGCGAGCTTGTAAAGGATTGCCGTAGCCTCGCTCGATTCGATCTGAAAGGTATCGCGCCTATGCCCGCCGGAATGGCGCGCATCGAGGTGCGGTTTCTGATCGACGCCAATGGGATTTTGAATGTCACCGCCCGCGATCAGCGCACAGGTACGGAACACAGCGTGGATGTGAAGCCTTCCTACGGTCTGACCGAAGGACAGGTTGAGGCGATGATCCTCGAATCGGTCGAAAAAGCCGAACAGGATTTCGCCGCCCGCCAAGTACGCGAGGCGCAGGTGGAAGCCGATGCGGTACTCGCCGCCACCGAGCGCGCTCGCAAGGAGCCTGGTTATCTCGATTTGACGGATGAGGAACGCTCCGCCATCGACACGGCGATCAATGAGCTCCTGGTGGTCTATCACAGCGACAACCACGAGCTGATCCGCGCGAAAATCGATCAACTTGATGTCGCCACGCAGAAACTGGCGGAGATCATCATGAACAGCGCTGTTGGAGCCGCTTTAAAGGGGACGAAAATCGATGCCTGACAAGTTGACCTGGAATACGCTGGATGACATTGGCGTGGCGCTCTACGATAAGTTCCCGGACATCGACCCCGCCACCATCCGGTTCACCGACCTCCACAAATGGATCACGGAATTAGACGGCTTCGACGACGACCCGATGAAGTCGAATGAAGCGAAGCTGGAACGGATTCAGACGGTGTGGATGGAAGAGTACGAAGATAATAAATAGCCCGGCCGGACTCGTGCGATCTAAAACTCCAAAGCTGAATTTGCCCTTTTCAAATCAGCCACATTCCAAGTAACCTAATCCTTTTTTCTGAATTACTGCAGCAGAATTACTGCAGCAGAATTACTGCAGAGAATTACTGCAGAGAATTACTGCAGCAGAATTACTGAAGCAATCGTGGGGCAGGTTGCCAAACCTGCGGCCGATTGCCAATCGGCCAATCCACGTATGACCGCTCAACTCGAATCCGCCGCAATGCCGCCGCACCGGCCGCCCGCGTCTTAACATGCTCGTCAACACACTGATGAAACACGCGAAAGCCCGCCCCTCACATCCTCCACGTGACCTCAACGCCGGCCCCTCACAACCGCCGCTACCAAACGAACCCACCGGAGAACAACCCCACTATTTTGTCAACCTTGCAACCACCCCCACCGATCGCGATTTCACGGATCATTCCCTCACCCCCATCCGTCCAAGCACCGTGATCGCTTCGGCATCCGCCCTTGTCCGGGTAGCATCCAAACCACCGTGGCGATCCCTGGAGGGCTGTGGGTTCCCGCCTTGAAGTAACTTCCAGACTGGCTTGCATCGCCATCTTTAAGTGGCGTATCTTTGAAAGTGTAACGGCTGTAACTGCTTGTAAAGGCTGAGTCAGATGCGAACAAACGGCGTCATTTTCGTCTTAAGTATTGCCGGGCTAGCCATGCCGCTCCCGGCCCAACATCTGGTTGATTTTCAACGCGATGTACAGCCCATTTTTTGGGATAGCTGCATCGGATGCCATCGCGGCGACCGCGCTCCCGCCGGCTTGCAGTTGGATACCGCCGCGAATGTGCTCAAAGGCAGCGCCAGCCGCAAGGTGATTGTCCCTGGTGATGCAAAGCAAAGCCTGCTGGCTCAGCGGATTACCGACACCTCCGGTCGCCAGATGCCGCCCGATGGCGCGCTCAACAAAGAGCAAATCGCCCTCATCGTCGATTGGATCAACCAAGGCGCCAAGGCCGACCTCACGGTCACCCAAGCCCCGCCCCCCGCGCCAGGCGCTGGGTCAAAAAATCCACCTCCACCTATAACCACGGTTGCCAATGCCGCCCAAGAACGCGCGATGCTCGATTACTACTGCGTGGTCTGTCATAAGGGGCAATCCGCCCCGAAGGGGCTGAAGCTCGATCAAGTCGATCCCGCGAACGTAGCCAAAAACCCGGAGATCTGGGAAATGGTCGTTCACAAAGTCCGGGCCGGTATGATGCCGCCCTCAGGCCTCCCCCGTCCCGAGCGAGCCACCTTCGAATCGATGATCGTCTTCCTCGAGAACGAGCTCGACAAGCATGCGGTGGCGAACTATCCGCCCCCCGGTCTGCACCGCCTGAACCGCACCGAGTATCAGAACGCCGTCCGCGACCTGCTTGCGCTCCCTATCGACGCTTCGAAGTATCTTCCCTCCGACGATTCCACACGCGGCTTTGATAACGTCGCGGCCGGGCTATCGCTTTCGCCCGCTTTGATCGAGGGCTACACCGCGGCCGCCAGCAAGATCAGCCGCTTGGCCATCGGCGACGTGAACAGCGCTACCGAGGCATCCTTCCGCGTTCCCGAAGACACGTCGCAGGACTATCACATCGAGGGCATGCCCTTCGGCACGCGCGGAGGCATGTTGGTCGAATACGAATTTCCCGCTGATGGCGAATATGCGTTCAAGGTTTTCCCCGTCAACAAGGGCAACATGGATAACAACACCGCTTTCGGTGAGATTCGCGGCGAGAAGCTTGAGCTGCTCATCGATGGCGAGCGCATCAAGCTCTATGACTGGGATTCCGAAATCGGCCGCGGCGCTGCCGTTCACGCCGGATCGAAAGACGTGAAGGTGCCTGTTAAGGCAGGTGTCCACAAAATTGGCGTTACCTTCCTGGCTACCAATTACGCCCCCGGCAACGACCTCGACGAGCATTTCCTGCGCAGCACCATTGAAACCGGCGGTCTTCCCGGCTATACTTTCTTTCCACACGTAGGCAAGCTGACGATTGAAGGTCCGGAAAACGCCAAAGGCGCGAGCGACACCGCTTCGCGCAAGCGAATCTTCGTCTGCCGGCCCGCGAACCCCAGCCAGGAACAGACCTGCGCCCGCCAGATCGTCACGACCTTAGCCCGTAGAGCCTTCCGGAGACCGATTACCGCTCAAGACACCGAAACCCTGATGAGCTTTTATCAACAGGGCCGCAATCAGGGCGGCGATTTCGAACATGGCGTCGAGATGGCGCTTCGGCGAATTCTCGCCGATCTCGAGTTTGTCTTCCGCAAGGAAGCCGAGCCGGCCAACTTAAAACCAGGCACGAAATACCGCATCACCGACGTCGAGCTCGCCTCGCGCCTCTCGTTCTTCTTATGGAGCAGCATTCCCGACGACGAACTGCTAAACCTCGCGGCGCAGAACCGGCTGCATGACCCGGCAGTGCTGGAGCAGCAGGTGAAGCGCATGCTCGCCGATTCGAAATCCGATCAGCTCGTGTTGAACTTCGCCGGCCAGTGGCTCAGCCTGCGAGCGCTGCCGACCGTTAGCCCCGTAACGGCTCTGTTCCCGGATTTCGATGACAACCTGCGCGAAGCCATGCGCAAGGAAACAGAGATGTTCGTCGACAGCATTGTGCATGAGGATCGGCCCGTTACCGAGCTGCTGGATGGCAACTATACGTTCTTGAATGAGCGTCTGGCGAAGCACTACGGCATCCCGGGAATCTATGGCAGCAACTTCCGCAAGGTGCAGTTGGCACCCGAATTCGATATGCGCCGCGGCCTTCTCGGCAAGGCCAGCCTGCTAACTATATCCGCGCAGCCGAACCGCACGTCTCCGGTGGGCCGCGGAAAAGCTGTGATGCAGATCTTCCTGGGCGTTAGCCCGCCCGACCCGCCGCCCGGCGTCGTCATTAAGCTGGTCGCCAGCGAAGCCACTCACGGCTCCGCGCCGCCCTCCATGCGGCAGCAGATGGAAATGCACCGCGCCACCGAGCCTTGCTTTAGCTGCCATAAGATCATGGACCCAATCGGTTTCGCCCTCGAAAACTTCGACGCAATCGGCCAGTGGCGCACCATGGACGGGAAAGATCCGGTGGATGCAAAAGGCGCTCTGGTGGACGGAACCAAAATGGACGGCCTAAAGGGCCTGCGAGATGCGCTGGTCCGCTACTCGCCGCAATTCGTTCGCGTGCTTACCGATAAGCTGATGATTTACGCGCTTGGCCGTGGCACCGAATACTATGACATGCCTCTTATGCGCCAGATCGTGCATGAGGCGGAAAAGAACAATTACAAGTTTTCTTCGTTCGTTCTGGGCATCGTGAAAAGCGAGCCGTTCCAGACCAATATGAAGGTTCAAATGACCTCGAACCCTCAGGAAAATCAGAAGGTTGCCGCCAATCAGCAGTGGCGGGGACCAGGCCCAAACAATTAAAATGGTTATTGTCAGGAGAGCGCAGTATGTTCATCACTAAAAAGCACATCTCGCGACGTGCTGTCCTCAAAGGAGCCGGCGTAGCGATTGCGCTGCCTTTGCTGGATTCCATGGTTCCGGCGCAAACGCCCTTAGCTAAAACCGCCGCGGCGCCGAAGCCGCGCTTCACCGCGATTTTCGTTCCGCACGGAATGGCCCCCGGCTGGTGGATTCCTGAAGGCGGAGGGCCGGGCGAACCCAAATCCGCCGCTGGCGCCGCTCACTACGAATACCCGTTCATCATGAAGTCGCTTGAGCCGTTCCATGATAAAACCGTCATCCTCAGCGGCCTATGGTCAAAATCGGCCGAGCCGCCTCCCGGAGTCACGGGCGCGGATCACTGGGTTGCCGCCGCCTTTCTTTGCGCTAACAAGCCCAAGAAAACCACCGGCGCCGATATCTACGACGGCACAACCATCGATCAACTCATTGCGCAAAAAATCGGGCAGGATACGCTGCTTCCATCACTGCAATTCGGCTTGGAAGACCCCGGCGCGAATTCCAGCAACTGCGGCGAGGGTTATAGCTGCGCCTATACCAATTCGATTTCCTGGACTTCACCGACCCAACCTTTGCCGATGGAGCTGAACCCGCAAGTCATCTTTGAAAAACTCTTCGGCGATGGCAGCAATGAGGGTGAGCGTAAGCTTCGCCGGGAGCAGGACCGCAGCATTCTCGATTCCGTCACCCAGAGCCTGACACGGTTCAAGAAAGATCTGCCCGCGAACGACAGGGAGAAGCTCGACGAATACGCCGACGACATCCGCGAGCTGGAGCGCCGTCTCGACATTGCTAAAAAAGCTTCCGGCACCGTTTCGACCGAAGGCGTCACGGTTCCCGCGGGCGTTCCGGAATCGTTCGACGAGCACGTGAAGCTGCACTTCGATTTGCAGCATCTCGCGTTCAAGGCCGACATTACGCGCGTGTCATCGGTGCTGTTTGCGCGCGATTTGACCGCGCGCCGGTATCCCGAAAGCGGCTCCAACAGCGGCTTCCACGGCGCCTCGCATCACGCCGAGAACCCGGAGCGCATTGCCGATTACTCCAAGATTAATCGCTATCACGTGCAGTGCCTCTCGTATTTCATCGACAAGCTTAAGAAGACGCCGGACGGTGACGGCACGCTGCTGGATCATTCGCTCGTGCTCTACGGCACCAATATGGGCGACTCCAACCAGCACCTGCACTATGATGTGCCCCATATCTTGATCGGTGGCGCGAATGGGCAGCTTAAAGGGGGACGTCACCTGCATTACGACACCAAGACCATCACCAGCGGCAACCTGTTGCTGAGCGTCCTCGATATGTACGGAATCCACCAGGATTCCATCGGCGACAGCACCGGCAGGCTTACGGGTTTGGTGTAGGACAAGCTTCAGCTTGTCCCGATGGTCAGGAGAACCCAAACATGACGCGTGGTTTCAAAGCTTATTCC
>JAFAQY010000033.1 GCA_019261985.1 Bryobacterales bacterium | reverse complement strand
CCGGAATGGCTCGCTACTGGCTCTGTCCTGCCTCCCGTTGGTCGGCCTCGAGCTCTTCCTATTGCTTTCCCATCATCAAAACGAAAGGAGCATCGCCTGCGGCATTTTTAGCGTCCTTCAGGCTCATCTTTCAATGAGAATATGCTTCGCCTGTCGGCGGAGGGGCGTAGTCTTCTTTTGCGGGCGCGCCCAGCAACTCGGTAAAGATTGGTTTTAGCGCGTCCGCCCAGACCTGGTAACCCTGGACCGTGGGATGCAGTTTGTCTCGGGCATTCATCATACCCTCGAACAATACGCTGTCGCGGTTCGCCAGTTTGTCGTTGATGTTGAGATAGCGGATTTTTCGGGCATCCGCCAGCTTCGCTAAATTTGCGTTGACATGGTCGATCACGGGCATAAACGCCATTTTGTCGTTGCGCGGGAAGATCGCCGTGAGGATGATCACAGCCTCGGGGGCCTTCGCCTGCATCGCGTGCAGAATCGCTTCGATGCCGCCGGTTACGTCGGCCGCTTGCGCGCCGGCGCCGATGTTGTTCGTTCCTGCGAGCAGCACGATTACCTTTGGATGAACCCCGTCCAGTTCGCCGTTGTTCAGCCGCCACAAAATGTTCTGCGTGGTGTCCGCGCCCCACCCGAAATCGGCGGCATTCCACCCGAAGAAGTTGCGATTCCAGTTCGCGAGCAGTTCCGGGTAATCGGTGGCGCCCCAGCGGCGGGTAATGGAGTCGCCTTCAAAGTAGATGTCGATCCGGCCGCGCGTTGTCTTTGCGAGAAGCTGCTGGTGGGCAATCTGCGAGTTTTCGTCAGCTCGAGCGACGGGTTGGTCCGCAGGCGCGGCTGTCTGCGCAAAAAGCGCACGCGCCGCGCACAACAATAGGGCGAATAAAATCACTGTGCCGTGGGCGGCTGGTGTTTCAGCAATCTGTCCGCCCAGGGGATGAAATACTTCCAGTTCGGCGCGTCGGTGTGGCCGCCGTCATGCTGCCGCCACGCGAGCTGGCCATCGAGCAGGCTAACGTTCACAGCGGGCATCTTCTCGGTCTTGTAAGCGTCCGACCTTCCCAGGTCCTTGGCGCCCAACAGCCTGAATACTGGCTGCGCGGCGATCGCCGCCATAAAGCTGCCTTGATGATCCAGCCACCTCGCATCGCCCTTTTCCGGAATGCCGTAGCTGATAAATGTCGGTCTCGGAGCGCAGAGCGCGATCAGATCGTGCGCATCCACGGGAATATCGCCCGCGTTCTTGCTCCCGAACGTAGCCTCCGACGCGCCATACTTCATGAAGTTTCCGGCCATCCAGTGGTATTCGCCCGTGGCGGTGAGATTTTCGACCGCCTCGCCCCAATTTCGCCGGTGCAGCTTTACGCCGCCTTCGCCGGACGAACCGACGAGCACCACGGCGAAACGTGTATCGTAGGCCATGGTAATAAGCGCCGCTTTTCCATATCGCGACACGCCCTCGATACCGACCTGTTTGGCATTGATGGATGGATCGGTTTCGAGATAATCAAGGCCGCGCGATGCCCCCCAAGCCCAGGCTCGAAGCGCGCCCCAGTCATCCGGTTTGCGAGGCTGTCCGCGATTCACCAGACCAACGATGCCTTTGGTCAGCCCCGCGCCGTTGTCGGCCTGAACGCTGGCGGGATTGATATAGGCGTAGCCCCAACCATCGGCGATGAGCTGCTCGGTTGACGGAGGGTCGCTGCCGGCTGCCGGCGGCGCGCCGCCGCGGCCCGCGGGCGCAGGCTCTCCCGGCATCCTGCCTCCGCCAAACATCATCATCACCGGGACGGGAGACTTCGCTGCGGCAGGTGTGACTACGATCATCTGAATATCGACATTGATAAGTGGGTACGACGAATTATCCGCGCGGCCCACCAGCCGCTTTGCAGTGACTGCACGTGAACCTATCGTTTGATCGGCGACCGTCTGCGTCACGGACCAGGTCACCTTGGGTACATTCTTCGGGACGCGCCCCAATACCTCGCGGTCGAAATCCTCCAGGATCTCGGGCCGGCGCTGGTTCCACCACATCTCCGGCGTCGTGACCTTCTGGCCGTTTTTCAGGGTCAAGACATCCGGCAGGTTGGGAAAAGGATTCGCGGTCGCCTCGTCATAGTTCGCGTGATTCGGCGCGCTCTCATTGCCGCTAGGGCCCGGGCGAAGCGCTTTGATCCCGAGCTGATCCATCATGTTCTGATGATCCTCGGCGGCCGTCCAATTCTTCGGCTGAGGTATATCGGCCGAGGTTTGGCTTAGTAAGGCTGGAGCGGCGGCTAAAAAGAGCGAAACTGCGAATCGAGACATAGGCGTTTGACTCTCCTGGGAACTAATTATATTGGGTTAGGCGCGCGTGCGCAGACGGCCGCTTGGTGGACTGCGATGATGTGGCCACGCTTAATAGGCGGGCGGATCGCTCGCCGGGAACGACTCCCGTTCGGCCTCATCGATGGCGGCTTCTCGCCGGCGAATCAATTCGGCTTCGGCTCTCAACCAGTCATCCATTGCTGTGCCGGGCGTGCGATTGCGCTCGCGCTCTATCCAATATTGATGAGCTAGCCCCGCGATATCTTCCGGGTTGATGTCGAAAAGCGTGTGGTGCTCGAGAATTAAAGGCATCATGAACGCTCCTTGGAAATCCGCGCGGCACAAAAGATCCACGCGCCGTACTCGGGCTGTGCCCGGCCCCATGCCGCTTCCTCTTGTATACTAACTCCGTTGCAGCTCAGACAGGAGGTCTTGATGCAATCTCGTTTTTTTCCCGGTGTAGTCTTTCTTGTGGCAGCCGTTGCAGCTTCCGCGGCGCAAAGCGATCCGTTGGCGGTTAAGCTCGACAGCGGCATGGTATCCGGCAGCGCCGGTTCAACTTCGGACATGCGCATCTATAAAGGCATTCCGTTTGCGGCTCCGCCCGTAGGAGATCTGCGCTGGCGCGCGCCGCAGCCCGCGCCGCATTGGGAGGGCGTGCGAAAGGCCGACGCGTTCGGGCCGACGTGTACGCAGGGAAACGGCAATGGCTCGAGCGAGGACTGCCTGTACCTGAACGTTTGGACGGCCGCAAAATCGGCGAACGAAAAACGCCCGGTGATGGTTTGGATTTACGGCGGCGGTTATAACACGGGCTCGGGATCGCAAGCTATGTACGATGGGGAAGCGCTGGCCAAGAAGGGCGCGGTCATCGTGACCCTGAATTACCGTTTGGGAGCATTGGGTTTCTTCTCCTATCCCGAGTTGACGAAAGAGTCCGACCGGCGCGGCGCGGCGAATTTCGGAGTGATGGACGCGATTGCAGCGCTCGAATGGGTTCAAAAGAACATCGCGCAATTTGGCGGCGATCCGAAGCGGGTCACGATCTTTGGCGAATCCGCCGGAGCGGGAATGGTCGCGAACCTCATGGTCACGCCGAAAGCGAAAGGCCTGTTTCAGCGCGCGATCGGCGAAAGTAGCGCCTGGTCTACGGCTACCGTTGCGCGGCTCAACACTCTAGCGGAAGCCGAGCAGGCGGGCGCGAAGCTCGCCGACACGGTCGGCGCGAAGTCGCTGGCCGAGCTGCGAGCAAAGCCTTCTGAGGCGATCCTGAAGGGCGGACGCGGGTCCGGTCCCGTGGTCGACGGATGGTTAATTCCTGAAGATCCGGGCGCGGTCTTCTCGGCGGGCAAGCAGATTGATGTGCCGGTGCTCACGGGATCGAATCGCGATGAATCGTTCGGAAACGCGCGCAGCGCGGATGATTTCATCCAGCAGGCTCGCAAAAAGTACGGCGATCTCGCGGACCAATATCTAAAGCTGTATCCGGCGGGCTCGGATGAGCAGGCGCGTGAGTCCGCGTTTCTATCCGGCCGCGATGAGATGGCGTTCGTGATGCGGAGCTGGGCGCGGCTGGCATCGAAGGGGAAGACGAAGTCGTACGTGTACTACTTCACGCAGCAGCGTCCGCCGGCGACGAACGGTAAAGAAGGCGGAACGTTTGCGCCCGGCCCGCATGGGAGCGCGACGCACGTTTCCGAGATTCTGTACGTGTTCAATCACTTGGACAATAGTCGCCCGTGGACCGATGCCGACCGGGAGGTCGCGGACACGATGTCGTCCTATTGGGTCAATTTCGCAACAGCCGCGGATCCGAATGGCAAGGGCCTGCAGAAGTGGGCTCCGTATGACGGTGCGGGCAAAAACGTGATGGTATTCGGCAAGGCGCCGGAGGGGACGCAGGCTCCGACCGAGGAGCAGCTTGCGTTCTTTAAGTCGTACTTCGATAAGCTGTACGCGAAATAGCGGTTTGGGGTCGGATGCTATCCGGCGCGCGGTTGCCAGCCGCGCTGGGCGGGTGGAGAGGAAACTGCGCCAGGCGGCTTGGTACATGCAGGCAAAGCTAAATCTGGGAACTATGCGCACTCTTCGTGTCGTCACATTCGGCATCATCTTATTCACAACCGCTTCGGCACAAACCTCGATACCGCGCACTCGCGACGGCAAGCCCAATTTCGAAGGGATCTGGCAAGCATCCAGCACGGCGGCGGCGGATTTGCAGGATCATCCGGCTGGCTTCAACATGCTGGCGGGGCGGTCGGTGTTGACGGACGGCGGCGGGATTCCGTATCAGCCATGGGCGGCCGCGAAGAAGGCGGAGAACTTCAAAAACCGCGCCCAGGCCGATCCGCTGAATCAGTGCTTTATTCCGGGCGTTCCGCGCATCATGTACCTGGATTTTCCATTTCAGATTTTTCAAACGCCGCAGGCGATTGCAATGACATTCGAGTGGTCGCTGGATTACCGGTTGATATACACGAACGGCAGTAAGCACCCGGTGGACGTCGATTCCTGGATGGGCGATTCGCGCGGCCGCTGGGACGGCGACACGCTGGTGGTGGATGTCGCGAACAGCAACGACAAAACCTGGTTCGATATGGCGGGCGATTTCCATAGCCATGCGCTGCATGTTGTGGAGCGATACCGGATGACAGACGCCAATACGATTCAGTACGAGGCGGCTATCGAGGACTCGAAAGTATTCACGAAGCCGTGGACAATGCGTCTTGCCTTCCACAGGCGGGTCGATCGGGACCGGCTCTTCGAATACGTTTGCCAGGCGGAGAAGGAAGAGGCGAACGGGGCCTTTACGCGAGAGGCGAGGACGTGGTATCCGGGGGACGGCACGCAAGCTGCGGCTATGGGTGGTTTCGCGGTGCAGCGGGCTGTAGTAACTTCGCCGAAGGCCTCCGATATTCGACGCACGGCTGACGGAAAACCGGACCTAAACGGCTTCTATGTCCCCGATGCGGGCGGGGCGAATTATGGACTTGAAAAGCGCGCCGGGAGCGATCTTACGCCGGGCGGACGAGGCGTGATCGTCGATCCGCCGGACGGAAAGCTTCCCATGCAGCCCTGGGCCGTTCGGGAAAAGATCGACCGCAACCGGCAAGAGCGCGGCTACGACGATCCGACCGCGCACTGCTTTCCAGCGGGAGTGCCGCGGTCGATGTATGTGCCGACATCGTTTCATGTCATCCAGACACCGGACTATATCGTGTTTTTGCACGAGCGCGTCTCATGGCGCATTATTGCGCTGAACCGGCGCGAGCATCTTCCCGACACGATCCGGTTGTGGCAGGGCGACTCAATTGGCCATTGGGATGGCGACACGTTGGTGGTGGATACGACAAACTTAAACGGCAAGACCTGGCTCAACGAGGGCGGGGAAATTGTGAGCTATGCCGAGCACGTGGTGGAGCGATTCACGCCAGTGAGCTCCGGCAAAGTTAATTACGAGGCCACCATTGTCGACCCGGTGGTTTACACGCGGCCCTGGAGCATCGCGCTTTCGTTCAATCGCGAGAAGTTTGAATTGACCGAGGCGGCTTGTCATGAGGAGGACCATGACTTGCCGCATTTGAAGGCTATTAGAGACGCCGCTACTCGGAGAAAGTAGCCCGTGCAAGTGGGCAGGTTGCCAACCTGTGAAGCGGGTTTCCAGTCCGCGGCAGGCTCCTCCAGAAACCCACCGCTGAAGCTACGCAGATGCTATAACTTGCAACCGGGTCTCGCGGCTTTTTTTTTTGAGGATCTGGATTTGCAAGTTACGGTATTTCTGCTCATAGAACTCCGTGCCTTTGTCGATGGACTCCTGGCCGAACCTGAGCAGGCGATATACAATCCGAGCCAACTTGCCGGCCATGGCTTTGATGGCCTTGGGGGCGCCGAGGGCGGACCGCAGCCGCCGGTATTGCGCGCCCAGCTAGCTTTGGCTGCGCAGCAGTGTGCTGGCCGGGTTGCGAAGGGCTTAGCCGGCGCGGCTCACTACCTTGCGTCGGTCACGTCCGATGATTTTGCCTCCACTGATTTGTTGTTCGGAGCCAGATTCAGCCAACTGACAAAGTGCCCTTCGGTCCCCCAGCGGCTCATGTCGGGACCGCATTCGGCGATGAGGGTCTGCGCGGTCAGCACATTCACTCCATCGATTCCGGTCAGGTCTCCAACGGGGTCGAACCGCCGTCACACTTCAACGACGCCCGCCGCCAAACTTGTGATCGCCTTTGTAACCGGAGCCATGCTGAAGCAGGGGCATAAAAGCACCAAGTCTATCCGCGGCCTTAACGGATTATCGGCCCAGCCAAAAGTTTCTGATACTTGTGACGGCTCGCCCCGAGTCGTCCCCGCTGGAATTTTACCTGGCGGGTGCTCGTGACGTACCTTTACGCACAGGCGACTTTCAATGCGCTCCCTTACGGCCGAACGTGCTAGAAAAGATCCGTCGCGAAACAGATCGCTGCCGTGGTTTACGTGGTTGCGGTGGTCGCCGTGTCGATGTGCTGTTCTTCAGGAACCGATTCTGGTTGCGGCTGATGGTGAACGCGGGGTTTGTCCTCGTGTTTTTGGCTTTCTACTTCAGATTCTTGAAGCGTCCGTGAGCGATTCGGGCGGGTTGCCATCCTGGGCGCGGGCTTGGACATGTTCGCCAGCGCGATTGGCAATCGCGCGCAGGATGGCATCCCGGATGGCATCCTGCCCCATCGAGCTTGTGCAATTAGTTACTCGGTTCCGCCGTTAGCTGGTAAATCCAGCAGGTCAGACGGCTGCCATCCGGGCGGGCTACTTTTCCTATGACTCGTTCAAATTCCGGCCCTTCGTATCGGTCCAGCGCCGTCAGGAACCGCAGATTTTTGAAACGGTAAACCTCTCCGGGAATCCAGGTATTTTCGGCGGAATCCAAACGAATGCCAGGATAGCGGCTGAGGCGATACAGGCGGCCTCGAATGCGGCCTAATCCTATAAATTCCGACGAGCGGGCGAGCAGCAGGGCGTGGCGGTTGCGAAACCGCCTCCGCAACGTGCCGTAAACAAACAGACGGAAACAGTGGCGGACGCTTGACATTCAAATAACCCTAATCCTATCATTAGGTTTAACAGGTCCGGTCAGCGTACGGGGAGGACGCGCCACCTTGATTAAGCTGGACATTATTAACGAAGTCGTCAACAAAACGGGCATCACGAAGACTAAAGCCGAGATGGCCGTCGAGACTGTTTTCGAAAGCATGAAACGGGCTCTCAGCAAAGGGGAGAGAATCGAACTGCGCGGCTTCGGTATCTTTAATGTGCGTCCGCGCAAGACCGGTATCGGGCGCAATCCGCGCACGGGCGCGGAGGTCGCCATACCTCCGGGCAAAGCGGTTCGATTCAAGCCCGGCAAGGAGTTGCAGACGCTTCAATAGCTGTCGCTGGTTGTGTCCACCAACGGTTATTCGCTTACCCCGCCGATCGTGCCTCCGGGCGACGGCCTATCGATGTTCGCCCTCGAGCGGGTGCGCCCGAGACAGCGCTATTGGCTGCATGCGATTTTGTTCGCGGCGACTTTCCTAAGCACGACCGTCGTCGGCGCGGGCCTTGCGCGGACGTTCGCCTCTGGCATTCCTTTTGACTTCGAAGTAAACCTGCTTGGTTATTCCAAAATGTGGCACGACCCCGGGTATCTTCTGGCAGGCCTGCCTTTCTCCGTCACCTTGTTGAGCATTCTGCTCGCGCACGAGCTCGGGCATTACATCGTCGCGCGCCGACATGGCGTGGATGTTACCCTGCCGTTTTTTCTTCCGGCCCCGACGCTGATCGGCACCCTGGGCGCATTCATTCGTATCCGCTCGGCGATTCTGTCAAAGCGCGTTTTGTTCGATATCGGAGTCGCGGGTCCGCTGGCCGGCTTTGCGCTGCTGCTGGCGCCGCTCGCGGTGGGTCTGGGTCTCTCAAAAGCCGTGCCGGGCGTCGCAGCCCACGGAGATCTGATCTTCGGCACGCCACTGATTTTGAGATTGGTGGAATGGCTGCGGTTCCCAGGCGTCCCTGCCGCCGACATCGAATTGCATCCCATCGCGCGGGCCGCATGGGTCGGGCTGCTGGCAACCGCGCTTAATCTGCTTCCGATCGGCCAGCTGGATGGCGGGCACATTTTGTACGCCTTCCTGGGCGAGCGGAGCAAATGGCTCTCGCGCGTTTTCATTGCGGTGTTAATTCCGCTTGGGATTTTCTTCGCCTATAGCTGGCTTGTATGGGCGGCGCTGTTATTTATTTTCGGCATGCGCCATCCATCCATCGTCGATCCTTATCCGCTCGGCCGGACACGCTCCTGGCTGGGGTTTGCCGCATTGGTCGTTTTCGTGCTGTCGTTCACCGTCGCGCCGATTCGCACCAACGGACTGTGAAGATTTCCGCCACGATCATCACATTAAACGAGGAACGCAACATCGCGCGCGTTATCGAGAGCCTGCGCTGCGTCGATGAGATCCTGGTTGTAGATAGCGGTTCGACCGATCGAACCGTAGAAATTGCAGGCAAGCTCGGAGCGCGAGTGCTCGATAGCCCGTGGCCCGGCTACGCCAATCAAAAGAATTTGGCCGCCGAGCAGACAAAGTACGATTGGATTCTTTCCATCGATGCGGACGAATCCTTAAGCGAAGCCTTGGAAGCGGAAATTTGGCAATTAAAGAAGGCTGGCCCGAAATACGATGCATACACAATGCCCCGGCTGGCTCAATATTTGGGCCGCTGGATTCGCCACGGGGGCTGGTATCCCGACCGGAAGATTCGCCTTTACGATCGCCGCAAAGCCAAATGGGAAGGCGCCTACGTGCACGAATCGCTGAAAGTGAACGGCAAAGTGGGGCATTTCGAATCGAATCTTTTGCATTTCACATGCGATTCGCTTTCCGAGCATCTGCGGATGATGGACCGGTATACAACGCTGGCAGCGGAACAGTTACTCTCCGTGGGCGAAAGAGTCACTTGGCCGCGGCTGATTTTTCACCCGCCGTGGACTTTCGTGCAGACGTATTTTTTGAAACTCGGTTTCCTGGATGGCCTGGAGGGGTTGGCCATCGCCTACATGGCGGCGTTCTATAACTTCCTCAAGTTCGCCAAAGCGAAATTCATGAGCTTCGGCCGATGATCGAGGCGATTATCGCATTCCTTGCGGGGCTGTTGATTGGTAGTTTTCTAAACGTTTGTATTCACCGCTTGCCGCGGGACCTCTCGATCGTGCAGCCGCGATCTTTTTGTCCAAACTGCAAGCGAACGATCGCGTGGTACGACAATATTCCCCTGCTCAGTTATGCGCTTTTGCGCGGGCGATGCCGGTATTGCGGCCAGCGTATCGCGATCGGGTATCCGGTCGTCGAGTTAACGACGGCGGTTTGCTTTGCCATCTGTGTCGGGACGCTTGGTCCGACGCTGCCCGCGCTGAAGTGGTGCGTGTTTTCGGCGCTTTTAATTGCTCTTACCGCAACCGATTTCGAACAACGTATTTTACCGAATGAACTGACGATCGGAGGCACAGCGGCGGGCTTGGCATTTGCGCTGGTCGTGCCGCTCTACCCGGGCGCCGAACCACTCGCCTCCTTCGAAGCGTCGTTACTTGGAGCGGCGGTCGCGGGCGGCTCCATCTGGTTCGTGGGCTGGGCCTATAAGAAAGTCCGGCGTCGGGAAGGCATGGGCTTCGGCGACGTGAAGATGATCGCGATGATGGGCGCGTTTCTGGGAGCTCGTGACGCCCTGCTGACCATGGCCGCCGGATCGGCATTGGGCGCGATCGCGGGAATCGCATTCATCAAGATTGCGGGCAAGGACCCTTCCACCTACGAACTCCCGTTCGGCAGCTTTCTCGGCATCGCGGGTCTGCTGGTTACTGTTTTTATCGAAGTCCTCGGGTGGCCTGCGTTAGGATGACGTTTTAATGGCAAGATTCAAACCGAGCGGCGCGCAGAAGCCGAAAACCGGGAAATCCGGCAAGGGCAAATCCTATATCGGTTGCATCATTATCATCGTGGCGGGATTCGCGCTGGTGTTTTGGATGTTTTACGAACTGATGAAATCGACCCGATGACCAAACGTATCGACCAGCGCGAACCCGACCAGATGCGATCCGTGAAAATAACCGCGGATTACCTGATGACCGCCGAAGGCTCTGTATTGATTGAAGTGGGTAACACGCGCGTTTTGTGCGCCGCTTCGGTGGAAGAATCCATTCCGTCTTTCCTGCGCGGCAGCGGCAAGGGATGGGTTACCGCGGAATATTCCATGTTGCCCCGCGCGACGGAGACGCGAACTCCCAGAGAAATCGCAAAGGGCCGTCCTTCCGGGCGGACCATGGAAATCCAGCGGCTTATAGGAAGGTCCTTGCGCGCCATCGTGGATCTGGGGGCGCTGGGCGAGCGCAGCGTAGTCCTGGATTGCGATGTCATTCAGGCGGACGGCGGCACGCGCACGGCCGCGATTACGGGAGCATACATCGCCCTATCGAGAGCGCTGCGTGAACTGGTGAAATTCGGAACGTTGAAGCGCTCCCCTTTGCGCGATTTCGTGGCGGCTACCAGTGTGGGGGTCATCGGCGGCGTGCCCATGCTCGACCTTTGCTATCAAGAGGACTCACAGGCCGAAGTGGACATGAATATCGTGATGACCGGTTCCGGAAAATTCATCGAGATTCAAGCGACATCGGAGAAGACGCCGTTCGACGATGCTCAGCTTGCGACGCTACTGTCGCTGGGTAGGAAAGGAATCGGCGAGCTGGTCGCGCTGCAAAGGACTTCTGAAGCGGCGTGATCGTTTATTGCGCTACATCGAATCCCGGCAAGCTGCGGGAATTTCAGCTAGCCGCGCCGGACTTCGATGTTCGCCAGTTGCCCGTGAAGACCGATCCTCCTGAAGAGCACGGCTCCGATTTTGAAGAAAACGCGGTCGCAAAAGCTGAGTACTATGGGCGGCTTAACGACGGCTATCTTTTTGCCGACGACTCCGGCCTGGAAGTCGACGCGCTCGGCGGCGCTCCCGGAGTCTACTCGGCGCGGTACGCCGGGCCGGACGCGACCGACGCAGCCAACAATTCTTTATTATTGACGCGGCTGAAAGGCGTAGAGAAGCGGAGCGCGCGGTTTGTGTGCGTGATTGCGCTGGTGAAAAACGGCAAGCTGGTTCAAACGTTCCGCGGCGCGGTGGAGGGCCGCATTTTAGACGGCCCGCGTGGAACAGGCGGCTTCGGCTACGACCCGCTGTTCTATCACGAGCCCTTCGGCTGCACGTTCGGCGAGGCGCCCATTGCCGAAAAAATGAAGGTCAGCCATCGCGCTCAGGCACTCGAGCGGATGTTCACTTATTTGCGACGTACCGCTTCCACTTGAGGAACCCAATCTGCGTTTTCGCATCGATCATTTTCCCCGATCCGATCAGTTGATCGAGCTCGCGCGCGGAAAACCAGCGCGTTTCGATGCGTTCATCTTCCATGGGCGATTGAGTGCCTTCCGTTAACTCCGTCGCAAGGAAAATGGTCATTTTTTCGGCCAGAAAGCCGGGGCTGGGATAAAACTCGGCGAGCTTCTTCCAGCTCCGCGCGCGGTAGCCCGTTTCCTCCATGAGTTCGCGCCGAGCGGCCTGTAGCGTGGTCTCGCCCTCATCCACGCGTCCCGCAGGCAGCTCCCATAGATACCGGCGCGCCGGCAGCCGGTATTGTCGTACCAGCAAAATGCGCTTGTGATCATCCACGGCCATCATTACCGCCGAGCCACCATGTTGGACAATCGCGCGCTTTATTTCGAAGCCATCCGGATCGACAGCGTGATCGAAGGTCACATGAAAAATCGGTGTTCGAACGAGTTCTTTTGAGGAGATGAGTTTCATTTGTTAAGGATGTTACTAACTGCATAGTAACTTGCGTGGACAGGATGGCATGCGGACGCTAGCCGCGCTGGGCGGGTTTGGCAACCCGCCGCAGGTTTGCAACCTGCCCCCACGGGAAACTGATATACTCAGTCCCTTAACACCCGCGTTTGTCCCTGTCGGAGGGTTAATGGCCCGAGTTCAGGCCTAAAGGGTGAATTGCCATGGCGGACTTACTTCTAATTCGTTTTCTTTTTATCGCCGTGCTCGGTTGTGCCGCGTATTTTCTGCGCCCGGTCGGCCAAAACGGGCTAGTTTCGGCGATCATCGGCGTCCTGGCCGGAATAGGCGTGGTGGTTTTCGAGATTCGCATCAAGGCGGTGAGCCTGAAGCGGCTGATTGGGGCGGCTTTCGGCAGTATTTTGGGAATTCTGGGCGCTTTCCTGATCTCGCTGGTGCTGGAGCGCCTTCCCTCGAATCCGACGATTCCGTTTCTGCAAGTGGCGCTGCTCGCGTGGATGACTTATTGCGGGCTGGTGGTGGGAGCAGCGAAGGGCGATATGCTCAATCTCGCCGCGATGGGCGGGCTATTCGGCGGCGAGAAAACCACGAAAACATCTTTCAAAATACTAGATACCAGCGTGATCATTGACGGGCGTATTGTCGATATCGCGGAAACCGGCTTCATCGACGGTTCTATTGTGATCCCTCAATTCGTTTTACGCGAGCTGCAACTGGTGGCGGATTCATCGGATTCAATGAAGCGCAACCGCGGCCGCCGCGGGCTGGATATTTTGCAAAAGCTTCAAAAGATGCCTGAGTTGGATGTGCAGATACTCGAAGATGATTTTCCGAACGTCCGGGATGTGGATATGAAGCTGATCGAACTTGCCAAACTGTACAACTGTAAGATCGTGACGAATGACTTCAATCTCAACAAAGTCGCGCAGCTTCATAAAGTCGAAGTTCTAAATATAAATGAGCTGGCCAATGCGCTGAAACCGGTGGTGCTGCCGGGCGAGACCATGCGGGTATTCATTTTGAAGGAAGGCAAGGAATACAATCAGGGCGTCGCTTATCTCGACGACGGCACCATGGTAGTGGTCGACAACGCGCGCAAGATGATCTCCAAAACCATCGACATCGCGGTCACGAGCGTACTCCAAACCACCGCCGGCAAAATGATTTTCGGCCGTTTCGACGAGCGCATGCACGCCATTCACGACAAGCCGGCGCGCGAAGCCGTTCAGGCCAGCAGCGCTACAGGTTCGGCATTGTGACGTCGTACAATCGTTAGTTCGTCCACATGAAAGTCTCCGTCATTCTTCCGGCTGCAGGCCTCGGGACTCGCATGGGCCGGGAGAAATCCGGCACCAGCCGCAAGCAGTTTATGCTACTTGAAGGCGCGCCGATCCTGATCCACACCATTCGTAAATTCCTGCTTTGCGCGCCTGTATCGGAAATCGTGGTGGCATTGCGCGCCGAAGACATGGACTGGGCGCGCGGGCTGATTCACCAGGAGCGGCCGTCGAAACCGGTGCGGGTTGTGGAAGGCGGCGAGACGCGGCAGCAATCGGTGGAGAATGCTCTGGATTCCCTAAGCCCCGATACCGAGCTTGTGGCCGTGCACGATGCGGTGCGTCCATTCATCGATCCCGTGCTTGTAGATCGAGTGATCGCGGAGGCTGCCGAAAGCGGCGCGGCGATCGTCGGCATCGTCCCGGTAGATACGGTGAAAAAGGTTCACAAGAACAAAATCCGTTCTACGCTTCCCCGCGAGCATCTGGTGCTGGCGCAAACGCCCCAGGTATTCCGGTTCGATTTGCTCAAGC
Organism: Bryobacterales bacterium; assembly: GCA_019261985.1. GTDB lineage: Bacteria > Acidobacteriota > Terriglobia > Bryobacterales > Bryobacteraceae > Palsa-187. The sequence goes on along the minus strand of JAFAQY010000033.1, from coordinate 78,448 downwards.
GCGCTTTCGCGGCCGCGCGCAGCGACGCGTTCACGGCTACGGACGAATCCAGCCTCGTGGAAAGGCTGGAGGAGGTCGAGGTGAGCGTGGTGCAGGGTAGCGACCGCAACATTAAAATCACCAAGCCTTCCGACATGGAACTGGCGCGGCTGTTCTTAGCCGAGGAACTGGCCAGCCGGACCGCATCGTGAGCGAGGTCCGCACGGGCCTGGGCTGGGATGTTCACCGTCTTGCGCCCGGCCGGGCATTGATCCTGGGCGGGGTGACGATTCCAAGCGAAATGGGTCTTGAAGGCCATTCCGACGCCGACATCCTTGCCCATGCGATCACCGATGCATTGCTGGGCGCTGCGGCGTTAGGGGACATCGGGATGCACTTTCCGGACACGGATCCGCGGTGGAAAGGCGCAGATAGCGCTCAGTTCCTGGCGCATGCCGCGAAGCTGGTGCGGGAGCATGGCTTCGCGATCGTGAACGTGGATTCGACGGTGGTTCTGGAGCGTCCGAAATTGAACGACTACCGCCTGATGATCCGCGAAGCGCTCGCGCGGACGCTGGCTCTGGACGTGGATCGCGTGTCTGTGAAATTCAAGACCGCGGAGCGGGTCGGGCCGATCGGGGAAGGGAAGTCAGCGGAGGCGGAGGCTGTTGTTACCATCTCTCGCCCGGCTTAATTCAATTTCCATGGGCGCGGCGCTGTTGCGCGCATCTCCCCATACACAGATTCACATTAAAGGATTAATCCACTTCACGCCTGGGAAGCGCAGGAAGTCCGTATCCGTCGTGTGAATGACGGATCTGGTTTCGACCGCCAGTGCGGCTAAGTGCGCATCGGTGGTCAGATTTCCGCCTTTGCCGAGCTCGCGCAGAAATCCGAAAACAAGTTCTGCGTGGCGGGCACCGGGTTGAACCATTCGAACTATATCGCGGCCTAACCAGGACTCAACATGACCAGCCGCGATGTCGACTCCCATCGGATTGGCAAAGACTCTCGGGCTAGTCCAAAGGCGAATGAAACCGAGCGCAACAAGCCAGGAGAGGCCGACAGGTGTGTTGCCCGAAAGACAGGAGACCCACCAGTCTCTCGCGCGGGTGTGAAACGGTGAAGTGGAATCGTACGCGTAAATGAGCAGGTTGAGATCCGGAATAATCACGATTTGCCGCTCGTGTGTTTTCGAGTCAGCCGTTCTTCGTCCATCTCCCAAATCAAATCGTTCAGGCGCCGATCGTCGATGCCGGGGCGGAGATTTCCCGCATGGGGCTTCAAGATAAACTTCGGTTCACGCCGGACTGCTCCGCCGAGACCTCGCCGTAGCGTCTCATTCACCACAGCCTTGAAGCCTTTCCGGGATTCCCGCGCGAGGTCCGTAAGCTGCTCTGCAATGTCATCTTCCAGAGTTAATGTGGTCCTCATATAGACATCATGATGCTTTTATAAAACGATGTCAAGATGCCGGACGAACTAGCGCGGTGGCCGTTCAGGTGACTTGTCAGCATCGCCCGCGTGAAACGGCGCGAAGTGAGGCGTCAATACCTCGGGAATTTCAAAATCGCCGCTGCGGCCGTACCGGCTTAGAATGGATGACAACACGTGCAACAGCACCGCCGCAGCCATCCATAGCTGCCAGTGTGAGAACGTTCCTTTGATTCCAAATTCGCCCGTCAAGCCCATGTCGGAAGCCAGGCTCCAGAACCCGAGCACATAGGCCATCAGCGCCACCGGAATGAGTAGCGCGCCACTGGCCGAGGCCAAGTGGCGATTCTTGCCCCGCTTCCGCCGAACCGGCCGACCCTTTTGAAGCCGGATGCGTACCACCATAGTTACCGCCTTGGTTCGAGAATACCAAGAAATGCATGCTTGAGGGCTGCCCGCCGCTCGCGTTCCCTCGCCATCTGTAACATGTCCAATCTTTCATTGCTCTCAAATTTGAGGCCGGTACACACGCGGCGCGCCGCAGTGGTACAGTGGAAATCCGTAGCTCCCAGACGGTTACACGCGCGGCGCTGCTCAAAATGGGAGCTAGCAATGAACGCGGAGGTTAGTGCAGGTATGCGGCTGGTTCTCGTTCTTGTTGCCTTGGGATTTGCGGCGCAAAACGGCTTAGCTCAGGGTCCGACCGATGAACTTTGGAGGCTCGAAACCCGCGGCGAAGCCAAGCAGGCGCAGGCCCGGCTTCAGCAAGCCGCGAACGGGCCCAGCGCGAATCCGGCCGCGATACGGCGGTACGCGGAATTCCTGGACCGCTACCGAGATCCCAGCGCGCGGGATGCCTACGCGGCGCTGGCGCAGGTTCTCGATCGTACCAAGGCTGCAGCCGCCGAGCGCGCCGCAGTCGCGCGACGGCTTGCTGCCCTCGACTTAGCCGCCGGAGATCGAGCATCCGCTTTGCGTCGCTTAAGCGCCTTTAATGCCGCCGGCGGGGGCGGCCTTTCCCTTCCGCAAGCAAGCGGGCCCGTGCAACAGGCGTATATCGAAATACCCGGGCCATTGATGTCCTTCGCAAGAATGGCCGCGCTGTCGCCCGATTTGAAGCCCGACGATCTACTCCCGGCGCTTGCTCGCAACATAGTAACGAACGGTTATCAAGCCACGAACGCCGCCGAGGGACTGGATCAAACCGAATACCTCAAACTGATCGTCCGGTATTTAGGCGAGGCGCGCGAATTGAGCAAGCTCGCGGGCGAGGACAAAATGATTCGCATCGATAGCTGCGAATCCGCGGCTACCGGCGACCTGCTTCGGGTCCTCGGTTATCGTATTCGCGGCGGTTGCGGGTCTGACCTGGTGCTGGAAACCGTGAATGCCTCGCGGGCGTTCTTGACCATCGATTCGGGGTTTCCACTCGAGGAACTGGAAGAATCGTTGCGCACGAACCGACCGTTTACGCTCGATTATCGTCCCGCCCGGATTCCCATCCTTTATAACCTGGATTACTGGCAAAGCGCCAAGGACCGCACGCAAGGCGAGTTCATCGATTATTTCCTGGCCGATCCACTGCTCTGCCGCCTCTATCTTGCGTTTTCAAAGTTGGACACCGACACCGCGGAAGAATTAAGGAAACAAATTCCCGCGCAACGGTTGAAGATCTTCGCTCACGTGGTGGACTTCTTCGGCGGCATGTTCCAGATCCGGGATGGAAAAGCGGTGGTCCCCGGCGGAGCACGATCGGAAAAGGCATGGGCCGAGCTGGCCACCGCGGGTCCCGATAAAGGCGCCGCTTTCTTTGAGAAACTAATCGCGCGCGATGACGGATGGCTCGCCAGCTATTTCGACGCACTGGCGCGGATCAATGGTCCGGCGAAGGACTATCTCACGGAACCAGAGCGCATGAAGCGATTTTACGCCGCGATTCGTGGTAAAGTCACCAGCCCCGGTCCGGCGCGCCCGGTCTTCCGGTCGAATACCGATATGCTGCTGCTTACCACGCGTTTGCGGATCGATTCCGACGGCAGGCCGCATCTTCCCGGCAGTCTCGACACGTGGAAGAATCTGTTCGCGAATCATCCGCGCGGTAAATACGATGCGAAGCTCACCCGCGCCGCCCCGGCGTGGAGAGATGCCGACGATGTTTTGGAAGCGCTGTTCGGCTTGACACGCAAGCTGGCGGAAAACGAGCCGCTTAAGATTTTCATGGCGCTCGGCGATGTAGACCGGGAGCGCACCAAACCGCTGGAAGCCGCAACCGTGGACCGGCTGGCCCGCGAATACCGATCGATGAGCGCGCAGTATCCGTTATTTGCTGAAGCTCCCTGGCTCAGCGACAAGACCATCCTTCAATTCATCGATACGGCCCACGCTGTATCCGGCATTCGCGATCCGTTGCTGCGCTCGGATGCGGCGGGAATCGTTCAGGCTTTAGCGGGACTGTACCAAATTTTCTTGCGCCAGGGATCGATTGCGGCGCAGGAATCGGATGCAACCCTGGCGGGATTGATCGAGCCTTTCTCGAAAATCCAAAACGAGAAGGACGTTTTCGACGGGGGCATGGCGGGCGTGCGGCTGCTGCTTAAGGCGACGCACTCCTCGAACAAGCTTTCCGCGCAGGATCGCATGATCGATCTGCTAGCCGGGACCGCCGCGGAAGACTCCTCCGATACGCACCAGCAAATGATCGAGGAGATGATTCGCATCTTCGAGGCGCAGCGGCTGGTATCGTTAAGCACGCTTTTCGATCTGGCGGATAACCTGGATAGCGTCGCACGCGGCGAGAAGCTGAACACCGCCTTGGCCGGACGCCTGGCAAGCCGGATTTCCGAAGTTCAATTGCCGCGGACATCCATCACGGGCGAGGAAAAGAGCGCGCTCGCGTTCGGATATTGGACGGAGCGGCACATCGACGCCCAGCGCAAGATAAATTTGCGCGCCACGATAGACAAGGCCGCGAACGATCCGCAAAAGCTGAAGGATTTACGCGGGCAATTGGCGCCTTTCCTTCGCGATACTCTCGTCGGGCTTACCTATATTCATTACGCGCCGCCCGGAGCGCAGGTGCTGAAAACGAATCCGCTATTCGTGCGCAGCCACGATTTCATCGGCATTCAAGGCTCGGAGCAGACCTGGAAGCATACCGAAGTTTTCGGCACAGGGTGGCCGGCGAACGCCGGTGGACGCCTGGTCGGGTCGCTCGCAACGCTGCCTTATGCTCTTGGGGAGGCGGAACAAAACTTCCTGATTCCGTCGAAAGAGCAAGCATTGATCTGGGGCGATCTGGTTCCGCAGATGTTGTTGACGGGCATCATTCCGCGCTGGTGGAATGTGTCTCCCGCACAGATTCACTGGGTTGGTGTGAATATGGCGTACGCGGAAGCCGTGCTCGCCGATAGCGCTTTGAGCGCTCAGCGCCGGGCGCAGGTGGAGGGAGTGCTGGAGAGGTACGCGCCACCGGCGCGATTGAAGAAAATCGATACGCTGCTCGCGGCTGGAAACGTTCGGGAAGCGATCGAAAACGTCACTCCCGCCGAGATGTACTTGCTCGCAACCGACCTTGCGCCCGCGGATTCGGAATCTCCGCTGGCCGCGAGCTTAAAACGCCTGGCCAGCGAAAATGCAGACGCGCTTCGCCCGGGCGTGATCTCGCGCACGTTCGGTTCTCCCAAGCCGACGCTCGCGAATTCATTCCAGCTCGAGCTCCTGAATCTGCGGACGTTTCCAACACTCATGGGATATTCCAGCCGCATTCTCGCGGAAAGCTGGGAATCGAATCTTTTGTATTACGCCGCGCTTGCCGATGAGATCCATGCGTCGCCGGCGCAGTTGAACGTTTTGGTTCCACAGTGGACGCAACAAACAGTCGAACGAATTTTCGCCACGCATCTGGAGGACTGGCCGGCGTTGCTGCGTTCTCTCAGATTGGTAGGCGAAGAAGTGCGCGACCAAGCAAGAAAGCAACAAAGTCAGGCTGCGGAGTAAGATATTTTCTCGTTTTCTGGGGGTTCGCAAGTGACTCGTAAACTCGGCTTTATCTTTGGCTTAATCGCTTTAGTAGGTTTCGCCATTGCTCAGGACCGCCCGACGTTCCGCGTGAAAGTGGACATGGTGGTGCTGAGTTTTCAAGTAACCGACAGCAAAGGGCATTATATTAATGGACTAAAGCCCAAGGATTTCCATATTCTTGAAGATGGTATTTCGCAAAAGCTGAACACTTTTGCGGAGGGAAATGGCCAGCCTTTGCAGATCGCGGCGGACGGCTCCGCCGCGCCTGTTCCGGCGGGACCGTCCCCGGCTGATGGATCCGGAGTTGAATTACGCTCGGACGCGTTCGTGGGCACGAACGTTTTCGTCCTCTTCGATACCAGCAATTACATGTATAGGGGCTTCGTATATGCCTCGGATGCCATCGCCGATTTCATAAGAGGCTTGGACCGCGCGGATTCCGTCGCGGTGTACACCTACAGCCGCAATCTTTCCCGAGCCGCGCCGCTCTCAAAGCAACGCACGGACGCGATCTCGGGGCTGCGCAAGGCGGTAGCCGGGGATGATTCGGCCCTGTACAACAGTTTGCTACTAACGCTGCGCGATGCGGCGAAGGTGCCCGGGCGCAAAGTGGTGATCGTGTTTTCGAACGGTCCGGATAACGCGAGCATGGTCGCCCCTGACGACGTCCGCGCGGTAGCCGAAGACGAGGGAATTCCTATCTACGTGATCTCGACCAACGAGGTAAACAAAGATCCGATTTCTTCGAACGTATTCAAACGCATCTCCACCCGCACCGGCGGTAAAACATATTTTGCGCGCACTTGGCAGAAGCAGGTGGAAGCCTTCGAGGCGATCCGCGAGGATCTCGGCAATTCCTATACAGTCACTTATTATCCGCAGCCGAATCCGAATGAAGGCTTCCGCAAAATAGCGGTGGAGATTGTCTCGGATGTGGGCAAGAAGTACCGGGTGCAGTGCCGGCCGGGATATCGGCCGCGTGGCGGGTTTTAATGAGCCATTTGGGGGGAGTTGGGTGTTCCGGAGGTTCTCGGCGTTGTCGCGGTGCTGGTGCTGATATTCGGCGGACGCCGCCCGAATCTTCGGCCGCCGCAACCGCAAGGCAGTCATCCGTTGCCTGGCGAGGATTCTTGGTTTGTGAACCGGTCGGGGTTTTGAGTGGTGTTGCCTTGGCGGTTTGCGATTAAGCGAGGCGATTTAGGCGGGCTAAAGCCGCCGCAGGCTGGCAGCCCGGCTGGCAGCCTGCCCCACAGCGGTTTAAAACGGTAGGTCTGGTTGGACGTGCTCCATGGTTAAGGAGCGGTTCAGATACTGCATCGGGTTCATCGGAATTCCGCCGCGCCGCACTTCGAAGTGGACGTGCGGCGAGGTGACCCTCCCAGTGGCGCCGGAAAGCGCTAGGACGTCGCCGCGGCGGATCTCTTCTCCAGGAACAACTTCAAATTGCGACAGGTGCGCGTAGCGCGTCGTCATGCCGTTGCCGTGATCGATGATAACTATTTTTCCGTAGCCGTTCATGTACTCCGCGAAGACGACGACGCCATCCGCGGCGGCATGAACCGGCGTGCCCATCCCAGCCGAAATATCGACGCCCGGGTGCAACTCTCCTTCTCCTGAGAACGGATCGGTGCGATCGCCATAACGGCTCAAAAGACGTCCGTTCACAGGCCAGGTGCTGGGAATAACATTCTTCTGCCACTGATGCGCGTATTCGTGATTCAAGCGGGAGAACTTCGCGGATTTCAGGAAATCGTATTCGGCGACGGATTCGGTGTAGGTGGGAACCAGCGGGCCTTCCGCTGCAATCGAGTCGGCTCCGGCAAGCTTTCGCTGCAGCCCAAACGCCACGCTGACCTGGCTTGCCATTAATTCAAGTCTGACGAGCTCTTGTTTCTTTTCGTCGTTGTCGCGTTGCAGAGCCTGATACCGATTACGTAAAGTGTCTACCTCATTCCGCAGCGAGTTATAGTTCGCCACCTTCCACGTCATGCGCAGGTAGCTCGAAACCATACCGAACAGCGATACGGACCCGAACAATGCCATGGCCACCACTACATAAATGGCCTGGTGCGGTATATGAATGCGACGCAGCCGGCCGTGCAGCGAATGCGCCAGGACGACTACGAAGTAGTGCTGTTTCATTCCATCTCCTATTACGTCGGCGCGGTCCCGTAAAGGTTCCCTCCAATGCGGGACTGTCGGCCGGAGAGTTAACTTCGGAGGTAGTAACCGAAGTTTAAAACATTAAAGAATGGTCAGGATAACGGAGACGAGCGCGGATGTCAATAGGAGATGTTCGGCATTTCGCTTTGTCTTCGCCGCCAGATGCGGGATTTCGCGCCCGTTCGCACGCCTTGGTAGCGTACAATCTAAACGAACATGCGATCTCAGCCCGGCACTGCGCGACTTCTAATTGTCTCTGCTATTGCGATTGCGTATGTCGCGGCCCAGCCCGCGGCGCGAATTACTTCGCCGAAAGAGGCGCTCGGGTTCAATATCGGGGACGATTACTTCGTCGCGGGCTATACCCAGCTTGAGATGTATTGGGAAAAGCTCGCGACGGAATCGGATCGCATGAAGCTGGTGGATATCGGGCCGACCTCGGAAGGGCGGCGCCAGTACATGGCGATTCTATCCTCACCCGGCAATCTGAAAAAGCTTGAACGGTATCGCGAAATTTCGCAGCGGCTGACGCTCGCGGAGGGACTAAATCAGGATGAAGCCCATGCTCTTGCGCGTGAGGGCAAGGCGGTAGTGTGGATCGACGGCGGCCTGCATTCTTCGGAGACGGTCGGCTCGCAGCAACTCATCGAGACCGTATATCAACTTGCGAGCCGTAACGATCCCGAGACGCTTCGCGTTCTGGATGACGCCATCGTGCTGTGCGTGCCTGCAAACCCGGATGGGCAGGAGATGGTTGCGAAATGGTACATGCGCGAATCGGATCCGCTGAAGCGCAGCTTGAATAATTTGCCGGCGCTTTATAACAAATATGCCGGACATGACGATAACCGCGATTTCTTCGCGGTGAATTTGGCGGAAACCACGAATATGAACCGCCAGATGTTCTTGGAGTGGTTTCCTCAAATCGTCTACGATCATCATCAAACCGGGCCCGCCGGAGCGGTGGTATTCATTCCTCCCTTTCGCGATCCGTTCAATTACAATCTCGACCCGCTGATCCCGCTGGGCGTGGAGATGGTGGGAACGGCTATGCACCAGCGGCTGGTAAGCGAAGGCAAGGGCGGGTCGGCGATGCGCAGCGCATCGAATTATTCCACCTGGTGGAACGGCGGTCTGCGCACGATCGCCTATTTTCATAACATGATCGGAATTCTCACGGAGATCGTCGGCAACCCCACTCCGATTGACATTCCGCTGGTGGCCGATAAGCAGCTTCCCTCCGGCGATTGGCCGCTGCCGGTTCCGCCCGGGAGATGGCATTTCCGGCAATCGATTGATTACGATATCGCGGAGAACCGCGCCATTCTCGATTTCGCTTCGCGATATCGGGAGACGCTGCTTTACAACAGCTACGTAATGGGGCGCGATTCCATCGCCAACGGCAGCTCCGATCATTGGACCATTACGCCGAAAAGGATAGAAGCTCTGCGCTTGGCCATGCAGCAAGCGAATTCCGGCCGGAACAGTGAACTGTATCAAAGCGTTTTGCACGATCCTAAATTCCGCGACGCTCGGGGTTACATCTTGCCTTCGGATCAGCCCGACTTTCCAACCGCAGCGAAGTTCGTAAACGCGCTCATCAAGAATGGTGTAACAGTCTTAAGAGCGGACCGGGCCTTCGATGCCGGGGGCAAGCGCTATCCGGCCGGGTCTTTTGTGGTTAAGACGGCGCAAGCGTTCCGGCCGCACATTCTCGATATGTTCGAGCCACAGGATCACCCCAATGACTTGGCATATCCAGGCGGGCCTCCGAAAGCTCCGTACGATATCACGGGATGGACGCTCGCGATTCAGATGGGCATTCAGTTCGACCGAATTCTGGATGGATTTGATGGTCCGTTTCAAGAAATCCGCGGAGTGGTGCCGATGCCGCCCGCTGCCGTCAGCGGTGTCTCGAATCCGGCGGGCTATTTAGTAAGCCATAAGATCACCAACGCCTTCACGTTGGTGAACCGCCTGTTGAAGGCTGCATGCGACGTCTACTGGCTCAAGCAAGGCGGCGAAATCTGGATTCCGGCCACGCCGGGTTGCACTGCCGTGGTCCGCGCGGCTGCAACGGAGTGGGGTGTTCCCGCGCAAGCTTCCGGCGAACGGCCGCGCGCAGAAGCCTGGAAACTTCAACCGGTGCGTATCGGCTTGTACGATCAATACGGCGGTCTTGCGCCGTCGGGTTGGATTCGCTGGCTGTTCGACCAGTTCGAGTTTCCTTACGAGGTCGTTTATCCGCGAACTTTGGACGCGGGCGATTTGAGGCGCAACTTCGACGTGCTTGTGTTTCCGGATGGAGCCTTGCGGAACCGGGACGGCGGACCGGGCCAGCCGAACCCGGACCGGATTCCTCAGGAGTACCGCAACCGGCTCGGCGCGATCGCGGAAGAAAAGACCATTCCGCAGATCCGAAAATTCGCGGACGCAGGCGGGGCCGTTATCGCGATCGGCACTTCGGCCAACATGGGCGGGATGCTCGGCTTGCCGGTGAAGCCATATTTGATTGAAAAGACCTCGGCGGGAGCAGAGCGGCCTCTCGGTTCCGACAAGTTTTATATCCCCGGATCGCTGCTGCGGGCAACGATAGACAATTCCAACCCGCTGGCTTACGGAATGCCAAGCGAAAGCGCGGTCTTTTTCGATAATCATCCGTTGTTTCGTTTGGACCCGGACGCAGGGCGGCGACAAATATCCACGGTGGCATGGTTTACAGGAACTCAGGTTCTCGAGAGCGGCTGGGCATGGGGCCAGCAATATTTAGACGGTGGAGCCGCGGTGGTGGATGCGTCGCTCGGCTCGGGCAAGGTCTTTTTGCTTGGACCGGACGTTACGTTCCGTGGTCAGCCGCACGCGACTTTTAAGCTGTTGTTCAACGGCGTGTACTATGGCGTGGCAAAGCCAGTGACATTGCAATAACGCGCTACATTGCAATAACGCGCTACCTTCCGTCCCCGGTCACGAGCGTCCACGAGGGTCGATTTCCGCGATTGGCTTTACGCGGTGTTCTGTTGATGTGACCGGCGCTTCTGGTGAGCCTTGGCCGGCTGCTTACTTTTGGACTGCGGATCTGAGCGACGCTCCTGGGCTGGTATCCTCGCTCCGAGTTCGACAATCTGCTTTGCCCGACCCCAGAACTCAGGATCGGTCTCCAGAACCGGCCGGCCCGTACTGTCGCGCTCGCTGATAATATCTTTGGCGACGGACTCGAGTGTTTCCAGCTCGTCAAGCCACACCCCCATCACGAAGAAGCCGCGCCGGATCATCTCACGAATCTCTGCGCGGTTAACGTTGACCGTAAGGCGCAAAGAAGACGCATATATTTTCTTAAGTGCGCGGTCTGACATCTCCTCCAATCCTTTCGCAAATCGAGGCGTAGGCGTCTTCGAACCAGTCATTTCCCACCACGCCGGCCGGCGATGTTCGCGGCTGCCAGGCGCTCCTGCCGAAAAAAATGGCGGGTTTGAGGATGAAGATCAAAATTACGCGAGGGTTCTTGAACAATGAGTGTTCCCGACGGGTGCATCAAACTTCTGCTCCGACTATTTCCATGAAGTTTACGCTGGCGGGGACGCTGATATGCCGTCGCAATTGCCTGCAAATGTGGCCGAGTACGTTAGTGTCGGACGATCAATCGCAACGGAATGGACTCAACGACCCAGTGGCATTATTATACGGTCTGCGGTGCTTGCGGTTAAATCGTAATTTTTACGGATTATACGAATGAGGTTTTCCCCGGGCGTCGCGTCTGCCTTTGTGTGAGGCGAGAACTGTTCGCGCGGGCTTTTGGTCCGCATGTCGGATCAGCTTACTGATCCGGGCGCGATATTCTCGAGTACATGCAGAACTTCACGTAACCGCCCAGGCGGGCTGAAGCCCAGGCTAAAGCCTGCCCCACAGCGCGGCTGGTAGCTAGGCGGACACAAGTACTCTGGCGCGCGAGTACCGGCGAAGCCGTCAAACTTCACGAGCTTCGCCGGCGCTGGCGATCATTGCCGCGAACATCCTACGAATTTAAGCAGGCGCTCGAGTTCGCGGCGATCATTACTCACGGACGGCTGTAGGGGCCGCCGGCGACGCCTCGCCGGATCGCATGGTAGATGAACAGGACCACTACGGCGCCCACTACGGCCACTATGAGGCTATAAAGACCGAAGTGTGTGACCCCGGCTGCTCCGAACAGACGGAAAATCCAGCCTCCAACCACGGCTCCGACAATTCCTAAGAGGAGGTCGAGCACCACCCCCTCGCCGCGATGATTAACCAAGCGGCTGGCTATGAAACCGGCAATTAGACCAAGTAAAATCCAGGAGAATATTGACATGTACTGCTGCTCCTTCACGCGCCATTTGGCGCGTCGTGCTTGAAAAGTGCAGGTTCCATGCCATTGGCTTCGCGCGAATGTCCTGTTCGCAAAAAGTGACGCGCTTCCGATTGCTGTCGCAGGGTCGGGGTCGGTAAAAACGCCAGTGATGATAAATCTTCCGAAATGAGGCCGCGCTTCGCGGCGAGAAACGCCGCGGGGCGTTAATGAATCAGCCGCTTGGTCTAACGCTCAACTCATGTAATGAACACCTAGGATCAATCCGCCGAATACGACTACTCCCGCCAAGGCATACAAGGCCCAACGAATCATTCGCTGTTTCCTGGATCCGATGCGATCGTCGTTTCTCTTAATTTGTTCATCGAGGCTATCGAACATGGAACCCCCTCTCTCAGGCAGGAAAGTATATACCCCCGCGCGGATGAAAGAAAGGGGCCATAAAAGCCCGCGCCGGCGTTGTCGCGCGGCTCTTCAGACCGCGTGGCGCTTCGTCTGCGCCAGCCTGTCGGTGGCGCGCTCGATGGCGGCTGACTCCACTTCCTCGCGCGTCGCCCCGGACGTTCGCGCGATCGTCGCGCCGGGCGAGATGTTATCCGCCGTGCAATAGAACATCTCGCCAATGCGGTAGCTTGTAAGACGAACCGGCCAACCCGCGATGTCAACGGTTCGTTCGCGATGCTCTTCGACTTTCATTGTGCCTCCAGGTATCCAGCGCAATAGAACGCCCGCCGCGGTATGTTCGGGAATAAAGCGGCGGCGGCGTCCGTGTGCGCTCAAGCTTTTGCGGATTGAGAACTGCCCCGTTCTACCGGAGCCCCGACCAAATTACCCCATTCGGTCCACGAGCCATCGTAATTCTTGACGTGGTCATAGCCCAGCAGGTATTTCAAAACAAACCATGTATGGCTGGAGCGCTCGCCAATACGGCAGTATGCGATGGTTGGCCTTGACCCGTCTACGCCTTCGTTGCCGTAGAGCGCTTTCAGCTCGTCCGCGGATTTAAAAGTGCCGTCGTCGTTGCAGGCCTTGCCCCATGGAATGCCGCGCGCGCCTGGAATGTGGCCGCCGCGCTGACAGGTTTCGGGCAGTCCAGGAGGCGCCAGAATCTCGCCCGTAAACTCCGCGGGGCTACGAACATCGACCAGCGCGGCCGTCTTGCCTTGCACCGCGGCCTGCACCTGATCCAGAAACGCGCGAAGGGAATTGTCGGGTCCGGTCGCGGTGTACTGAGAAGCTTGTAGGGAAGGGACCTCGGTGGATACCTCGCGGCCTTCGGCGAGCCATTTCTTGCGCCCGCCGTTCATAATGCGAACGTCCTTATGCCCGTACATCTTCATCTGCCATAGAGCCCACGCGGCGAACCAGTTATTGTTATCGCCGTAAAGAATAACCGTGCTGTTGTTCGAAATGCCGGATTCGCTCATCAGCTTCTCGAACTGCCCTTTGGAAAGAATGTCACGCCGGACGGTATCGGCAAGCTGAGTAGTCCAGTTCCAGGCGATCGTTCCCGGTACGTGGCCTTTGGAATACTCCGTCGTATCAACGTCCACTTCCACCACGCGGACATTCGCGTCTTTGCTGTGCTGTGCTACCCACTCAGTAGAGACCAATGCCTCGGGGTGCGAGTAATCTGCCATTTTAAAACCTCCGTTTCGAATTCTAGTGTATACGCACTCGCCGGGTCGAGTAGCTGCCGCGCGGGGAGCTTTCCCAGGGGGCAATGGCGTTCCTGCCTTAAGGACCCGCTCGCCGCCGGCATGTCCGTTTTGCTGCCGCATGTTGAGACCGACCTTATTTATTACATTGCGTTTCATCCGGGGGCTGGGTTCATTCCGCGTTATTTCTTTGTTCGAAAATGACATCGAACGACGGCAGTACACGTGCTTAGAGGACCGCAGGTAGATAAGAAATGTTGTATTACGCTCTGGTTTTTCTTGTGATCGCGCTGCTGGCAGCGGTCCTCGGCTTCGGGGGCTTGGCAGTGGCTTTCGCGGGAATCGCCAAGATCCTGTTTTTTCTGTTTATCGTTCTGTTCCTGGTCAGCCTTGTCATGCATGTCGGGCGGCGTGTCTAGGATAGGCGTCGAAGCCGGTTCGCGAGGGCTCTCATTTCCGCAGGGGCATGCCCAGGTCTGCGGGAGGCGGAGGAAACGATCCTTGTGAGCGTAGCTTGTATGAGTAGCCGAGCCGGCTTCGACGCTCTCTTATTTGTAAGCGCTAACCGAAAACCCGAGTATTCCTCGCGGATATTCCCCACGCTCGCCGCATTTTGACAGCTGATTAGCCGGACATTCTCGCCTGCTGGCGCGAGTGACGGTCGAAACAGCCGCGAGCGAACGCCCGGTAAAACCGAATTTGACAAACCCCGTTCGGCCTATGTTATGCTCGTAAAGGTTCGCGAGTCGTCTTCTGCTCCTGCGCTACCACCGTCCCGATGGGCGGTCCGGCCGGGGGTCGGCCCCGAGGCTCTGGCGGATTTAGCGCCGCCGATGAGTATGGGCTAGTCCGAAGTCTCTTACCTCGCAAGTTTTGGGAACTAGCGCCGCGTCAAACGCGCGCGCCTGTTTCCTAGGGTGGAATCAAAGATAGTACAGCGTTGCGTCGCGCCTGAACAGGCGCTCGCACGGCGCGTGGAGATTAGAAGGAACGCACAGCCTGAGTTGTGCGCGATAGGAAAAAACCTTGCCGACGTTCAATCAACTCGTGCGAAAGGGGCGGCGCCCCACGCGATATAAGACGGCCAGCCCGGCCCTGCAAGCTTGCCCGCAGCGGCGCGGGGTGTGCACTCGCGTCTATACCACTACGCCGAAGAAGCCGAATTCGGCGCTGCGGAAAGTGGCGCGCGTGCGGCTTACGAACGGAATCGAGGTAACCACCTATATTCCCGGCGTGGGCCACAATCTTCAGGAACACTCGATTGTGCTGATCCGCGGCGGCCGCGTTAAGGATCTGCCCGGCGTGCGGTACCACGTAGTTCGCGGAACGCTCGACACCGCCGGCGTTAGCGGGCGGCAGCAGAGCCGGTCGAAGTATGGAGCGAAGCGGCCAAAAGGCGGCCCCGCGAAATAAGAGGCGCCAGATAAGAGGAACGCATGCCACGCAGACGCAGACCCGAATCCCGCGAGATCCTGCCGGACCCCGTATATAACTCGACGCTCGCGGAAAAGTTCGTGAATTCGATGATGTGGGACGGCAAAAAGGCCGTTTCCCAGAAGATTTTCTATGGCGCGATGGATAAAATCCGGGACCGGTCGGGCGACGATCCGCTGAAGCTTTTTAAGAAAGCGGTCGAGAATTGCAGACCGCTGCTTGAAGTTAAGACTAGGCGCGTCGGCGGCGCGAACTACCAGGTTCCGGTTGAAGTTCCGCAGAACCGGCGTACTTCGCTTGCGATCCGCTGGATTTTGCAAAATGCGCGTAGCCGGCCGGAAAAGAGCATGCCGGAAAAGCTGGCGAATGAGCTGAACGACGCGGCCAATCTCCGCGGCGGAGCAATCAAAAAGAAGGATGACGTTCACCGGATGGCGGAGGCAAATAAAGCTTTTGCGCATTACCGCTGGTAACTGACGACGGATAACTGAAGACTGATAACAAAGAAGTTATGGCAAGAACCGTTCCATTAGAGAAAATGCGCAATATCGGCATCATGGCGCACATCGATGCCGGTAAGACCACTACGACCGAGCGCATCCTCTATTACACCGGCCGGACCTACAAGATCGGAGAGGTGCATGAGGGGACGGCGGTTATGGACTGGATGGCGCAGGAGCAGGAGCGCGGTATTACGATCACCTCCGCGGCGACGACCTGTCAATGGCAGGACTGCACCGTCAATATCATCGATACCCCGGGTCACGTCGATTTCACGGCCGAGGTCGAGCGGAGCCTGCGCGTGCTCGACGGCGCGGTCGCGGTGTTCGATGCGGTTGCGGGCGTGCAACCCCAGTCGGAAACGGTGTGGCGGCAAGCGGATAAGTACAAGGTTCCGCGAATTTGTTTTAT
Organism: Bryobacterales bacterium; assembly: GCA_019261985.1. Taxonomy (GTDB): domain Bacteria; phylum Acidobacteriota; class Terriglobia; order Bryobacterales; family Bryobacteraceae; genus Palsa-187. The sequence continues at coordinate 62,521 of JAFAQY010000033.1, read as the reverse complement.
CAATAAAATGGACCGGACCGGCGCGGACTTTTATCGCGCCGTGGACACCATCGTGGACCGCCTTCAGGCCCGGCCAGTGCCGATTCAGCTTCCGATCGGGGCCGAGGATCAGTACAAAGGCGTCGTCGATCTGATCACGATGAAGGCCCGGGTCTGGCGCGACGAATCGCTGGGCGCCAAGTATGACGATGTCGAGGTCCCGGAAGACCTTAAGGCGCAGGCCACGGAATTCCACGAAAAGCTGATTGAAGCCGTCGCTGAATCCGACGATCATCTTTTCACGAAATTCGTCGAAGGCGAGCCGATCAGCCAATCCGAGCTGAAGGCCGGGATCCGTAAAGCGACGATCGCGCAAAAGATTTTCCCGGTGGTTTGTGGCACGGCCTTTAAGAACAAAGGCGTTCAGAATTTGCTGGATGCGGTGGTGGATTACCTGCCGTCGCCCCTAGAAGTGCCACCGATTCAGGGCGCGGATGTAGATGATGCGACGGTCACGGTGGAGCGCAAGGCTTCCGATGCAGAACCGTTCGCAGCGCTGGTCTTCAAGATCATGACCGACCCGTTTGTCGGCCAGCTCGCGTTTATCCGGGTTTACTCCGGGCGGCTGGGCGCGGGTGACACAATTTATAACGTGGCAAAAGGCCGCAGGGAGCGCATCGGGCGCTTGGTCAAGATGCACGCCAACAAGCGCGAGGAAATTACGGAAGTGCTCGCGGGCGATATTTGCGCGGCGGTGGGACTTAAATCCGTGGTGACAGGCGATACTATCTGCGCCGAGTCGGCCCCAGTGTTGCTCGAATCAATCGACTTCCCGGCTCCGGTGATTCAGCTTGCAATCGAGCCCAAAACCAAGGCCGATCAGGAAAAGCTGGGGATGGCGATCGCCAAGCTGGTGCAGGAAGATCCCACGCTGAAAGTCTCGACGGACCCGGACACCGGCCAGACGATTCTCGCCGGCATGGGCGAGCTGCATTTGGAGATTATCGTCGACCGCATGCAGCGCGAATTCAACGTCGGCGCCAACGTCGGCAAGCCCCAGGTGGCGTATCGGGAAACGATCCGCTCGGTGGCCGAGTACGACTATACGCACAAGAAACAAACCGGCGGCGCGGGCCAATACGCCCGCTGCAAGCTGCGCGTCGAACCCGACAAAGAGCAGGAATTCGAGTTCGTGAACGATATCGCCGGCGGCTCGATACCGAGGGAATACATTCCGGCGGTAGAAAAAGGCGTGGCCGAGGCAATGGAGCACGGCGTTCTCGCCGGCTATCCCATGGCAAATATAAAAGTCACGGTATTCGACGGGGCGTATCACGAAGTGGACTCGTCGGAAATGGCGTTTAAGATCTGTGGTTCCATTTGCTTCAAAGAAGCCGCGCGCAAGGCCAAGCCAGTGCTGCTTGAGCCGGTGATGAAGATTGAAGTCGTGGTGCCGGACGAATACATGGGCCCGGTGAACGGGGATCTGATTTCCCGCCGCGGCCGGCTGGAAGGCACGGAAATTTTAGGCTCCACGCAAATCATCCGGGCGATGGTGCCGCTCTCGGAAATGTTCGGCTACGCGACGGAATTGCGTTCGAGAACGCAGGGCCGGGGCGGGTTCACCATGCATTTCGGGCAGTACGAAGAAGTTCCGAAGAATATCGCGGAAGAGATTACGAGCAGGGCGCAAGGAAAGGTGGCGTAAGTGGTGGAGCAAGCTTTAGCTTGCAACCGGGACTTTAGTCCCGGACGACCGGGAGTTTAATCCCGGTATGCTGACCGGGGCTGAAGCCCCGGTTGCAGGCTGAAGCCTGCTCCACCTGACACGCTAAGGAGAGAACAATGGCAAAGGAAAAATTCGATCGCAGCAAACCGCACGTGAACGTGGGGACCATCGGCCACATCGACCACGGCAAGACCACCTTGACCGCGGCGATCACCAAGACGCTGGCCAAGCATAATCCCAAGGTGAAGTTCCGGAGTTTCGATTCCATCGACAACGCTCCGGAAGAAAAAGCCCGCGGTATCACGATCGCGGTGGCGCACGTGGAGTATGAGACCGCCAACCGGCACTACGCGCACGTGGATTGCCCGGGCCACGCCGACTACATCAAGAACATGATCACGGGCGCGGCGCAAATGGACGGCGCGATTCTGGTGGTCGCGGCCACCGACGGCCCCATGCCGCAGACCCGCGAGCACATTCTGCTGGCCCGCCAGGTGGGCGTGCCGTACATCGTGGTCGCGCTGAACAAGGTGGATGCGGTGGACGATCCTGAGCTGCTCGAGCTGGTGGAGCTCGAAGTTCGCGAGCTGCTGACCAGCTACGGTTTCCCGGGGAACGATCTGCCGGTGGTGAAGGTCAGCGCTTTGGGGGCCCTGAACGGCGAGCCGCAATGGGAAAAGACCGTAGACGAGCTGATGGATGCGGTCGACAAATACATTCCGCAGCCGGCTCGCGAGATAGACAAGCCGTTCCTGATGCCGATCGAAGATATTTTCTCGATTCAGGGCCGCGGGACGGTGGTAACGGGCCGCGTCGAGAAGGGTGTGTGCAAGGTCGGCGAGGAAATGGAGATTGTCGGCTTCCGTGATACGCGCAAGACGGTGGTGACTGGCACCGAGATGTTCAAGAAGCTGCTTGATCAGGTCCAGGCGGGAGACAACGTCGGCCTGCTGCTGCGCGGTGTTGAAAAGGACGACGTGGAGCGCGGCCAGGTGATCGCGAAGCCTGGTTCGATCACGCCGCACAAGAAGTTCAAGGGCGCGGTGTACGTATTGTCGAAAGACGAAGGCGGGCGGCACACGCCGTTTTTCAAGGGTTATCGGCCGCAGTTCTACTTCCGCACGACGGACGTGACGGGCGTGGCCACTCTTCCGGAAGGCATGGAGATGGTGATGCCGGGCGACAACGTGACGCTGAACGTGGAGCTGATAACGCCGGTCGCGATGGATAAAGGCTTACGGTTCGCCATCCGCGAGGGTGGACGCACGGTCGGCGCGGGAACCGTAGACGAGATTTTGGAGTAGCCCCTCAGAAAAGGAGTCTGAAAAATGGCACGGGAACAAATCACCTTGCAGTGCACCGAGTGCAAGCGGAAGAACTACAGCAGCATGAAGAATAAGAAGACCACGACGGAGCGGCTGGAACTCAAAAAGTTCTGCCCCTTCTGCCGTAAGCACCACCCGCACAAGGAAATCAAGTAGTCAGCCGGGCCGGCGCTTATCGCAAGATCGTGAATGCGCGCCGTTTGTTCGGTCCGAAGCGGAATACTGCAAAATCGTCATCAAAGGATGCGGCGCAATCGATGCCTAGCCGCAGCATCACCGCGAAGCTGGTCCGGTCAACCAGAGAGAAATCCTGATCCCGGTAGGAGGAACCGATTTGCCACGCTGTTTCCAAATCCGCTGCTCCCACCGCTTCGATTGCGCTGATGCCGGCCCTGAGTCCCTCCCAAAATCGCTCCGCTGCTTTGCGATGAATGCGATGGCGCAGCAAGGTCCAGGTTTCAACCAATACATGGTCTGAGGTGACCAATGCTTCCCCGGTGGCCAGGATCGTCTTGGCGCGGTCATTGCTTATATCGGAGGAATCGGCGGCGGCGTACCAAATCAGAAGTATCAACGAAGATGCTCACGGAGAGATTACTTCTTTCTGGAATTTGCGAATGCCCGCGAAATCACGGCGTCCTTTTCCTTGGCGATGTCCGAAGCGCCGGAACTGCCGAGATCGAATACGAGATGGGTATCGACGGTGCGGCGACCCTGTCCAAGATCTCGCAGAACCAATCGGCGGATATACTCGGCAAACGAAACGCCCAAATCGCTAGCCCGCTGGCGGGCGCGCCGCTGGATTTCAGGGCCAAGTGAGATTTGGGTGCGAGCCATCATGATGGCCCCATCATATCAACCCTCATCAAGCCAAACTCGCTTACCCCGCCGCACCGCGTCCTTTGTCCCAGGAAATCTACAGAGAATCGCATCAACCGGCATCGCCCAAGTGCTACACTAAGGGTTGCGGCTGGCCCCTGGCTTGTGCCTGCGCGGCCGCTTTTGTAGGGGCGTAGGTTTAACGGCAGACCAGCGGTCTCCAAAACCGCGAGTGGGGGTTCGAATCCCTCCGCCCCTGCCAGCCCTGTGTAGTATTCTCCAAAACAGGAAGAGAGTTTATGGCTGAAGAACAGAGTTTGTCGCAGAAGGCCGCCGGTTGGCCCGCGCAGGTGAAGGACTATTTTCAAGAGCTTCAGCTCGAAATGAAGCGGGTGACTTGGCCTTCTTGGAAGCAGGTGCGCGCGACCACAGGTGTAGTAATCGTGGCCGTGTTTGCATTCGCCGCGTACTTCGCCTTGGTCGATACGCTGGTCAGCGAAGGACTCAAGCGGTTGATGAACTCGTTCAACCGTTAGCCCTACAAGAGAGGAAGTTATGTCCGACGAAACCGAATCCGTGGAGCACGAGGTCGCCCAGCACGAAGCGGCCGAAGATGCCGGCTCCTCCGAAGAGCAGGCGTCCGATGGCGGATTGACAGCCGCCTCCGAGGCTCTGGCGGAACCATCCAATCGGAACTGGTTTATCATTCACACCTACTCGGGATTCGAGCAGAAGGTCGCGGACTCGTTGCGAAGCCGCGCCGAAGCGTTCGGATTCGCCGACAAGATCGGTCAGATTTTGATTCCCACCGAAGAAGTCATCGAGTTGCGCGGCGGCAAAAAAGTCACCAGCAAGCGCATGCTTTATCCCGGCTACGTGCTGGTCGAAATGGAAATGAACGATGAGCTGTGGCACGCCGTAAAGGCCACGCCGCGCGTCACCGGATTCGTCGGCGGCGGGACCTCGCCGGTGCCGCTGACCGCCGACGAAGTCAATTCGATCCTGTACCGGCAGGAGAAATCGGCCGAGCATCCGCGGCCCAAGCTCAGCTTCGAAAAGGGCGAGAATGTGCGCATCATCGATGGGCCGTTCACGAACTTCTCCGGCAAAGTGGACGAGGTTAACGCGGAGCGCAACACCTTGCGTGTGCTGGTGACGATTTTCGGCCGTGCAACGCCGGTGGAACTGGATTTCCTGCAAGTAGAGAAAATATAGGAGAGTTATGGCCAAGAAGGTAAACGCCATGGTAAAGCTGCAGATCCCCGCGGGCAAGGCCACGCCTGCGCCGCCGGTGGGTACTGCGCTGGGACCTCAGGGCGTTAACATCATGGAATTTTGTAAGGCGTTCAACGCCAAGACCTCGGCGAAGGATCAGGAGGGCCTGATCATTCCCGTCGTGATTACGATCTATTCAGACCGCTCGTTCACATTCATCACCAAGACGCCGCCGGTGCCGGTGCTAATCAAGCGCGCCGTCAATCTCGCGAAGGGCTCGCCTGAACCGAACAAAAACCGTGTGGGCAAAATCACTCTGAAGCAGGTGGAGGAGATCGCGAAAATCAAACTCCCCGATCTCAACAGCTTCGACCTCGAAGGCGCCATTAATCAGGTGAAGGGAACGGCGCGTTCGATGGGCGTCGACGTAATCTAGCTAGTACGTAATTGTAGAAATTGGCGTATAGCCCCTGTGGGGACGGCATTAGCTCGCCTGAGCGGCCAGCCGATCGCCTTCCCTATTGCGCCACATTGCACTTTCCCGGACAGCCGTGCCGCACAAGCGGCCGCGGCCCGGAGTAGAGTCCCGCGGACGTCAGTGCGCTGACCACGGGCACACTGTGGGACCTCGCCTCGAATAATCCCGGCCACTACTGTTAGTTTGCGCCAGAGAGCGCATAAAACCCACTTACTACCTGTTACGCGCCCTACTGTCCCCAGCAGGATCAAATTTGCGTCAAATTTTGGAGCAGGTCTTGAATGCTCCAGACCACTCGGATAGCATTGACCAAGTTGCATACAAGTGGTCTTAGTGTGTCGGTTCTAATCCATGTTGGAGGGTCCATGTCGGTCTTGAAGAGAAGTATTTGTTTTTTCCTTTTATCAATGGCAGCGCTCGCTCAATCGGATCGCGGTACGATCACCGGCGAAATCAGAGACCCCGCCGGAGCCGTGATTGCCGGCGCCATGATTGAGGTGAAAAGCGCCGATACGGGAATCGTTTATCAGGGTGGTACTTCCGGAACCGGAAACTATGTGATCTCGGTGCCGTCAGGCCGTTACGAATTGAACGTCACCGTAATGGGCTTCAAGAAATACACGAAGACGAATATCCAGGTGTCCGTCGCCACCGATACGCGCCAGGACGTGACGATGGAGGTCGGGGCCGCGACGGAGTCGGTTACCGTCACCGAAGAAGCGCCCCTGCTGAAAACTGAGAGTGGCGAGGTGAGCCACCAGGTGACATCCGACGATGCCGACAATCTTCCCGTGCTCACGCTGAGCGGCAGTCAGAGCTTCTTCGGGAACGGTTTCGGCAACATTCGCGATCCTCTGGCGGCTTCGCAGCTACTGCCTGGAGTCGTCTACGCGACGGATGCCGGTCTCAGCGTGAATGGACTTCCGGCTTCGACCGAGGCTATCCGCATTGAGGGACAGGACGCCACTAACGGAACGTGGCGGCAGAATACGCAGATCAGCCAGAGCGGCATGGACGCCATTCAAGAGGTTTCCGTCCAAACCAGCAATTTCGCGGCGGAATACGGGCAAGCCGGCGGCGGCTATTTCAACTACACCATGAAGTCCGGCTCCAACCAGTTCCACGGGAGTGCCTACATCTACTTCGTGAATGAAGCCTTGAACGCCGGACTACCGTTCACCGATGCCGGTGTCATCACAGGCAATTCCCAAAAAGCCGGAGAGCTTTACAGGCCCGTTCAGCGCCGTTTCGATTACGGCGGCACGATTGGCGGCCCCATCCACTTGGGGAAAATTTATGACGGGCGGAACAAGAGCTTCTTCTTCTTTAATTTCGAGCGATTCCAGGAAAACAAGAGTTTTCCCATAACCTGGACCCTGCCCACCGACGCTTACCGCAATGGAGATTTCTCGGGCGCGGCGTCGCCTCTTCCCGTGGGCGTAATACAGACTGGCGCGCCCGTTTTTGATGCGCTCGGCCGAATCATGTTCGTCGACCAGATTTATGATCCCCAGACGACTAGAACCGTGAATGGCGTGACGCTGCGCGATCCGTTCCCGGGCAATGTCATTCCAAAGAACCGGCTCGATCCGGTAGCTCTCGCGATTCAGAACTTCATTCCAACGGCTAACGGGCCCGGAGCGATAAACAACGGAATCTTTCCGCCGTACTCCAGCTATCAACACACCACCAACTACTCTTTCAAACTGGATCACTCCGTCAGCCCGACCACAAAGCTGTCGCTGTATTTCAATCAGATCCTGACGTTCAACCCGAACAACAACGGCGTGCCCGGCCCCGTTGCGCAGCCGTCGGCCACCGATAACCATTCCTACACCAGCCGGATCAACTACGACCAAAGCATCAAGCCCACGCTGCTGCTGCACCTGGGCATTGGGTTGCTTTACACGTATATTCCGTCCGGCGCTCCGCATTTCGACCAGACCACTTTGGGCCTGCATGGTTATTACGCGCCAAACTATTTCCCCAGTTTCGGCGGCTTAGACGACTTCCTGAGCGGCGGCGTGAATCTGTCTTCCAGTCCGTTCGGCGGCGGCGCGCTCGGTCCGGGCGGGTTCCTCCAAGACCTTTGGGACGAAAAACCGACCGCTAACGCAAACCTGACGTGGATAAAAGGGAATCACACCTACAAATTCGGCGGAGAGCTGATGATTGAAGGCTTCCCGGACGTCAGCGTATACCGGTCCAACGGCATCTTCAATATTTCCAAAACCTCGACGGGCAATCCTGATGAAAACCGGCTTGGCGCCGGCCCTTGGGCCCCCTTCACCACCGGGTTCGCCTACGCCAGCTTTCTGCTCGGACAAGTCGACAACTTGAATATCAATCCGCCTCAGCAATCCAAGTTGGGCAGTCACGCGCTAGGCTTCTATGCGCAGGATAGTTGGAAGGTGACTAGGAAGCTCACTCTGGATTATGGGCTCCGGTACGACTACCTGACGTATTTGAAGGAGCAGTACGGGCGCATGCCTTCGGGTTCTTTTAATACCATCAATCCAACGCTAGGCAGGGTTGGCGCGACGCTTTTCGAAGGCGACGGTCAAGGACGCTGCAATTGCCAGTTCTCGCACAATTACCCGTGGGCCTTCCAGCCGCGAATCGGGTTCGCTTATCAGGTAATTGACAAGACCGTCATTCGCGGCGGCTTCGGAATCCAATACTCAGCCGCGCCGAACAACGCGTTCCTGTCTTATAACGATATTGCGTTCTATTCCCTCAGCGGACCGGGTTACGGCATCCCATTCATGAGTAATCTGACTGGCGGCAACCCGTTTGCCCCCGGCAATCCGTTTGGCAACGCTCCGCTGGTTTACCCCAACTTCGATGAAGGCATCTTCCCGACCAGAACGGGATTCGATGCGAACGGCAATCCCATTTACACCCCCCAATCGCCGTTCATCACCATCGACCGCAGTTCGCGGCCCCCGCGGGTTTGGACATGGAGCGTCGGAGTTCAGCGGGAAGTCTTTCGGGATTTGGTTTTGGAAGCCACCTACGTAGGCAACCGCGGCGTGTGGTGGACGGCGCCGGAACTCGATTCCACCTCCTACAATGCGCTTCAAACATCTGATTTAACCCGATACGGGCTCAATATCAACAACGCAGCCGACCGGACCCTATTAGTGACGCCCATAAGCGCTCCAGAGGTGCTCCAGCGATTCCCCTATTTGGCTAATCCAGCTTCGGTATACAACGGCTTTCCGACGAACCAGACTTTGAATCAAGCAATCCGCCCAGTGCCGCAGTGGGATGGCGTTCCGCCCTTCCTCGGGCCACCGATGGGCTCCACTTGGTACGACGCTCTTCAGATTAAAGGCACCAAGCGCTTCTCGCATGGTCTAAGCATGCAAGGATCCTTCACCTGGAGCAAGAACCTGGTGCTGGGCACCAGCGCGGAAACGCAGTATTTCACGCCCGGAACTCCGCTGGTCAATGACGTGTACAACATCGGTCAGAATAAGCAGCTATCGCAGTTGGGTGCGCCACTGGCGACCGTAATTTCTGGTTCGTACCTGACTCCGCGCATGCGCGCCGATAACGGGTTTGCGAAAAGTGCGTCGTGGATAATGCGTGACTGGCAGATCGGAGCTTTGTTGCGCTATCAGAGTGGTCAGCTCATTCCCAGCCCGCCCTCAAGCAACGGCCTTACGACTGAGTTGGCTCGCGACAACAATAATAATCCTGCTACGTGGGGTGGCGGATTCACCTTCTGGAACGTTGTTCCGGGTCAAAATCCGCTTTTGGTGGACCCCAATTCTCATTTCGATCCCACCAAGCAGCTCGCGCTGAACCCCAAAGCTTGGGTAGATGCGGCTCCGGGACAGTGGGGCGCATCCGCGCCGTTTTACAACAACTACCGCTGGCAGCGCCAACCGGTGGAGAACGTCAACGTGGGCCGCAATTTCCGGATGGGAAAGGAAGGCCGCTATAATTTCCAGATCCGGGCGGAGTTCCAGAATATTTTCAACCGCGTATTTTATTCTGCGCCGTCCGCGGGTGGCATATTCGCTACCAACCCCAACACCGCCACTCAGAATGCGAACCCTTACCCGAACGGACAGACAGGCGCGCTCTCCGCGGGTTATGGCTTCGTGAATTCGCTGAACGGCGCGGGCGCCCGGCCGCGATCGGGGCAGATCGTCGCGCGCTTTACGTTCTAGTACTTCTTCGGAAAAGAAGATATTTCCGAAACAGTATTTGCAGTGTATACTGCAAGTGAGGATCAGGGCCGAGTAAAACCCGGCCCCGAAGTTGCGATTATTTCCGTCGGAGACGGAGAGTAACCGCTACCGTGATTCGCTTTATCACGGCGGAGATTGAGATTACAAAGGTAATCATGATCTCCTCCTTTCCGCCCGGAAGGGAATTTCCCCGGCCTGTTGCGAGCAGGCTGGGGATCTGTCCGGGACCCCAATCGGTCCCAAATAGCAGACTCCATTCCGTTTGAAACCCTCACATTGCTTAGTGTTCGGAGAGGGAGAAGAATCGCAGGAATTATATAGAGTTATCGCGCAAACGCGCAAAGGGTCGCAGAGTGAATAGTCTTTCTTTGCGATCTTTGCCTCTTTGCGAGAGATTGCTTTTAATGCAGGGCGTGAAACGCAGAACTCGCGCCTCGGGAATTCGTGAGCGTGACGGGTTGCGAAATCAAGGCTGCACAAAAGCACACATCTCTGGCGCGCGGAAGTGTGAAATCATAGCGGTGCTTAATAGGAGGGTGCGCCCTACTTCCAGTCCGCCGTAAACACGTTAAACTCGTACGGCGTCTTTCCCTGATAGCTCGAGATAAACACGAGCTTCTTACCATTCGGCGAGAATTCGGGGAACGCGTTGAACCCGCCGTAAGTGGTCACCTGCTCCAGTCCGCTGCCGTCGAGATTGATCGTGTATAGCTCAAAGTCGTTGCTGTCGCAATGGTGCTTGTTTGAGGAAAACAACAATTTCTTCCCGTCCGGCGTGAACGTCGGAGCGAAACTCGCGCAGCCGTAATTCGTGATCTGCTTCGCGTTCGAACCGTCGCTATTGGCCACCCATAATTCCATCTTCATCGGCGCGGTGAGATTTTGCTTCAGCAGATCGCGGTACTCGGCTACCTTCGCCGGAGTATCCGGATGGTACGCTCGCCACGCCATCTTAGTGCCGTCTCGCGAGAGCACCGGGCCGCCATCGTAGCCTTCGGTCTTGGTTAGCTGTTTCTTCCCTAAGCCGTCTTCCTTCATCGTCCAGATATCGAGATCGCCGCCCGCAAGCGACGTATATATGATCTGTTTATTCTTCCAATTTATGGTCGCTTCGGCGTCGTAACCCGGCGTATCTGTGAGCTTCTTGACGATTTTGCCGTTGTCCTCGGAAAGATAAATGTCGTAGCCGGGATGCACAGCCCAAAAATATCCCTTGCTGCGGTCCGGCTTCGCCGGGCAGGACGCGCCCGCCTCGTGCGTCGACGCGTATAGTATGTGTTTGTTATCGGAGAGAAAATATCCGCAGGTGGTCACTCCCTTCCCTGTGGACACCATATGAACGTCCGAGCCGTCGGCGTTCATCACGTAAATCTGGTCGCATTCGTGGCCGTCGCGTGTCGACTGGAAGATCAGCCGTTTGCCATCCGGGGCCCAGTAAGCCTCGGCGTTCTCTCCGCCGTGCGTTAGCTGCTTGAGATTGGTGAGATGCTGCGCCGATTGACCGAAAACAGCCGCGCAGAGGACCGGCGAAAGAACGCAAACCAGCTTGTTCATAAGCGACCATTGTAATAAGAAATGAAACTAGGTATTGATTTCGGCACCACTCGCATCGTAGTTGCGGCTGTGGATCGCGGCAACTACCCGTTGGTCCCTTTCGAAACCTCGGAGGCAACCTACGAATGGTTTCCGTCCCTGGCCGCCCTGCAGGGATCCGAGCGGCGCTTCGGATGGGATGCTTGGCACGCCCAGACGGACCCGGATTGGACAGTCATACGGTCCATCAAGCGGTTTCTCGAAGATGCAGGTCCCGAAACGCTACTGGAAGCCGCCGGCGAATCCGTGCCTTTATCGGATCTATTGCAGGGGCTGCTCTCCGCTCTTCACGCCTCGCTGTTGTCGCACTTTGGGAAAGATGAGAAGTTTGAAGTCATGCTGGGCGTGCCCGCGAACGCGAACAGCAATCAGCGCTTCCTCACCGTGGAGGCCTTCCGCCGCGCCGGGTTCTCGGTACTTGGCCTGCTGAACGAGCCATCGGCCGCCTCGATCGAATTCGGCCACCGACAGCGGATTACGGGACGAATTCTCGTTTACGATCTCGGCGGCGGAACGTTTGACGCATCGCTGGTGGAGCTCGATGAGCGCACCCACACCGTGCTCGCAACCGAAGGCATCTCAACCCTCGGCGGCGACGACTTCGATCATCTGCTCGCGGAATTGGTGGTTGAAGCCGAGGAACTCGCCGGCCTCGATCCCGCTGCCTTGTTTCGCCTTTATGACGAATGCCGCCGCCAGAAGGAAGCGCTGCATCCCAACTCGCGGCGCATCGCGGTCGATCTCGACGTGATCGGAGACGACAAGGGACAGGTGATGATTCCTGTTGCGGATTTTTATGGCCGCTGCCGGCCCTTAATTGAAGAGACGATCGCGAAAGCCAACAAACTCGCGGGTCCGGGCGATCTGGACGCGCTCTACATCACCGGCGGCGGCAGCGAGCTGCCGCTGGTCGCGCGGATGCTTCGCGAGGAATTCGGCCGAAAAGTTAAGCGCAGCGAGTACACCCGGTCGGCGACGGCCATCGGTCTGGCGATTCAGGCCGATGAATCGGCGGGCTATACGCTGCGCGAAGTCTTCACCCGCAACTTCGGTGTGTGGCGGGAATCGGATTCCGGCCAGCGCATGATCTTCGATCCCATCTTCCCCCGCGACACGCGTTTACCCGCCGCGGCCGAGCCTCCGCTTACCGTCGTGCGGCAATATCAACCCGTGCACAATGTCGGCGATTTTCGATATCTCGAAGCGGCGCACGTGGACGGCTGCGGGCAGCCCTCCGGCGATATTGCGGTTTGGGACGAGATTCTGTTTCCATTCGATCCGGCCCTGGCGAACGTACCCGCGCTTGAAACTTTAGCTGTCGAGCGCTTCCCGGCGGAATCGTACCAGCAGATCGAGGAGCGCTATGCTTGCGACGCGACCGGCGCAGTCGCAGTGACCATCCGCAATCTCACCGCGAACTATGGCCGCGAGTACCGGCTCGGTCGCTGGAGCGGCAAGCCCGCCGTGGTGCGGCCCACGGCTCGGAAGCGCGCGCGTAAAGCCTCGAATTGATGCAGCCGGCCGGGTCCTCCTTGCTAACATCGTTCGCGAAGAGGACCGTGTGGTGCATGTTGCTGCTGGCAATCCTGCCGGTCGCGCTGCGCTTGGCGCTGCTTCATCGCGCATCCGCGCCAGTCCCAGCCACCGCCGATGACACCAGCTACTTGCTGCTGGCGGACACCTTGTCCCATTTCCGTCTCGCCAATCCGCCGCATCCGTTCGCCCGGTTCTTCGAGACCAATTTTGTTTTGCAGGATCCAACCTATAGCTCGATTTTTCCGCTAGGCCAAGGCATTGCGCTAGCGCTCGGGAAACTGGTCTTCGGCCATCCGTGGGCCGGAGTCCTGTTGGCCGGAGGTCTGTTGTGCGCGATGTGTTATTGGATGCTGAGAGCATGGATTTCTCCGGCATGGGCCCTCGCCGGCGGCTTTTTGGCCGTGATGCAGTTCGGCCCATTGAGCTACTGGACCAACAGTTATTGGGGCGGGGCAGTCTCTGGAATCGCCGGCTGCCTGGTCTTCGGCGCGCTGCCGCGCCGCAACGGATGGTTAATAGGGCTAGGCCTCGGCCTGGAGTTGCTAACCCGCCCCTACGAATTTCTATTGTTAACAGCAGCGGTGCCATTAACTGCACTCCCTTTCCAAAACTACAGTTGTGCACCTTGCCTTCCGTGGGGCAGGTTGCCAAACCTGCGGCGGGTTGCCAACCCGCCTGGCGTGGCTCTTTCGGGTATGCACATCTCGCTCAAAGCCGCGGCCGCCCTAGTTCCCGCCATAGCCCTAACACTACTCCACAACCATGCGGTAACCGGAAGCTGGACCACCCTCCCATACCAGCTAAGCCGGCATCAATACGGAACCCCCACGACCTTCACGTTCCAACCAAACCCCTCGCCTAATCGCAACCTGAGCCAGGAAGAGCAAGACAACTATGACGCCCAATCGGCCGTCCACGCCCGCGAATCGCGCATAGACTTCGGCAAAAGATTCCTCAACCGCCTGAGTAACCTGCGGTTCTTCTTTTCCCCGCCGCTTTATCTAGCGCTGCCCGCGTTTCTGTTCACGCTCAGGGACGCGCGCATGCTCTCGCTACTCATCCCCGTAGCTGCATTCCTGATCGGCACGAACTTCTATCCGTACGTTTATGCGCACTACATCGCGGCGATTACATGCGTGTTTTTGCTAATGACCGTAGCGGGCCTGGATCGCGTAAGCCGTTCGAGTAAACCCGCGGCCGCGCTAATTTTTCTGCTAGCCGTGGCGCATTTCGCGTTCTGGTACGGCCTCCACGCCGCAGCGGGCGATCGGACGGCCGCGGCCATGCTGCCCTTCGAGAGTTCCGATTACCTGAACCGCGGCGATCCCGAAGGACGTGTACCGGTGTCAAAGCGCCTAGCCGAAAGCCCAGGAAAACAGCTAGTCTTTGTGCGCTTTGGTCCCGTCCATCCACTCCGCGAATGGATAGCCAACGAAGCAAACATCGACCAATCGCGGGTAGTGTGGGCTTTGGATTTAGGCCGCTCCGAAAACGAAAAACTGCGCCAATATTATTCCGATCGAACCACGTGGCTACTAGAAGCCGACGACCATCCCCCGAATTTGCAACCCTACCCGAACAAGCCTCAGATCCATTTTGAACCGGTACCACCGGCACGCGAATAATGCGAGATCGGCACGCGCCCTTCACGCACCCGACCGGGGCTGATTGGAGCGGAACGCTCATAGCTGAGAGCCGAGAACTGAGAACTGAAGACTGACAACTGAGAACTGACAACTGAGAACTGACAACTGAAAACTGACAACTGAAAACTGACAACTGACAACTGAAAACTGCTTTAGCGCGCCCAATATCCTGGCCGCGCCCGAACCACCGCGCCGGGATGCGAACGAACCTGGACGGTAATGCGATGGTACCCCTTGTTATCCGTAGCCATCGGCGCGAAGCTCAGCAAATACTGGCTGTGGACTTCTTCGCCCAATCGCGTAATCGCGCCCTCCAAGCCTCCCAGCGTGGTAAATGAAAGATGCCGGCCGCCGGTGGATTTCGCGAACACGTCCGCGGCATTCGTCGTTGCCAAACGGGCTAATTCAACGATCGCGCCCGCGTATCCCTCGCCGCCCGGAAGTGGCGGAGCGTCGCTCGGCTTCGCGGTCCATGGCGTCGCTTGCGCCGAGTACGTCATCGGGTAAACCGTTATACCCGCGCGCTGTGCGGACTCCACCGCGTTCCCCAGTTTCGCTTTGCTCCCACGGTCGCGCGATTCCCCGATGATGAGCATAATGCGGCGATAGTTTTCAGGCCGCGTCTGGAGCATCTGCACGCCCTGCACCACCGCGTCAAATAAATGGCTGGTCTTGATTGTGCGCGGGTTGACCTCTTCAAAAGCGCCCGAGATCGAATCTTCATCCCGCGTGAACTCTTGAAGGACGCGCACTTCGCCGTCATAAGCGATGACTGCGGCTTGGCCTCGTTCACCCGCGACCAGCGGCGCGATCATTGAACCCACGCGATGAATCTTCGCGAGCGCCGCCTGCGAAATTCCGCTGGATTGAATCGCGACGGCAATGGCGACCGGCGCGAGCACCGTGTCCGAGGTGTCCATCCGGATTTGCTGCGGGACCCAATCGTCCGAAAGAGTAAAATCATCCTGTTCAAGGCCGTCGATGGGTTTGCCTTTCGAATCCGTGACCGTAACCGGCGCCAGCACCAGCGGCACATTAGTGCGGATGAGAGGCTCCTGTGCAAGCACCGATAAACACCAACCCGCCAAAAGGACGCGATGCACAGAAGTTGGACGGAACCGCGCCGAGGGGCGTTACGCCAGTGTGGGGCAGGTTGTCAACCTTGCGGCGGGTTGCCAACCCGCCTGGCCGGTGTTTGCACACGCGCCCAGCGAAATTTGCAATCGTGCGCAGGATAGCGCCCGCGAATCCGCCATTCAGGCAAGGCGGGCTGAATTCCGCGGCAGCCTCAAGCGATGCCCATTACGGCAGTGACCCCATCACCGTCTCCGAACGAGCGCTTTCATTCCCCAGCAAGTCCACCGCCGAGATCTGGTAACGATATGTCTTGCCTGCCTCGACTTTGCTATCGCTGAATACGGGCGTCTCGATCAGCGACGCGATTTTCTCGAATGACCCATCGCCCGTAGCGCGATAAATGTTATAGCCTCGAAAATCAGCCTCCGTATTGCGGACCCATGCCAGCTCGATCGTGTTGGTCCCGGCAGCCGCTGTAACCCCGGCGGGAACAGCCGGGGGAAACTTATCTTCCGGGGTAACGGAAGTCGTTTGAGACACAACGCTCCGTTGTGTATCCCCCTCGAAAGCCATCACCATGTAGTCATATTTCGTCCCGAATTGAGCGGAATTGTCCAGATATTCGCGATTATTTGTCTCGCCGATTGCCATGGGCTGAGTATTTCCAGCCGCGCGGAAGACCCGGTATTTGGGACCGGAGCCCACCCAAGTGACTTTCACGCCATCCGCTGTATTTTCCGCCGTCACCTGCGTGGGGACAGCAAGCGGCGTCCCGACAATCAGCGGAATCAAGTTCGACCATGCCGACGTCTTGCCCTTAGGCCCGGTCGCCCGAACTGCCAATTCAATGCTTTGCCCAACCCACTCCCGCGCCGGTATTTGATCGAAGGCGACCGGGCCTGGCGATTCCGCCGGTATCTCGTAATGTCTTGCCGTCGCCACCCAGGTATCCGGATTAAACGGCGTGTTAGCAGGGCCGGCATAAAGGTCAACCGATCGCACAGTCTTCAGCGCAAGGCCTTCGGTCGTTAGCGGCGGAATAGTGAATTCCACGAGAATCCGGTCGCCATCCTCCGCCGCGCGCAGATCCACAACCGGCGAAGGAATATCCAGCGCCGGAGGCAACGGATTGCCGATATACCCGCACGCGGAAAGCAGGGTCAACGTCGGCATCGCGAGCCACAAGCTGGCCCCTGGCCCCTGGCCCCTGGCCACTTGCCCCCTCACAGAATGTACCGGCTCAGATCCTGGTCCTTAACAATATCGGCAAGCTGCTTGCGCACGTACGAGGCGTCCACCTTAACCGACTTCCGCTTAAGATCCGGCCCATCGAAGGACACATCTTCCAACAGTTTCTCCAGGATGGTATGCAACCGCCGAGCGCCGATGTTTTCCGCGGACTGGTTTACCAGCGCGGCGAAATGCGCGATCTCGGAAATCGCGTCTTCCGTGAAGGTCAGCTTAATCCCTTCGGTATCCAGCAGCGCCTGATACTGCTTGATCAGCGCGTTCTGCGGCTCGGTTAGGATGCGGATGAAATCTTCCTCGTTCAGCGATTTCAGTTCCACGCGAATCGGAAACCGGCCTTGCAGTTCCGGAATCAGATCGCTGGGCTTCGAAACGTGAAACGCTCCGGCGGCGACGAACAAAATGTGATCGGTCCGCACAAAGCCGTAGCGCGTATTCACCGTGGTCCCTTCCACGATGGGAAGAATGTCGCGCTGCACACCCTCGCGGCTGACATCGGGTCCGTGGCCGCTCTCGCGGCCCGCAATCTTGTCGACCTCATCGAGAAAAATGATCCCGCTCCGCTCCACGCGCTCAATCGCGATTCGCGTCACCTGATCCATATCCACCAGTTTTTGTTCCTCTTCCTGGATCAGGTAGTCGATCGCCTCTCCGACGCGCATCTTGCGCTTGCGCGTCCGGCCTGCGAATAGGCCGGGGATCATGTCTTTGAGGTTGATATCCATTTCCTCGATGCCGGCGGGTGTTGTGACCTCGAACGTCGGGCCGCGCTCTTTTACGTCCACTTCCACCATGCGGTCGTCCAGCTTGCCCGCCCGGAGCCTTTCGCGCAGTTTCTCGCGCGTGCGGTCAGTGCTCTCGGTCGGCTCCGGCTGTGTGGGCATCAAAAGTTCCAGCAGCCGTTCTTCTGCATTCCGCTCGGCGCGCTCGCCGACTTCGCTCAAACGTTCTTCCCGCACCATATCGATGGCCGTCTCCACAAGGTCGCGGATCATGGACTCCACGTCGCGCCCTACGTAGCCGACCTCCGTGAATTTGCTCGCCTCGACTTTCAGGAATGGCGAGTTCGACAGCTTGGCGAGCCGCCGCGCCAGTTCCGTTTTGCCCACCCCTGTCGGTCCCATCATGAGGATATTCTTCGGCATTACCTCATCGGCCATCTCGGGGTCTAGTTTCTGGCGCCGGATGCGGTTGCGAAGCGCGATCGCGACGGCGCGCTTCGCCTCGCTTTGCCCGATTACGTATTTATCCAGCTCGCGCACGATCTGGCGCGGCGTCAATTCATCCAGTACGGGGGTGTCTTCGGCGGCATGCGCGGGAAGGTAGATTACCATCAGCCTAGCTCCTCGTAGACCACGCTTTCATTGGTATAGATGCAGATCTTACCGGCGATTTCCATCGATTTTTCGACAATGTCCCGCGCTGAAAGTTTCGTATTTTCAAATAGCGCCGTGGCGGCGGACTTGGCGTATGCTCCACCCGAGCCGATCGCCGCGATACCGTCGTCCGGCTCGATTACGTCGCCATTGCCGCTGACGATGTATGTATTAGCCGGATCGGCGACCAGCAGTAAAGCTTCCAGGTGCCGAAGCATGCGATCCGTGCGCCATTCCTTCGCAAGTTCCACCACCGAGCGCGGCAGATTTCCGTTGTATTGCTCCAGCTTCGCTTCAAATCGAGCGAACAGCGCAAACGCGTCCGCGGTGGCCCCTGCAAATCCGGCAACGATCTTCCCGTTATATAAGCGCCGCAGCTTTTTCGCGGACGCCTTTAAAACTTCCGACCCCAGCGTCACCTGCCCATCTCCCGCCATCACCACCTTGCCATCCCGCCGCACGCACAAAATAGTCGTCGAACGAATTCTATTCTCTTTTTGCACTAAATCTAAGTGTGGCACAGGTACCGTGCCGGCATCTGGGCTATAATGCGGCTTCCATGCCCCAATCCTTGCCCTACGTGGACACGCGCGTGCGCGTCCGCTATGCCGAGACCGACCAGATGGGCGTCGTCTACCACGCGAATTACTTCATCTGGATGGAGGTCGGACGAGTGGAGTATTATCGTGCCCGCGGCACCCGCTATCGCGATCTCGAAAAAGAAGGCATACTGCTGGCCGTCGTCGAAGCGAATTGCCGCTATGTTGCGCCCGCGCTGTATGACGACGAGATCCTGATCCGTACCCGGATTGAGGAGGGCAACGCCCGGAAGGTCCGCTTCGCCTATGAGCTGTCCTCGGCCAGTGACGGCCGCCGCCTAGCCGAAGGCTACACCGTCCACGTTTTTCTAGGCCCGGACCGCAAGCCCCGCAAATTGCCAGAGCCATATCACGAGTTGTTCGGAGTAAATGCGGAGAACCTGACGAAATAGTCTAATTGCAGAAGTTGCCGTACAGCCAGTTGTGGGGCAGGCTGTCAGCCGGGCTGTCAGCCTGCGGCGGGCTTTCAGCCCGCCTACCGCGCCGAACAAGCCACCGGCGCCCACTTCCCCCCATCCGGCTCTCTCTTAAAGTTGGTGCTGGTAACGAAAGGCTCGCTCAAGTACCGCGGGTCTTCCACAATCGTAGTCACGACGAACCAAGTCTCCCCGTTGCGCTCCTTCGATAAATCGAAGAATTCTTTCAACACTGCGTCCCCGCTGTACGGCGGACCATTTTTGCGCAGATAACCGGGGCGCAGCTTCGTTGTCACCACTTCCAGCGACCTCCCGTTCGCGCCCTCTCTCGTAGCGCCGAGACCGGCCTGCGGCGAGCCGGATCCGCGCACCGGCTGTTCCCATTGTGCCGACGAATATCCTTGCCAGGAGGCTTCCTCATTCGGCGCCGGTTTCCCGCCAAAGTGAAACAAGCGTGTCTGCGTTCCCTGGTCGGTATCCATCCGCAGCGTATTATCGTCCTGCCACGTAATATGCAGCCGCCCCGGAATGCGCATGACCGCCGGCGCGCCGTATGCTCTGCACTGGTTCCCAGCCGCTTCGTCCTTGGCGGGATCCCAGGCTTCACCAACCTTGCGGCCCTCGGCCGTGAGCGGAATTCCGGCAAAGTCACCCTTGATGGGCGTAACCATTCGCCAGCGCCAGTCTTCGGTAACGACGGAAACCCAATAGCCGGTAAAGTCGACCGGCGCCGCAGCCTTAGGCGCCGGAGCAGGACCCTTGGGCCCCCCACGCTGCGCGTATAACTGGGCGCATAAAAACGTGCATATCAGAAGAATTGTGGGGCAGGCTGCCAGCCTGCGGCGGGTTGCCAACCCGCCTGTCCGGTCGTAGTACGAACCGCCCGCAATCCCCAGCCGCAGGCAGCTTTCCCCCATCGTCATCTCTTCAAACTCTTATATATCGACTCAACAAACGCATCCGCCGACCCCGAATATTGCGTATCGTAATCGAAGCTCGGCCTAGCGGATTTCACCTGCTCCAGCGTCATCCCTTTCTTAATCGAATCCTGCACCCTATCGCGGATAATCGTAACCATATCGCGAAACTCCACCACATCCGCCTCATCGCACAGCCGCCCATGGCCGGGAATGATGTACGTCCCGCCCTCCTGGTACCGTGCGGGAACGGCAAGCTCGAGAATCTTATTCAAACCGGCGATCAGTCCTTGCACGCTCCCGCCGCGTTGCAGGTCGATAAACGGATAACGGCCGGGCGTGAAAATGTCGCCCGTGCTCACAACGTCCGAACGCCGGAAGAGAACAATACTATCGCCATCCGTGTGCGCCGCCGGCGCGTGATAAACGAACACCGGCTCGTTATTAAAAAAGAAGTCCTTGAAAGGCGTGCTGTAAGTGTCGTTCGGCCAAAGCGAGCGTGGCATCGGTGCATCGTTTCCAACCGGCGGACCGGCCATGCGCTCCTGTACAGCCAGATGCGCGATTACGCGCGGCTCGCCAGGCACGCCGTTCAGAGCCCCGCCCTGTTTTACAAAGTATTCATTGCCGCCGGTGTGATCCGCGTGAACATGCGTATTAAGGATGTACCGGACCGGTCCGTCCGAAATCGTCCGGACCGCGGCCAGGACCTTCGGAGCCAGCTCGGTTAAACCGGTATCAACCAGCAATATTCCGTCCTTGCCGGCTTGCACGGCAATGTTACCCCCGCCCCCAACCACCATATATATGCCGCCTTGTACTCGCAGGACGTGAACGTCCCCGGCCGGCTGCTGCGCGCATACAGCGCCGCCAAGCAACAGCAGAGCGGAAACAAATTGGGCGGGCTTCATCGCAGATTGCAGTTGAACAGCGTCGTGCAGGTGCAGTATCGCTCGCACTTTTCCGGAGGCTTGTACTCGCCGAGCTTCGACCGGTATTCCGGATACAGCGTTTCGGCTCCGCCCCTCGTTGCCTCATACGGCAAGCCATACCACCCTGCGAACTCTTTCAAAAATGGGTTCGTTCCCGGGAGATGATGCGGCACCGTGCCCTCCGGACGCGGCAGCTCGGCCGCGTACTCGCACCCGAATATGCCGATATGCTGACCCGGGTCGACGAACCAGTTGTCGCTTCGAACCAGCGGCTCGGTCAGAAACACGGGGTCTTCAATCACCGTGGTCACCGTCAAATAATCTCCATGCCTTGTCCAGTGCTCGGTGACGATTGCCTGCTCGCTGCGCGGCACCCCGTTCCGGCGAATGTAGTTTTCCTTTAAATGCGTGGTGGTGATCGTAAGCATGTTGCCGTCCCATGCGCCGGTCGAAAAGCCCTGCCAGGTGTGCGCCGCGTAATCGGGCGGATGCGGACGTCCGTCCATGTAAATAACGCGCTCGCTGTCCCAGGCGAGCATGTGCGTGTGAAATGCAATCAGTTTCTGCGTGGTTTGGTCTATTTCTCTCCATACTCGCAGATTTCCTAAGCCTCGCATCGAATAGTCCGACCCATGCGGGCGGCACTGATACTGCTCGACCACGGAAATCCGGTCGGCATCCCAGCTATCCGCGCGCATACGCGCGGCCGCGTTGATTGGGAGTTCGGTATAGTCGCCAAGTTCGGGACCGGGCAGGCGCTCCGGAGCATCTTCGTGATACAAAGGCGACCACTCACCCGAGAAGTCTACCTGCGCAAAAGCGCGTGCCACAAGCGCAGCGGCCAAAATAGGAATTCGAAGCTTCGCCATCAGGATTTCATCTTAAGGTATTTCGAAATGCTGCGGAATTTCCGGGGATTTTTAACGGAGATGTCCGCCCGCGGCCGGGGTGGTTCAGCCCGGTTGCGTCGAATACTGCATCGTCAAAAACAGGTGCTGCGATTTGCACGCTATTTCGCGCCTCATACCGAAACGAAATTTTAACCCCGGTTATCACACTTCGGGGAATGGCCCTCACAGGACCACCCGGGAGTTAGTTTCATCGCTTGCTCCCCCGCGATGCGAGATGTCTCCCGTGCGCGGATTTTCCCGATCCGGAAGCGCCCGGGCAGAACCTTGCACGTGAGCGCGGACGAGCGATGCGGCGCGGCGGACTCGAACCCCTCCTTCGAGCCGCCGCGCCGATTTTTTTAAGGTGAAGGGCCACTTCGCCCGATCGAAGCGCCGCCCATCGAAGCCGGCAGGCTTATCCTTACTTCCCCCGCTTGGCAACCAACTCCTCTGTAATCATGTCGAGGATCGTCCGCGTGAACTTGATCTGGTCGCCGGAAACCTTGCCTTTGTATACAATCCGCAGCGGCATGCCCTGAAAGTCCAGATTCTCGACGAAAGCCACATCGTCGCCGGTCACTGTGCCTTCGCTAATCTGGACAGTCCCGTTTTCCGATTTCGCCGTTCCGGTGAGCTTGGTCCCTTCGACTCTAAACGTATACGTGTAATTTTGTACACCCACCTGCGTGTCGAAAGATGCAGTCCATGTGCCGCTGATGTCAGCCCCGAAAACCGGGGCCAACATCATCAGCACGACAGCGGCAGAGAGAAAAAGTCGCCCGGCCATACCTTCAGAATTGGTATTTCAAAGCGAACTGGAGCACGCGGGGATTCACGATGGTCGTGGTGA
Source organism: Bryobacterales bacterium (assembly GCA_019261985.1). Taxonomy (GTDB): domain Bacteria; phylum Acidobacteriota; class Terriglobia; order Bryobacterales; family Bryobacteraceae; genus Palsa-187. The sequence continues at coordinate 39,694 of JAFAQY010000033.1, read as the reverse complement.
TCTGCCCGAACGTGGCTGGTGTGTCCAGTGCCGTACCCGGATTGCCGAATTGCGGGTGGTTGAACATATTGAAAAACTCCGCGCGGAGCTGAATTAAATGACGCTCGGTGATGAACGTGTTCTTAATAGCCGAGATATCCCAGTCGAACTGACCCGGCCCCAGAATGATGCCGGGACCGGAATTCCCGAATAATGTGGGCAGAGGACCACCTGGGAAAGCGGGAGCCGAGAAGGGTGCGGCGGGCGCGGCGCAGAATGCCGAAGTGTTCAAGTAACCCGGCCCGCCGCTGACGCCGCCCAAGCGGCCTTCCAGGCCGCCGGCCGTCGCCACCGAGCCGTACGTCGCGCCCGGGCACATCTGGGCGCGCGCCGTCGCGAACGTGCCTAAACCAAACACCGTTCCCGTGCTCTGATCGGTGATCGTCATGGGCGCGCCGCTTTGGACCGTCGTAACGCCGGATACGTTCCAGCCATTCAAAACCTTGCCCAGCGCGCCGGAGCGGCCGGTCGTCGGCAGGTCGTAACTGTAATTCACGATCAGCCGTTGCGGGCGGCTAAATGCCACCGGCCCGTACTGCTGCGCCAGATTATTCGGGTTATTGCTATTGGCGGAGTTTCCGCCGAACGCGCTAGAACTGCCTGCGAACGTGCTGAGGTCCTTGCTCCAGGTATACGCAGCTTGCATAGTCAGTCCGCGGGAAAACTGCTTTCTTACCGTCACCTGCAAACTGTTATAGTTGGACACTCCATCGTAGGAGGTCACCTGGAACCCGGCTGGCTGGTATCCGAGAATCGGCACCCGGAGCGATGCATTGGTTGTAGTATTCACGGTAATCCCGTTAATCGGAGTAGTCGGGCTGGCGAGCAACGCGGTGTTCACCGTATGGTAGGTGTCCACTAAGTTGATTCCGCTGGATCCTACATAGCCCACCTCCAGCACCCACTTTGGAGCAAACTCATATTGCACCGTCAGGTTGTATTGCCGCACTAGAGGCGTATGCAGCATTTCCGTAATCGCCGGCGTGTTCAGGTTTGATGTTGCTCCAGTGGCGAAATTCGCCCAACGCGAGGCGAACGTTCCAAGCGGCGTATTCGGATATGGGTTCTGATTGCTGAAAGGAGCCGATCCCACGCCGCTGTAGTCGAGCGTAATTGCGTACGGATATCCTTGTTCCAATCCATGCACGAATCTGTCGCCGGCAACGCGATCGTAAAACAGCCCGGCGCCGCCGCGGAGCACCAGCTTTGAGCTCACCTGATAAGCGAAACCGATCCGCGGTGCGAAGTTGCTAAGCGGCGGGCCTGTGCGTACCGGCAGGCTCCGATTCGATACCAAAACGCCCGCCGGTGGCGCGGGATAGAACTGCGTGTAATTGTTGGGGACCACATAGCCGACCAGGCCGGCGCCCGAAGAAGTAGGTCCGGTGGGCGGCACCGGCACGGATTGAATCTGGCTCAACCACAAATTCGTAAGGTTCCCGTACTTGTCGCTGTACATGCCCATGTATTCCCAGCGGACTCCCAGGTTCAACGTCAGCTTCTGGTTGACTTTGAAGTCGTCCTGAACGAAGGCGTATTGGTTCGGATTCTTATAGTAATGAACGATGCCGTTGGGCGCGGGTCCGCTGCGGACGCAGAACAAGCATTGGAATATATTTCCCCCGCCGCCATTGGTATTGCCGGGATTCGCAACGCTGCAAGTCGTGTCTCCAGGGGCGCAGCCCGCCCGTCCGATCAGCCAGTCGGCGAAGGTCCCGTAAAACAAAAACCCGCGCTCCAGGCCTGCGAAGTCGATGGGCCATTGCGTGCGTTCCATTTCGTACCCGGCCCGAATCTGATGCCTTCCGTGTGACCACGAAATCTGATCGGCGTACTGGAATTGATTGGTGGTGCTGAAGGACGGAGCCAGCGTTCCAAATAAGCTCGGGCCGTTGAAGATCACGGTCACCGGAAGTTCCGTCATGCTCGGAACGATCGGTGTTTGCCCGACGCCCTGCGGCGTGCCCGGCGTCGAATCTGTTCCCAGCGCGTAATTGCGCTGCCCGGACGCTCGTGCCTCATTGATCAAGGTCGGCGTGATTTGCGAAGTCAGCTTCAGCACGGCGTTCATGTTGGAGTAGTCGTTGTGAACAGGCGTCCCCGGAATGCCGCCGTTGTTGAACGCCGTGGTCTGCGGGTTATGCGTGTAGAAAAACCGCATCGCCAGCGCATTCTTTGAGTTGATAATGTAGTCGCCATTGATCAAGTACTGATCCTCGTGATAAATGGCCGGAATACTGTACTGTACGCGAGTGAAGTCGCCCGTGCCCGAGCCGGGAATATAATAGCTGCCGTCGGCGTTCTTCAGGTTCAGCATCGCCAGCGAAACCGGGTTGATGTTCGAGCCATCGCACGCCACCTGAATGCTCGGCAACAGAAACGGTAAAAACGTTTGGAAATTGCTGTTTCCCGGGTGGTTCTGCGGACACATCGCCGCCCCCAGCGCCGCCCTCCATTGCGACGTGCTGCGATCTCCGGCAGGCAGCGGCGGTAAAAGTACGCTGCTGTTGCCTTGCGCCGCCACTCCATTGAGCTGCCGGGTGCCCGAATAACTGCCGAAAATGAAGATCTTGTCCTTCTTGATCGGCCCCCCGATCGCGCCGCCGAACTGGTTTTGCCTCAGAATCTGCTGCTTCCCCCCGCCATCCCGGTTTTGGAAGAAGGCATTGGCGTTGAGATCCTCATTGCGGAAAAACTCAAACAGCGATCCATGCAGCTGATTCGTGCCCGATTTCGTCACCACATTCACGTTCGCGCCGGGATTGCGTCCATAACTGGCATCGTAAGTAGAGGTCTGGATTTTGAATTCCTGAATGGCGTCCGGGTTTGGAATTCCGATGCCGGCGTATATTCCGGAATCGTTCGAACTGCCGCTGTTGGCGCTATTGTTGATGGCTACGCCGTCCATCTGGTAGTTGTTCTGGCCAGGGTCTCCGCCGTTGACGCTAAAATCCTGGGTTGCCTTTCCAAACGCGGTGGCGTTGCTGACGCCCGCGTTCACTCCCGCCGATAGGCCGATAATCTGCGTATAGTTCCGGTTGCTGAGCGGAAGCGCGGTGACCTCGCGCGAGCCCACTGTTGTGCCCAGCGTGGAACTTGCCGTCTGAAGGATCTCTGCGCCGGCTTCGACGGTGACTTCCTCGCTCTGGGCGCCCACCTCCAACCGCCGGTCCACCACCGGTGTTTCCGTAACGTCGACCTGAACGTTCGGGACTTCAGAAATCTTAAAGCCCGTGGCAGTGAACCTCACGCTGTATTGTCCGGGCGGCAGCAGTGAGAACCGGTAACTTCCATCCGTTCCGGTCGTCGTCGTCCGGGCTTGGTTTGTTCCCTTATTCGTTAAGGTGATGGTTGCGCCCGAAATCACAGCCCCGGTGGGATCGGTTACCGTTCCCGCCAGAGCCCCGGTTCCGGCGGATTGGGCGAACACCGCCGGCGCCATGGCCAGCAGATAAGCAACTACAGTAGTGGACCTCTTAGTAGTTTTCATAAGAAATTTCCAGACCCCATTAGCTCTGGCAGAAAGCGAAAAGCGCACACCGGATCGCGCGGGATGCCGCCCGTCCGGCATTTCTAAGCGCGTCTACTCTAAGTGCTGCTACGCCGGCCTTAGTAGTGCGCGGTTCCTCCAAAGCTGTATGCAAGACACTACCTCCCCGAGCGATTGTATGATAGACTGCCTTCACTTGGAGTCAAAACAGCGTCAAATTTTTCGCGATACCGGCGGTTCTTTAAGCCCTCCCTGTGAGGGCGTCAAGCTCACCGGCGGATCAGCGGCGATACTGATGGGGAGTCGCTTGTGGGACAGATCGCTTTTGGACCTTTCAGCCTGGATGTGGAGAGCGCCCGCCTGCTCCGGGATGGCGTCGGCCTGGACATCCGGCCTCAGGCCTTCAATGCCTTAAAAATCCTGATTCAGAACTGCGGACGCCACGTGGATTATGACCAGATGATCCACCAGGCTTGGGATGGAGTCAGCGTTTCCCGCCACACCGTTGCCGTTACCGTTGGAGAGGCAAAGAAGATCTTAAGAGAATATGGGGCCTGGATTCAATACCGCCCCAAACTTGGGTACCGGCTCGAAATCCCGCATGCCGAGGATCAGATCCGGCATGGCTGGCATTTCGCCAAGCGCTATACGCGAGACGGTTTCGAAAAGGCGCTCGAATGCTTCCAAACCGCTGCCGCCGCCGACAGCGCCGATTTTCGGGCCTTTGAAGGCATGGCGCTGTGCTACCTGATGCTGGGCGCTTACGGCATGCGCCCGCCGCGCGAAATGTATCCGCGTTTTCTTGAAGCCCACGCCGACGCGGTCGCGCGCGAAGGTCTGACCCCGGAGCTGCGTGCTGACCGCGCCCATGCCGCTCATGTCTTCGAGCGCAAATTCGCGGAAGCTGAATGTGAATTGCTCACAGCCCTGCGGCAGGCTCCCCACCAGGTCTCGATCTTCGGCCATCTCGCGTTGTTATATATCACCAGCGGCCGTTTTGAGGATGCTTTAAAGATTCTCGATCAAGCCTACGCCATCGACCCTCTTTGGCCGATGCTGCCGGCCGTCGACGTATTGCTCCGTATCTCGAAACGGGAATTCGTGTGCGCGGTTGCGTGCGGCAAGAAGGCTGTCGATCTGCACCCTTATTTGCCGCTGGGCCGCTTCTTCTACGCGCAAGCCCTGGAACATTCCGGCCAAATGTGCGCCGCGCTGGAGCAGCTCCGCATGGCCGTGGTGATGTCCCCCGATTTCCACTGGCTGCGTGCTCATGAAGCGGACTGCCTCATCCGGCTCGGAAGAGCGGCCGAGGGGGAACGAATTCTTTCGGACCTGCAGGATATCCGCAAACGCGATTATGTGGACGCATACAGCATGGTGCTGCCGCATCTTTCCCTGGGGCATCTCAATCAAGCCTTCCGCGAGCTCGAGCGCGCGTACGAAGAAAACTCCTCGCCGCTGTTCGTGATGGACGTCGATCCCAAATTGGATCCCTTACGCGCCGACCCGAGATTTAAGCGCATCCGCGATAAGGTATTTGGATCCGAGGCCGCGAGTAAGGCGAGTTGATAAACCATTCCACAAAAACATCGGGGTCTGCCGGTGTTGCTCTGAAACATACGAAGTTTAGGTACTCCTCAATAGTCATCAAAAAGCCGTAACTTAAACCAGTTAAGATTGTGGGGCAGGTTGCCAAACCTGCGGCGGACTTCAGTCCGCCTGCGCGGTCCCGCCATCATGTCGGGCTAAAAATAATCAGCTTGACGAATACAATGAGGAAATCAACCGTACTCCCCGATCTGCTACAACTCTTAACCCGAGCCCGGCATCTGCGCAGAGCTAAAGTGAACTCAACGACAAATCTCCACTGCGGGCGAACTCAATAAACCGCTACGTCGGAATTTTGCGAACCTACTGAAGCTAGGCGGCAAAGGGACGAGGATGGATCATGTCCGTTTCTGGAATGGTTCAAAGACGTGCGGCGAAAGACGCGGGACAACTGCTATGTACGCCGGGAACGTCTTCGCCACTTGGGCCACGAACTGCGCCGGTCCGAAGCCGACTTTCTGCGCGATGGAATCGACGACCTCCGAATCAGCTTGCAAGGTGTACGTTACGGAATCCTGTACTTCCTCCATGGAACCACCCCCGCGGTCATGTCCGATGGAATTGAAAAAGCAGTTTCGTAATTGAAAACTGATAACTGAAAACTGAAATAAGTTCACCACCCTGCCTGGTTGAACATCCGCGTCGATCGCGCTGCTAAGCCAAAGCCGCGCACGCATCCAAAAATTCATTGCGGCCCGAAACCCGTGCCACGCATCGCGGCCTTGGATCATTTTAGGCGTGGTTCTTCATCGAATCCACGATGGCAGAGTTGCAGTGACGGTGCTTTTAGCTGCTTCAACCAGTCGCGCTCGGTCGCACTCGCATTATCCGGCTCGCGTTCCAAAAGAATAATGAACAGCGCCGAGAGTCCGTCCCAGTGCTTGGGCTCGCCGTACTTACCCTTTACGGTATGCGCTGTTGTTTCGCCGTAAACACTTCCCACTTCGCGTCACTCTTGAGCGCGTTGCATTTGCAGCATGCTGTGATGAGATTGTCTGTGGCGTCGTTGCCGCCCTTGCTGTGCGCTTCACGATGATCGATCACAGCACCCATGTAATCGAGAAGCGGCGTATCGCGCCGCGTCCAATGCGCGTGATGGTAAGCCAGCGGGCCGCTGAAGCCGGTGCTTCGCGCGAAGCGCTCCAAATATTTCAATGCTGGAGCGAAAATAACGGGACGCCCGCACCAATGACATAGCCACCGCCCGCGGCGGAAAACCTCGATCTGAAGCTTCTTAGAAATTACGTGACGAGCGGCCATAGCTGTTATTAACGGAGTCCGGCTTCGACGACGCTATGTATGAATTCGCGCACGTGACAAAATACCGTAACAGCTTCTTCTCTATCATCACCAATGACATTCTCCTAGTTCCTATGATCTAATTTCATGATGAATAACAGATGCACTATAGCAATTCAGGGCGAAGCACGTTGAAGGCTCTCCCAGTTGTCTTTCAAGTTCGATATAAAGCAGTCGTTTTTGATTCCAACTCTGCATCAAGCGCCCTTAGCAATTTTTGAAATCTCACGCATATCCTTCTTAACTGCCAACTCAAATCGCCAGCGGCGGGAAATCCTCAAAAGCCGCCAGTGCCAGTTCCCTGTCGCACATGTGCTCCCCGTTATCCACGAACTCGCACATATACTCCTGCCGGAACTATGCTTCACGCATTTCCCTCCGCTCTTCCTCCAAAAATGCAGCCGATATCCGCGGGCACTCCCTCGCCTTCACGGTAGCCCGGTCGCACTCCGTTCCGCCATTCGCCCAATTCCCGTAAAATAATCCCGTCTTTCCCCGGGGTGTGCTGAGCAGCCACAAATCCCCGCCGCTCACCGCCAGCATCGGGCGCAGCGCTTTATACAGCGCATCGGGATCCGGGCTGCCTCATCGATCACAATCAGCGTCGCCGAAAATCCGCGAATGGTTCCTCATTCCCCGGCAACCGATAATCCGCGACGCATTAGGCAAAGCCAGGCTCCTCGCGTTCTTCCCATCCGCGCGCCTTACTCCGAGCCGCGCCGCCATTTCCCCAACGTTCCCCACAAACTCCGCACTCTGTCGGTCCGTCGGACTCGCCACCACCACTCAAACTTCGCGCCCTCGTCCAAGCCGTATGCAGCGCCTTTATGCCCGCCACCGTCTACTTTCCCACTGCCGCGTGTATTCAAAATCGCCCGCTACGCCGACCTGGCCAGCCCCTCCGCCTGCCGCTCATCCGGCTTGAGATTGTGATGCTTTTCACAGTTGCACAATGACATGGCGCCCCAAGGTATCCGGGCGGCGGATTAGCCGCCCCCGACGAACCACACGACCTCAACCTGCGCACCCTCCTGCACCGCCGCCTCGGCCCAATCCTGCTTACGCACGATCGCACGGTTCAATTCCACCGCTACACGTCCGGGGTTGATAGCTAATAAATCCAGTAATTGAGCGACATTAAGGCCCTGCGGAACTGTCTTCGGCTCACCGTTGACTACAATCTGAATGGTTTTATTTTGGGCAGTTTCCATTTCCGGTTTGACAGGTGCTTCCGGCGATCAGTTATAGTAGCAAGTTAAGGCTACTCGATCCTCCGTACTCGATGCCCACATCTTATCCCGAAATCTATTTTCCTGTCCTGGTACAGATCGTAATCGCGGCGGGAATCGCGGCGGCGCTGATTACGCTGTCGGCTGTGCTCGGCAAACGTGCCCGCAGTCCTCTGAAGGACACACCGTATGAATCCGGCATGGCGCCGGTCGGCTCCGCCCGCGAGCGGTTTAGCGTCAAATTCTACCTCGTCGGGATGATCTTTATCCTGTTCGATATTGAAGCCGTTTTCCTGTACCCGTGGGCGGTGGTCTACCGGCAGCTTAAACTATTCGGGTTCTTTGAGATGACAATTTTTATCGCGCTTGTTTTGGGCGGCTTTTTCTACGTCTGGCGCAAAGGCGCGCTGGACTGGTCCATGAAGGACGACGGCGATAGATGAACCATCCGGCTATTCTCGAAATGGTTGAAACGCTGGGTGAAACCACGCTTATCGCCGACCCCGCGCAGGTCGTGGATCTGTGCAGGTATCTTAGAGAAAGAGAGAAGTTCGTCCGCCTCAGTACCATTACGGCAGTCGACTGGTACCCGGCCGAGCCGCGGTTTGAGGTGGTTTATCATCTCCACTCGATTGAAAACAACCGGTATTTACGCCTAAAGTGCCGTCTGTCCGGCGCCACTCCGGAAATCGATTCCGCTACTGGCGTCTGGCGCTCGGCGAACTGGTACGAACGGGAAACCTACGACATGTTCGGCATTGTCTTCCGCAATCATCCCAATCTGGTGCGAATCTTGATGCCGCTCGATTGGGAAGGCTTTCCACTTCGAAAAGATTATCCGGTTCACGGGAATAAGTACGGGTACGGAAACGAGTAGCGCATGACCAAGGAGCTGTTTGAAGAACACGTAGCGACGATCCCGGCGACCCAGGAACCGCCGGCGAGTCCGTCCGCGCCAAGGCGCATGACCCTGAATATGGGTCCGCAACACCCCTCTACGCACGGAGTGCTGCGTATTGTGCTCGAGCTCGAAGGCGAAATCATCATTAAAGCCGATCCCGACATCGGTTTCCTGCACACCGGTATCGAAAAGGAGTGCGAACAGAAGTTCTGGCAGCAGGTCGTCACCCTTACAGACCGCGTCGATTATCTTGCGAATCTTTCGAACAATCTAGTCTACGCGCTGGCGGTAGAAAAGCTGCTTCAGCTTGAAATTCCTCCCCGCGCGCAATGGATGCGCGTGATGCTGACCGAGTTGTCCCGCCTGAACAGCCATTTGGTGTGGCTGGGAACGCACGCGCTCGACATCGGCGCGATGACGGTGTTCTTCTACTGTTTCCGCGAGCGCGAAGACATCCTCCGCATCTTCGAAATGTTTTCAGGCCAGCGCATGATGACAAGCTACATTCGCATCGGCGGCTTGGCGCTGGAGCCTCCCCGCGGCTGGCAGCAGGCGGTAGGCAAGTTCATTCGCGCGTTCCCGAGCAAGGTGGATGAGTATGAAGAGCTACTGAACGCTAATCCGATCTGGCTCCGGCGTACCAAGGGAGTGGGTTTCATTTCGCTCGAAGACATGCTGGATTTGGGCATAACGGGCCCGATGATTCGCGCTGCCGGCGTGCCGATGGACCTGCGGAAAACGCAGCCCTACTCGAGCTATGACAAATTCGATTTCAAAGTGGCGACGCATACGGATAACGACGTGTGGGGCCGGTACCGCGTCCGGCTGACGGAAATGCGTGAGAGTGCAAACATCATCCGGCAGGCGCTGGAGGGCATGCCGGACGGGCCGTGGCGCGCCGACTCGCCACATGTGCTGCTGCCCGATCGCGAAAAGATGAAGACGCAGATGGAAGCGCTCATTTATCACTTCAAGATCGTTACCGAAGGCTTCCGCGTGCCCAAGGGCGAGGTTTATCAGTGCATCGAATCGCCGCGCGGCGAGATCGGGTACTACATCGTGAGCGACGGCACCTCGAAGCCATATCGGGTCCACATGCGCACGCCCAGCTTCGGCAACCTGCAGGGGCTGCCGAAGATGCTCGAAGGAATTCTGATCGCGGATTCGATCGCCGCCCTCGGGAGCATGGATTTCGTCTTGGGGGATACCGACCGGTAATGACGTTCTCCCCTAATCTCGAAGAAAAATTCGCGAAAATGCTGGCCGCCTATCCGGAAGGACGGAAGCGGTCGGCGGTCGTTCCCATGTTGATTTATGCGCAGGACGAAACGGGCGCCATCACTCCGGAACTGATCGAGGAGGTCGCCCGCCGGTGCGAAGTGGCGCCGCTCCAGGTGGATGAAGTGGTCGGGTATTACTCCATGCTGCACCGCAAGCCGCTGGGCAAGTATCACGTCCAGGTTTGCACCAACATCAGTTGCATGCTGGTGGGCGGCACAGAGCTATACGAGCACGCGAAGAAAAAACTCGGAATCGGGAACAAGGAAGTCACCGCGGACGGGCAATTTTCAGTGGAAGAAGTCGAATGCATGGGCGCATGCTCCTGGGCTCCGGCGGTCGAAATCAACTACGATTTCCATCATTTCGTGACGCCGGAAAAGCTCGACAAATTGATAGACGGCTTGAGGAAAAAACAATGAGGGGTGGAGCAAGCTTTAGCTTGCAACCCGGGCTTCAGCCCGGGTCCGGACGGCGGCTGAAGCCGCCGTTGCAGGCTGAAGCCTGCTCCACCGTGGCAGCGTAACATGCCAAAGCTGCTTTACAACGAACCCAGCCCGCTTGAGACCAAGGTCCTCAGCAAACGCTTCGGCCTCGACAACTCCGAGTCGCTGGACGTTTACCTCGCCAATGACGGCTTCAAGGCATTCTTGAAAGCCCGCCAGATGACACCGGAGCAGATTGTCGAGGAGGTTAAGGCTTCGGCTCTGCGCGGGCGCGGCGGCGCGGGGTTCCCGACGGGTTTGAAGTGGAGTTTCGTCCCGCGGACGTCGCCGAAGCCGAAATATATCGTCATCAACGCCGACGAAAGCGAGCCGGGCACCTGCAAGGACCGGCTGCTGATGGAGTACGATCCGCACCAGCTGATCGAGGGCATTCTGATCGCCGGCCTGGCGATGGACGCGCATAAAGGCTATCTCTATATTCGCGGCGAATACCGATATCTGATCGATCATATGGACCGGGCGATTGCAGAGGCGTACTCGAAGGGGTACCTCGGCAGGAACATCGCGGGCACGGAATTCGATTTCGATCTTTACACGCATTCCGGAGCGGGCGCGTACGAGTGCGGCGAAGAAACGGCTCTGCTGGATTCACTCGAAGGCAAGCGCGGCATTCCGCGCATGAAACCGCCGTTCCCGGCGGTTGCAGGCGCTTGGGCATCCCCCACGCTCCTGAATAATGTCGAGACCTTCAGCGCAATTCCAGCGATTATTCGCGACGGCGGAGCAGCTTTCGCCGCGCTCGGCACGCCGAAAAACGGCGGCACCAGGCTGGTGTGCATTTCCGGGCACGTAAATAAGCCGGGCGTGTATGAGCTTCCTCTTGGATATCCGATGCTCAAGGCGATCTATGAGGTCGCGGGCGGAATTCCGGGCGGGCGGAGATTGAAAGCGGTTGTGCCGGGCGGATCTTCATGCCCGATCTTGAAGGCGGGCGAGTGCGACATTCCCATGGATTACGACACGCTCGCAAAAATCGGCAGCATGCTCGGATCCGGCGGCATGGTCGTGCTGGATGAGACTACGGACATGGTGAAGTTCGCGCTACGGATCATGCGCTTCTATGCGCATGAAAGCTGTGGCTGGTGCATTCCCTGCCGCGAGGGCACCACATGGTTGCGAAAGATTCTCCAGCGTTTCGACGATGGCGGCGGGCGGCCGGAAGATGTCGCCTTGCTCGGCGAGCTTTCAAAGAACATGCTGGGCCGGACCTTCTGCGCTCTCGGCGACGCAGCGGCAATGCCGACAATTTCCATAGTCGAGAAGTTCTACGAGGATTTTGAGAAGCGCCTGGCGCAGGCCATGGTGGCGGTATGAGAATCGTGGAGCAGGCTTCAGCCTGCAACGGAGACTTGAGTCTCCGCCAACTGCCCGGGCCGAAGCCAGGGTTGCAGGCTAAAGCCTGCTCCACCCCAAATTAGTATGGCGGAAACGGTACAACTGACCATTAACGGACGTGAGATCGAAGCTGAAAAAGGCAAGCTTCTGATCGAGGTCGCGCGCGAAAACGGCATCGAAATTCCCGCCTTCTGCTACTACGAAGGCCTTTCCCTTCAGGCCGCGTGCCGCATGTGTTTGGTAGAGGTCGAGAAGACCCCCAAGCTTCAGGTCGGCTGCACTTTGCCGGTCGCGGCCGGAATGGTGATCCACACCGAGTCTCCGACCGTCCAACAAGCCCGGAAAGGCACTCTGGAGTTTCTGCTCACCAATCACCCACTCGATTGCCCTGTGTGCGACAAGGGCGGTGAATGTGAGCTGCAAGACATGGTGTTCCGCTACGGCGCGGGCGAAAGCCGTTTTACGGAGCGCAAGCTGCATGTCCCGGAAAAGCAGTGGTCGCCGGTGGTCTTCTTTGACGCGCCGCGCTGTATTCTGTGCTACCGCTGCGTGCGGGTCTGCAATGAAGGCATGGGCGTGAACGCGCTGGGTATTGCGGAGCGCGGGGTGCGCGCGGAGATCGTGCCGAATCACCACGATTACCTCGAATGCGACGAGTGCGGCGCGTGCATCGATATCTGTCCCGTAGGCGCGCTAACCAGCGGCATTTACCGTTATCAGACGCGACCGTGGGAAATGAATCACGTCGGAACCATCTGCACGCATTGCGCGGATGGCTGCCGGACTACATTGGGCGTGCGCAACGAAAAGATTATTCGCGGCAACAACCGCGATCGCAGCGGCATTAATGGCGAATTCCTATGCGTAAAGGGCCGCTACGCCTTCGATTTTGTCGAGCACCCCGAGCGGCTGCAATCGCCGATGCTCAAAACCGGCGACGGCTTTGAGCCGGTCTCGTGGTCCAAGGCTCTTGAGATTATTGGCGGGCGCTTCGCCGAATTCAAAAAGGCAGGCGCGAATTTCGGCGTTATCGGCTCGAACCATACCACCAACGAAGAAAATTTCTTCCTGCAAAAGTTCGCGCGGCAGGGGCTCGGCACGAATAACATCGATCATCACCGCACCGGAGACTTAGCCACGTTCTTCGACGCGCTGTCCGGGCGGACGGACGCGCTGGCAACTGTAAGCGACCTGTATACCGCGAAGGCCATCGTCATCGTGGGCAGCGATCTTTCGCAGCAGCATCCATTGCTTGCGAACCAGATCCGCGCCAATGTACGGCATCACGGCGCGCATGTATACACACTGACGCCCGGTCCGGTGCGCGAAGAAAAGCTCGCGGTTTTCACCGTGCGCCTGCCGGGAACGAAGCAGGATCTCGAAGCGCTGCGCGAGAAACTTAAAACCGAATCCGATGTGACCATGGTCTTCGGTGGCGGCGCCTCGCAACACGGCATGCGCGGCTTTATCGGAATGGGCGATTCGCTCGGTATTCCGGTGAAATATATCTGCCTGGTCGATTATTCAAATTCCCGCGGCGCCTTCGATATGGGCGTAATTCCCCGCGACGGCGGAATGTGCCTCGAGGAGATGCTTGGTTCTACCGATCTCGATGTCCTGTGGGTGGTGGGCGCAAACCCGCTCAAGAACGCAACGCTAGCGTCCGAGAAGGCATTTGTCGTCGTACAGGACTTATTCATGACCGAGACGGCGAAACGCGCCGACATCGTCCTTCCGGCGGCTTCGGCCTACGAAAAGAACGGAACGGTTACAAACGTCTGTGGCGAGATACAGAAGCTCAAAGCGGCGATCAAGGTGATGGGCACGAAGACAGACCTCGAGATCATGGGTCTGATCGCGAAAGAGATGGGCTTGAACCTGGGCATCTGGCTGCCCGACAAGGTGCTCGATGAGATCCGCGCAACCGTGCATGGTTACAACGTCCCGCTCCCGGTAATAACGACCGGCGGGGCGGCGCCAACACTCCCGTTAAACGGACGAGTCGCCGCACTCCCGGGTTCGATCGCTTCCGCCGGCGACACACTCTTCACGTCCGGATCGTTATCGCGATACTCGAAAATTTTGAACTCGATCATTGAGGCTCCCGGTGAGCTATACGCTGACCGGGCTACTCCGCGGCCTGTCCTGCCGGGCGAGGTTACTCCCGCATGAATTATCTTCTTTTAAGTCTCATCAAGACCGCGGTCGTGGTCGGGGTCCTGATGCACACGTTGGCCTACCTGCAATGGATTGAACGCAAGGTCATCGCGCACGTGCAGCTTCGCGTGGGGCCGCGGCGCGTGGGGCCGCATGGATTGCTTCAGCCACTGGCCGACGTCATCAAGCTCATTACAAAGGAGGGTATGATGCCCTCCCATGTGAACAAAGTGTTTTATCTATTGGCGCCATTCATAGCGGTTACGTTTGCGCTAATTTCCATTTCCGTGATTCCCTTTGGCCCAATTATCAACGTCGGCGGCGTCAAAACCGGGATGGAGCTTACCGACCTGAACATCGGAATCCTGTTCATTCTCGGCATCTCGGGCATGGGCGTTTACGGAGTGGCGCTGGCCGGATGGGCTTCGAATAATAAGTACGCCCTGCTCGGCGGACTGCGCAGCTCCGCGCAGATGATCAGCTATGAATTGCCGATGGCGCTGGCGATCGCTTCGCCTTTGCTGATCCTGAACACTCTCAGCTTCCGCCAGATCGTCGAAAAACAGAGCTTCTACTACTTCGGTTTCATTCCGAATTGGAGTATTTTCCACAGCCCGTTCCCCCAGATCTTCGCGTTTCTGATTTTCGTGATCGCGGCGTTTGCGGAAACGAATCGCGTGCCGTTCGATTTGCCGGAAGCAGAAAACGAGCTTGTCGCCGGATTCCATACCGAGTACTCCAGCATGAAGTTCGCGTCGTTCTTCATGGCGGAATACGCGAACATGGTCACGGTCTCCTGCGTCGCGACACTGCTGTTCCTCGGCGGATGGCAGCCGCCGTTTCCGGTTCAGTACGGGTCAGGCTATATTCCCGTAATCATCCATTTAATTGCCGCGTTGGTGTGCTTCTATCATGCGGCGAATCCGGCGCGTCCTTTTGACCGTATTACGCTTCCGGTTTTCGGTGTGCTGTTCCTCGTGATCGCGGGCGTGTTCCTGATCCCTGTGCTGCAGCCGGTTCTGCTGCCGCTGTTCTGGTTTGGCGCGAAGGTCGGCGCGATTCTGTTCGTCTTCATCTGGATCCGCGCGACGCTGCCGCGCTTCCGCTATGACCAGTTGATGAAGTTTGCGTGGCTTTTCCTGTTCCCGGTGGCGATGATCAACCTGTTCGCCACCAGTCTGGCGGTGGCCCTGACAGCCAAGTAGCAATATGGACCAGATTCTCTTTCTACTTTTCGCGGGGATTGCGGTGCTATGCGGCATCAATCTGGTGCTGCAATCGCACCCGATTTCAAGCGCTTTGTCGCTGGTCGGCGTCATGGGCGCGCTGGCGCTGCTCTATCTGCAATTGGGTGGCGAGTTCATCGCCGCGGCGCAGTTGATCGTCTATGCGGGCGCCATCATGGTCCTCTTTATCTTCGTGATCATGCTGCTCAACGCGGGCAAGGAGCGCGCCGTTCCGCGCTATTTGTGGGTGCGGTGGGCGGGTTTGCCGCTGCTGTTCGCGTTCATCGCGGCCATGGCGTACATCGTTCAACGTATACTGCCTCCCTCCGGCGAAGTGAAGTTCGGAGCTTTTACGCTCGGGTCGGCGGAAGCGATCGGAACCCGTCTGTTCACGACTTATCTGCTGCCGTTTGAAATCACCAGCGTGCTGATCTTAATAGCGATCGTCGGCGCGATTGTTCTGGCGCGGAAGGAGATCGAATAATGTCCATTCCGCTGGTCATCGGAGTTCCTTTGTCCTGGTATCTGATCCTGAGCGCAATTCTGTTTACGCTGGGCGTGGCAGGATTTCTGTTTCGCCGCAACATCATTACTGTGTTCATGTCGATCGAGCTGATGTTGAATGCCGTGAATTTGACCTTCATTGCCTTCGCCAACAAGCTCGGCCAGAATGACGGCCATATTTTCAGCTTTTTCGTGATGGTTGTTGCCGCGGCGGAAGCGGCCGTTGGCCTTGCGATTATTCTGACCATTTTCAAGAACCGGCAGACGCTCGAGATCGACGAGGTTAGCACTCTTAAGAACTAATGCAACTTTGGCTCATACCTCTTCTTCCGCTGGCCGGCTTCGCGGTGAACGGCCTGTTTGGCCGCCGGTTTTCCAAAGCGGTGGTGAATACAATCGCGGTCGGCTCGGTTTTGCTCAGCTTCCTTTGGGTTTTGAAAACCCTGAGCGCTTTAGGAGCGTTTAACGGCGGCCTCGAAGAAGCTTATCGCGAACACTATTACACCTGGATTCAATCCGGTGCTCTCAGCATCAATGTAGATTTCGCCATCGACCGGCTCACGGCGGTCTGGCTGATGATCGTCACCGGTGTCGGCCTGCTCATCCACATTTACGCCGTCGGCTACATGGCCCACGAAGGCGGTTATTACCGCTTTTTCGCCTACCTGAACCTGTTCATGTTTTTCATGCTGGTTCTGGTGTTGGGCGCCAACTTCCTGCTGTTGTTCGTTGGATGGGAAGGCGTGGGATTGTGCAGCTACCTGCTGATCGGCTTTTACTTTCTTGAGAAATTTGCGACGGATGCTGGAAATAAAGCGTTCATCGTGAACCGCATCGGCGATTTCGGCTTCGCACTAGCGATTTTCCTGATCGGTGTGCATTTCAAGTCGCTCGATTTTTCGACCGTGTTTTCGGCGATTAAGCCGATGCCGGTCGAAGCCGAAGTTGGCTGGATCACGGCCGCCGGCCTGTTGCTGCTTGTCGGCGCAACCGGCAAATCCGCGCAGATTCCGCTGTATGTCTGGCTGCCGGACGCGATGGCCGGCCCAACACCCGTCAGCGCGCTGATTCACGCCGCGACGATGGTCACGGCCGGTGTTTACATGGTCGCGCGAAGTTCGCAGATTTACCTGCATTCGGCATTCTCGCTGGATGTAGTCGCCATCATCGGAATTGCGACGGCATTCATTGCGGCCACGATTGGACTCTGCCAGAACGACATCAAGAAAGTCTTCGCCTATTCGACCGTTTCGCAATTGGGCTACATGTTCGTCGGCCTCGGCACGGGAGCTTTTTCGGCCGGGGTCTTCCACGTGATGACGCACGCTTTCTTTAAAGCGCTGCTTTTCCTGGGCGCGGGCAGTGTTATCCATGCGCTCTCCGGCGAACAGGATTTGCGAAAGATGGGTGGACTGGCGAAAAAGATTCCGATCACATGCATCACGCTGTTTTGCGCGGGCGTAGCGATCGCCGGGGTTCCGCCGTTCTCGGGCTTCCACAGCAAGGATGCGATTCTCGAAGCCGCTTACGAGCACGCGCCGTGGATCTATTGGGTCGGCGTGATTACGGCCGGCATGACAGCGTTCTACGTTTTCCGTGCTCTGTTCTTATGCTTTTTTGGGGAATATCGCGGCCCCGCGGAAGAACATATGCACGGCCACGGACATGACGATCATGGCCACGCTCACGGCGGCGTTCACGAATCGCCCGCGGTCATGTGGGTTCCGCTCGCGATCCTCGCGGTGCTTAGCCTGGGCGGCGGCTACATCAACATCCCGCGTTTTCTGGAGCCGCTCTATGGCGCCGAGCACGACGCTCCCGCATGGCTGATGTACGTTTCCGTCGTTGCTGGATTGCTCGGAATCGCGGTCGCATATCTTTTCTATGTGGTTTCGCCTAGCTTGCCCGAAGCTCTGGCCAAAGCTTTCAGCGGCCCCTACCGCTGGATCTACAACAAATATTACGTTGACGAGTTCTATGACTCGACCGTGGTCCGGCCGGTTGTGGATGGCTCGCGCGAGGTCCTCTGGCGCGGCGCCGACGTGGATGTGATCGATGGCGCGGTGAACGGAGTCGGAACCTTTGCGAGAGCCACGGGAGCGCTGTTGCGGCGTGCTCAGTCCGGCTACATCCGCAGTTATGCGGCATGGGTGCTGGCCGGGTCGATCTTGGTGGTGGTGCTGATGGGCTTCGTGTGGGTGGGCAGGTGACGATGCGCAATTACCGAACAAGTCGCGAGGTGGGGCAGGTTGCCAAACCTGCGGCGGGTTGCCTAACCCGCCTGGCGCGCCGTGCCGGAGGCGCCCAATGACGCTCCTCGATACGGTTCTTTTCCTTCCTCTGGTCGGCTTTTTCCTGCTGCTTCTGGTCCCCAGGAACAACCCGCAGGCATCGCGGATGACCGCGCTTCTCGTTTCAGTGTTCGTGTTTGCCGCTTCGCTAGGATTAATCGCGCCCTACTGGTTCGCCGCGCCAACCGGATGGCAATTCGAACACAACGCACCTTGGATCAGCTACCCGCCGATTCGTTATCACGTCGCGATTGACGGCCTAAGCCTGTGGCTGGTTCTGCTCTCGACGCTGCTCACACCGATCGCGGTGCTGGTTTCCTGGAAACACATCGACCATCGCGTCAAGGAGTTCTTCGCATTTCTCATCCTGCTGGAATTCGGGCTAATCGGGGTTTTCGTCTCGCTGGATCTGTTCCTGTTTTATGTGTTCTGGGAAGTGTCGCTGGTGCCGATGTACTTCCTGGTGGGCGTGTGGGGGCACGAGCGGCGCATCTACGCCGCGGTTAAGTTCTTCTTGTACACCATGGCCGGATCGGTGCTGATGCTTGCGGCGATCATCTACCTGTACAACAAATCCGGCACTTTCGATTACTCAGCCATCCTGAGCCAGTTGCAAACCGGACGTCTGGCTTTCGACGCGCGCACCCAGTTGCTCTTGTTCCTGGCGTTCTTCGGAGCGTTCGCGATTAAAGTTCCCCTCTTCCCGCTGCACACCTGGCTGCCCGACGCGCACGTCGAGGCTCCTACCGCGGGCTCCCTGATGCTCGCGTCCGTGATGCTGAAGATGGGCACGTACGGGCTGGTGCGCTACTGCCTTCCGCTCTTCCCGGAGTCGGCGCACGACTCCGCGCCGTGGATCGCGGCGCTTGCGATCATCGGCATCATCTACGGAGCGCTGGTTGCGCTGGTGCAGCCGAATATGAAGAAGCTGGTGGCGTACTCTTCGGTGAGCCACCTGGGCTTTGTGGTCTTAGGGATTTTCTCCTTTACACAGCAAGGGTTGGACGGCGCGGTTTACCAGATGTTGAATCATGGCATCTCCACAGGCGCTCTCTTCATGCTGGTCGGCTACATGTATGAGCGGCGGCATTCGCTTGAAATCGCGGCATATGGCGGCGTGGCGACGCCCGCTCCGAATCTGGCGGTCGTGTTCCTGATCACGACGCTCGCTTCCATTGGCTTGCCGATGCTGAACAACTTCGTCGGCGAATACCTGGTGCTGCAAGGCACGGCGCAGGCCAACTTCACGTGGGTCGTCTTTGCGGCGCTAGGCGTGATTCTCTCCGCCTGCTACATGCTGTGGCTGTACCAACGTGCGTTTTACGGAAAGGCTTCCGAATCGTTGAGCCATCATATGTCCGATCTGACCCCGCGCGAGTGGGCTGCCATTATTCCGCTGCTGGTGCTGATGGTTTGGATGGGCACGTTCACGCAAACTTTTCTCCCGCCGATCAGCTCCCAGAACGCGCAGATTCTGCAGCAATCCCAGCCGGCGGCACGAGTAGCACTAAATGCCCGTTAATTACCTACCCACCTCCGCCGAGTACCTTCGCGTACTCCCGGAAATCATTCTGACTCTCGCAGGCACGTTCATCATGCTGCTGGAGGGTGTATTCGGACAAAAGGGCGGCGGGCAGAAGTCAATCTTCTTTCCTTTTTCGCTTCTGAGCCTGATCGCGGCGTTGCTCGCCTCTGTGGCGGCGTACGGCGATCCCGGACCCGCTTTCCAGAACATGCTCGTCGTGGACGGGTTTGCAACGTTTTTTCGCGTGCTGGTGATCGGCGTCGGCATCCTTGCGGTCTTCAGCTCGGCCGATTATTTGCGCCGCGAGAATTCGCGTGGCGGCGAGTTCTATGCGCTGATTCTGTTCAGCATCGTTGGGCAATCCATAATGGCGGCGGCCAATGAGCTCATCATGATCTTCATCGGCCTGGAGATCTCCTCGATTGCCTCGTACATCCTCGCGGGCTACCTGCGCGACGATCCGCGCAACAACGAAAGCGCGCTTAAGTATTTCCTGCTGGGATCTTTCGCCACGGCGTTCCTGCTGTATGGGGTGGCTTGGATCTATGGTTCAACCGGGTCCACTAATTTGATCGATATCCGCCGCGCGTTGCTGAACGGCCACGAGCCGCTAGGGCTGGTCACGACCGCGGCGGCGCTGATCTTCGTCGGCCTAGCGTTCAAAATCTCCGCCGCGCCATTCCAATCCTGGGCGCCGGACGTGTATCAAGGCGCGCCCGCTCCCGTGACCGCATTTCTTTCGGTGGGTCCAAAAGCGGCGGCTTTTGCGATTCTGATTCGCGTGTTCATGACGGCTTTCGGACCCATCACTACCGCGTGGCTGCCCATCGTCTGGGGGGTCGCGCTGGCGACGATGACCGTCGGCAACTTCGCCGCGATCCTGCAGTCGAATATCAAGCGCCTGTTGGCCTACAGCTCCATCGCACACGCGGGTTATGTTCTTGTCGCAGTCACCGCCCACTCGGGCGAGGGTTCGGCGGCGGCGATGTTCTATTTAGCCGCGTACGCATTCACCAACATTGGCGCGTTTGCGGTAGTGACGTACTTCGCCCGTAAAGGCGAGCGCTATACCGGCGTCGACGACTTCGCTGGTCTCGCGCAGCGGCAGCCCGCCATGGCCGCCATGCTGAGCATCTTTCTGCTGAGCTTGATCGGCGTTCCCCTCACCGGCGGCTTCTTCGGAAAGTTCTACATCTTCAAAGCCGCCCTGGATGCAAATTTGGTCTGGCTAACCGTGCTCGGCTTGCTGAACAGCGCCGTCGCGGCTTACTACTACCTCCGCATCCTCGTCGTTATGTATTTCCGCGAGCCCGGTGAAGCGAGCGATAATCTCCCCCCTGCCGGGATGCCGCTGCAAATCACGGTTTACGGGTCGGCCATCGGCACGCTCGCGTTGGGCATTTTCCCTTCCTGGGTCCTCGAGTTTGCGAGCAAGGCGGCACTAAGATAGTGTTGTGGCACTCGATCTCTACGAAACCGATTTCGCCGAGTGGGCATTCCACAATGCCGATCTGCTGCGGTCCGGAAAACTGACCGAAGCGGATATCGCGAACATCGCAGAGGAGATCGATTCTCTGGGACGAAGTCAGGCTCATGAGCTGGAGAGCCGTATTACGCAGATAATGGAGCACCTGCTGAAGCTCCGTTTCGCGCCTGAGGAAATCCGCGAACGTAAGCGGCGCGCCTGGCGAGCTTCCGTCGAGCGCCAGCGCGGTGAAATCGAGATGCTTCTGAAAAGCAGCCCGAGTCTCAAACGGCGCATCACGGCCGATCTTTTACGCAACTGTTATTCGCATGCTGCGCGAACATTTGCGCTCGGGTTCGAAGTCGCCCCCCCCCGCGCAGTGTCCGTTCACGGAAACGGCAATACTGGCGGGCTGATGCGGCGTCATTCTGGACAATTTCAGACGTCGTAAAGAATTAAGTAAGAACCCGAGACTACTACGCGATTGCAGAAGTTGGCGTACAGCCCGCTGTGGGGCAGCCTTCAGGCTGCGGCGGGCTTTAGCCCGCTGAGCGGTTACGTGACGCAATTAAGCACTAGCGCAAAGCCAGAACCTTCCGTAATCCGGCGACGATTTGATCCACAGTCGCCTCGTAAGGAAATTCCATCCGCGTACGCCCGTCACGGTCCAGCGCATAGATCGTCGTGCTGTGCGCGACGGTGTACTTGGCCGCCGAATCCGGCGTGGGAATGATCTCGTACGTCGCCCCGTACAGGGCGACCACCTTATCGATTTCAGGCTTCGAGCCGGTCAACCCCAGCGCGTCCAGCTCGAAACTGCCCAGGTCCTCTTTGAGCACCGCCGGCGTATCTCGTCCAGGGTCGACGGAAATGTACAACGTCTTGACATTCTTCGCATCAGCGCCCAGGCGCCGGTAAACCGAGGACAGCTTCGAAAGCGTTGTGGGACAGGCGTCGGGGCAGGACGTATAGCCAAAGAAAATCAACACTGCTTTACCCCGCAGCGAGGACAATTCAAACCGCTGTCCATTGTGGTCAGTCAAGCTGAAATCACCGCCGGTTTTCAGAACCGGTAGCTCCCGCCGGCAACTCAGCGCCGCGAAGCTGGCAAGAAGGACGCCCGCCGCCAACAACCAGCTATGGAGTTTAGTTACTCGCATATTTGCGAAATGTCGCGGTCACCGGAACCGACGTTCCATCGTCCATTTTTAACGTTAGCGTAATCGTGTCTCCCACCGATGGTTTCTTTTTTAGCCCGAAGAGCATGATGTGAAGATCGTTCGGGTCGAAGGATTTCTTTCCGTGCGCGCCGACAGTAACCCGAGCCACCGGAACCATCTTCATGACTGCGCGCTGCATGATCATTTCGTGTATCTCGCCGGACGAAGCGGCATCGGAACTTACCGACACAATCGTCCGCTTCTCCCCAGTGTGGTTTTCAAGGACCAGGAATACGGCGATGTCGTTCTGCGAAGGCAGTGGCACCCTTGCCCACGCATCCTTCGCAACAATCGATCCCTCTTGCGCTCCGAGCGCAGCCGCAAGCAGGAACCCCGCCGCGCATATCGCTGGCACATTGCATGCCGCAGGTGCTTTTTTCTTCACGGTTGTGCACTCCTTGTACCGGGATCGCGCCGAAGCGAGATCACGTATAGCGCCAGAGAGCGTCTCTCCGTTTCGCTCAGGTGGTCGAATTTCGGCATGGCGGATGCATGATGATTTTGATGCAGGGCAGGCGTCCCGTGAACCAGGGTTACACCTTTTGAAAGCGTTTGGGTAATCGCTTCCTCGGTTGTGCCCTGCGTGTACAGCGAAATATCGCCAAGGTCGATCGGGGCCGAAGCAAGTTTGGATGCCAGGGGGCCATCGCCATGTCCGGATGGCCCGTGGCAACTGGCGCACCCATTTGCTTGGTATAGAGTTCGGCCTTCCGTTACCGACGGCCCTGTCCGGCCGCAGCTGGCAAGCAGCGCTGCGCTTAAAACGGCGCCGAAGATCTCCATAGCTGGAACGTCCATTATCCTGCTTGGTTTTACGCTAACATGAACGCCGCCCTTTCGGAATGCAAGTACCGGAATGGGCGTATCCAGAATGCACCCCCGTATGTGCAAGAAATGAAAGTCATAGCGTGGTCGTCAGAAAACTAACTAATACTACGCATCGAAACTTTCTATGAACAGATTGCCAAGAAAGCGTTTAACATAGGAGTCACAGTTTCGTTGTTCCCTTGCGGGGGCCGCGTCGCTTCACGCAAAACGCTAGCAGCCAACTGACTTTTTGTTGCGCCCTGCAAGGGGCCTAGCCTGGGATGTGTCGTCACGCTTCTGCATCTATCAAACAGGAGAGTCTCAATGAAGTTCTATTCTAAAATTTCAGCAGCCGCGGTTTGCTTAGGGTTAGCATCGGTGGGATTTGCACAGAACGCGCCTGCCGCGCAGACCGGAGACACAACTGCGGCGACCCCGGCCGCAACGCCGCCGCCGGGCCCCATGCCTCTTCCCACGCCTTCCATCATGGGACCATTGTCGGGGCTTCCGCCCGCCATGTTCGACGCCGGACCCTTTGGCAAAATCGCCGTGAACGGTATCATAAGCGGACTCGGCTACGCGCAAACCAATACCGTCCCGGGGGATTCCGATCACAACGCCACCATCAGCAATGGGATGGCATTCATTCAAAAAACCGATGGTTGGTTCCAATTTTACATACAGGCCGGGGCTTACAGCTTCCCGTCCTTAGCGACGCCTTTCCTTCCGGCCGACAAAACGATGACCGATTTCTTCGGGCCTGTGCCGATTGGCTTCCTGAAGCTTCAGGCAGGCAAAAACACTTCGTTCGAGATCGGCTCGCTGCCGACCCTCATTGGCGCGGAGTACGGTTTCAGCTTTGAAAACATGAATATCGAGCGCGGTCTTTTGTGGAACCAGGAACCGATCGTCAGCAAGGGCATTCAAGTGAACCAGACCATGGGCAAATTCACTGCCTCGGCGAGTTGGAACGATGGCTTTTACTCGAACCGCTATACCTGGGCGTCGGGGTCGCTGGCATATGTCAACGGACCGCATACGTTGACGTTCGTCGCCGGCGGCAATTTCGGAAAGACTAAATTTCAAACTCTGGCGACGCCCGTCCTGAATAACAGCACGATTTATAATGTAATTTACATGTATTCGAAGGGCCCATGGATGGTTATGCCCTATTATCAATACACCAATGTGCCGCGCAATGATTCGCTGGGCATCCCGAAGAGCACTTCGACTAACGGCGGCGCCATCCTGTTGAGCCACGCCTTTAAGAAGGGCTTCTCGCTGGCTGGACGTTGGGAGTACCTCGGACAATCGGGCAACCTGGGAGACGTTTCCCAGAATTTGCTGTTTGGTCCGGGTAGCCGGGCCATGTCTGTTACGGTTACGCCTACCTTCCAATACGGTGGGTTCTTCGCTCGCGGCGACCTCGCGTTCGTTCATGCCATGGACCGAACACCTGGCGCGGTATTCGGCTCCAACGGACTGAATGACTCCCAGTTCCGGGCGGCCGGCGAGATCGGATTCATTTTTGGAAACAATATCGAGAAGAAACCGTAAGGCACAAGCTACGCGGGGCAACCCAGCACTGGGCCGCCCCGCTTTTTTGCGGGAAATACAAGCGGTACAATTGTCCGAAGCCTGCTTCGCGGATGCTTGGCAAGCTTCAAAATCTGATTAACTCAATCCAAAATTTTTATGGTTGTAAAGCGACAAATTCTGTGGTTGCCAAACAACCAGGGAGATAGAATGTGGGAATGACTCCTAAAGAAGTCCTAGAATTTGCAAAGAAGAACGACGCCAGACAGCTCGACCTCCGTTTCACGGACCTTCCTGGCGTCCAGCAACACGTAACATACCCGATTACCCAACTCGAAGAAAGCTCCTTTGAGGAGGGCTTCGGTTTCGACGGATCCAGCATCCGTGGATGGCAAGCCATTAACGAAAGCGACATGCTGCTGCTGCCCGATCCGGCTACGGCATTCATCGATCCATTCTTCGAGACCAAGACGCTGGTCATGGTTTGCGATGCGATCGATCCGATCACCAAGCAGCACTACGATCGCGACCCGCGCTGGATTGCGCGCAAAGCAGAAATGTACTTGAAGAACTCGGGACTTGCCGACACCGCCTTCTTTGGCGCCGAGGCGGAGTTCTTCATTTTCGATAACGTCACTTTCGATCAGACAGCCAATAGCGGTTTCTATGCCGTGGATGCCGAGGAAGGGCGCTGGAATTCATCCAAGCGCGAGAACAACCTCGGTTACCGGCCGCGTTATAAAGAAGGCTACTTCCCGGTCCCGCCGACGGACCATCATCAGGACCTCCGGGCCGAGATGGTCGAAACCATGATCAAGTGCGGCCTCAATATCGAGTGCCACCACCATGAAGTCGCGACGGGCGGCCAGGCCGAGATCGACCAGCGCTTCGATACCCTGGTGAAATCGGCCGACAACATGATGCTTTACAAGTACGTGATCCGCAACACCGCGTATCAGTACGGGAAGACGGTCACCTTCATGCCGAAGCCGCTCTTCGGCGACAACGGCAGCGGCATGCACACCCACCAGAGCCTATGGCGGGATAAGAAGCCCTTGTTCGCCGGAGACCTTTATGCCGGCTTGAGCCAGATGGCGCTGTGGTATATTGGCGGGCTTTTGAAGCACGCGCGCGGGCTGGCTGCGCTGATCGCGCCGACCACTAACAGCTATAAGCGGCTGGTCCCTGGCTACGAAGCGCCAGTAAACTTGGCTTACTCGCGCCGCAATCGGTCGGCCGCTTGCCGCATCCCGATGTACTCGGCCAGCCCGAAGGCGAAGCGCGTGGAGTTCCGTCCGCCCGATCCGTCGTGCAACTGCTACATGGCTTTCGCGGCTATGTTGATGGCAGGCTTGGATGGCGTGATCAACAAGATAGACCCAGGCGAGCCGCTCGACAAAGATATCTACGATCTCACTCCGGAAGAGATGAAGGCCGTGCCTTCCATGCCGGCTTCGCTCGAAGAAGCGCTCTCCTCGCTTGAAGACGATCACGCGTTCCTGCTAAAGGGCGACGTTTTCAGCGAAGAGTTGCTCGAGACCTACATCGGCTACAAGCGCAAGAACGAGGCCGACGCGGTACGCCTGCGGCCCCACCCTTACGAGTTCGCGCTGTATTACGATATTTAAATTAATCGTTCGTCAGCTTTTCCCTGTGGAGCGGCCCAAACCGCTCCACTTTTTTGGCCCCTATAATCCGAGCTTCAATTTCACCTCGGCTACTCTTTCCCGGGCCACGTGTAGAGTGGTTTTTCCGTCCTTCAGCTTCACCGCGACTTTCCCGCCGAACCAGGCGTGCAGCTCTTTGATGGCGGAGACGTTTAGCAGCGTCGCTCGATGAATCCGCAGCCAGTTCTGAGGCGGGAGTTTCTGTTCCAATTGAGCGATCGTGAGATCGAGCGGATAGTGCTTCTCCATCGTGGCGGCGAACGTCAGCTTGTCCTTCGCATAAAACCAGGACACATCCGAGACGTCGATGAAATCCACGCGCCCGGCCATTCGAGAAGCGATCCGCGTCAGGTACTGCGGCTCGCGTTGCGCGAGGATCGTGCGCATGTGTGCTAGCAGTGCGCCGACATCGCTGCGGACACCGCCACCTCCAAGCGTCCGTTCGAGCTTAGCCAACGCACGTTCCAGCTCGCGCGGCTCGATTGGCTTCAGCAAGTAATCGATCGAGTTCACCTGGAACGCGTCTAGCGCATACCGGTCGTATGCAGTAGTGAAAACCACTAATGGTTGCCGCTCTCCGAGTTGTTCGAGCAACTCAAAGCCGGACATTCCGGGCATCTCGATATCGAGGAACAAGACCTCCGGCGGCGACTCCCGCAAGAGGCGCAACGCTGCGGTCGGATCCGTCGTAGCGCCTGCGATTTCCACGCGGCCCGACTCCTCCAACATCCGTTTGAGCCGGCTTACGGCGAGCGGCTCGTCATCCAGCAAAAATGCCTTCATGTGCAGGGGACACGAAGCCGCACGGTCATGCTGTCGGGCGCACGCCGGAATTCCACGCCTGCGCGTTCGCCGTATAACTCTCGCAAGCGGCCGATTAGAGTATCCAGCCCATGCCCGGCTTTCAAGGCATTGGGATCGAACCCGGTGCCGTTATCGATGACATCGACTGTCAAGTCGGAGCCAACACGGCGGGCGATTACCCTCAAATCCACACCCTCCGGGCGCTTCTCACCCGCGTGCCGGACGCTGTTCTCGACTAAGGTCTGCACTGAGAACGGGGGAACAGTGCCTGACACATCGGGAGCCGCCGACATGCTGAAGCGCAGACGCTCCCCTAGGCGGGTGCGCTGGATTTCGAGGTAATCGTCGGCCAGCCTCAGTTCCTGCTCAAGCGGAACTTCTTCTCTTCCATTTAACGAGGCGCGGAGCAGCGAAGACAGGCGCTCAATGGTCCTCTCCGCCAGAGCCGGGTCGTCCCGAACCAGCGCCGAAATTGAGTTCAGCGTGTTGAAAAGAAAATGCGGTTGCACCCGCGAGGAGAGCGAAGCCAGCTTGGCCTCGGCTGCCAGTTTCTCCGCTCGCTCCCGCTCCAAGCGCTGCGTTTGTAGCTCCAGTTCCGTAGCCTCTAGGCGCGCTTTCGTTGACCCGAAAACTGTGAAGATTGAGCCGATAATGATCGTGGTTGTAATCACTCCTACGATGTTTTCCCGAAATATTGTCCCAATCAACCGTGCGGGAAGGAGCCCCATCACGAGGAGTGCGATCATGGCCAAACAAAGACCTGCCGCGGCGCAAACTGTCATAGCGGCCACCAGCCCTCCCCAACGAAGGACCACGTTATAACGCCACAGCCCCCTAGCAACTTGCAGCCCAATGAATGCAAGTGCAGAGACCGCCACACACACTGTGAATCCGAAGACGATATCCCGCAATACCATCGGAAGCGGCGGCCATTTTCCCCCTCCAAACTGGAAGAGCAGGACGACCGTAACGAGTCCAAGAATTAGCAGCAGCGATTTCCCGACGTCACGATGCGATCTGTTCATCGCGTTTTCCCAGTATGACAACCTACGCACTCGGCCTGGGCCGGCGGGAGCGTCTGACGAGACTCCATCCATTGTGCCGCTCGCTTCGCGTACTCGCTGTCCGGCAGTTTAGCCTGAATCATCTCATAATATTTCTGCGCTTCTCCGGGCTGATCCAAGCGGCTGTAAATGTCGCCGAGGTTTTGAAGCAACTCGCCCAGGGGATGCGTACCCAAGTCCCCGAGATGATCCTTCTGGACGTCGAACGCGTACTGAAAATCGGTGCGGGCCTTTTCGAGCTGCGCCCGGCGCAAAGGGGATTCGCGCATCTGCCGCACCAATGTTATTAACACGCTGCCGCGGGGGATCCGCACTCCCAGGTTGTCGGGGTCAAGCGCGGCAGCTCGGTCCATTTCGGCAAGCCCCTTCGAGAAAAATTCGGGATTCGCTTGGGACTGAAACACGAGGCCGCTTCCGTGGTATACCAGCGCCGCGGGATGATCGGGGTACTGCCGGAGCGTTCTCTCGCATATCTCCATTGCACGCTTGAGCGCCTCCGCGTCGCCGCTGATTCCCGTCAGCATGTCCTTTTGTACGGCGGCGTAATCGAAACCGGCCTGAGCCAGAAGTATCGTCCCGCAACCAGTTATTACCGCAAGTGTGATTGTTCTCATGCACCGATATTAGGGCGGTCGTTCAGCTCAGGGCAGCAGATTTCCGATGAATTGGCGAATTGACCCGATGAACCGGAGGGTCACTGTGGGGCAGGCTTAAGCCTGCGGCGGACTTTAGTTCGCCACGAGCGGTCTGCGGGACTGAAGTCCCGCGCGGGCTGAAGCCCGCCACAACGTTTTCGATCCTTTGTTCTAATGCCGAACTTCGGCCAATGCCGCGCGTGGCTGCGTCACACCGTAAATCTGGCGATAAAGGTAAGCATTTCGGAGGACAGCTTGTACATAGGTCCGGGTCTGCGAAAACGGGACCGTTTCGATAAACTCCGCAGGTTCCTGAAAATCGCCCCACTTGAGCCACGTCCGCGCGCGCGACAACCCCGCGTTGTATGCCGCGAGCGCGGCTTCCAGCTTGCCTCCCGTTTGCTGCGTTAACGATTGCAAGTAATACGTCCCAAGCTGCAGATTTACCGCGGGCTGGAACAGCTTCGCGGTGGTGTACGACATCTTCAAACGGCGGCTTAGCTCGCGGCCAGTGCTCGGCAAGATCTGCGTTAAGCCGCGCGCATTCGCATATGACGTTACCTTCGCGTCAAATTCCGATTCTTGACGGATCAGCGCCGCGACCAGGAATGGATCGAGCCCGTTCTGCTTGGAGTACCGCTCCAGATCGGACCTGTATGGCAATGGAAAAGCTAAAGTCCAGAATTGAAGCGGCGCGGATTCGATCGGGAGATACAAATAGCCGCTCACGTAATGCTTGATGTAGCGGAGCGCCTGGTCCGGGTGGCTGGCGCTATAAAGCGACGCAAGCTCCATTGCCATCAAGTGCGGCTGGTCCTCTACTTGTGCCCCGTAGCGAAGCTCATCCTGAGCTAAATTCTCCAGTCCCGCCGTTTGGAGGAGCTTCGCGCGTTCGATCCGCGCGGTAGCACTCGCGCTTGGCTTGAAGCTCTCGATACGCATTCTTCGGGGGAACGAGATCGTTCGCAGGAAGTCTGTTGCGGCGGGCGCGGGCGCTCCCGGGCCAAGAGAAGCCAGCCGGTCGCGCGCTTGAGTCGAGTAAAACTGATTTGGATACTCGCGCACTACCTCGCTATAGAACGCAAGCGCGGATCCGCTGTCTTTGGAACCCTCCGCGAGACGGCCGAGGAAATAGAGCGCCGCGGGCGCCTCGTCCGAGGACGGGAACAATACAAGGTGCTCACGCATCATTTCCCCGGCATCCGGCAGACGGCGTATGTAATGACTCCACGTCACCTTCCAGTGGCAGAACGCGGCCGGGGGATCTTTCGGGAACGATTCATAGCAGTGCCGGTACACCGGCTCGTATGCCTCGAAGTCGTTGTCAACCAGCAGACGATTCCCCGATGCCACCAACGCCTGCAACCGCCAGCTTGAAGCAGGGTATTGGCGGTTCAGCCGGTCGGCCGCGGAGGCGGCCTCCGGTTCGTTGCCCAGACGGTTCGCGGATTGAAAAATGTAGTAAAGGCGCTCGGCATCGGCTTCGGGCGAGAGGTTTTCGAGCGATCTCAAATAGCGCAATGCCGCCGCGTTTTCCTTCGCTTCGTAATCGGCAACGCCGATTCGAACACGAGCCAGATCGCGGTCCGCTCCGCCCAATCGCGGGATTAGTGCTTCGAGTTCTTTCCGCGCTTTCTGGGTTTGTCCGGCGTTCAAAAGCTTTAGCGCCCGCGAAAGCATGGCCGAAGCCATTTCAGGCGGATAGCTTTCACCTAGCAGCGCTTTAAGGTTCGGCAACTCCGAGCCGGCTTGAATGGCTTCGGCCGAAGCCGGGTAATCGTAATAAACGCGCTGATAGTACACCGCGGCGCTTACGCCATCCCCCGCCGCGGCGAAAGCGGCTGCCAGCGCCGTATCCCCTTTGGGTTGCGGGAGCGAGTCATAATTGTTGCGCAAAATGTCCACAGCCTGTTTCGCCGCGCCGTTTTGCTGATGGGCTTCCGCCGCGAGCAGATATGCTTTCGCGGCAAGGGGCGATGAAGGCGTTTGCTTCCAAACCGGCTCCAGCGCATTCGGCACCTGGGCATAGTTCTTCATGCCGAACTCAGCCGTGGCGAGGAACCAAGCCGAATAATCCGCCAGTTTCGGCAGCCGCTTCTCCAGCCCTTCAAAATCCTTGATCGCCGGTGCGTATTGATGCGCGTCGATAGCGGCAATGCCGGCTTTAAAGTCGGCCACCGGATCGGTAATCGCCGAAGCCGCCAGCGTTAGTAGGCCGGCCGCCCCAATGGCGCTAAACCATTTGAGCCTAAACCAGCGGACCCGGATATTTCGGACCAAGCAACGTTGCATCGTTTTGAGCCAAGGCACGAACTATCTCCTCATGAAGGTAATCGGGAACTCCGTGAGACGACTTTAGGAAGCGCTCGCGAAAAGCGTTGCGAGCCTCCTCGATCTGCGGCTTAAGCGCGCCGTAAATGTCGCGGCCGTTGCGGCCCGCGTGAACCTGCGAGTTATGGTACAGCTGCAACTCAGCTACTTTGACGCAGGCGAACCTCTTCGCGCGTACCTCGGAATCCTTCAAATCGCGCGGGGCGTTCAGCGCTTCGAGCAGTCCGCAAACTCCACGCATCAGTACGGCTGAAGACTCGATCGCCGCCTCGCGCCATACGGCACTCCCTTGGACGGCGCGCAATCTCGCTAACGCGCGTTCCATGTCCTCGAGCATTTGAGCAGACGTCGGCAAAATCACATTCTCGCACGCGTGTTTCAGCATGCCAAGGCCCCATGCAGGAAGGCTCTCGCCCGCGCTTCGCGGACAAGGCCGAAGATTATCGCTTCTGGTCTTTCGAGTAGTCGATGAAATTCAATTCCTGGCACTTGCCCGGGCTGAACGGAGCATCGGCCGGGTAAATGCGTCCGAGCCCGTATACTTCCCCTTCAAATAAACAGGATCTTCCGCGGTGTATGCACGAGTCAGCGCCAGCTTTTCGGGGTCGAGCGTGAAGCGCTCCACGACATGCAGCTTGTCGCTGTTAGGCACAGGCGTGTTTAAGAATCCAGGCAGGAACCCGGTCGTGTCGACGACCAGCGTGTCGCCTTCCCAATGCCCGATGGAATGCCCGGCGCGCGACGGCTTAACATTGGCCGGGTGTTCCTTCAGATTCATGTAAACCGTGCGCTTGAAGCCGAACTGGCCGTATTCGAGAACAATCGTGTCTTTGTTCTGGGTGATGCGATTGACGGGGCCATCGAAGGTCCAATCGAACACGATGCTGGTGGTTTGGCAATGAAACCGCGGAGTGTCGTCGCGCTTGAACGCGGCTGCGGCTTTTTCTCCCGCTTCCGTTAATTCAGTTCCGCCGTAAAGCCGGGGGCCCGTGGGGGCGGCTTTGCCCTTGGCCCCGCCCTTCGCATTGGGCCGCTCGCCGGGCTTGTACTGATCCAGCGTGTTGAGAGCCACTAAGCCGCCGCCTGTGCCTCGGGGATCGACCATTACCTGCTGGATGGGCGCCCACTCGCCGGAGATGTTCGGTTCTCCGCTCGCGCGGCGCAGCGGGCGATCTTTCTTCGGCGTCGTGATCGGGCCGCGCACCTCCTGAATTCCGCCTTGCGCCGCCTTCACGTACTGGCCGTACCGGTCCATGCGGGTTCCGTCGGCGAAAACGATGGTTTGCAAATAGCAGGATGCCGGATCGGTGCGGTTCGGAGACGCTTCAATCGTCACCTGCTGGCCGACCGGGAACGATTCCTTCGTCCAACCGGAGCGGCGAAGCACATGCACCGAGCGCATCTCGCAACGATGGTGACTTCCATTGCCGCCGGCTTCGGTGACATCGAAGTACAACCACGAATGCGGATTGATGAAATCGACTTTGGTGAGTTTGCCTTTGAATTCGACGGTCTTGCCGAGATCGTACTCGGCGCCGCCATGATGAGCCAGCATGAGCGCGGGAAACAGAAGCGTGAGTACGAGAGTCTTGGGCGGCATTCCCTGAGGATATACTTTTATGGCGGAGGTGAACCACCATGTCCCAGGAGCCGAAAGAGAATGAATCGGCCAATGATTTGGCGCGCCGTGAATTCGTTAAATCCGTGGCTGCGGGTCTTACCGTAGCCGGCGTGGCCTCGGCCGCGCTTCCGGTGACCGAACGCACGGTGGAGATCAAGACGCCCGATGGCACGTGCGACGCCGCGTTCATCCATCCCACGACGGGTTCGCACCCCGGCGTTTTGATCTGGACGGACGCATTTGGGCTGCGGCCTTCAATGCGCGACATCGGCAAGCGCATCGCCGCGGAAGGTTATTCGGTCCTGGTGCCGAATCCCTTCTATCGCGTCGCCAAGGCGCCTGTGTTCGAGAATGCCTCGAATTTCAATTTCGGCAATCAGGCGGACATGGCGAAGCTGCAGCCGCTGATGGGTTCGGTAAACGCCCCTGGCGCGGCCGAGAAGGACGCAGTGGCCTATATAGCCTTCCTCGATTCCCAGAAGGAAGTGGACAAGAACAAGAAGATCGGCACCCAGGGTTACTGCATGGGCGGCCCGCTGATCGTAAAGACGGCCGCGGCCGTTCCGAATCGCGTAGGCGCGGCGGCGTCATTCCACGGCGGCAATCTGGTTACGGATAAGCCGGACAGCCCGCATCTGCTCGCGCCGAAGATTAAGGCCCGCATGTATTTCGGCATTGCGGCTAACGACGACATGCGACAGCCCGACGCGAAGACCAAGCTGAAGGAGGCATTCGAGGCGGCGCATGTTCCCGCGGAGATCGAGGTGTATCCGCAATCCCAGCACGGCTGGTGCGTGCCGGACATGCCGGTACAGAATGGGATGCCCATCTACAACAAGGTGGACGCCGAGCGCGCGTGGGGGAAGCTCGTCGCGCTGTATAAAAACGCATTGGCCTAATATTTTCGGGGCGCCTCGATCACCCGTAGTAGGATAGTAAAGTTCGGACCGCCAATGAGAGAGGTAGTTCCCCCCAATGTGGAATCGCAGTAAGAAAGAAGAAGAGTTTACGCCTAAGCCTATGGGGGCTCCTCCGGCGCCGGCGCCGCCCGAAGTGGCCAAGGAGGCAAAACCGATGTCTACTCTTCCCAGCCGCGGCTTAGAGCCGCGGTATGAGAACCCACACTCCGCCGTGCTCGGCAAGTCTGTCATTGTAAAGGGACAGATCGTGAGCAAAGAGGATCTGACGATAGACGGTGAAATTGAAGGCACCGTCGAGCTACAGGAGCACCGTCTTACGATAGATAAGAACGGAAAAGTGCGCGCGACCGTAAAGGCGCGAGAGCTGGTGGTGCTCGGCACGATCCATGGGAACGTGGATATCACGGACAAGATCGACATCCGCAAAGATGCCAAGCTGGTGGGCGATATCAAAACAGCGCGTATCGTGATCGAAGACGGCGCCTATTTCAAAGGCAATATCGATATAGTCCGGCCTGAACCGAGCCGCCAAGCCGCCGCGGCGCAAGCGGCCAAGCCGCACGCAGTGTCTCCCAGCGCTCCCACTCCCGCCCCCGCCATGACCGCGGGAGTCGGCGACAACAAGCGTTAAACCCGAGTTGGACACTCGCAACAGCCACGGCCTGGATCAGTTTTGCTCCCTCCTTGAAGAGCGCCCGGGGCTTGCGATTCTCGATTTCGCGGGTGCAAGCCAGAACACCATCACCTTCGTTACGGGCCAGGGACATCGTCTCTGCTCCGACGATGTCCTGCTGCAACTGGATACTTGTTTCGGCGATGCCCTCGAGAATCAAAGCGATCCGTTCAAGGTGGAGGATTTCGTCCACGCCGCCTTCGACTTTCCGGAAGAGAGTTTCGATGGCGCGCTGATCTGGGACACGCTGGAGTTTCTCACCCCGCAGTTGCTCGCTCGCGTGATGAACCGGCTACACGCGATGCTGCGGCCCGGCGCCGTTCTTTTCGCCATGTTTCATGCGCAGGAACACAAGCAACCGATTCCGTCGTATTCTTATCGGATTCAGGATCGTAAGACGATTTTGATGACGCCACGGGGCAATCGGACGCCGGCTTCGTTTTTCAACAACCGGAACCTCGAAAAGCTGTTTCAGGATTTCCAGTCTGTTAAATTCTTCCTAACGCGCGATGCCCTTCGCGAAGTAATCGTAAAGCGATAGCTTGTGGGGCCGGATGCCATCCGGCGCGCGGTTGCCAACCGCGCTGTTCGGGGTTGGTAGAAACGCAGGCAACCGGGTCGGCAGCCCGCCGCAGCGTCGAAAACCCATCATACGCTGGCGCTCGTGGCTTGAGGTAGGCTGGCACCGAGTACCCAAGAGCACATAATTGGCGTATCAGGCGGGCGGTCCTTTGCGGACAGCTTTGGGATCAGGCTGGCTCCCCCGCTCCTGGTACGAGACAGCCTCATGGGGGATTTTCCAAATCACTCGACACAAACGATTGGCCACGGCCCAGATGGCGATCTTGTACTTCTTAGGATCGCGACCACAGATGCGGCGGCGATATAGCGCTTGAAAGACAGTCCCCCTGGGTTTTCACCGCTGCCGTCGCTGGATCAATCGTCGGCGCCGCACGCAGCGCATCGCGCAGTTGCTCGGGCGTGGCGCGCAATTCCGGTTCGGCCATGGCCGCCAGTTTGTTGGGATCGGTTTCGCCCTCGGCCAGCGCCACAGGTATGCGCCGTGCACTGATGCCCAGCAGATCACTGACTATGCTGGACAGCTTCAAGCACATCTCTTCCAGCAATCCCTCCACACGGTTCTCCAGACGCGCCCGATCGCGGCTCAGCGTCTGTTTAGGCCGGCTCACGGAGCGCCATAGCCCGTTGCTGCGGGTCGGGGACGAAACTCAGGGTCAGTTCGTCGGCCAAATACCGCCGCACCAACCGCTCGGCATCGGCGAAGTCATTCTTGCGTCCGCGCGGCCCCCGATTGGATTGCGCCTGAGCCAACTCCAGATGGCACTGTGGCTCCCACACCCGTCACACCGGCTTCCAGTACTGCGCCGTGGATTCCATTACT
The DNA here is from genome assembly GCA_019261985.1 of Bryobacterales bacterium. Taxonomy (GTDB): domain Bacteria; phylum Acidobacteriota; class Terriglobia; order Bryobacterales; family Bryobacteraceae; genus Palsa-187. The sequence goes on along the minus strand of JAFAQY010000033.1, from coordinate 4,161 downwards.
GCCTCGAGCACTTCCAGCGAGGCCAACCACGCCGCCAGCGCGTCTAAATCCTCGGCCGTCGTCAGAAACTTGCGCCCATGGAGTTTCCATTCTTGCTCATCGGCGGCATCGAGCACCACCACCGCCAGCATTTTCTTGTGCACGTCGATTCCGGCTATCCTATGTTTGGTCATGTTGATCTCCTGGCCGCCGGAACGGAGCGCGCGCTACGAAGTGTTACTTCCACACACAGCGTCACGTGCTCTGGCCGTTCCCGGCCGGGAGACGACCGCACAATTATCGGTACGAATGCGCGCTCCGGATCAGGCAGGTTGCCGGTCTCGACTACCCCACTGCGGCGCCGACCTCGCCCTCCCGCTGGCTGCTCTAATTTAATCGAAATCGTGAGTCGCGCGGGTTTCATGAATTTGGGTGGGCCGCAGGCCCATGCGTGACAGGTTTGGCAACCTGCCCCACACGTTAAAATGTGAGAATGGATTCAGATCAGGGGTTTTACCGCATTCAGAAGCTCCCGCCCTACGTATTCGCCGTGATTAATGAGATGAAGGCGAAGGCACGGGCGGCACAGCTGGATGTGGTTGACCTGGGGATGGGGAATCCCGATGGCGCCGCGCCCCGAGTTGTGGTGAGCAAGCTGGTGGAGGCGGCGCGCAACCATCGCAATCACCGGTATTCGATGTCGCGCGGGATTCCGAAGCTGCGGGACGAGATCGTCCGGCGGTACCGGCAGAACTATTGTGTCGACCTGGATCCGGAATCGGAGGCCATCGTCACGATCGGCGCGAAAGACGCGCTGGCGCACTTGCTGTTCGCCGTTATCGGGCCGGGTGACGCGGTGGTCTCGCCCAATCCGTGTTATCCGATTCATCAGTACGGCGTGATTATGGCCGAAGGGCACGCCTGCATGTTGCCGATGCCCGATCCCGCCGGCTTTTTGGAACGGCTCGAGGATCTATATCGCAAGTCGGCGCGGAAGCCCGCGATGATTCTGATTTCGTTTCCGCACAATCCGACAACTCAGTGCGTGGATCTGGACTTTTTTAAAACCATCGTCCGTTTGGCCGCGCAGCACGGAACCATGGTGGTGCACGATTTCGCGTATGCCGATATCTGCTTCGACGGTTACAAACCGCCGAGCATTCTGCAGGTGGAAGGCGCGAAGGAAGTGGCGGTGGAAATTTTCTCGATGTCGAAGAGCTACAACATGGCGGGCTGGCGCGTCGGCTTCTGTCTCGGCAACCGGAAAATGATCGCCGCGCTGGCGCGCATTAAAAGCTACCTGGATTACGGTGTTTTTCAGCCCATCCAGATCGCGTCGATCATCGCCTTGCGCGAATGTGAAGAGGATACGAAAAAGATCTGCGCCGTGTATCAGAAGCGCCGCGATGTTTTGATTCAGGGTCTGAATCGCGCGGGATGGGCGGTTGAGCCACCCAAGGGAACGATGTTCGTCTGGGCGCCACTGCCCGAGCGGTACGCGTCAACGGGCTCGCTCGAGTTCTCGAAGATGCTGATGGAGAAGGCGCTGGTCGCGGTATCGCCGGGCATCGGATTTGGACCGATGGGCGAGGGGCATGTGCGGTTTGCATTGATTGAAAATCCGCATCGCACGCGCCAAGCCACGGCCGCGATCAGGCGGATGCTACAGTCATCCTAGGCACTGTTCAGCATGGCCGCCCTGTCAGATCGATCGGCGGAATTGATCGTGGATCTCCACGAGCTCGCATCCGGACATCTGGATCCGCTGCTCGAAGAAGAGAGCACGGCGTGGCAGCAGGAACTGGATTGGGATTTACGCCCGTCGGCCGATCTGGTGCGCCGCTTCATGCAACTTCGTTCCCTGAACGGATTCGCCGTGGTGAATGGCGGCGGCGTGGCCGGCTACAGCTATTACGTTGTGGAGGAAGGCAAGGGGCTGATCGGGGATTTTTACGTTGGCTCGGCGTTCCGCTCGCGTTACACCGAGCTCCGGTTGCTCGAAACCATTCTGGATTCGATGTGGCGGATTCCGGGACTGCGCAGGATCGAAGCGCAGTTAATGATGCTGCGCCACGGCCCGGATGCATCGTCGAAGTATGCACGCTGGTTCGAGGCGTTTCCGCGCTTGTTCCTCGATCTGCCACTGCCGGCTGTGCGATCTTTACACGCGCGCGATCCTCAAGGAGTGGCTTTCGCGCCCTGGACGGAGAATTGGCGCGACGAAGCGGCGCGGCTAATCGCGCTCAGCTATAAGGGTCACGTGGATAGCCGCATCAACGATCAGTACCAGTCGCAAGCGGGCGCGCACCGGTTTCTGGTGAACATCGTTCAGTACCTGGGCTGCGGCGCTTTCTTCTCACCGGCTTCCTTCGTAGCTTGGGACCGGGCCCAACGCACTATGTGCGGTCTTTCGCTGGGAAGCTTGGTCGCGCCGGAGGTCGGGCATATCACGCAGATCTGCGTGGGGCCGTCCCACAAGGGCCGAGGGATCGGATATGAACTCTTGCGGCGCTCGCTTACGGCTTTCGCCGCGCACGGATGCCGGAACGTCAGCTTGACCGTGACCACCGCCAATAACTCGGCGGTGCGCGTGTATGAGAGCATGGGCTTCCGGCGGCGACGGGAATTTTCGGCTTACGTTTGGGAGGTGACCCGGTGAATAAATCGTGGAGTGCATTTGTAGTTGTGCTCGCAATCTGCGTTGGTTTAAGAAGCCAGCCGGCGCCTGCGCCGGCGCCGCCCCAGTTCACGGCGGATAACCGGCTTGTGCTGCCGAAGGATTATCGGGAGTGGATTTTCTTGAGCTCCGGCCTGGGGATGACGTATGGCACGCCTGCCGCGCCCGGCGAGCAGAACTTCGACGACGTGTTCGTCACACCAACGACTTATCGTGAATTTGTGCAAACGGGACACTGGCCGGATCACACCATGTTTATGCTCGAACAGCGTAAGAGTTCAAGTAGCGGAACCGTCAACAACGGATCCGTGGGACATTATCAATCGGAGTTGATTGGACTCGCGGCGGCCGTGAAGGACCGGGCGCGGTTTCCGGACGGCGAGTGGGGCTATTTCGGATTCGGAACCAAAGCGGAAAGTACGCCGGTGCTGCCCAAGACGGCGGCTTGCTACGCTTGCCACAGCAAGAACACGGCCGTGGAAAACACGTTCGTGCAGTTCTATCCCACGCTGCTTCCGATTGCCCGCGCGAAGGGGACTCTGAAGGCGGGTTTTAAGGAGTAGTGGCCTGCTTATCGTGACATCCAAACCCTGTGGGGCAGGATGCCATCCTGCAGCGGGTTGCCAACCCGCTTGGCGCTCTTTCTACCACCGTCCAGCGCGATTGGCAATCGCGCGCGGGTTGGCAACCCGCCCCACTTTAAATGAGCTTGCGTAGCGCGGCTGTGTTTACGTATCCGGATTCCGTCCGGTTCCTGTACGAGTTGGGCAACGAGATTAAGACTGCGAAGCTGGGTCTGGAACGCATCCGAATGGTGCTCGCCGCGTTGGGCGATCCGCAGCGGGCCTTTCGCGTCGTGCACGTGGCGGGGACGAACGGAAAAGGCTCGACGTGCGCCATGATCGAAGCGGGATTGCGGGTCGCAGGCGTACGCACGGGGTTATTCACATCGCCTCACTTAGTGGAACCCACAGAGCGTATACAAATTGGCGGCGCGCCCGTCACGACGGACCAATTCCGCGAGGCCTTTGAGGTAGTGCATACGACGGCTGAACGGCTGGACCTGGATTGCCATCCGACCTACTTCGAAACCGTGACCGCCATGGGTTTCTGGCTGTTTCGCGAGCTTCGCGTGGACACAGCTGTAGTCGAAGTCGGCCTCGGAGGACGGCTGGATGCAACAAATGTCGTGCAGCCGGCCCTTACCGTAATCACGCCGATCGATTTCGATCATGAGGTTTATCTCGGGCATACGATCGAGGCGATCGCTGGAGAGAAGGCCGGAATTCTAAAGCCCGGAGTGCCGGCCGTGTTTGCGCGGCAGCGGCCCGAAGCTGCTTCCGTGCTTAGGGAGCGAGCCAGAGAATTAGATGTTCCCGTAGTGCGGGCGGAGGATTTCTGCATCAAGGATCTGGAAATCGATGCCCGCGGCTCGAAGTTCAACGGTTTGGCGTGCCCGCTCGCGGGCGAGCACCAAGTGGAGAACGCGGTTACCGCCGCCCTGG
>JAFAQY010000001.1 GCA_019261985.1 Bryobacterales bacterium | reverse complement strand
AATACCCGGATTTGCTCCAGGCCTACCTTCTGCCTTGCTTGCATTCGGATGATCAATCCTCAGCATGCGGCGTGTGCGCTCCTTCAGGCTCATCTTGCGTGAGAAACAAACCCTTTCTTCAGGCTCATCTTGCATGAGATAAGACTGAGTAAGGCCCCACAGCGAGCCGCTAAAATATCCTGAGGAGATAACTTGAGACATCTCATATCGGGGGTTGCCGGCTTCATCGGCTCTCACCTGTGCGACCGGTTGCTCGCTGACGGAAATGACGTCGTAGGGCTAGATAATTTCATTACCGGTTCGGCGAAGAACCTGGAGCATTTGGAAGCGCACCCTCGTTTCCGATTCCAACAATGTGATGTTGCAGCGCGGTTCGATGTCGAGGGAAGATTTGACGGCGTGTGGCACCTCGCCTCCCTCGCAAGTCCGAAGCACTATCTTGCGCACCCGATAGAAACGCTCGAATCCGGTTCCACCGCAACGCGCAACATGCTCGAAATCGCGCGCCGGGATGGGGCCCGGTTTTTGATTACCTCCACGTCGGAGTGCTATGGCGATCCGCTCGAACATCCGCAAGTCGAAACTTATTGGGGCAACGTGAACCCGGTGGGGCTGCGCTCCTGCTATGACGAGAGTAAGCGCTATGCGGAAGCGATGACGATGGCGTATCACCGCACGCACGGCGTCCGCGCGAACATTGCTCGAATTTTCAATACCTACGGGCCCCGCATGGCCCTGGACGACGGACGTGTAGTGCCGGCTTTCGTCGATCAAGCCTTGCGCGGGGAGCCGCTCACGATCTTCGGCGAAGGCTCGCAAACGCGCAGCTTCTGCTATGTATCCGACATGGTAGAAGGCTTGGTGCGGCTCGCGAATTCGGATGAGCGTTACCCGGTAAACTTAGGCAACCCGGTAGAGTTGACGATCCTGGAATTTGCCGAGCGCATTCGGGATCTAATGGGCAATAACCTGCCGCTCGTGTATCATCCTCTGCCCTCAGACGATCCGAGGAAACGCCGCCCGGATATTTCGAAAGCCAAGCGCGTGCTTGGCTGGGAGCCAAAGGTCCCGCTGTCGCAGGGGTTGAAAGAAACTATTGCCTACTTCAAGGGAGTGGTGGCCGCGCCCGCAGCGCGCTAACGGCGAGCACGATCCAGGCTGCGATAAACGATACTCCGCCGAAAGGCGTAATCGCGCCCAGGATTGTCTGTCCGGTGAGCGCCAGCGCATACAAGCTCCCCGAAAACAAAACGATTCCCGCAAGCAGAAGTCCGCACGCCCACGCTCCGCCGGTCTGCGGGAGTTTTCCGCCGGCCATGAGCCCGGCTACGATCAGTAATCCGAGCGCGTGAAAGAAGTGATACATAACCGCGCGCTCGTAGACGTTCATCGAGTAGGCATCGAGCCGGCCTTGAAGCATGTGCGCTCCGAAAGCGCCAATACACACGGCGAGAGCCAGCGCGATCGCCCCGGTTGCGGTCCAATTCACTAATTTCAGAATAGCCGCAATCCCTTCGAATACGACCTAATTGCCCTGGTACGTCATCATAAGAACAGGTGGGTACTTCCTCCAACGCGCTCGTCGGCATGGATCTCCCGGAGTTAGAAGCGCTCCTCGGCCCCGCCGAGCCCAAGTTCCGCGCGCGGCAGATTTATGACGCGCTGTACCGGCAGCGTGTATCCGATTTGCTGCAGGTCACGAATCTTCCGAAACCACTGCGCACGCGGCTTTCCGAGGAAGCTTCGGTGGGACTGCCGTCAATCGAGCGGCATTACGATTCAACCGATGGCACGCGGCGCTACTTGTTTCGGCTCGCGGATGGAAAGACCGTCGAAACAGTCTGGATGCCCGAGGAAGCGCGTTCCACAGTTTGCATTTCGACACAGGTCGGTTGCCCGGTAAATTGCGGGTTCTGCCTGACGGCGCTGCTGGGCTTAGAGCGCAACTTAACGGCCGGCGAGATCGCCGGGCAAGTCCTTCGAGTGGCGATCGATCGCGGACTTGAAGCGAACATCGATCGCCTCAATATCGTAATGATGGGCCAAGGCGAGCCAATGCTAAACCTCGCGGACGTATTGAAAGCCACTCGCCTCCTAACCGATCCGAAAGGAATGGCGATTTCGCCTCGCCGTATCACAGTTTCAACTTCCGGCATCATTCCGAAAATTACGGAGTTGGGTCAGGCGGAAGTGCGGCCGAAGCTCGCGATCTCGCTAAACGCGTCCACGCAAGAGCAGCGCGAGCAGATCATGCCGATCACACGCAAATACAAACTCAACGATTTGCTGGATGCCTGCCGTGCCTATCCGCTTCGGCCTTGGGAAAAACTTACGTGCGAGTACGTGCTGCTGAAAGGCTTCAATGACACGGATGCCGATGCAAGGCGCGTGACCAAACTGCTCGCCAACCTGAATGCGAAAGTGAACTTGATCGCACTCAATCCCGGGCCCGGAATTCCTTACGAGACGCCTGCGCCGGAGCGAGTCGCTTCCTTCCAAAACATCGTGCAGCGGTCTTTGCCGTGTTTCGTTCGCAAGCCTCGCGGGCTGGACGTGTATGCCGCCTGCGGCCAGCTCTCCAACAACCAGGCGCAAGACGCGACCGGCGCGGCGGGGTTGCTGCCTTTACGCTAAAGTGGCGCCCGGGGCTTTGTGGGGCAGGATGCCATCCTGCGCGCGATTGCCAATCGCGCTGGGCGGCTTTGCACACACCCGACCAGGCGGGTTGGCAACCCGCCGCAGGTTTGGCAACCTGCCCCACTCTCAACAAATTGATATTCCTCACGGCGCTATTCCACAGCCGTAGTACCCTGAACCGAGGAGGGGTAACCAATGAGCGGGGTACGAGTACTGGCCGGCACACGCAAAGGTGCGTTCATTCTCATATCCGACGGAAAACGCGAAAAATGGGATATAAGCGGGCCGCACTTCGCCGGATGGGAGATATATCACCTGAAAGGATCGCCCGCGGATCCCAATCGGATTTATGCTTCTCAGAGTAGCGGCTGGTTCGGACAGCAGGTGCAACGCTCGAACGACGGCGGCAAGAATTGGGAACCCGTGGACAATAAGTTCGTCTACGAAGGAGTTCCCGGAACGCACCAATGGTACGATGGCACGGCGCATCCGTGGGAGTTCAAGCGCGTTTGGCATTTCGAGCCGTCGCTCAACGATCCCGATACAGTTTACGCAGGCGTAGAGGACGCGGCCATTTTCCGCTCGACCGATGGCGGGAAGTCATGGCAGGAACTGCCCGGTTTGCGCGGCCACGGCACCGGTCCGAAGTGGCAGCCGGGCGCGGGAGGCATGTGCCTGCACACGATCGTTCTCGATCCCAGCGATGCCGCGCGTATGTACGTGGCGATCTCCGCAGCGGGCGCTTTTCGAACCGATGACGGCGGCACAAGCTGGAAACCCATCACCAAAGGTTTGCATTCGGGCTTCCTTCCGGACCCGGACGCGGAGGTCGGCCACTGCGTTCACCGGATTGCGATGCACGGGTCGCGTCCCGAAGTGCTGTTCATGCAGAAGCACTGGGATGTGATGCGCAGCGATAACGCCGGCGATTCCTGGCATGAAGTCAGCGGCAATCTTCCCACGGACTTCGGATTCGTTATCGACGTGCACGCTCACGAGCCGGAAACGATCTATGTGGTTCCGATCAAGACCGACTCCGAGCACTATCCCCCCGAAGGGAAATTGCGCGTTTATCGCAGCCGCACCGGCGGGAACGAGTGGGAGCCGCTGAGTAAAGGTCTGCCGCAGAGCAACTGTTATGTGAACGTTCTGCGCGACGCGATGGCGGTTGACTCTCTCGATGCCTGCGGAATTTATTTCGGCACCACCGGAGGGCAGGTATACGCGTCGCCCGACTCGGGCGACACATGGACGCCGATTGTGAGGGATCTTCCGGCAGTGCTTTCCGTAGAAGTGCAGACGCTTAAATGATCCGGGTTGTGCTTCCGGCGCATTTGCGGACGCTGGCTCGTGTGAGCGGGGAAGTGCAGCTTGACGTTGACGGCCCGATCACGCAGGCTTCCGTACTCGATGCGCTGGAGAATCGATACCCGGTGCTGCGCGGCGCGATTCGCGACCACGTTACAAAACAGCGCCGGGCCTTCGTCCGTTTCTTCGCCTGCGAGGAGGACCTCTCGCATGAATCGCCTGATGCGCAGTTGCCGGAGGCGGTTGCGAATGGTACCGAGCCGTTTATGGTCGTAGGCGCAATCGCTGGCGGCTGCCGTGTGAATCCTGTAGGGCGGGCTTGAGCTTGCGGCGGGCTTAGTCCGGCTCATCCCGGCGACCGCCGGACCTTATATCAGAATCGAGAATGTCTGACCCTAACGTGTATGGTGTAGTATGTGGAGGCTGTGTCTGGTGCAGTGGATGAGCGCGAACTAGATCGCGATCACGAACCGGATCGGATGAACTGTCCGAAGTGCGGTTCTATCGACGTGCGCCCGTCCCGAAGCACATCCCTGCTTGGATTTTTTTGGCGTAAGCTAGGCCGCCAACCTTTCCGGTGCCGAAGTTGCCGCGTGAAGTTTTATCACCGCCCCCCGGGGCACTTTCAAACTTGAGTTTTCCTGTCGTCGATTTTGTGCCGTAGTGGCTGCGTTTTACTTCTTCGGCAACAAGGCTTTTATTTCGGCGGGCAGGTCGAATCTGGCGGCGGGAATCTCTTCATTGACTTTAATCGCGTCAATCGTAGTAGTGAACTCCTGTCCTGCCGCCTTTTGTGTGACCTTGGATGGGATGAGCACGCCGCCGAAATCCTTATATTCGGCCGCGATCACATCCGCGCTGACGTCGCCCATCTGACTTGCGGCAATCAGCGTGGTCTTTCGCATCAGTCCCGATTTCTTTTCGAAGTACATCGTCTCTGGGCGGCCCTCCTTGGGAGTAAGCACCACTTTGTAGCAGTCCTCGCCGTTCACTGTATCCGTGCCGGCGGTTTCAACCTTGCTATATAGCTCGCGCCAATGATACGGAGCGTTCAAGCGGGCCTCCCGTATGGCCTGCGCTCTCTCCTCGCCGGTCTTGATACGCGCGCCGAGCAGCGCGCTCTTCTCCCATGCGACGCCGTCAACGACTCCCATCTCGACTTTGCCGATGCCGTCGATGTCCAGACTCGAGTAGTACTTGTCGGGCGCGGCCGAGTATTGAACGATCGCGCCTTTCACGCCGGCCGCGGCGAACTCCAGCTTGCCGGTAGCGATCTCCGACTTGTGTCGCTCATACGCCGCTTTGCCGCCGGTCACTTCGATGTAGCGGTCGAGGATTGATTCCGCGGAGGGTAAATCGGGGTCCGCCGCTTGGATTGATACGGCGAAGGGAGCACCAACAATTAAAGCCAGAACGAAGCGCCGGTTCATGGTATTTGTTGTCCTCGAATCCACTGTAGCGCGGCATCCAGTACGGAATCGTGACCGGAAAGCAGCGCTTCGCGAGTTAACTTAACTTCCACATCGGGTTGGACTCCTGCGCCTTCCAAAGTCTTGCCGCCCTCGGAAATATAGTTTGCAACAGCGTATTGAAAACCATCGCCGTTCGGAAGGCGCTCGATGATGGAAGGAAGCGCGGCTGCGGCGCTGCGGGTTCCGAAAACGCGGGCGCGCTTCAGGTCTTGCAAGCCTCCGGCAAAAATCTCCGACGTCGAAGCCGATCCGCCGTCTATCAGGATTGCGACCGGGCCGGAGAAGCTTGGCTGCCGCGGATTGATTACAAAATTCAGCGAGGTATCGCGCATATACATTGTGCCTAAACGCAGGCCCGGTTTATCGATCAAATAACCGGCCATGCCCATAGCCATCACTCCGAGTCCTCCCGGATTGCCGCGGATATCGATGATCAGGCCATCGCAATCCCGGCACTCCGCGATGGATTTGCCGAATGAGTCCATCAGCCGGACTACGTCCAAAAACACGTTGAAGCGGATGTAACCGGTGCGGCCGATTTTTTTCGATTCGTACCAAATGTGCTGGAGAGGCAGGTTGCCGAAAGTAGCCGGGTTGCCGCGCGGGGCAACAAGATCCATTTGCATGACCGTGGGCGTGTTCGAGCCGTTTAGAAACGTGACCGAGATTGTTTCACCCAGTTCTCCACTCAAGCGCGCGAGCACAGCGCGTGTTAAGGTCAGCTCCGATACCGACGAATCGGCCAGCAGCCGCTTGATGACTGGGCTAATCTCTTTCCCATTCACGCTTTGAATGATCCAACCGGCGCGAACTCCAGCGCGCTCCGCGGGCGATCCAGGATCCAAGGACGTAACGATCGCCTGGCCATTCAAGACTCGCAGATCGATCCCGGGCGAGCCGGGGCCCTCCACGTCGCCCTGAACCGAGTCATACACGCTCGATGAAAGGATCGCAAAGTGCGTTTGGCGCAAGCGCCCGAGCATCTCGCGCATTGCCGAGCGGGCCTCCTCCATACTGCGCGCGTTCGCCACTTTCGGTTGAAATTCGTCGTGAATGGCTTGCCAGTCAAGTCCTCCCGGATTCTTCTCCCAGTGCGTATCGCGTACAGTAGTCCAAACTTTCTCGAAGGAGTCAACGTTAAGCTGGCGTTCGGCGGGAGGCAGTTGGGCCTGAAGCGAAAAAGCGCCGATGAGGAAAGCCGCGACCCACCCAGATGCAGCCCGCCGTGGGGCAGGCTTCAGCCTGCGGCGGGCTTCAGCCCGCCCAAGCGGAGGATTTATCCCGTTACCCGAACTTCTGCAATAAAGCACCGATTTACCGGATTTCGGACTTCGGTCACCATCCGTATACCAGCCAAGATCAATTTCCGAATTGCCGCAATCTCCCTATCATGCTTCGACAATCCTTCCTCGAACTGATCGAGGCGCTTGGGAGCGCCGAGTTTTGCCATGTGGTTTCATCTTATCGCGGGCGACGAGCCGCTCCAGCAGCCTCGCCTCGCGCCTTTGCAAGCCGGGCGAATCCTCAAGCTCTCGCGCGGCGCGCGTGAATTCAAGCGCTTGCTCCCGATCCTTCGTCCGGTGCTCATGGTGCTTGGCTAATGCCTCCAGCGCGCGCGTTTGAAGAGGATTGCGCGCGGAGGAAAGATCTTTCCAGATCGCGAGCGCCTCTGCCTCCGCCCCGAACTTGCGCTCCAGCGCGGCCAGATCCCAGAGCGTAGGGAACAGCACGCTATCGGGAAGGCCGGCATCGATAGCCCGGCGGAAAAGCGTTCGCGCCTGATCGGTTTGTCCGGCCTCCTTCAGCCAGCGCGCGATTCCGGCCATCTCAGCGCCGTGTGTGAAACGCGCCCCAGCCGGATCTTGGAAAGCGTAGGGCACGATTCCAGTGAGGCACGCAAGGCTCAAAATATCGATGGCGTTGTGATGGAAGACGGGCAAAAGCCGGGCCGCTTGACGCGTGCGCAGATAGTCGAAATAAATATAGGGAATCAAAGCGCCGGGAACGTCGCCTTGCCGCTCCACGCCCAGCACCCGGTTTTCAAGGTCCACCAGGCGGCGGCTTTCGAACCGTAGCTTCCATAGCCGCCGGGCGCCATGGAGCAGGTCCAGGTGGCCAAAGCCGGCAAAGGGATGCCGCACGCGCGCCAGTCGATAACGCGTTTCGAGCAAGGGTTGATCGAAAGCGCGGCCGTTGTATGTAATCATCACGCGAAACGACCCTAAATGCCGCGAGAGCGCGTCCAGCAAGCTGGCCTCTTCGGAATAGTCGCGCATGAAAAACTGCCGCACGCGGAAACCCTCGCGCGTGATCCGGCCTACGCCCACCAGGAACGCGCACGCGCCCGCTCCGGCGGCGCCGCTGGTTTCCGTGTCGAGAAATGCCCAATGCTGGGGGGGGACCGAGTCGATCTCGCCTCCGGAAATCGTTTGCAAAAGATCGTGGGGTAAATCCGCCAGCGCGCCGATATCGGCGCTCCCATGGTGGCGGTGCGATTCGTACAGCTTCTCTGTCTCGAAATGGCGGCCGAAGCGTGTTTCGGCGACTTCGCCGCCCAGCCAGTCTTGGATGTAGCGCAAAGCAGGCACAGGACCGGCGCGGCCCACCGGGGGGGCCGTGCTGGGTTGCTCCGTAGCTACTGGCCGGATGGCGTATTTGCGGTCGATCTCCGCAATCCGCAACCGGAGTTCCGAAATAGCCTCCTTCATTCGCCTTTTCTTTGCCAGAGTATCATAGAACGCTCCAAACTGGAATAAAAACATTTCTATGCTCGCATGTTTTGAGCGTTGCGTGCGCCGCAAACACCCGGCTCGGCGGAAAATTGCGGAAAAATGGGCCTTCCGTGCACTTTTTTCTTTACTTGGGCGATGGCGATCCATTATCATGCAGTAAGTAGAAACGCGGTTTCGAACAATATTCATGCGTGTTCCGCGCTTTTCCACTAGGGAGAATCAGTCAGAAGGAGAACTATGGCAGCAGCAAAGATGACGCAGTCGCAGATGATCCGGGGTTTGGCGGAGAAGGTTGGCGTACCGAATAAGGTCGCCAAATCGTTCACCACTGAATACGCCAACATGGCCATCTCGGAAACGAAGAAGAACGGTGTGTGCGTGCTTCCCGGTATTGGACGGCTTGTGCGCGTGGATCGCAAGGCTCGCATGGGGCGCAACCCTGCCACGGGCGAAGCGATCAAGATTCCGGCCAAAAAGGTCGTGAAATTTCGCGTCGCGAAGGCAGTCAAAGACTCTATCGTGCCGCCCAAGGCGAAGAAGTAGATTTTATAGGGAAAGAAAAACCCCGCATCCGGCGTCGCTGCCGTAGCGGGGTTTTATTTTGGATACCGATTGAGGCGCGCTCCACAAACTGCGGGATGCGCCAGGAAGCCCTACGCCGGCTTCTTATCGTCGGGAGTCGGTGTAGTATTCTCATCGCCCTTCAAGGCGTGCTTGAAGTTGCGAATGCCTTCACCCAAACCCTTGGCGACCTCGGGGATTTTCTTGCCGCCGAAAAGAAGTACGGCGACCACCAGAATGACCAGGAGTTCAGGCAAGCCGATAGAACGTAAACCCATACGGCCTCCTTGTAGTAGAGTTTAACACGAAAGCCCATGAAAAAACGGAAAAATGTCAACCCTCTTTAGAAATGGCCCCCTCCTTACCTCGTTAGAAGTGTCCCCTATTTTTTTTGTAGCCAGTTGCCTCCTTCGATGCCGCGGGCCGCTGCTGGAGCTGCGCCCTGCTCGGTCGTTAGGCCGAGCGCTTAGGGCGCGGCGGAGGCAGTGGCCCGCGGCATCGCCGCCCCGGCCTGGCCCGCCCTCCTCCAGGGATGACTCGCCGCCGGCTTCCACGGCGATCGGCGCGCCGGTGGCTTCTCCCCTACCTGGATGGGCGC
>JAFAQY010000004.1 GCA_019261985.1 Bryobacterales bacterium | reverse complement strand
GATTGATCCTGCGCAGCTAGGAATAGAACATGAGGCCATAGAGGGTGCGTACGACGTGACCATCTTTGAGGATCTAGGAAACGGCCAGACGAAACTCACCTTCATTGGAAATGAACCCATGGAGAGCGCGAAAAATAGCGGTCAATTGGAGGGCTGGAACCAGATACTCGATAAGCTTGCTGCAGTTGTCGAGGGGATGGCGCAGGAGAAATAAGAAGCTGAAGCTTGACGATCGTCATGCGCGAGCGACTGAACAGAAAGTAAAGCAGGCTATCGCGGAGACCCCGGCTAAGGGCGGCGGCGAACGCTCAGTGGCAGCCTGCTTGTCGTCACCTAGTGGGATGGCCGCCCTTTTTTCCTTTTTCAGGCAAGCGACCTTGGCTCGGCTTTTGCGCATAGGCCAAAGAGCTCCCGTAGTCTGAAGGCATGAGCGTGACGTTCGACATGGCGAAAGAGATCGAGGCGCAATTCACGGCCGCAGCGCCGCTTCGGTAAGCCCCTGCGCCATGAACGCCGCTGCCTGTGACGCTACCGCGCCTTCGAGAAACGACCGCCGGAGTTCGCCACGCTAACGGTGCGTTCGCTCCGCCATCGTTTCCTTCCACTTGGCGGCGCGCTGTTCCGCGGTAAACGACAACGCGAAGTCCCACGCAGCGGGGTACATTCGCCCTCGACTCTTTTCAACCGCAACCTGCTCGTCGGCGAACTCTCGCCCGTAAAGCGTGACCCACACGTCATATAGCCACAGAAAGAGGTACTTATGGTCGTCTTCATCGCGATGAAAGAGATCCGATTGCAGACGATGCCCGAGTTCGTGGATTAACGTGGCTTTTTTTGTTTCCAGCGAGTAGCTGGCGCGAAGCCGCATTGGCAGGTTTTTGTATCCGGAACTGCTTACGGCTTCGAGGACGATCGCTTTAACCGTTCGATTCTCGAACTTCAGACCCGAAGCAGCTTCCATGGCCGCCGTAATTTTCTGGCCCTCGCGAGCCCAGATATCTTCGTATTCGTGGGCGGCAACGGAAAACTGAGCTGACTCCGGTTGGAACACAATTCGTAAGCCCTTCGCCTGGGCCATGCAGTGCATTGAACATAGGGCGGCAAACAGTGTTGCAAACAGCACCTTCATTGCCGATTAGACGCCGGATTGTTCACCCGGTTACACGGCCGTGGGCGCGCGAAACGCGAGACGGTGCGCGGCGGGGTCCGAACACTCCTTACCTATGTCCGCGAAAGCGCAAGATAGCGTGCCCTTACGCCTCTGTTTGGTAGACTGAGACTCGCATGAACGGCGTCTATGCCGCGGTTCTGATCGCCTCTGGCGCGTTCACCGCTCTCTCGCTCGCGCAGAACCCACAGACCGGCGGCGGCGTGGAAGGCACGGTGGTCAACAGCGCCACCGGCGCAGGTGTCGGCGGAGCGGTGGTTACGTTCTTTGCGCAGGCTAACCGTTACGAGACTACATCGGACGCAACGGGACGCTTCCAGATCGCCGGCATGGCTCCCGGGAACTACCGCTCTTCCGCGCGGAAGGATGGCTTCGCGCCAGTGGATTTGAATTTCTTTACGGACTCCGGAACACGGATCGGCTCCGATGCCGATCCGGTGAAAGTGGTCCTAAAGCTTGCCCCATTAAGTAATCTTCGCGGCAGGGTAGTGGATCCCGACGGAAAGCCACTCGCCGGCGTGGAGGTCAGCTTCGTCCCTAACCTGCTGGGAAGCGTGACTAGCGATCACGACGGCCGTTTCACGATTGAGGAGGTCAGGCCCGGATCTTACAGACTGGCCGCCAGGCCGGCTGTAAATGCCAAGCCGCTGGAATTCTCGGACGGGACCAGGGTCGCAATGGTCACAACGTACTATCCTTCCGTCACCGATCCGTCGCTATCCCAAAAAATCGAGTTCCGCGGCGACGGAGATTTGAGCGGTTACGAGATCCGGATGCAGACTGCTCCTGTCCTTCGCGTGCGTGGCATTGTCCTGAATGAGGATGGAACGCCTTCGTCCGGAGCGGAAGTCTCGCTGCTCCCGAATTCCGAATCAGCTACCGGTGTTATGGGGCTATCGATGCGCGCGGGGCAGCCCTCGTCTTTTGCAATTGGCGTGCGTCCGCCGCCCATCGGTATGCCGGAGGCAACAACCGCTACGGGACCAGACGGGCGATTCGACTTGTCGGCCGTGCGCCCTGGCGATTGGCGGATTAGCGCCGAATCCAGTTCCATGCGCGAGCGCGGGGCCACGACGGTTCGCGTACGGCGCAGCGATGTCGACGATCTCGAAATCCGCCTCGCGCCCCGATTCAACCTGACTGCGGCTGTCGAATGGAAAGGCGAGGACCCGCGGCCGCACAGCGCCCGGATTCTCGGTGCTGTGACCATGGTGAATTCAGAGGGCGAATTTGTTCGTTCGGGAATTGAGGAATCGGGCTCGCTCCTGTTCGAAAACGTCCTGCCCGGTCAATATCGGATCATCGTGGGATCGGGTCTTTCTGCGCAAGTTTTACTCGGTAACGCCGAAGTGACCAATCAGGTCTTCCCCGCCATCGCTGGAGGACCGCCGTTGCGCGTAATCCTTCAGGCTGTTTCCGGACGAATCAGGGGAATGGTAGAGCAGGGAGGCGGCGCCACGATCGTATTGATTCCGCAAGGAGCTCAACGCGGGGTAATCGGGCTAACAGTCCAGTGCGCGGCGGACGGTTCGTTCGAGCTGAGCGAAGTCTCGCCCGGCGATTACTACATCGCGGCGTTCGAGTCGCCCCCCAACCTCGGATCGCTCGGATTCGGCCTTGCCCCAACTCCTGCGATGCTTAGTCTTGTGCCGGCAAGGGGAACCAGCGTGAAGATCGAAGAAGGCTCGGTCACGAATGTTACCCTGCCTCTAATCTCTGTACCGAAATAGTTGTACATAATCCGCTTACAGGCCGCCTCGGCTTAATTGAGTAACTTCACGTAACCGCTATACGTTTCCCGCTTTCGGCTCACCTTTATAATCAGTACCAATGGCCATGCAAGCCACAGGCCTAGCTCCACAGCCTGTTCAAGGCCCGCGGACCGAGGCGAAGGCTGCCCGGTTCAAGTCCCCGCTCGCGATATCGCTGATTTGCGGGTCCGTTTTTTTCCTTGCACTTTATTTGACAGCGCTCGTCGCGGCGCCGTACATACACGACCCAGTGAATATCCCCCGTCTGATGGCGATTGCCGATCCCGTGGGCAGCCCGTTCCCGAACGAAATTTCCAAATGGCTGGCGCTGGCGTTGTGCTTTGTCGTCGCATTGGTTGCGCCCAAGCTGGGCGCGAAGAAACTGCAGCATCTGGAGGGCGCAATTTCCCGCTTCGCTGTGCACCGCCGACAAGCGGTTTTATTTTGCGCGGTGCTTCCCGTGCTTGCCCGCGTGGCGCTATTGCCGATCTTTGGAATCCCTGAGCCGGTGATAGCGGATGAATTTGGTTATCTCCTCGTAGCCAATACTTTGGCTTCGGGCCGTCTCACGAATCCCGCTCATGCGTTGTGGAAGTTCTTCGAAGCCATCTACGTTCTCCACCAGCCTACGTACACGTCCATTTATCCAATCGCACCGGCCATCCTGCTCGCGGTCCCCGAGATTTTCGGGGCCAATCCATGGCTCGGTGTCTGCCTTGGCATTGGAATAATGTGCGGACTGATCTGCTGGATGCTGCAAGGCTGGGTCCCGCCGAAATGGGCTCTCCTGGGTGGTGTATTGGCGGTAGCTCGGTTCTCCATCATTAATCCGTGGATGAATACATATTGGGGAGGCACGACGGCCGCAATCGGAGGAGCCTTACTCGTCGGCGCCGCGCCGCGCATCATGAAATATTGCCGCCTGCGCGATAGCGTGCTCTTCGGAATGGGCGTCGTCATCCTTTGCCATAGCCGTCCGTACGAAGGTTTATTGTTTTCCATCCCGATGCTGGTATGGCTGGCAATTTGGGTAATACGGGAGCGGCATATTCCGTTCGATCTCCGGTTAAGGCGCGTAGTTGTTCCGGTCTCGGCGGTGTTAATTCTGTTGGCCGCGGGCACGGCCTACTACAACTGGCGGGTCACGGGTGATCCGCTGATGATGCCGTACGTGCTTCATCAACGCGTATACGGCACGCCCCAGCATTTCTACTTTCAACCCGCCATCCAAGACGCGCCGGCGACACACCGGCAGAAGGACCTAGCTGACGTTTTCCAGTGGCAACTGGATGCGCACGAAGGGCGGCTCCCGGAAAATGATGAATTAAGCCGCCTGCTGGTGTTTTGGCGCTTTTATCTTGGCCCGCTGTATACGATACCGCTGCTGTTTCTTCCGTTTTTGTGGCGGGATTCGCGCTTGCGCATTCTGCTGCTCGCGACCGTTTTGCTCCTGGCCGGCAACCGGCTTTACCCCTTCTTTTTTCCTCATTACGCGGCGCCTGTGTGCGGCTTGATGATTCTGTTCGTGATCCAGGGCCTGCGCAGTTTGCGCGTAGTTAGAGCCGGCTCGCACGCGATTGGCCTGCCCGCCTCCCGCGGATTGATCCTTTTGGCGGGCCTGAGCGGGGTATGCGCAGTAGCCGGAGGGAGCCTCACGCCCTGGGTTGTGACGGCGACGAACACACCCAGAAGCAAGGTTGTCGAGCAACTCAAAGCTGGAAAGCACGTCGTCATGGTTCGCTATAGCGCCGACCACTCATTTCATTACGGGGTGGTCTTCAACGATGCGGATATCGATGCGTCGCGAATCGTTTGGGCGAGGGATTTGGGTGACGCGGCAAACAAAGAAATCAAACATTACTATCGCGACCGGCAGTTTTGGCAGTACAATCCCGACCTGGCTCCCGATGCCTTGGCGCCCATGACCGGCCAGCCGTACTTTAGCGCGGCAGTGGATGGGGCGGGCCGCCGCGACGACCCCCGCGATGGCTTGTGCCCCGGGGGAATCGCAGTTCTTTTCGGCGGCAATTTAGCTCCAGATTTGCATGCGAGCACGATTTCGCATACCCTCGGCCTATTGCCGGTTCACCTCAGCGGCATCTCGGCGGAATTTGGCGATGAGTTTTCTCCCGGTACCAGCGTCGCGAAGGCGGAACCGCCCGCCGACATCTCAGTCCAATTCGGCGATTACTTTGCCCCCATTCTGGGCGTATCGCATTTTGGGAATCAGGAAGCCATCACTCTCCAGGTGCCGTTCGAAACGCAGCCGGGTTTGGTGACGGTGAAGCTTCGCCGGGGAGACTTGATGTGGCCCAAGAAAGTTCGCGTGTTGCCTTTAGCGCCGGGCGTTTTTCAGATGCGGATGTCTGATTCCAAGCTTCGCGGAATCGTGCTGCGGCCGGACGGCAGCTTTGTGGATTTGGAGCATCCCGCGCATCGCGGCGAGATTCTGCGGTATTTCGTAAATGGCATTGGGGGATTTAAGCCTCCCGTGCGGACCGGCGAAACCGGAACATCGCTTGCCGTTGCAGAACCCGCGCTAGCGCTCATCGTTGGCGTCGCGGGCAGGGCAGCTCCGATGCTATCGGCGAAATACGCGGCGGGAATGGTGGGCGTGACGGAGATCGCATTTCAGGTGCCGCTTGAAACTCCCTCCGGCAACGACATCAATTTATCGATAGCTGCCGTTGTGGATGGACAGCCCGTGTATTCCAACAAGAGCCTGATTCCTGTCCGGTGACGCGCGCCTTCACCAAGCCCAATACGGTTGAGAACCGTCCGAGGGACCGCGTAAAGGCGTCGAAGCGCCCGCTGCCAGCAAAAAGAAACGGTCAGATGAAATTGCGAGGACGCGGTGAGTGGTCACCGTACCGCTCCCAATGCCCGCAAGTACGTTCGCAGGGATATAGAAATCGCTGGACGGGTGGGATTCTATAAGCTGAATAACCTCCGGGGCCGATGCGGCGATGATGCTGGTTGCAATCGGGTCGGTGGCATCCAACCCCCATTCGTGCAGACGCCGGCGGAACTGCGGTCTCCAACGTTCCAACTGTTCAAACTGGGATGCAGTGACGGTGATCCCCAGGAACGCATAGTGTGGCGCGTACCTTAGAGTCACGCCCGCGGCATCGATGAAGCAATAGCGAACCTTCGCAAGCGGCAGCGCCATGGAATAGAACTCGTCGTCGGAGTTGACCACGATCAACTCGTTTGACCGCCGCAGCCCCGCGTACCATTCGAGCGATCGTTCCGCCGGGATCGGAGCGATCTCATGATACGGAAGACCCCAGGGCTGGCGGCTGAAGCCCGCTTTGCAACAGAAAAGCGCAACGGCGGCGGCCGCAATCATTTTTTTGTTCCAGGACGTCAGCGGCCCAAAACCGGTCGCGAGCAGGCACAGCGGCGGGATAACGCCCAAAACATACGGCAGATTCCGGTATTTGAAAAGCAGGGGGGCGATCGCCATCACAACCAGCCAGGACAGTAGCAGCACTGAGTTAGCTTTTTTCTCCCTAACCGATCGCAGCAGAAACGGCAGGGCAAGCGTAGACAGTAAACAAAGAATGGGATCCGTAAGCGCGAGCCGCTTCAGATAAAACCACGCGGCGCCTTCCGACGAGGATTGGCTGGGCGGGTTGCGTCCGAACTCGAAGAGCTGCACCTGAACATAATCGGCAAAGAGCCAGCGGGGATGTTGGATTATCTGATAAATGTGCCAAGGAGCGGCGAGAAGCAACGCTAGAACGCATATTTTGAGAAGGGCGGCCCATGGCAAACGCCACCCGTTCAGGAAGTAAAAAATAACAAGAATCGGTAACGGCAAAACGCCCGCGACGTTTTTCACCATGATGCCGAAAGCAATCGCTGCTCCGGCAAGCGCTACCGTCCGCTTCCGTTCTAATTTTGGATCTCGCGCGACAGCGACAACAGCGGCTAACACGCCGGCCTGTAGCAGGATGTCCGTGTAGCATAGCCGCGCCAGCGTGTGCCAGAGCGGATTTGACAAAAGCAGGAAAACGGCAACACACGCCGGCCAGAACGACTTTTCCGATTGCCACCAAGCGAAAAGAATTGTCGTGGCAGCGCAGGCCGCCAACAAGACGGGAAGTCGCAGAGCAAATGCGGAGATCCCGAAGATTTTCATGGACGCCCCGGCAAGCCAAATCAAAAGCGGCGGCTTCTGCATGAAATAGCGGCCGATAAGCAGGGGATTCATCCAGTCTCCGCGACTAGCCACATCCGCCGCCATGCTCGCCCAAGTGGTTTCATCCTGGGCTCGGATTCCACCTATGGGATCTGTAAAGGGGCTCGCCAGTCCGCTTTTGCCGAGGCCAACGCCAAGCAAGACGAGAGCGATGAAAAATACACATCCGTACTTAACGTAACGCCGAAGGTAAAGAGCTTCGAATCTGACCATCACGCGTCGAGTCTGTATTGCGATTAGCGGCCGCTTCCAACTTAGAGGGCCGAGACCGTATTACAGTTTCATGTGTCTGGTGGTATGCTCAGGTAAGTTATGACTCTCCGGCGGGTCACTGCGGAAAAGGTGCTTTGGGCCTCCGCTGCCGTGCTTGTGTTCGCCGCCAGTCTCGCCGCGTTTCAGAAACCTTTTCGCGTCTACCGCAGCATGGAGGCATATGACGATATTCCTCTGCCGGCGGATTATCAAGAAAAAAGCGAATGGATTTTCGCCCGCCTGATGTATCCGCCGCATCCCTATGCGCGATTCGGCGGAGGGCGCTGGAGGCGAATCGATTGGCGCGAGGGCGGAACAAGCTGGAGCCAGGATTATCCGCGCGCCGACCGGCACTTCGCGCAAGCGCTGCGCAGGCTCACGCGCATTAACGTCCGCTCCGTTGAGCAACCCATCAATCTCGACGATGACGACGACGTTTTCAACTGGCCTTTTCTCGCCGCCGGCGAATTGGGCGATTGGAAGCTCACCGAATCGCAGGCCGCGAAGCTGCGCGATTATCTTTTGCGGGGCGGCTTCCTCTACCTCGACGACTTTTGGGGCACGCAGGAATGGGAGCGGTTCGATGAAAGCATGAAGGCGGTGTTCCCCGATCGCGCCATCGTGGAGATAGAAGATCCGGATGCGATTTTTCACACCGTGTACGATTTGAATGACCGCTATCAAGTTCCCGGCGAATGGGCGCTGCGAAGCGGAGGCACCTACCGCAACGACGGATCCGTGCCCCACTGGCGCGGAATCTACGATGATCACAATCGCTTGATGGTCGCGATGACGTTCAATAACGACGTAGGCGATTCCTGGGAGTGGGCCGACGAGCCGAACTACCCGGAGAAGTATTCCGAGCTGGGCATCCGGCTTGGGGTGAACTACGTCATGTATTCGCTGACCCACTAGGTCTCGAGCGAACCCTCCCGATATGGCGCTTCTCGATCAAATCCAAAAAGACATGGTTTCTGCGATGAAGGGCCGTGAAGAAGTGCGGCTGGACGCGCTGCGGATGGTCAAGGCAGCGCTCCAAAAGCATCAAGTGGATACGATGAAGCCGTTGGATACGCAAAGCGAGCTTCAGGTGCTGAATATGCTCATCAAGCAGCGGCGGGAGTCCGCCGACATGTTCCGCAAGGGCGGACGCCCGGAGCTCGCCGACAAGGAAGAAGCGGAGCTGAAGCTCATCGAGTCCTATATGCCCGCCGCTCCTTCGGAGCAAGAAATCGATGCCGCCGTGAACGCAGCGATGGCTGAAACCGGCGTGACCTCGCTGAAGCAAATGGGAGTGGTCATGAAGGCGACGCAAGCGAAGCTCGCGGGAAAGCGGGTGGACGGGAAGGCGCTCAGCGACCGCGTCCGCGCCATGCTGGCGGCGAAAGAAGCGGCCAGTTAATGCAGACTTGCGCGGCCGACGCGTCGGCGACGGCACGGACCGCGTGGCCCTCCTAAGGGGTATGATTAGAAGCTGACCGCGCCGGTTGACGAACTGGCGATCGTTTACTATACCTGAATCTAACGCGACCGTTTTCGCTCGCGCGTCGGAGGGACGGGTTGAGCACTGCCAGTAATCGGATTGCTCCGGACCGCCTGTCGGCCGCATCGCTCCCCGGCTCCAGGGAGCAGGACCGAAACCTCTGTCTTCACCAGATCATAGAAGCCTGGGCTGCCCGCACCCCTCAGTCCGTCGCCGTGTTTTATGAAGGCGAAACTCTTACCTACGGCGAGTTGAATCGGCGAGCAAACCGCCTGGCTCGCGTGCTTCAGCGGCGTGGCATCGGAGTGGGATCTCTTGTGGGGGTCTCCATGGCGCGGTCGCTCGAGATGATCGTGGGAATCCTCGCCATTCTGAAGGCGGGAGCAGCGTATGTTCCTCTTGACCCGCGCCTTCCACAAGAGCGGCTGTCTTTCCTCATTTCCGACGGCCCGATCGCGGTGGTTCTGACGCGAAGCCAGCGGTTGCAGGCCGGTGGCGCTTTGGTCCTCGATGTTAAAGCCGAAGCGGGCGCCGGCGAAGAAGACGGCGACCTCCAGGCCGCCGTCACGAACGCGGACTTGGTCTATGTGATCTACACTTCGGGATCCACGGGACAGCCGAAGGGTGTGATGGTGCCCCATCGCGGAGTGGTGAACTGGCTCGTGTGGATGCGCAACACCTTTGAAGCCACGCCGCGCGATGTCGTATTGAAAAAGGCGCCGCTTACCTTCGATGTCTCGGCGTGGGAGCTATTTCTTCCTTTGATCAGCGGCGCGCGCCTCGTCCTGGCCGATGGCGACCGTCAATACGATCCCGCTTATCTTGCCAGCCTGATGGCATCGCAACGGGTCACAATCGCGCAGTTTGTGCCCTCTTTAATGCGTTCGTTTCTCGATCTCGAGGAAATGCCCGATTTAAGCGCTCTCCGGCATGTGATGTGCGGCGGGGAAATTCTAACGCCCAAGCTTCAAGATCGCTTTCTGGAACGGCTTTCGTCGGAAGTCTGCAACTCCTACGGGCCCACCGAGGCCTCGATCGGCGTCACCCGGTGGCCATGCCGCCGGGGCGACAGCCGCGATACGGTTCCGATTGGGGGACCGGTCGACAACACCGAACTTTACATTCTCGATCCTGATCTGAACCCTGTTCCTCCTGGTGTGCCGGGTGAGCTCTACATTGGCGGAATCTGTCTGGGCCGCGGCTATCTCAACCGGCCGGATCTGACGGCGGAACGGTTCCTGCCCAATCCTTTCAATTCAGCCTACGAAGCCCGCATGTACCGGACAGGCGATCTGTGCCGCTTTCTGCACGATGGAAATATCGATTTCATCGGACGCAGAGACGACCAGGTTAAGGTTCATGGAGTCAGAATCGAACTCGCGGAGGTTGAAAAGGCCATTGCGGGACACTCGTCGGTGGAAGCCGCGGCCGCAGCCGCCGAAGACAGAGGCGGAGATACCATCCTCGCCGCATATGTGGTTCCTATTTCGGGAAGCCAGGTGACCGATCGCGAGTTACGCGCGTTCCTGCGGCTGAAACTCCCGCCATCGATGATCCCAACGGAATTCATTTTCGTGGAGGGTCTGCCGCTCTCGCCGAACGGCAAGGTCGATCGCAAGAAGCTGGCTTCGCTACGGCCGGCTCCGGAGCAGAGGTCATTCACAGAGCCGCGCGACGCCCTCGAACGGCGCATTGCCGATCTTTGGGCGGAGGTCCTCAAAGAGAGGCGCTTTGGAATTGACGACGATTTCTTCGACTGCGGCGGCGACTCTTTACTCGCCACGCAGGTACTGATCCGGTTGGAGCGGGATTTCAAAATCCGGATACCCCTCGACCGGTTGCTAGGAGCTTTCACGATCGAGGAGATCGCCAGAATTCTACGGCCGCGGCCGTCCGGCAGTCCTGGCGCTTCAACACGACACCTGACGGAAGGATGCCGGGTTGCGTCTTTCGATGACATCCGCGGTATTTTCCAAGTGTGCTCGCGCGCATTTCCGGGCTACGCCGATTGCTCATTCGAGGATTTTGAGAAGCTTTGCGCCCACCGCTGGTTGAAGAACCCGTTCCGCAAAGCGGATGATCCTTTTGGTTGGGTGTTGGAGAATGAATCCGGAGAGATCGTGGGGTTTCACGGGCTTGTCCCGGTGCGGCTCTGGATCGGTGGCCAGAGCTACCCGGCAAGCGCGCCCACTACATGGGCAGTCGATCCCGGTTACGGAAGGGCCGGTTTAGGTTTACTTTCTGAATTCTTGAACTGGGGCCAAGACCGTTTTCTCTTGAACACTACGGCTAACGCGGTTACCAGCGCGCTGCATAGCAGCAGCAGCATCGGTATGAAGCCCATCCCGCTCCAGGATTTCGACCAGCGTTTGCTTTGGATCCTCGATTTCAAAGCCTTGGTCCAATGGAAGACGGCGCAAAGCGCAGCGCCCGAACTATGGCGTCGTATTGTCGCCTCCTGGCCGGCCCAAAGCATCCTGGCGGTTTCCGCGCCTTTGGCGTTCGGAATTTCAGGTGGCGCATCGGCGGCCCTGCGAGGGGGCTTCCGCCGCATGGAGATTCGCTTCAAATGCCGGCCGCTCCAAATTACGCAAGTGGACCGATGTGGCGCCGAGTTCGACGAGCTATGGGAGCGGCTAAAGGGCCGCTACGCAGTCACCACGGAGCGGACCTTGTCGTTCTTGCAGTGGCGACACGGGAACTCGCCGCGTCTTCTCGGAAAGTCGTATATGCTGGCTTGCCGGGACAAGGGCAAATTAACGGGCTACGCCGCGCTGCGCGAGCCCATTAACACTGCTCCGGGGCATTTCATTCTGACCGATCTCTTCTACGATCGCGAAAACCCTGAGGTGTTCCCTACATTGATGAACGGCGCGTTCGAGTTTGTTTCCGCAAGGAAGGCTTCGGTCCTAGAGGTGTTCGGGTTTCACCCCTCGCTGAATCGCCAGCTAAAAACGCAAAACCCCTATGTATTGCGCCGCTCGCAGTTGGAGCATCTGGGGCGCACGGTATCGTTTGCCGGTATGGCGAGAGTCCTCGACCCGCGCACCCGCAAGACGCACAGTTCGACGTATTGGTACCACGCGCCGAACTCAGAGCTGGAAGCCATCTGTTCCGCGGGGTCCTGGTGGCCGTCCGGAGTGGACGGCGATCTGAACCTCTAAATCCAGGCGCCGGTTACGCGTGGCCTTTTGCCCGACTGCTCAATGGCATCCAGTTCCGCCATGATCGGCGCCAGGTTTTCGGACCAGGAAAAACGCGCTTGGGCGGCGTCGCGAATATTCGCATTCGACGAAGCCGGTGATGGCAGCGCCTCGACAGATCGAACGTAGCTTTCTACGGATTCGCAGGGCACGATACCTGCCGGAAGCTGCGGCGCAAATGTCGCGCATACTTGCTTCGAAGCTAGAACCGTTTTGCCCATGGCCAGCGCCTCCAGCACCTTGTTCTGAATCCCTCGGGCGATCTGCAGCGGCGCTATAACGCCGCGCGCAGCCGCCAGATAAGGGCGGACGTCCGCGACAGTACCCGTGACTGTTATACCGGGTTTGCTTGCCAGCCGTAGTACGTTTTCCGCCGGATTTCGGCCAACCAAGAAAAGCTCAAGTTGAGGATTCCTCCGCCGCAGTTCGGGAAATACGGTTTCCGCGAACCGGCAGACTCCGTCGCTGTTCGGAAAATAATTGAGCACTCCCACAAATACCAGAAACTGCCGGTTACGAAGGTTCGCAAGATTGAATGGCAGGCGTGGATCGAAAAATTCGAAATCCACGCCGTTACCGGCGCAGCCGGCGGGCGCCTCCGGCGCGATCTCGCGAAAAAGGTTAAGCTCGTTGGGTGTTGTAAAGAAAGCGCGCCTGGACCGGAATGCGTACTCGCACTCGGTTTTGCGCACGCGCCGGCTCTCGGCTGCGTAGAGAAATCCAGGAAAGCGGGTGCGGGAGTATTGAAGCCACTTCTCCGAATCGACATCTCCCCAATCGGCAATGAAGGGAATTGCTTCCGGAGCGTATACAGCCATTCCTGAAGAGAGCAGGATTACCGCGGCTATGGGACAATCGGCCGCGACCTTCCGAATGTGCCGGTCGAGCGCCGGATTCCAATAAAAGGCGGTAGAGAAGCAACGTCCTGACGCAAACCGGACCAGGGCGCGCGCAAATGCCCGGGGAGCGTTCAATACTTCCACATGAACGGATGCGCACCGGCGTCGCAGCTCCGAATCCGCGTGGGCCTCCTTGGGGTCTCGCGCCAAACAGGCTACATGAACCCGATGGCGCCGCACCAGCTGGTTTACTGAATTAAATGCGCGGATTCGCTCGCCTTTGTCGGGCGGCCACGGAACACAATGTGATACGTAGCAGATGTCCATGCGTCGGCGGGGGTGTCAGTGAACCGCTCCCATTCCGATGCGCCAGCGCTTATCTCCGAAGCTTCCCTGAGGTGGATCGCTATGCTCCGAAACCGCCCCAACGTTTTTGTCGGCCCCGGCGGCGGCAGCGGCGGCGATCGGGATCGCCTTTTCATGCGCCGCGCCGTCCGGAACTCTCGCTCCTTGTGCGATCCATGCCTCGACGGTCGCCACCTCCTCCGCGGCGAAGAGATCCGCCATCCGGCCCGAGGGAGAGATCATCTCGAAAAACCGGGAGTGGCTGGGATCGCCGGGGTTCACCAGCGACGGCGTGCGGGCAAACACTTCCATCAGCTTAATAGGTCGGCCTTCCACCCATTCCGGCATACTCGCCGGAGCGCCGTTTTGATGTGGCGCTACGGTTTGAACCCAGACGTACGCCATCTCATTGGAACGCCGCTTTACCAGATCGAGCATGGCATTTTCCGCATCCGCCGATGTTTCCGGTTCCGCTTGCACGATGTGTATTCCGCCCGTGCGCAGCGCTTCGATCGAATCCATCATGACGTTCTTTTCTTCTTCGGTGAAGGCTTTATACATCGGACCGCTGAACTCGAGTTTCGTGAAAAAAGGACTGTGGGCCGGATGCTCAATATCGATCAGACCGCGATCGATAAGCGTTTGCAGCATGTCCTCGGGTTTTCCGTGAAAGGCTTTCATTACCCAAGGCACGCGGCGGTGCGATTGCAGCGCGAGCGGCGCCTTCTTCCGGACCAAGTCGGCGAATTTTGCGGCATAATGCGCCTTGATGTCGGGGAAAGCGGCCCGGCGCGCAATTCCCTTGGGATACGCGTCCTCCAGCAGGCTTCGATTCAGGTCGATAAGATCGACGCCATGCTTCGGTTTGAGCTTTAGCAGCTTCCGAGTTTCAGCCGACAGCGAGACGTTCTTGAAACGGTCCTTTTCATCAATGCCGGCTTTAAGCCAGACGTTCAGGTCGGCGCGGACCCCCTGGAGCAATTCGGCGGAAGGAGGTTCATGAACATGCCAGGCTTTGAGCCAGGACTGCGTGTGGGAGCTCAGCTTTTCATTCAAGAACGTCGAGATAGCGTCTTTGCCGGCGCGAAGCGCCATTAGAAACGGCGGCAGAATGTCGGAGGCGAGAAGCAGCGAGGAGCGCAAATGAATCTGCTTCCTATCGACCGTCATCAAGCGCTCGATGACTTCATTGGCGCCGTTGCCTAGCGTTGCCCATGCTACATAGCCGCGCCAAATCCGCTGCCAGTGCTCCTGCTGGACGGAATCCCCGCCTTCTTCGCGCTTTTGGTGGAGGTAAAGCTTAATCGCCTCTTTCGCCTGGGCGCCATGGCCGACGTTTATGTTATCGATTGCGGCGTGCATACGGTAGTACTGCGGGTCGATATGCCGGGCCGCCATCATGAACGCGATCGGTTCCATAGTCGGCGTGGCTTCCCACTCGACATACAACGTCAAGCCAAGCAGTTCCGGCAGGAACCGCTGCGGGAACAACCCCACGCAGAGCTGGAATACCGGACTTTCAAATGCCGAGGGAACAAAATCCTGCTCGATAAAATCCCGCGATGTGACCGGAGGCATGTATATGTTCAGGCTCCGGAGCAGCGTGTCATAGACGTTACTGTGATTTAATTCGGCGCGGCCGTTGCCGGCTTCGTCAAACCATATTGCGGCTAGACGGGATTTGACGCCGTCCATTGTGCCGGCGGTGACTGTATTTTGCAACCAAGCGCCGTCGGTTAAATTTAGGGGCGCCATCTGCCGGAAACGTTCGGCGATGGCCCGGTCGGAGGCGCGGCCGATGTGAAAAACGCGCTCCCGCCAAACGGGGTCGTCGTCCTCGTCATAATCGACGATCGCATCCCAGGTAATTTCCCCCGATTCCCACCGTACCGGCTTGAACATCGTGTTCTCCACCAGATCGGCGTAGATTTGGTCCAAGCGAGCGTCGAAGTCCTCGGGCGTGTAGCGGAATGGGGCATACTTCGGATCCGAGCTGAATTTGGCATCGCCAAGCATCTGCAGAGCCAGCTCCATAGCCTTCGCCGTAAAATCGCGATTACATTCGATATTCACCAGCCGGTGGAAGTACTCCGCCATCGTGCCGAGGTACTCGCTGCGCTCGGTTTCAACAAAACACGGCCTCTCAGCCCACCGAAACCTCCGTCCCTCGCGATTCCCGCACGCAACGAATCCGAGGTGTGGCCACTCGTGGACAAGCCTTTCCGCGCGGGCCGGAAACTCGTCGCCCAATCCCCGGGCCCATGTCTCGCGCGTCAGCCACAGCGAGTCCCGCCGTTCCCTCAAAACACGCGATACTTCTTCGCCGGTTCCGTCCTTGGGCAGCGCCGCGATCTGATTTTCTATGGCGCATAAGTCCTTATACGTTTTTGGGCCAAGAACCTCTTTCGGGCACGCCGCGGCGTCGTTCAAAAAACCGGCTTGCCACGGACAAGGCATACCTTTCGTGAGATCGCCGGCGGCTAGTTTGCCGTGATCCAGCCGCAAAAGTTCGCCTGGCAGGAAGATATCGGGAGCCTGGCCGTCCAGGAGATGCGCGGAAAGAATGCCGCCCGCGTACGAGTCCAGCGCGGCCCGGTCGAGATCGTCTGGTAGGGGCGTGAAAGGAATGGACTCAGACCGCTCAGACGCGTCCGGCTGCCAGTCGGACTCAAATTCACCCTCCGACCACCGCTTTAGGATTTGGTATTGGGTCGGGGTCAGTTGGAGCCAACTATCTTGTGCAGCATCGTCTTTGCCATGCATGTAATGTCTTGACACGTCGGCAAACACGGCCTCACGCTGTTGCCTGGCACCGGCGACATTTTGCGACAGAGTCCTCCATTGCGTTTGAATATTTCCGAAGCTCATCAGTGCCCGCCGGTCAAGCCACTGCTTTCCAGCGATCCGGTCGAGAAGCGGATAAATTTCACGCGCGAAAGAAGGCCGTGCACTCGGCCGCGCCACACCTCTGCGGCGCGCTAAATCCAGGAATACATCGTACTCAGTGACAGTATGCCGTAGAGCGGGTGCAAAATCCGGATGCGCGACGACTACCCAAGCGGGAGCGGCCATTATGATGCGTCCATCGGCCAAGGTTACCGTAGCCGTGAGAGGCCCATCGGAAACGTCGTCGTACCAACCATCGTTGTCCGTGGAAGTCTTTAACCGCTTTGCCGCATCGTAGGCGCCGGCCTTCCCGGACCCGCCCAACACGATCAGCCGTCCTTGCGCGTCGGTTTGAATCTCGCCCAGGCTCACCGGAATATCCATGAACCGGCCATCGTCAAATCGAGCCGTTTGACTTGGTCCAATTAGAGTGCGCGCATGTGGGGTTATGTTCAATTTCCACCGTTGATCCGCAGGGATGCCTTTGTTCCGCAGGCGCGCGCGCCGGGGTTCTGGGTCGCGATTGTCGGCAAGTGCCGTGCGGCGGTACGAAGCCTTGGTGTTAGCGAGTTCGACCGTCCATTCCATGGATTTAGCCGATTCCGTAGTAATCTCGCCGAGGCAGGCACCGGCGGAGTCAAAGCCGTAGACTCGGAACCGTACAGCCTGACGTTTTATTCGCGGCAGGCACGGCGCAGCCGCCTCGCCTGGATCCTTGTAACCCCCTGCTGGAATTGAATTATAGTCTACGGATTCTGGTCCGAGAAAATATTCCGCGGGACTATTTCCAATACGTGCGATTCCGATCGCGGGGTGAATCCTGCAATACGCCAGAGCACTTTGCATCTTCCGTCTCCGAACGCTAACGAGGATAGGTTATCTTGAGGACGCTTATCTCCCACCCTCACACAGGAAAATAAGCAGGTCAATTATATCAGAAAAGTTAAGCGCTGCAACAGATTTATATCGGAAGTTATTGCATGTGTTCTCTGTCGTGCATCCTCAATGAAATGGCGTTACTCGAATCGTGGGCGAGTGACGCTTGACGCCAATTATTTGTCAGTTCTTGTGCCCGGTTTGTTAAATATGGCGACTAAAAAACGAGCTATTGGAGAAATGTCTTCACGGCGGCGCTAAATTCGTCGGCAAGCAACAGATGAAAGTTGTGGCCGCCATCGGGAAAAGTTTTGAGACTCGACTTGGCGATCCGCTGTGCCAGCAGACGCGGGTGGAATTCCGGAACCAGTGGATCCAGAGCTCCATGGAGGATAAGTGTCGGGCAGCGGATGAGGTGCAGCTTATCCCGGCAGATCTCGCCGCCCGCTAAATAGAGGTCGTGCAATCCATCGCAGTACCGCGACCAAAGCTCCTGCAAGCGATCCCCATATGTGGCCTCAAGCGGTTCCCTGATCCTCCGGGACCAATTGTGAACCAACCGGATCCTCTGCAGCCGGTCGTCATCCTCCGCGCTGATGTATGAATTGCCGCCCCAAATCGCGAGCTTGCGGACACGGGAAGGATAAAGCGCGGCCAGCAACATCGCCACGTTGGCGCCATCGCTCCATCCGGCGACGTTGAATACCTCACAGCCACAAGCAGACATTAAAGCCGCCATATCGTGGGCATCCCGCTCGAAGAAATCGCGCGGAAAATCGCGTTCGGGCGGACGCGATTGCCCATATCCACGAGGGTCTGGAGCGATCACTCTGAAATGCCGCGAGAACCCCTCTAAATGAGGACCAAAGTCCGTAGCGCCTGAGCCGAGCGCTCCAGGAATGCACAGCAGCGGCGGTCCGCCGCCACAATCTTCAAAATGAAATTCGATTCCTCGAACGCTCAGCCGGGGCATGAATGACTGAGCGTGATTGTACTATGCTCTTTATCGCGGGCTATGTGCGCTGGGTTAACGCACCTAATGTATGAGCTGGATTCGTTCGATCAACAAGAGGTAGCTCCAGTTTTTAAATCAGATAGCGATCATTCCCCGGCGAAGTTGGATTCAATCGGATTCAATTCGCGGGTGCGGAATCCACGGATGGCCGAGACGAATACCGCCATTAAAGCGATTTCCAGGCGCTTTCCCAGACGTGCCAATTGCGCATGACAAGCGTGCGCTGAGCGAGCACTTCATTAGGTTTCATCTGTAGGTCAGAGCATTAGAACGGAATTTCGCTAGCAGATTCGCCCAGTTGGTAGATAGTCATCTGCCAAAATCCAAATCAGCGCTTCGACGATATCACGGACCGGCGCATTTTGCGGTATGACGAGGACTACCCCGGACTTGTCCCGCCGGACGCAACGAAAGAGGCGAGCGCTGCCGGCGGGATGGCAGCCTCGCGCAGTTTGCGATGGAACGCCGCACAATGTTTGCGATCAGGCGCCCACCTTCGGTGAGATACACCTCTCCCGCGGACGCGTGGAGCTCGCGGATGGTGATGCTCTTCATGCGACCCATTGTGTCAGACACATTCAAGCGAAGCAGACCGCTCTTAGCGGCGGATGATTATAATGAAACGAGAAGCCACGATAGCTCAGTTGGTAGAGCAGCGGTTTCGTAAACCGCAGGTCGTCGGTTCAAGTCCGACTCGTGGCTCCAGTGAATCTGTTCGGACAGCACGTCCTCTAGAAATCGATCGACGACAAAATCTCCGAAGGTTTCTTGTCGAATGCCCGCGCAATCGCGAGGAAGCTTTCAATGCTCGGGAGATTCGCTCCGCGTTCGATCGCGCTGATCTGGGATACGCTCAGGCGCGTGTGGGTCGCCAGATCCTTCAATGACCAATCGCGCGCCACCCGTAGCATTTTGATGCTGTGACCGAGCCGCTCTCTCAGCCGGTCCTGAGGAGTGCGGCCCAAGCCGAAGGCTCCCGCCGCGTTTTTAAGGACCTGCCGCAATTGGGCGAGCGAAAACGGTTTCGCGATATAGTCGAAGACCTTCAGTTTGAAGGTGGCCCGCATGTCCTCAAGGGACGGATATCCCGTAATGATGATCACGCAGAGACCCGGCCAGCGCGTCAGAAGTTGCTCCAGCACGCGGTCCCCGGTCACGTCCCCCATCTTCATATCGAGAAGCACGATATCGGGAAGGCGTTCCTCGCAAGCGGCAAACAATTCGGCCGGGCGCGCAAAGGCCCGCACGTTGTAAGTTTCCTCGTCTTTCAGAAAGTCTTCGAGATAATTCCGAAAATCGAAATCGTCGTCGAGAATCGCAATATCGGCGAGGATGTCCTGCGCGGTTTCCGCCATTTTTGAACCTATGATACCGCTGGCGTCTTCAGACTCCTTCATCCAAATTGCGCATGCTAAGATTTGAGTCGAGATGCGCATTGTCTGCGCGCTGTTGTGTTTCCTCCTGCCTGCCATTGCAGCGGAGGACAATCGTTCTCTGAGCGACCGGACTCGCCAGTACCTGACCGACTTGGTACGGCTCGACACGTCCAACCCTCCGGGTAACGAAACCCAAGTAGCGCAATATCTTAAGCAAACCGTAGAGGCTTTCGGCATATCCGGCGAGTTGCTGGGCGGCGACCCCAAACGCTTGAACTTCGTGGCCCGGCTGAAAGGAAGCGGCAAAGGACGGCCGCTGATGCTGATCGCCCACAGCGATGTCGTTCCAGCGGATAAACAGTGGACCGTGAACCCGTTTGGCGCCGAACTCCGCAATGGTTATATATATGGGCGCGGCTCGTTGGATGCGAAGAGCCTGCTGGCGGCCGAAATGGCCGTGATGGTAGAGATCAAGCGGCGCAACCTCAAGTTGGGACGCGATCTGATTCTGGTCTCGGAAGCCGATGAAGAGAACGGATCGACGGGCATCCAGTGGCTGGTTCAAAACGCCTGGCCTAAGATCGATGCGGAGTTCGCGTTGAACGAAGGCGGCTCGATTTTTGACACCAAGGACGGAACGCACGTGTTCCAGATCCAGACCCTCGAAAAACTACCCACGCGGGTGGTGCTAACCGCTCGCGGAACGGCTGGCCATAGCGCTTTGCCGAGCGGCAACAACGCGATCGAGCACTTATCGGATGCGATCAGCCGCATTGCGCACGCCGAGGAGCCGGTGCACTTGAACGGGACAACCCGGCGTTACTTCCGAGGCCTATCGAAACTTTCGGATTACGATTGGCTCGCGCCGCTGCTGCCGCGTCTCGAAAATCCGGCCACTGCGAAGGATGCCGCGGCCCAGATTCGTAAAACTGACCCGGACTTGGATGCGATGCTCCGCACCACCATTTCACCCACCGTCCTGCCCGGAACCGGCAACAATGCAAACGTGATTCCCAGTGTTGCTCCAGCGCTGCTGGATGTGCGGCGGATGCCTTCGGACACTCGCGAAGACGTATTGGCGCGCTTGCGGCAAGTTGTGAACGACAATTCCGTCGAGATAACATTCGCGCCGGCTCCGCAATTACCATCAGCAGACCCCAGCCCGGTCATGACTACGCTGTACCGGGCTATGGAAAAAGTGATCGCCCGGATCTATCCCCGCGACGCCGTGGTGCTGCCTTTCATGTCTCGCGCCGCCACCGATAGCAATTACCTTCGCTCCCGCGGCATGCCCGTGTACGGCGTTCCGCTGATGCTCCGCGAACCTGGCGAGAGCCGCATCCACGGCACTGACGAACGCATCGCGACGAAGTCCCTCGACGATGGAGTCGAGCTGCTCTGGCAGATCGTGCTGGAGACGGCGGGCGAACCGGCCGAGAGATAGTCGGCAATCAGTCAGGGAGCGAAGTTTACCTCCTCACCCCAGGTCTAATATGTGGGGCAGGATGCTATCCTGCGCGCGATTGCTAATCGGGCTGGCCGGCTTTGCGCACACCCTGCCGGGCGGGTTAAGCAACCCGCCGCAGGTTGGCAACCTGCCCCACTTCGATGCTCCGCCTTTTTTCAAGATAGGGATTGCTTCCATAGGTAGGCTATTGTATAGTCTTCCTATGGAAGTGCGAGCCGAAATACCTCCGGGGACGCTGTACATGCTGATTCTCAAAACCCTGATGCGGATGGGACCTCTGCATGGTTATGGAATCGCGCAGCATATACAACAGACTTCCGGCGATGTGTTGCGGGTGGAAGAAGGGTCGCTTTACCCGGCCTTGCAACGCATGCTGATAAAGGGATGGGTTAGCGGCGAGTGGAAGCAATCGGAGAACAATCGCCGCGCGCGGTTTTATAAGTTGACGCCGGCGGGGCGGAAACAGCTTGCAGCGGAATTGGCCGAGTTCGAGCGCGTGATGGGTGCCATCGCACGCGTAATTCAACCCGCATGATCCGCGAAACGCTGCGCCGGATGGTTTATTATTTCCGCCGCCGCCAGTTCGAAGCGGAGCTGGACGAAGAGATGCGGCAACATCTGGAGCTCTCCGGCGCAGCGCGATTCGGGAACGTAACCCGATGGAAGGAGGAGAGCCGGGCCGTGTGGGGATGGACGTTCTTTGAACAGCTAGGCCTGGATTTGCGCTATGCCGTCCGGGCGATGAACAATAACCGCTCGTTTACGGCTCTGGCGGTGTTATCACTCGCGTTGGGAATTGGGGCGAATACTGCAATTTTCAGCTTTATGGACGCGATTCTGTTGCGATCGTTGCCGGTGCAAGATCCGGGGTCGCTGGTGGTGCTGAACTGGCGCGGTCTCGCATTTGGCCATCCCGCCGGCGGAGTTGGCCAAGTGAACATGTCAGTGGTTCGGGTCGCCGCCGGTTCAATCGAGCCTGACCCTCGTGGCGGCATCGTCAGCGGCATTTTCCCTTACGCGGCATTCGAGACGCTCCGGGCAAACGGCTCTCCTTTCTCCACCATGTTCGGCTACTATCGCGAATTCGGTTCCTTCAATGTGAAGGTCCGCGGACAAGCCGAGATGGCGCGCGTCGATCTTGTTTCGGGCGATTACTTCCGCGGCCTCGGCGTAGTTCCACCGGCCGGGCGGCCGCTGCTTGACGAAGACGATCGCACAGGAGCCCCCGTGGCCGCGGTCATCGGCTTCGCGTATGCTCGAAGGCGCTTCGGCGATCCCCTGAAAGCTATCGGCGCCGAGATTTCGATCAACAACGTCGCCGCGATGGTGGTCGGCGTCGCACCGCCGGAATTTTTCGGCGTCGATCCGGCGGGATTTCCCGATCTATTCGTGCCGATACACGCCAGCCTTTTACTGGAGCCGAAGGGATCTCTCCTCAGCACTCCGAAGCGCTATTTGGATAAGAACTCCTATTGGCTGCATGTCGTTGCGCGATTGCGCCCGGGTGTGAGCCTGGTTCAGGCTCAGGCGGCGCTCGCGCCGGTCTTTCATGAGTGGGTTGCGGGCACCGCCGCCAACGACGAAGAGCGAGCCAATCTTCCCGAGCTCGTGCTCCAGCCGGGACGCACAGGCATTGATAGCCTTCGGCGCCAATTCTCCGAACCGCTTTTCCTCCTGCTGGCTTTGGTGGGGCTGATACTGGCGATCGCTTGCGCCAACATTGCGAACCTTATGCTCGCCCGCGCGACAGCTCGAACACGCGAGATGGCCGTGCGGCTGAGCGTGGGCGCGAGCCGGCTACGAGTGATCCGCCAGCTTTTGACCGAGAGTGTTCTGCTGTCCTCGATAGGCGGTTTCCTCGGGATTTTAGTCGCGGTTTGGGGCATTCGGTTTCTCACGCTGCTCCTGGCGAACGGCCAGGACGGATTCACGCTGCGCGCGGAGTTGAATTGGCACGTCCTAATGGCCGCCGCCGGTCTTTCGATGCTGACAGGGATTTTATTCGGCCTCGCTCCCGCGATTCAATGCACGCGCGTGGACGCAATGCCCGCGCTGAAGGATGGAGCCGCCTCCAAATCGGGACGCAGCCGTGTGATGCCCCGGTTGCTGGTCGCCGCGCAAATAGCCATTTCTGCGCTGGTGCTGGTGGCAGCGGGCTTATTTGTACGAACCCTCTCGAACCTGGAATCGATCCAGGTTGGCTTCAACCGGGAGAATTTGCTCCTATTCCAGCTGAACGCGAGGCTCGCCGGGCATAGCGATCCCGAGATCGCGCAGTTCTATGCAAGTCTCCGGCGGCAATTTCAATCCATTCCCGGCATTCGAAGCGCGAGCCTGTCGAACCTTTCGATGATGATGCGCGGCCGGATGGCTTTTACACTTTCTGTCCGCGGCAAGCCGACGCCGGTGATCGGACTTTTGGCAGTTGGTCCATCCTTTCTAGAAACCATGCAGATTCCGATTCTCGCAGGCCGCGACATCGAGGACCGGGGGCAAGCTGTCGCTGTGGTGGATGAGGACTTCGCAAAGACTTACTTCCCAAACGAGAATCCTATTGGGCAGCATCTCAAGCTTATTGACAACGATTTGGAGATCGTTGGCGTGAGCGGCAAGGCGCTCTACGGGAATGTAAGGCCCAACTCTTCGCCGGTTATCTATTACCTGTATAACAGGTCTAGTTTCCCCCCGATCGTGGAAATGACCTTCGAATTGCGGACCACGGGGAATCCTTTGGCGTATGTCCAAAGCGTGCGAGAGATTGTCCGCAATGCCGATCCGGGCGTACCCGTATCGGACGTCAAGACTCAGGCTGCGGAAATAGGCGAGCTGACGAATCAAGAAAACGTCTTCGCGCGCCTTTCCACCGTATTTGCGTTCCTCGCTCTCGCCATCACGTGTGTGGGCTTGTACGGTACGGTAAGCTACAACGTCGCCAGGCGCACGAATGAGATCGGCATTCGAATGGCTTTGGGCGCACAGCGGGAGCTGGTGATGTGGATGGTCGTGCGAGAGGTGCTGTTGCTCATCTTCGCGGGACTCGCCGCCGGCATTCCCACCGCCCTTGCCACCTCAAAATTCGTTGGATCGTTTCTTTATGGGATGAAACCCAACGATCCGCGCGCGCTGACCGCCGCCGGGGTAATTCTGCTGGGCGCGGCGATTCTGGCCGGTTACGCTCCTGCGCGGAAGGCCTCGCGGATCGATCCCATGGCGGCCTTAAGACATGAGTGAATTGTTCAGAAGACTCGCGTATTATTTCCGCCGGCGCCACTTTGAGCGGGACCTGGATGAAGAAATGCGGCATCACATGTCGCTTTCAGGCGCCGCGCAATTCGGCAACATCACGCGATGGAAGGAGGAGAGCCGCGCCATGTGGGGCTGGATGTTCTTTGAGCAACTAGGCCAGGACTTGCGTTACGCGCTGCGGGCGATTAAGAATAACCGCGCGTTCACGGCTTTGGCGGTGTTATCACTCGCGTTGGGGATTGGGGCGAATACTGCAATTTTTAGCTTCATGGACGCGATTCTGCTGCGTTCGCTGCCGGTGAAGGACCCCCGCGAACTAGTTGTGCTGAATTGGCGCGGGCAGGGATTTGGCCACCCGGCGAGCGGAGTAGGCCAGGTGCACATGTCGGTCGTTCGAGGAGCCGCCGGCCGCATCGATGCCGATCCGCGCGGTGGAATCATCAGCGGCGCGTTTCCTTATCCGGCGTTCGAGCTTCTCGGCATGAACAATTCCGTTTTCTCAAGTTTGTTCGCCTATTGCCGGGACTTCAGTCCGTATAACGTGATGGTTCGCGGGCAGGCGGACATGGGCCGAATCGAATATGTCTCCGGCTCATATTTTCGCGGGTTGGGTGTGCCTCCAGCAGCCGGACGACTACTCACCGATGAGGACGACCGCGCGTCCACAGGCGCGGTAATCAGCTTTGGATATGCACAGAAACGGTTCGGCGACCCGTTTAATGCGGTCGGAAGCGCGATCTCGATCAACAACGCGCCGTTCACTATCCTGGGCGTCGCACCGCCAGAATTCTACGGAGTAGATTCGGCCGGGTCGCCGGACCTGTACGTTCCGATGCGGGCGAGCCTTGTGATTCAACCTCCCGGCCACCCGTACCGGACGCCTCAACAATATCTCGATCGCAACTTCTATGGATTCGAGATGATGGCGAGACTGCGGCCGGGCGTGAGCTTGGCCCAGGCTCAAGCGGCGCTCGCGCCGGCATTCCACGAATGGGTCCTGAGCACTGCCGCGAACGATTATGAGCGGGCCCACCTACCCGAGTTGGCATTGATGCCGGGAGCCACGGGCGTCGACAGCCTTCGTCTTTCCTATTCGAAGCCGCTGTTCTTGTTATTGATACTTGTGGCACTGATCCTGGCGATCGCCTGCGCGAATGTCGCGAACCTGCTTTTGGCGCGGGCGACTGTGCGGCGGCGGGAAATGGCGGTGCGGCTGAGCATGGGCGCGGGGCGGTGGCGCGTGGTCCGGCAACTTTTGACGGAGAGCGTTTTGCTCGCCAGCCTGGGTGGAACGTTTGGGATCGCGGTGGCGGTGTGGGGTATTCGATTCCTTACGCTGCTGCTTGCGAATGGGCAGGAAGGTTTCACTCTTCGGGCTGGGTTGAATTGGCATGTGCTTGGAGTAGCGGCGGGACTTTCGGTGCTTACGGGAATTCTCTTTGGGCTGGCCCCGGCGATTCAATCAACGCGCGTGAATGCGGTCCCTGCGCTCAAAAGCGACCTTAGGCAATCGGCGGGGCAAGCCGCGCCGCTTCGGTTCCTGGTGGCCGCGCAGCTCGCGATCGCTATGCTTGTCCTGGTTGCGGCAGGGCTGTTCATCAGAACGCTGTCGAACCTCAATTCCATTCAGCTTGGCTTCAATCGCGAGAATCTGCTTCTATTCGAGGTCAACGCGCGGCTGGCCGGACATCGCGGCACGGAGTTGGCCGATTTCTACCGGAACCTTCAACGCCAATTTCAAGGCATTCCCGGAGTGCGCGACGCGAGCCTCTCGAACATGTCGTTGATGCGGGGCGGGAGAACCAGTTTCAGCCTGCGGGTTCGCGGTAAGGAAACGCCTTCTATTGGGCTAATGGCGGCTGGCCCACGATTCTTGGCCACAATGCAAATCCCGGTCCTCGCCGGCCGCGACATTGAAGACCGCGGACAGCCCGTGGCCGTGGTCGATGAGCGGTTCGCGAAGACGTACTTCCCCGGCGAGAACCCCATTGGGCAGCACCTCAATATCCCGGATCAGGATATGGAGATTAGCGGAATCAGCGGCGATGCGCGTTATGGCGACGTGACGCGCGATGCCGGGCCAGTGATCTATTACCTGTACAGCCGCGCCGAATGGCCACCGCTGGGCCAAATGGTCTTCGAGCTGCGTACGGCGGGCAATCCGTTGACCTATGCCAACGCGGTGCGCGAAATTGTTCGCAAAGCCGATCCCGGCGTGCCGGTTTCCAATATCAAGACCGAAGCCGCGGAGATTGACGAGCGAACGAACCAGGAGAGGATTTTCGCACGGCTCTCGAGCTTGTTCGCGATTCTGGCATTGGCAATCACTTGCGTTGGCTTGTATGGGACGGTGAGCTACAACGTCGCTCGACGGACGAATGAGATCGGGATTCGGATGGCTCTGGGAGCGCAACGGACAGGCGTGATCCGGATGATTCTGCGGGATGTACTGGCGATGGCCTTCATCGGACTGGCGATCGGTCTCCCGATCGCGCTCGCGACTTCGAAATTCGTTACGTCTTTCTTATATGGAACGAAGCCCAACGATCCGTTGGCGCTGGCTGCGGCAGGAGCCGCGATGCTGACTGCGGCGTTGCTGGCCGGTTACGCTCCGGCGCGCAGGGCCTCGCGGATCGATCCCATGGCGGCCTTAAGACATGACTGAATTCCTTCGCAGACTGGCTTACTATTTCCGCCGGCGCCAATTCGAACGGGACCTGGATGAAGAGATGCGGCATCATGCGGCGCTTTCGGGCGCCTCGCAGTTCGGCAACATCACGCGATGGAAGGAGGAGAGCCGGGCGATGTGGGGCTGGACGTTCTTTGAACAACTAGGCCAGGACTTGCGTTACGCGTTGCGGGCGATTAAGAATAACCGCGCGTTCACGGCTTTGGCGGTGTTATCACTCGCGTTGGGGATCGGGGCGAATACGGCAATTTTCAGTTTCATGGACGCGATTCTGCTGCGTTCGCTGCCGGTGAAGGACCCCGAGTCGCTTGCGATGGTGAATTGGCACATGAAAGGGCCGCCGTTCGGAACAGGACCGGAAGCCATAACCGTCGTAAACGGGATAGAGGGCGATATTTACCAAGAGCCGGGGTCAGGATCGACCGCCGCCATTCTTCCCTACCCGGCCTTCGAACTTTTGCAAACCGGCAGTTCCCCGGTCTTCTCGAACGTATTCGGCTTCCGCACGGCGGGAAAGCTGAATCTGTCGGTCAAAGGACAAGCCGATCTCGGCGCCGGCGAGTATGTATCCGGCGATTATTTCCGCGGCCTGGATGTGCCGCCGGCGGCGGGAAGGCTGCTCATTGCGGATGACGATCGCGCGGGCGCGCCCGCGGTGGCCGTCGTGAGCTTCGCACTCGCGCAGGCTCGTTTCGGAGGGGCAACGAATGCCGCGGGGAGCTCGATCCTGGTCAACAATGTTCCGTTTACGGTGGTAGGCGTCGCGCCGCCGGAATTTTTCGGCACAGAGCCCGGCCAGGCTCCCGATGTTTATTTGCCCATGCACGCGAATCTGCTGCTGGAGGATTATCCGTTCGGGGGTCCGCAAGCGATGTATCTGGATCAAAACTTGTATTGGATCGAGATCATGGCGAGGCTGCGGGCAGGGGTCGGCCTCGCGCAGGCGCAGGCGGCGCTGGCCGGCCCCTTTCATCAATGGGTAGCCAGTACGGCCACCACCGACCGTCAGCGCGCGGATTTACCGGAACTGAGGCTCGTGGAAGGCGCGGGCGGCCTGGATGCGCTCCGGCGGCAATACTCGAAGCCGCTCTACGTCTTGCTGGCTCTGGTGGGATTTATTCTCGCGATCGCCTGCGCGAACATCGCGAATCTGCTGCTGGCGCGCGCCACGGCGCGAAGGCGCGAAATGGCAGTCCGGCTAAGCATGGGGGCGGGCCGTTGGCGCGTGGTGCGGCAGCTTTTGACGGAAAGCGTTCTGCTCGCCTCGCTGGGCGGCATCTTGGGATTGGTCGTAGCGGAATGGAGCATCCATTTCCTCGCGCTCCTTGTGGACAACACATCCGTCCACGCGAGTTTGGACTGGCGCGTCATGCGTATGGCCGGAGCGCTTTCGCTTTTCACAGGCGTGCTGTTCGGCCTCGCGCCGGCGCTTCAATCGACGCGGGCGGATATCGTGCCGGCTCTGAAGGAAACCCGTCGGGCAGGCCGCAAAAACCGATGGTCTGCGCCGTTGGTCGCGTTTCAGGTTGCGCTGTCGTTTCTCATTCTGGCCGCGGCGGGACTCTTCATACGGACGCTCTCGAATCTACAATCCGTTGAGCTTGGGTTCAATCGCGAAAACCTCTTGCTGTTCGAGGTGAACGCCCGCCAGGCCGGGCATGGAGACGCGGATATCGCGCGGTTTTACTTGGATCTCCAGAAACAGTTCAGCGCGATTCCCGGAGTCCGGGCCGCGACTCTTTCGCATCGTCCTCTGCTTATCGTCGGCACCAGTAGACCAGTCAATGTGCCGGGAGCGCCACCCGACCCTTCCACTCGTCTTTTGTACGTCGGGCCCGATTTTTTCACTGCTATGCAGATTCCGCTACTCGCGGGCCGCGAAATTGGCGAACGAGATCAGGCCGGCTCGCCAGGAGC
Organism: Bryobacterales bacterium; assembly: GCA_019261985.1. Taxonomy (GTDB): domain Bacteria; phylum Acidobacteriota; class Terriglobia; order Bryobacterales; family Bryobacteraceae; genus Palsa-187. Next base: position 6,601 of record JAFAQY010000004.1, on the reverse strand, counting down.
CGCGGTGGTCAGCGAGCGGTTCGCCAAGAAAAATTTCGGCGATGCGAATCCCATTGGCCGGCGGCTGGTTGTAGGGAGCGAAGATCCGCGGGATCTCGAGATTGTCGGGATCGCGAAAGAGGCACACTATGGCGGCCTGAAACGGCAAGTACCGCCTGTAGTGTACCTTCCGTTCAACCAGGGATCGCAAAAAATCGTGGCCCAAATGGTGTACGAATTGCGAACCTCCGGCGATCCTCTCACTTACGTGACCACTGTTCGCGAAATCGTCCACCGCGCTGATGCCCGCGTACCCGTGACCAACGTCACAAGCCAAACGGCGCAGCTCGATCGCACGATCGCCCAGGAGATTGCCTTTGCGAAACTAGGGGCCGTGTTCGCGATTCTGGCTCTGGCGATCGCCTGCGTCGGTCTTTACGGGACGCTCAGCTACAACGTCGCGCGGAGGACGAACGAGATCGGCATCCGTATGGCTCTGGGCGCGCAGCGAACCGGCGTGATCGGGATGATTCTGCGGGATGTGGTGACGATGGTCCTGCTCGGGCTGGCGATCGGAGTGCCGGTCGCACTTGCGACATCGAAATTCGTCAGCTCGTTTCTGTACGCGATGAGACCGAGCGATCCGTTGGCGATAACCACAGCAGCTACCGCTATGCTTGGGGCCGCGTTGCTGGCCGGTTACGCTCCGGCGCGCAGGGCCTCGCGGATCGATCCCATGACGGCTTTGAGACATGAGTGAACTCTTGCGGCGACTCGCTTACTATTTCCGCCGGCGTCACTTTGAGCGGGACCTGGATGAAGAGATGCGGCATCACATGTCGCTTTCGGGGGCCGCGCGGTTCGGGAACATGACGCGATGGAAGGAGGAGAGCCGGGCCATGTGGAGCTGGAGGTTCTTTGAACAACTAGGCCAGGATTTGCGCTACGCGCTGCGGACCATGAAAAATAACCGCGCGTTCACGGCGTTGGCAGTGTTATCACTCGCCTTGGGGATTGGGGCGAATACCGCAATTTTCAGTTTTATGGACGCGATTCTTTTGCGTTCGCTACCCGTGAGGGAGCCCGAGTCTCTTGTGACGCTGAACGTCCATGCGCAGGTTCGTGGCACGGGAGGGAATAAAACGCTCGGTGTGATGCATACGGGGATGATCACTAGCGGCAGCACCTATACGGACCCCAAGACAGGATTCACCGGCGGAGCCTTCCCGTTTCCCGCGTTTGAGCTTTTTCGCCGGAGCGATTCGATTTTCACCAGCGTGTTTGGCTATTACGCCGCGCGCAACCTGAATCTACTGATCGGCGGACAAGCCGCGCTGGTGAACGGGGAGTACGTTTCAGGCGAGTTTTTCCCCGGCCTCGGTGTCCCTCCGGCTGCCGGCCGTCTGATTGCGCCGGAGGACGACCATGCCGGAGCTCAGGCCGTCGCTGTCTTAAACTTTGGGTTTGCGGAACGGCGATTTGGGAATGCCGCCGGCGCTCTCGGACAAGCAGTTTTGGTCGACAACGTTCCGTTCACCGTAATCGGCGTTGCTCCGCCCGATTTCTTCGGGGTCGACCCTGCGGCGCCGCCGGATATCTATTTCCCGCTCCACGCGAATCTGTTAATCGAGCCCTCCGTTGGAATCACCGGCACTCCGGAGAGATATCTTGACCCGAACTTCTATTGGATTGAAGTGATGGCGCGCCTGCGTCCAGGCATGCGCATTCCGCAAGCCCAGGCTGCGCTTGCCCCGATATTTCACGAATGGGTGGCCGGCACCGCATCCAACGATTTTGAAAGAGCCGGTTTACCTGTGCTGGTGGTTAACGATGGCCGCATTGGATTGGATACTTTGCGCCGCCAATATTCGAAACCGCTCTATGTGCTGATCACGCTGGTGGGCTTGATTCTGGCAATCGCCTCCGCGAACGTTGCGAATCTTCTGCTGGCGCGAGCCGCGGCGCGACGGCGCGAAATGGCCATGCGGCTTAGTATGGGCGCGGGCCGATGGCGCGTTGTCCGGCAGCTTCTGACAGAAAGCGTTCTGCTCGCGTGTTTAGGTGGTGCTTTTGGGATTGGGCTGGCGCTTTGGGGTATCCGTTTCCTTACTTTGCTGCTTGCGAATGGCCGCGAAAACTTCACCTTGCGCGCGGACCTGAACTGGCGCGTTCTCGCCGTGACGGCCTGCCTTTCGTTTCTGACAGGCGTATTGTTCGGGCTGGCTCCCGCGATTCAAGCAACCCGTGTGGATCTCCTGCCGGCGCTCAAAGAGAGTTCGACCACGGAGTACAAGAGCCGGTGGTCGGGGTTATTTGGCCTCAGGCGCGTTTTGGTCGCTTCCCAGATCGCAATCTCATTGCTGATTTTGGTTGCAGCCGGACTGTTCCTGCGTACGCTCTCGAACCTGCAATCGGTGGCGCTGGGTTTCAATCGCGAAAATCTGCTGCTGTTCGAATTGAACGCGCGGCAGGCGGGGCATCGAGACCCTGAGATCGGCCGGTTCTATAGCGATTTACTGAAGCGCTTCCGCGACATTCCCGGCATTGTGAGCGCGAGCGCGTCGGGCCTACCGCTGGTTGCCGGGGGAACTTCGACTATGCCGGTTGGCGCGGGCAGCCAAGTCTTTAATGGAACGTATTTTTTGACGGTGGGCCCTTCCTTCTTTACGACGATGCAAATACCCATCCTGACCGGCCGGGAGATTAACGAGCACGATCAACCCGGCGCTTCACAGGTGGCCGTAGTGAACGAGTTGTTCGCGAAGCAGGCTTTCGGGAACCGCAATCCCTTGGGTCAGCATATTGTCCTCACGCCAAGAGGACAGAACCCGCGCGAGATGCAGATTATCGGCGTATCGGGTAATGCCAAATACGGACTCGCAAGGCGGGATTTTGTGCCGGTCGTGTATCTTCCGTTCAATCAAGGCTCGTTCCCGATGACGACGCAGATGGATTATGTACTTCGCACCGCCGGGGATCCGCTCAAGTATGCCAATACCGTCCGCGAAATCGTCCGGCAGGCCGATTCGCGTGTTCCGATTTCTTATCTCCAGACGCAGAAAGCGCAGATCGACAGAACTAACGTTCAGGAGATCACATTCGCACGGCTGTGCACCGCCTTTGCGATCCTCGCACTAGCGATTGCATCGGTCGGGCTGTACGGCACGATTGTCTACAACGTGACCCGGCGCACGAACGAGATCGGCATCCGGATGGCTTTGGGCGCGCAGCGGCGGCGCGTGGTGCAGATGGTTCTCTTAGAAGTGTTCGGGACCGTAACCGCGGGGTTGGCGATCGGGCTTCCGATAGCACTCGCGAGTTCGAAGTCGATCCAGTCTTTTCTTTACGGGACGAAGCCCAACGATCCGCTTGCGGTGACGGTTGCAGTTCTCACGCTGGTAGTTGCCGCGGCCGCGGCTGCATACGCGCCTGCGTGGAGAGCATCGAGGATCGATCCCATGGCCGCGCTGCGGCACGAGTAGATCTCGGCCAGTGGGGCAGGATGCCATCCTGCGGCGGGTTTGCCAACCCGCTTGCTGAGGTTTCACTAGCCCCGAACAGCGCGATTGGCAATCGCGCGCAGGTTGGCAACCTGCCCCACGGCTTGCGTTAGACTGCTTTGATGCGCGCCATCGTGCAACGGGTCACTCAAGCCCGTGTCGAAGTGGACGGGGCCGTGGTGGGTCAGATCGGTTCGGGGATGCTGGTGCTGCTTGGCGTCGCCAAAACCGATACCGCCGCCGGCGCCGAATTTCTGGCCGCGAAAATTGTCAATCTGCGAATTTTTGGGGATGAAGCCGGGAAGATGAACCGAAGTGTAATTGAGGCGGGCGGGTCCCTGCTGGTGGTTTCGCAGTTTACTATTTACGGCGATACGCGCAAGGGCCGGCGTCCCGGCTTCGAGCAGGCGGCGCCACCGGAGCAAGCGCGCGCGCTTTACGAACATTTTGTCGAAGCGGCGCGGCGAAGCGGAGCCCCCGTCCAGACCGGAGTTTTTCAGGCGCACATGGCTGTGTCGCTTATCAATGACGGGCCGGTCACGTTCATCGTGGAAAGTGCGGCAGCCAATCAAACCGCTGGATAATTTCATCCACGCTGCCTTCTCCAACCACTCGTCCTTTATCGAAAAAAATCGCACGCCTGGCGAGAGTTCGCGCGAATTGCACGTCATGCGTTACCAGAATTTTGGCTTGCGGCAAGTTTGAAAGTAGCTGCGCAAGCGCCCGCTGCGCGGGCGGATCGAGATATGTTGTCGGCTCGTCCAAGACCAGGATTTCCGGCTGCATTGCCAGTACGCCCGCGATCGCCACGCGACGTTTCTCGCCGGCGCTTAAATGATAAGGCGCTTTGTGTAGCGCGCCGGTCATGCCGACCTGCGCAAGCATCACCTTCGCCCGCTCGGCAGCCTGCTGGGGAGTTAGGCCTAGGTTTATAGGGCCGAACGCGACATCTTCAAGCACACTCGGCATGAAAAGCTGCTCGTCGGAGTCCTGGAACACTAAGCCGACCTTGGCGCGAACCTGCCCGAGCGTATCCTTGCGAACCGGTATTCCGCAGACTTCGATGAAGCCCTCGCCTTCCAGAAGCCCGTTGAGATGGAGAACAAAGGTCGTCTTGCCGCTGCCGTTAGCGCCCAGCAGCGCCACGCATTCGCCCGCGTCAAGATGGAAGTCGATTCCATCAAGGGCTTGGGTACCGTCCGGATACCGGTAATGCAGGTCCCGAACTTCGATCGCGTGCGACACTTACGCCGCCAGCCGGATACCGGTGCACGTGGCGAGTACGGCGCTGAAAAACATTAGATCGGCGGCATGAAAATGAGGGTGGACGGATACTGCGAAACGTCCGGAAAACCCACGCGCAAGCATCGCTTGATAAATTCCGTCGGCGCGCTCCCACGATCGGGCGAAGAGCACGCCGAGAGCTCCGGCGGAGGCGCTGAACAATAGCGCGCGGGCGGACGACCCGCCGTGCCGCGAACGAGCCGCTAGGCGCATGTGCTGCGCTTGCTCCGAAATGACGAAAAGATATCGGTATAAAAACTGGATGGCCAGAATCACCGCGCGTGGGGCGCCGGTGGTCTCGAATCCGGCTAGCACGGCCGTCAGCGGAGTAGTGGCGATAAGCAGCAACGCGGCAAGTCCGGAAAGGAGGCTTTTTTCGGCGAGAGCCAAGGCCCGCAACGGATCGCCGGACCACCAGGTAATAAGAGCAAAGGTCGTTGAGAACGGCAGGACCAACGCGGCCCGCCGAAGCAGGCCTCCTAAGGGAAGACGCGATGCCCCCATTGCCGCGACCATGAGAGCGGCATAAGCGCCGAACGCGATTTGCGAGCGCGCGGGAGTTGTGGATACAGCTACCAGGAAAGCAAGGAGAGCGCCCAGCTTGGCGCGTGCGTCCAGCGCATGTAAGGGGCCGGAGCCGCGGCTCCAGCGCTCCACCACAACATGGTGCAAATCAGGCGCTCCCCTGCCGCATTAGAAATCGGCGCCGCGCGAGGAAGCGGCCCATGATCACGCAAGCGCCGTAGATCAATGCCAGGCCGGTGAGCGCGGCCGAAGCCCGCCGCAGCCAGCCCGATTCAATGCCTTTCCACTCGTAATCCGCCAGCGGAGCATGCATCCATGCCGGGGCGTGCGCGGCGATTCCGAAACTTGCCGCGAGATGCTCGATAACCTCCGGCGCGGCCGATCCGATCAGGATTCCAACCGTTGCCAGAATAACCGCCGCCGTCCCCACCGCGCCAATCATCCGGGAGCCGGACTGAAAAGGAGTAGAAACCCAGCGAGGATTCAGACGCTCGATCGCGCGGACGGCGGCAAGCGTGATCGCGCCTTCCAAAATTCCGCTAATCAGGAACAGGCCGAACGAGAGGAGCAACAGCCGCTTTGGCATCGGGACGCCCGAAATCGACAGTTCCGAGAGAGCCAGGCACGCGCTTACCAGCACACTGAGGAAGCCGCTAGTGAAAATCGCGGCCGAGCGCCATCGCGCGCCCCAGGCCCAATACGGGATGTAGGCGGCCAGCACTCCTGCCAGCGCCATGTTCGTGACATTCGCGCCCAGCGCCATAATCCCGCCGTCTTGAAACACCAATGCCTGAATTGCCAGGATTGCCATCATTGCCACCGACGCCGCGGCGGGACCTAACACGATGGTCAGCAGCGCGCCGCCCACCAGGTGGCCGCTGGTTCCAAGGGGGATGGGGAAATTGATCATCTGAGCCGCGAACACAAACGCGCCCATGACTCCCATCAGAGGAATTTTCCGGTCCTCGGCGCCGCGTTGCGCTCGATGCGCGATCCAAGCGGCGGCCGGTACGCTCAAGACATCGAGCGTGGCCCACACGGGAGGGCTTAGAAATCCGTCGGGGATGTGCATGAAGTCCCTTCAGTCATTATGGAACACGGCTACTATGGATACGGATTTCGGGGCGCATCGGATCTCGATGGAAAACGTGTGGGGCAGGATGCTACTGCGGCGGCTTGCCACCTAAATTATGCACGTAATAGAAGAGCACTGACGGAGGTCTGACTGCCTCGCCATTTGGTGACCCCGAAAATCCTGCGTTAAAACAGAAGAGCCGCGAAGACAGAAACTTCGCGAGCCGACTTTCGGGAGT
>JAFAQY010000091.1 GCA_019261985.1 Bryobacterales bacterium | reverse complement strand
TGAGTTGGTCGCGTTGCTGGAGCAGGGCTTCGAGATCAGAAGCAGGCATGATCCTCCTCTGACAGTAGTATACGCTGTCAGAAGGCAGCCCGCAACCGCAGGCCATCGCTCGAAACGTCTTTCAATCACGTTTTAGTCGTGCGCCCGTTATGAGCTGGCTGCTTGACACGGACGTCATCCGCCAGCCGGCCAAGAGGCACGGTGACGCGCGGGTCATCGGCTGGCCCGAAGAGGAGCGAGACCGTTGTTACACCCGCGCCGTCGTTATCGCTCAACTGGCGTACTGGGTGCGCACCAAAGAGGGGCGGCAGAGGCGGGTGCTTCAGTCCTGGCTGACGCGGCTGGTCAACGCGCTTGCAGGGCGCATTCACGGGTTTAATATTGCCGTAGCCCACGTTGTGGGCTGAGCAGGAGTGGATACTCGAGAAAGCTGGGCAGCGCATGCCCGTCGAGGACGGTTATATCGCCGCGACGGCGCGCCGGCACGGGCTGACCATCGCGACCGGCAACGACCGGGACTTTCGGCGTCCGGGGCTCAAGGTATTTAATCCATTCAAGGAGTTGGCTTAGCCAAGAGCGGCACCGGGGCCGGAGTGCGGGGGCACCGCCGACTTCGCGCTTCACTCGCACCGTCCAGTTGCTGCGCTGCACCTTTTGCCGACGTTGCAAGCGCCGATGCCCCCGGCACACCATCTCCCGCACGACGTCCTGTTGCCCTGGACGTCGCAGTTCGGCCACATTCTGCAGGAATATGCGCCGAGCTTGAAGCATTGACAGCAATCGATTAGAGGTTCTTTCGCCACTTGGCATAGGTTGCCGCCCGCGGGAGAGTAATCGCAACGGGTGCCGCAAGTTTGGATCGAGACCGGGACCTCAGCGAATCCCGCCTGAAGTGGACCGGATATGGCGAGAGCCGGAGCGTTCGGCTGAGCACCAAACGCGCCCGCGCCACCTTGCTTTCGGAAGCGCTCCAGCTCCTTTCGAAGCCGTTCGTTTTCCTTCTCCAGTTCAGGTATTCTGCGGTTTTCCCGGCGCAGCCGCTCGTTCTCCTGGCGGAGCCGCTCCATCTCGAGAAACGCATCCTCGCCTCGATTCAATTGGGGCGGGCCTCCTAGGAGCTCGGGACAAAAGAGGATACAGACGATGGCTATGCCGCCGAGGATTAGAATGTGCGGTGCCTCGCCATGCGGGTCCGTTAAAGTCGTGGGGCGGTCCGTTACGTAGGAGTACAGGTTCATGCTGATCCCATATTCCAGCGGGTCGCGTTGAAGGAACCGGTCCTTCACCGGGTCGTAATAGCGGGCGCGGTAGAAGTAGAGGCCGGTTTCTTCGTCGAACTCGCGGCCGGTGAAGAGCCACGGGTTGCCGATGGCGCTGTGGGCTGTGCCCCACGGGTTGGTTGAGCCGGTGGTAGGGAGACCGTAGGCGTCGTAGCTGTAGCGCTCGACGACGGCGGCCGAGCTGTTGGTTATCGCCTCCACGGACCAGAGCGCGTTCTGATGGTAGTAATACGTCTGGCCACTGCGGTCCATGGTGAGGATTTCGTCGACGTAGTTACCGTACACATATGTGGCTTGAGTGACTTCGGCGACGTTTTGCTCTTCGACGATGCGGGCATCGTCGTAGAAGTACTCCGTCGTGGCGGGCGTACCGGAGGCGTCCGCGATCTTCTCCACGCGGCGGCTTAGCGCATCGTATTGATATTGGCCCACCACGACGTGATCCGATAGGCGCGTGGCCGCGGTCAGGCGGTTTTCTTCGTCGAAGGTGTAGCTGAGATTGCAGTCATTGGCCAGATTGCCGTCGCCGTCATAGACGATATTGCACGTGTTGAGCTTGATCTGTTCGTTGGTCGTATTGAATTGGCAGGTGTCGGTGGTTTTGCAAAGGTTGCCGACGGCGTCGAGGTTGTAGCCGATTTGCGTAACGGGAACCGTGCAAGTTGGAATTGTGCCGACTTTGAAGCTGGTAAGGCGGTAATCGGCATCATAGGCGTAGCATTCCGAGTGGCCCGGGTCCTGCGTCTTCTGCTCGTACTGCTTGTTGCCCTCGTTGTCATAAGCGTAATTGAAGCCGGCGAAAGTAGACGGGTTGTTGTGCGCGATGCTGAGAGTCCAGTTATTGGCGTTATAGCTGAACGAAGACGTCGTGCCATTACGGTAATTGCGGCTCAGGACGTTGTTGGCCGCATCGTAGGTGTAATGCACGATGGGCGGCGGGGAGGCAGCGTCGTCGATGTGCTCAATGCGCGTGCGCGCATCTGTTTGCTCAGTAATGATGCGGCCGCCGGGGTACGTAAGGGTGCGCGTGCGGCCGGGAATGTTGTAGGCGTACGAGATGATCCGGCCATTTTGGACGGATTGCGTGACGCGGTTGCCTCCGTCGTAGGCGAACGAGGCCTGCCAAAAGAACCCAGGTAAAGCCCCGCGCGTCGCTGAAACCATGCGACCCGAGAGATCGTAGAGGAACGAATCGTTGATCGCGCTGGGATATGTGCGGCTCAGGAGGAAATAGAGGTCGCTGTACGAATAGTTCGTGGTTTGGGCTTTCTGATCGGTGCGCGTGAGCAGGTTGCCGACCGGGTCGTAAGTAAAGTTGCGCGAGAGGCCGTCGGCGTAGGTTTCGCGGATGGGGCGGTTGACGGCGTCGTAGAAATACTCCGTGGGGTTGCCGTTCGCGTCGGTGAGCTTGATCAGATTGCCCACCGGGTCGTACCGAAACGTGGTCACGAAGGTGAGAGCGTCCGTCACGCTGATGCGGCGATTGATGGCGTCGTAGGCGTAGACGGTCGAGTTGCTGTCACGGTCAGTGACTTGCGTGAGATTGCCGACGGGGTCGTAAAAATCGCTGGTGGTTTTGCCGAGCGGATCGGTGGTGGTGATCAGCCGGTTCAGAACGTCGTAGGCGTAGTTAGTGGTGTTGCCGTTGCCGTCGGTGAAGCTGGTGCGGTTGCCGACGGGATCGTAGCCGTAGCTTGCGACGGGGCCGTCGCTGTCGGCTACTTTGATCACGCGGTTCAACGCATCATAAGTGTTGGTGGTTACGTTCAAGTTTGGAGCGGTGACTGCGATTACATTCCCCACGCCGTCATAGGTCCACTGGGTTGTATCGCCGGCGTTGTTGACCTCTTTGATCCGGCGGTTGTCCGCGTCATACGTATAGTTGACACTGTCGCAACGCGATGAGACGGCCGCGCCGCAGTTGGGCTCGGTGACGTTCAAGACATTGCCGACGGGGTCGTAAACGGTGGTCGTGACCGCGTCTGTTTCGGGGTTAATCGTATCCGTGCAGCCGTCGCCGATGCAGCCGGTCTTTTGGACTTTGATGATCAGCCTGTCTAGCGCGTCGTATTTGAAGAAGGTCACGCCCGCATGCGTGCCGGCGTTACCGTCTGGATCGATCTGCTCCGTCACGAGGCTGGAGCCGGGCGTGGCGCCACACTGGTTGCAGGTGATTCCGCGAACGGGTGCCGTGAACGTGCCGCCGTCGTAGAAATATTTTGTGACCTCGCCCGCTGCGTCCGTCATGCTGGTGCGGCGGTTGTCGGAGTCGTACTTATACGTTGTTGTATGGCCGTTGGCGTCGGTTTGGCTTGTGACGTTGCCGACCGGATCGTACGCGGTCCGGGAGACATCGCCCACCGCGTCGGTGATGCCGGTCAGGCGGTTCTGCACGTCGTAATCGTATTGCGTCGTGTGGCCGTTGCGGTCGGTGAACGAGCGGCGGTTGTCGTTGCCATCGTACGTGTAGGCGTCGAAGTGGATCATGGTCGCGTCGATTACTTTGACCAGCCGCTGGCGCTGGTCGTACTGATCCTGGGTGATGTTGCCGTTGCGGTCGATGGTCTCGATGATGTTGCCATCGCCGTCGTAGGAAGTCTGATCGAAGTGACCCGTGGCGTCGGTCACCTTTGTCACACGGTTCATGCCGTCGTATGCGTAGCTGGTGGTGTGGCCGTTGGCGTCGGTGCGGGTGAGCACGTTGCCCACGGCGTCGTAGGTCATGGTGGTGGTGTTGGGCGGAGGAATCGGTTCGGTGATGGCGATCACGTCGCCAAAGGCATCGTACGCGTACGACGTGGTGTGGCCGTTCTTGTCGGTGTGGGTCAGCACGTTGCCGTGCGAGTCGTAGGTCCAGGTTTGCGTTTGCCCAAGAGGGTCGGTCGCTTTGATCTTGTTGCCGTTGGCGGGATCGAGAGTGTATGTCGTGACGCGGCCGCGCCGGTCGACCATCCTGATCAGCTGGTTGAACACATCATCGTAGTAATATTCCGTAAAGTTGCCCAACGGGTCTGTCATTCTGATCCGGTTGCCTTCGGAATCGTATTTATACGTGGTGGTGTTGCCATTGGCATCGGTCATATCGGCAACCTGCAGGGTCGCCGGGTCGTAGGTGTATTTCGTGGTGGCGCCGTCGGGGGCGACGGTTTGGATTAAGTAGCCGTTGGAATCGTAGGAATATTGCCACTGATTCCCGCGCCCGTCCGTATTCGTGGTGGTTGAAGGGATGTAGACGCGATTCAGAAACAGCATGAGCTGGGTGGGGTCGGTGGCCCAGTTGGTGGGGTTCGAAAGCGTCGCGCGGGATGTTCCGGCGCTGTCTTGGACCGCGATCGGAAGTCCGGGGGAGCCGCTGGTGTACGCATACGTGAAAGTCCGGCCGGCTTTGTCGGTCTTGGAGATGAGCTGGTAGAAGGCGTTGTAGGCGTATTGGATCGGATGGCTGGCGGGCACCGGATCTTTGATTTGGGTAAGCGTGGCCCCGGTGGAATCGTACTGGACGGTGGTGAGGCGGCCGTCCGGGTCGGTCACCGATATGAGGTTGTGGTGGGCATCGTAGCCGAACGCGAGGCTGCGGTTATAGGTGTCGGTGACCGAAGTGAGATTGCCGGAGCTATAAGTCAACGTGGTCGTGTTGTGGTTGCGATCGACGACGCTGACCAGCCGGTAGACCGGGCCGCCGACCATGAACGGCGTGTCCGGGATCAGCATGAAATTATATTTGGTCTGATCCTTCTGGGTGATGGTGAACACCCCGCCGCTTTGGGTGAGGGTTTCGAAATAGCCGGGCGAGGAGACGAAGATCCCATCCGGCCCGAGCGAATATTTGGTGACGCGGCCCTCGCCGTCGAAGCGGAACATCACGCCGGCCTGGCTGAACAGAAAAACGTTATAGGAGTGCGTCCAGCCAAAGCCCATCACGGTATCGACGGTGGCACGGGAGCCATCGGCATTGTAGGAGTTGTAAACGAAGTCGAGGGAGAGAGTGGAGGCCACTCTTGAAATCGGCACGCGCTCGGTCAAGTTGCCTTCCGAGACACTAATGGTGGAGCTGGTGACGGAGGCGATATCGCGCGAAGGCGCGGCGGTGCACTTGCAGCCGCATGTGGGGCAACTCGCGCAGGTGGAACTGCATCCACCGCAGCTGGGGCAGCCCTTAGGCGGGTCCGGGCCGATGAATTCGGAGCCGGCAAGCGCGGGCAGCAGCGCGAGGAGACACACGGCGGACGCGAGAAGATTTCTCATAACGGGACCTTCCGAACTACTTCAGCAATGCCGCCGGGTGCGGCGGACGACGATTGCAGATACTCCAATGGCGGTAATCGCCAAAGCGAATGAACGGGCGCGCGGATTCCGCGTCAATCGGCCCGCGAAACCCGCAAAAATTGTGGTTCAGTGAGTAGGCGTATGAGCGGGCGGTTTCCTTGCAGGCGCACCCACAATTTTTTTCAGGCGCGTCCTTGCGCGTGCCAGAGAGGATGCAATCGTATTTTCCGGAATTTGTAATGAGGCGGCCAAATCCCTTTCGGACCAGCCATCGATGAAGTGCATTTGCAGCAAAAAACGGTCGCGCTTGGAGGCCAGCCCGAGAGTTTCGCTCGCCAATAGGCTCGCTTCAATGGAAGGGGAAAGAAGAGGGACAAAGGCGGGCAGCCGGCAACCGGATCGCCGCCGCTTGAGATCCAGGCAGCGGTGGCGCCAGATGGCGCACAGCCAGGAGCACAGCGAAGCTTCCTGGCGGTAGGCGCGCAACTGACGGCCGGAATCATTCAACAGGGCGAGGGCCAAGTCTTGCAGCAGGTCTTCTATGTCTTCCGGTGGCAAACGGAATTCGCGGCGCGCGATTGCGGCGAGCACGGGGCGAAAGCGGGCATTCCATTCGTGCCAGGCCGTGGGGTCGCCGGCCAATAGCTGTTCCACAAGGTCACGGTCCTCCGAGCGCATACTCAACCTCCGAGGGGTTACCCAAATCGCGGAAAAGCGGGAATCGGGAGAACAGCTGGAACGGAGGAGCCTGGAAGACCCGACGCCCTGAATACTATACGTAATTCGCGCGCAACGGGGGAGCCGGGAAGGTTCGTCTACGGCGAGCGTTACCGCGATGCTTGGCGAATCCGCGGAGACCGACGTCGAAGCGCCGGGCGGAGAATCTGTCTTTCAATTGCCGGTGGCCACGGCGCGATGGGCGTCCAAGTCCACGATGCGCGACTGGTTCCTGCGATGAACGTTCACGGAATCACCTGTCTTCTCACTCTGGATCGACAGGGCTTTGCGCCTATACGGGAAACCAACGTCGGTCACCTGCGCCGAAATCGCGGACTCAAAACCCGCGACCGCTGTGTGTCAGCTTCTTCGGAATGGCGGACCATTCCGAGCATCTTCTACGCTAAGCGGTTTCCGGCTTTTTCCAAGCGAGAGGTGGCACCTTTAAGAATCCACTTCGCGCCGGAACTGAAGCAGCTCCACGGGAGCACCACTGTCGAGGATCATCGCTACAAGAACGCCTTTTGAAGGGGAGTTCGGCTCCGTAAGAATTTGTTTCCCTTGTAATGCGGCTTTTAGATCGTCGACCTCGAATGCTATGTGAGGAACGGACTTGATCAGGGGATGTACCGGGCTATCGGACTCGAAGCGCATCCATTCAATTCCGCAAGGACTGGTCTCAAAACCCGACACGTACATTTTGAATCGTTCGAGGTAATACTCTCCGGGGCGCGGAACGCCGGTTGGAATCCCAATATGGTGATATCGCCAGCCGTGCACTGAAACGGCCGCCGGGGGCTCGTTACCTCTTCGGGCGACGCCCGCGCCAAAGGGCGCCTGTTCTGAAGTGTGCATCGACCTCTCCGGGACCAACGTATCACGGTGACTCGGGCCGAGAGGCATTCGGGCATGCTCTTAGTGACCCAGTTCGCCGAGGCGTCATGCCCGACGATTTTTCGATTCCTACCTTCGCGTATAGTTGTGGGATATCGGCGTAATCCTGGCCTGTCAACGTCGCATTATTCTGTGACTGAGCATAGGACCAGGCCAGCTCGCCGACAAGGACGCACAGAAGCAAAGCGATAACACTGTTCGCTTTAGACATGAGAAATGTCCTTTCAACCGCGCAAACGATTCTTATTAGTGGGCAGATTCTTTGCGGACTGCCGTTTGCACACTCGCTGGGCGGTCGCCCGTACCCAAACCCGTCCCGGTGGTGAAAGTAAAACCGGTGATCGTGCCGCCGGCGTCCTTGGCAAATTCGGCGCGCTCCCCAAAGCCTATCGAGACGAACATCGTTTCCGACTCCGCTGCCATTGTGAATGTTTGCGCCGGTTGGCCGCCGAGCTTTAGGATCAGCGTTGGCCCATCCACTGTGATCACAGCCTCGCGTCCTGAGCCAAACTGGTAAGTCCCTGCAAACTTCGCGAGAGCTTCCGGGCTAAGCCGGAACAAGCCGACCCCCTTGAGGTGTTCGGGCGTATCCTTGTTTTCGCAAATCGTCTCCAGAATCTCCGTGTCCGCTACCAGCGTCTTATTCGCCCTGAACGTAATGGGTCTGGTGAACGCCTTCGGGTCTTCCAACGTCATTTCGAAGTCCATGTGGCCGAAGTCGCGGCGGTGGAACCGTTCAGTAATGCGAAGGGCTTCCGAATGCGGGTGACCGTCAAAATCCAACCAGGTCCTATCGTTGAAGCCAGCGGTGATGACCACAAGCGTATCGCCCTCCCAATGCCCGACCGAATAGCCGAGCCAGGTGGGACTCATCTCCTCGGGAAGGCCGCGGCCATCGGTGAAGATCATTCGAGTCGTATTGCTGTTGGAAACACCCTCATTCACGATCACGGTCAACGCGGGCGTCTGACGATTCGCGCCATGCCGTTCAGATGGTAAGTGGGTGGCGGATCGGGCAGGCAGAGGGCGCGCGGACTATCCGCTCCTAGATTGAAAACGCGTTGCCAGTATATTTCCCGCGCCCAAGGCTGAATCTCCTCGGGCTTCAGATCCACTGCAATATTGCGATTGTATGGCCCTCCCGATGCGCGCCAAATGCCCGAGAGATCGGGCTTGCCCTCCGCGGTTCGAGGCGCCGCCGCGGACAGATCAGGCTTCCCATCCGGAGTCCTCGGGATCCCTGGGGTTTTGTATGTGAGCCATTGTGCCGTCAAAGGCACATACAGTAGTAGCATCGCGGCGAATCGTTCTGCTTTCATCCGGAGCTCTCCTGCGGAGATGATATTACTCCGCGAGCCCAAAGGCTAGCCGAGCGGCGCCTGCTTCGGGAGCGCGTGGTCCGGACGGGGTACAAGATTGGCGGCGGCGCCCGATGCCTCCCGGCCCACACGGCGGAGCCGGATTATACGGAAGAAGCTCACGCGCGAAGGTCCAGGGACGGTCATGATGTCATTCATCGCCGGTGAAAAGGCCGCTCCGCAACGTAAGGTCACGCGCTCGCTGGATTCTGCAACTCTGATTTTCAGATTGGTGCGTGATGATCGATTACACTGTGCTTGCTGCTATCTCGCCGGCGCGGCCGGCAGATTGTACCACCTGATCCTCCAGCACGATCATGAACTCGTGCTTGAGCGCATTCGCCACGCTCGGGCTCATGCACTTCTCATTGCTTACGCAGCAGAAGCGCATCTCGCCGTTGAAGGTATAGGTAATCCAGCCGAGCGCCCTAGTCCTGAAGGAGTGTACGTATAGGCGCATGTCCTTCACCCGGAATGGAGCATCGCTGTCGCTCAGGACAACATTCCCGAGGTTTGATAACGCGAACTGGCTTACTTTTTTCGTACATGCATATAGGATGCGCATGATTACATGAAGTTGGTTACCCGTAATCGGGCGGAGCATTTCGAAGAAATGGAGGCGCGCGGGAATATTGGCTACTTCCTGGTCGATCTGTCCCGGTATTTCTTTGTTGATCGCGCGCGCTCTACTCCAGAACTCCGCTTCCAAAGCCTGGCCGGCACGCACTTTGAAGCTGCCGCCACCAAGGAAAAGCGTGTCGTCCTTTAGTGCGGCAAAACGCCCTCGACGCGGGTCTATCTGACTGTCTATCCACTTCGGCGACTTTTTGTTGAATACCGCAGATAGGGCCCGATCAAGAGCCACGAGCACTGCGGCATGAACAGAAACGCCCTCCGCCCTACACCGCTGCTTGAGGGCGTCCGACAGTGCACGGTCCGCTTTCCATTCCAGGAAATATTCGTACTTCTCGGGCGCCATGTCGAGGTTCGGAATCAGGCGTAGCAGTCCATTCAGGAGGCATGCTACAGCTTTACGCTTCCACGGCCGCGGAGGTTGATAGTCGCCAATAATATCGCGCACCGTGATTGGTTCGTAGGGGATGAGCCCGTCATCAGTGTAGAGTGACTGGAGTACCTCTCGTACAAGGATAAAGATGCTCGCGCCGTCGCAGATTCGGTGTGACGTTGTAAGCAGGAGATCGCTCTCCCGTTCCGAATGCAGCCACACGGCGCGCAATTGCGGCTCGTCGTACGCGAAGCGGGAAGTCAGCTCAATCCGGTATTCATCGCGGTAATCGTCCTCAGTCGCCCGTGGAACGATGCGCATCGGAATCTCACCCGCGCTGTCCGGCTCATAATACAGTCCGTCCTGTTCTTCGCGAATCAGTGCCCGCAACGCGGGATGCTTGCGCTGCACACGAGCGAGAGCAGACCGGAGCCGCGGGATGGTAACACGACCTTCTAGCCTGACGAAGCAAGTCACATTACCCTCAAGCAGATGTTCGATCGTGGACAGCTTTCGTCTCATGCCGGCACCGCTTCCGCCCATTTCCGTTCGATGTGACTTTCAAGCGTTCGCGCAAACTCCTGCTTAAGCGCAAGCAGTTCGCGCTCATTGATGAAGTTTTCACTGCTGGTCCAATAGAACCGCATATGTCCGTTTACGGTGTACGGAATCAAACCCAGGATCCCGAAATTCAACGATCGAGCGGAGAAGCGGATATCTCTGACCGGCAGCGGGCAATCGGTGTCGGTGAATTCGATATTACCGAGATTCGATACGCCGATCCCTTTGACGCGCCGCTTCGACTGCAATGCTTCACTTGCCCGCACCAGCCAGCGCGCCTGACTACAGGTCAGCGGGCGCAATCTCTCGAACAAAAAGAGGCGCTCGGGGATCGCGAGAACTTCGCGTTCCACTTGCGCGCGAATTTCTTGGGTGAGCCGGCGCGCGCTGTCCCAGAAATCGCCTTCGATCCAGCGGCCCGCGCGAACCGTAAAATTGCCGCCGCCGTAAAACAGCATGTCGTCTTTGAGCACGGGAAAGCGGCCGCGCCGCAAATCTATCGGGCAAGTCATCCAGTTCGGCGCTCTTGCCCCGAGCACAGCCAATAGAGCTCGATCCAGCGCAACAAGGAAAGCTGCATGCACACTCACGCCCGCAGCCTTGCACTGTTGCCGCAAGGATGCCGAGGCCTCACGCCCGGCGCTCCATTCCGCACAGTATTCCTTCTTTCGAGGAGCAGGCCTCGAAGCGGGTAGCAGACGTAAGCAGGTATTGATCATGGCTACACCGATGCCCGTGAGCCAAGGCCAGGCTGGCCGGTACTCTCCGATGATGTCCCTCGCGCTGATTTCCTCCTGCGGGCTTAGCTCCACGCGGCGGGCCAAAAACCGAAGGACATCTTTGACGAGAATGAAGATGCTCAAGCCGTCACAGACACGATGCGACGTGGTGAACAACAGCTCGCAGTCGCAGTCACCCTCGACGTAGGCTACGCGCAACTGTGGAAAATCGTGATGGAACGGCGTACTAAGCTCGAACTCCCATTCACGACGGTAGGTTTCGTCATCAGGTAACTGGAGAGCGCGAACTGGTATTTCAGGCGCTGTGTCCGGCTCATAGTAGAGCACATCGTTCTCGGGCCGAATCAAAGCACGCAACGCAGGATGGCGCCGCTGTGCGTGACCCAGAGCCGTTCGCAGGTCGCCTAAGTCCAGCTTCCCCGCCAGGCGCGCGGAGCAAGCGATATTTACTTCGGCCAGGTGCTCGATATTCGACAGCTTGCGTCTCGGCATTTCAGTTCACGGCGTCAGTTCACGGCGTCAATTCACGGCGGCGTGCTCGATCTGATTCCTGTAAGTATCCGCCGGAGCCACGGCATTCTCCAGGATTTCCATGAACCGTCGCCGCAATGTTTCGGCTTGCTCCGGACTGATGCATTTCTCATCCCCCATGCAATAGAACCGCATCTCGCCATTGAAGGTGTAAGTCACCAGGCAAAGTGCCCTTACATGGACTGAATGCATGTAGATCCGAAGATCCGTCACCTGGAACGGAGCATCGCCTTCAATCAAATCCACCTTCCCCAAATTCGAAAATGCAAAACGGTTCCAGCTACCGTTCCTTTTTGTGACATCGCCCAAACGGACGATGGTCTGAACCTGCCTCCGGGAAACGGGGCGGAGCATTTCAAGAAAGTGAAGGCGTCGAGGAATCTCGCGCAACTCTTGCTCAACTTTGGCGTGTATCTCTTCGTGGATGGCCCGCGCGCGGTCCCAAAACTCCTCATCAGGCGACCGGCCGGTCATTACCTTGAAGTTGCCTCCGCCGAAGAAGATCATGTCATCCTTCAATGCGGGAAACCGGCCACGACGGATATCAACCGGGTTCTCGATCCATTTCGGCGTGTTCCCGCCAAAGACCGCCGGTAGCGCTCGGTCTAATGCCACTAAAAACATGGCGTGAACAGAGGCGCCTTCTTGCTTTGAGCGCTGTCTCAGGCGTTCCGACAGAAACACATCCGCCCGCCACTCGAGGAAGTGTTCCCGATTTTCGAGAGGCTTTCGCGATTCGGGCAGGCGCAAAACACAATTCATACCCCATGCGGCCAACTTGCTTTTCCACACCGAAGACGGCCGGTAATCCGCGATTAGGTCCCGCGGCGTAATAGGCTGATATGGAATCAACCGGTTTGGCGCGGCGATTTCGCGCAAACACTCCAAAATCTCTCGTACTAAGATGAGCATGCTCGCGCCGTCGCAGATCCGGTGCGAGGTAGTTAACAACAGATCGTGTTCTTGTTCGCCTCTCAGCCAAGTCGCGCGAAACAGAGGCTCGCCCGTCCCGAGATTTCCCCGCAATTCCCGCTCGCACTCGCATCGATAGTCCTCATCCGTTTCACGTGGGACGATTCGCAGTGGGATCTCCGGGGCAGCGTCATAGTCGTAACAGAGTCCATTTCGCTCCTCTCGCAGCAAGGCGCGCAGCGCGGGATGTTTCTTTTGTACCTGGTTTAGCGCCGACCGGAGCCCCTCCGGAGCGAGGCAGCCGTTCACTCTGACGAAGTAAACGATGTTGCCTTCGACAATGTGTTCGATATGCGATAACTTGCGGCGCTTTGCCGGGGCGCCGCAAATAGCGGCAAGCCGCGGATGCCGTTCCTCGAATGTCCCAAGCCGGCCACGGACGCCATCCACATAGCCGGACGCGAGCGCCAGCAGCTTCTTCCCCTTCGGCGCTTCGAAAAGCAGGACCATAATCACTTGCTGAAGAACAAAGATGCTGCTCAGCCAGTGCAGTCCGACATATTCACGATAAGTGCTGAAGCAATGCACACAGTTCCGCGCTACATAATAGCGGCGCCAGGCGGGGTGATTGGTGCTGAAGAGCTTACCGCGACGAGTGATATCCCCGAAGTTCTGACGTAGAGTGACGGCTGCGTTCAGATAAATCGGCACGCCTGCGCGCCGCGCGCGCATACTGTACTCACCATCCAGGTATTCGATAAAGTAGTCTTCGCGGAACGGGCCAATCTTGCGGTAGGCGGCTGCGGAGATCATCGACCCGGAAGAAATTACCCCCATGGTGGGAAAGAGCCCCGACGTCTTATCTGCGACGGGCACGCTCTTCGGGAGATATTTTCCCGGCGCCAGCATCGGCATGAACTTGTCTAGCTTAATCTCATAGATCTTGGGGCCGAGCAGGAACTCGTCCAGTCCAAGTTCGTTCGCTGCCGCGAGCATCTTTTCGAAGAAGGATCTCTCAATCTCAGAGTCCTGATCCAGCAAAAAGAATGCTTCGCATCCTCGCGCCAGCAAAGCGTCCGCGCCGCGATTGTAGGCGCCCGCAAGCCCACCCCGGTTGCCGTTCAAGATAACCTGCACTCCATGCCGGCGAAGTAAGCCGTGCAAATGCTCATCCGGGTCAGGCGAATTGTCGACCGCCACGGCGTGCGGGCAAGCCCCGCTCAAGCGGAGCATGTTGGCTACGAACTCCGCCGTCGGCCGATAGAGCACAAGAATAATTCCGAATTCTTTCATGTCGACCCTACTACGCAGGCTTCGAGGATTTCAGCCGCCCTGCGCGAGATCGCAACCGCGTCGGCGCGGGGTAACGATTGCTCATCCGAGATAATTGCGAACTCCATCTCACCGGCGAAACTCGACAGGACTACCGTATTGGCGGGTGTTGGCGAAACCATCACCAGCGGACTATAGACTTTCGTTAGCCGGAATGTGCGGTATTGTTGCGGAAAATCGAGTTTTCCCAGGTTCGACATCGTGAGTCCGCGAACGGCCGGCGCGCTCTCGAAATAGTCGATCAACGAGGCGTATTTGTCGTGCAAGCTCTCGAATGCGGCAAAGGTCTCATAAAGGCCGACGCCAAAACGATCAATCCGGCGGGCCAGATCCGCCCTGATAGCCCGCGCCTGAGACCAGAAATCGGACGGCAACTTTTTTGTCCGCAGCGCGAGCGATGGAACGAGGCCGAACATCGCGTCATCGCGCAGCTGTGGTAGAAACCGGCGCGCATTCACCATCGCGGAAATCTTGCCCAGCCTTCCGTGGACCTCACGGAAAGCCTGCATGAAGGCGACACTAACGGCGGTCAATACTGTGACGTTTTCCGACCTGCAGCGCCCCATAAAAGCCGAAGCATCGCCGGCGCTCCAACGGTGGAAATACATTTCATCGGGCGCGATGCGCTCGCTTTTGCGCCTCCGCTTCAGCCAGAGCATCAACCGGAACAATCGCGCTTTCCAGCGCGCGCGCCGCAGAAAGCGCCGGTCCGCAAGCAGCGCCGCGGGTGCGATATCTTCAATCCCGCCGAGCGTGTCATACGAGCTGAGGTCCGCTCCCGGCTGGTCGCAGGCCAGCAAACACTCTCGCACAAGATTAATGCCGGAAAAACCATCACAGATGCAGTGATGGGCTACCAGCATCAACTCATTGGAATCGCCGCCGCGCAGCCAGACGAAGCGCGCCAGAGGCTGCCGGCTCGCTTCGAACGGCATCACCCATTCGCGCCGAGCCTCTCTTTGCCAGTCGTCTTCACCGTTGCGCGTCACGACGCGCAGCGGAATCGGAGCGGCCCGGTCGAGCAGAACGAACCGGGGGACGCCGACTGCTTCTTCGATTACGCAGCGCAACAGCGGATGTTTGGCCTGGACACGGTCGAGCGCTTGGCGAAGCCGTGTTTCGTTAAGCTCACCCGCGACTTGAACCGTGAAGACCGTGGTGAAGGGCACGCGGCCGTCGCGATACATGGTTCGCTCGAACAATAGCAGCGGCCGCGAGTTTCTCATGACGCCTTCGCACGCGCTACGGACGATGGCAGAAGATTCCAAACATTCAGCCAGCGGATAGCTTCTTCTACGCCGTTCTCGGCGCGTATTGCGCGGCCCAGCACCGCGGCCGCCTCGACCATCTGGGGGTGCTCGGCGGCTTTCAGCGCCGAGGCAAGCACGCCGGGGCTTAGCGTTTTGCGCTCCAAAGCAGGAGGCGCAACCCCACGCAGCTTGAGACAATGCGCCCAGAACGGCTGATCGCCGAAGAACGGAACAATAATCGAAGGTATTCCCGCACGCGCTGCGGCGGCGATTGTCCCCGCGCCGCCGTGATGGACCGCGGCGGCCATGAGCGGAAACAGCCCGTCGTGCGGCGCTTGACGCAGAAAGAAAATCTGCTCGTCGCGTGGACCATCGTCACCATCGAGCGCGCCCCAGCCTGTGGCGACCACGGCGCGCCGGCCGCTCTTTTTCACGCCGTCGAGCACAATCTGCGTAAACGCGGTGGCATCGGGACTCACCATGCTGCCGAACCCGATATAGACCGGCTTTGGACCCGCTGCAAGAAAATCGCGCAAGGATTCCGGCGGAGTCCACTGAGGCTGATCCAAGAACCAATAACCGCTGATTTGGGAATTGTCCGGCCAGTCCGCCGGCCGTGGCAGTACATGCCTGCTAAAACCGTTGATCGCTTTTGCCCGATGCAGATCACGGAAGTACGGGCCATACCATGGGTATGGCGGCAACCCAAGCCGCGGCCGAACGATGTCATTGATCGCCGGACGCATTACATTCCAGAGCATCTTGAAAATCAGATAAAAAGCTGCGCGGCTCACGATGCGCGGGACCTTGCGCCGGGCGATCGGAAACATGACCGGCGGCAAAATTCCCGATAATGTCATAGGCTGCAGGCGGGCCATCGCGAACGGAATCTTGCGCATTTCCGAAAGCGCTTTAGCCAGCAAAA
Source organism: Bryobacterales bacterium (assembly GCA_019261985.1). Classification (GTDB taxonomy): domain Bacteria; phylum Acidobacteriota; class Terriglobia; order Bryobacterales; family Bryobacteraceae; genus Palsa-187. The sequence goes on along the minus strand of JAFAQY010000091.1, from coordinate 93,306 downwards.
TGCTATTACTGACGCCGATCAACAAGCCGGCTCCCTCGCTCGCCGCCAGACCCTCCTGCACCCAATTGGCGGCCCAAAGCGTATAGCGCTCGCGAAAGATTCGCGCGATCGTGCGCAGATCCAGACCATGGTTGGCGATCGAGCGGTCGGCCTGGAGCATCGCCTCGAAATCCGCGGTCAGCGGATAGAACTCCAGCCCCGCGCCGCGTATGAGACCGCTAAAATTTGTGCTCGTCGCGATCCGCACCGGATACCCGGCGCTCTGCAGACCCTGGCCCAAAGCTACACAGGGCCGAACATCTCCTTGTGTTCCGATCGTGAAAATTACGACAGGTTTCGGCATCGATGCGACCTCAGGATGCGACCGCTTCCTGTTCCATCCCGAAGAGGCGCTGCTGCAGTCTTCCGGCGATTTCCCGCGCCGGAACCGGATCCATTACGGCCTCGTGATGGCAGGCCAGCTCATGTGTCTCGATCCCGCCGACGAACGGCCTCCATGCGGATGGGCTGCGATCGATAATACCGTCCAGATCGCCCGTCATTTCGGTCGCGTGGAAATAAAGCAAATTGACGTCTACCCTGCCCGGCGCATACTCGCGAGCGAGCTGCAGATTGTTGTGCATTACGCCAGAAAGCCGGTTGATCCCAATTTCCCCGGCCAGTTTGACGATGCCCTGAGCGTGTGGAATCGCCGCGGCAGTTTCGGGCTGCAACAAAAACCGGTTTAATTCGAGCAATGTTTGCGGCGTATTCTCGCGCGTGAGATAGATGTTCAGAAAGCGCAGCGCCGCAATCACCTCGTCGGGCTCCGTGCGCAAGCGACGCCCGGACGCGAAAAGATACGTGTCGACCATCGCTAGCAACTCCACATCCAAGCCGTGGGACTGCATCGCGCCCGCGATCGCGTGGCCGATCAGGCCACCCATTGAGCGCCCAAAGAGCCGGTACGGCCCCTCCGGCTGGATCCAGCGGATCTCCGCCAGATAATCTTCCGCGATCTCCTCTATACTGCCCGGCAGGGTGGCGCCGTCACATAGACCGCGCGACTGCAAACCGTAAACTGGAATCTCAGGATCCAGATGCCGCAGCAGACCGGCAAACCCCATGCTGATTCCGGTCACCGGATGAATACAGAACAGCGGCCGCTGCGTGCCGGCTTTTCGCAACGGCAGCACGACACCAAGCGGATCTTTGAACTCGCCTCCACTGCGCTCGATCAAAGCCGCCAGAACTGAAACTGTGGGAGCTTCGAACAGGCTGCCCAGCGGCAGCTCCATTTCGAACCATTCGGGAAAGCAAGCTGCCAGTTCGGCGGCCTTCAGAGAATCGCCGCCCAATTCGAAAAAGTCATCGTGCAATCCCACGCGATCGGTTTTCAGAATCTGCCGCCACAACGCGGCCAGCTTCTTTTCGACGGCCGTCGCCGGTTCGGCATGGGTGTTACGGCTGGCGCGCTCCGGGATGGGCAAGGCCTTACGATCCAACTTGGCATTCGGCGTCAGCGGCATCGCATCGAGCACCGTGAAGCTGGCAGGCATCACGGACCCAGGCAGGCGCCTCGCGAGAGATCCGCGAACCGAATCGATATCGATCGCCGTACCGGTCCGCGCGACCAGGTAGGCGGCCAGTGACACGGCGGCGTCACCATTGCTATGCGCCACCACCGCAGCTTCGGCAACATTCTCATGCCGCAGCAAAAGGCTCTCGATTTCGCCGAGTTCCACGCGATGACCGTTGACCTTTACCTGGTTGTCCGCGCGACCGATGAATTCGAGCAGGCCATCGTCCGTCCATCGCACCAGGTCGCCCGTGCGATACATGCGGCCTTCGGCGAATGGATTTGCCAGGAAGCGTTCCGCCGTGAGTTTCGGCTGGTTCAAATAACCCCTGGCCACGCCTGCGCCGCCGATATAGAGCTCACCCGTCGCGCCGGTCGGAACTGGCCGGCGATTTTCGTCGAGTACATAGACCTGCGTGTTCAGAATCGGACGGCCGATCGGAGGCGGATCCGCGCCGATGTCGCCCAACTCGAAGGCTGTGGACCAGATCGTCGTCTCGGTCGGACCATAGAACTGGGTTACACGCGCCGCCATGCGCTTCAGTCGCGCGGCCAACTCGGCCGTCAACACCTCGCCTCCCACCAGCGCATGCACGTCGTCGAGCTTCGTTTCGGGGCTGACCAACAGGATGCGCCACATCGACGGTGTAGCCTGAATGTGTGTCGCGCGGCTCTGGCGGATCTGTTGCGCCAGCGCCGCCGGATTACGCGTGGCTCCACTGCCGGCCATTACGACGCATGCTCCAACGGTCAAGGGCAAGTACAACTCCAGCCCGGCGATATCGAAAATTAAATTGGTCAACGCCACATAGCGATCGGTCGCCGAGGGCCTCAATTGACGCTGCATCCCCTGGAGAAAATTGCTCAGGTTGCGATGTGAAATCTCCACGCCCTTCGGGCGTCCGGTCGATCCGGACGTGTACAGCAGATAGACGATGCCTTCCGGCGTACTCCGGTCTATGTTGTCGCTGACAGGCAAACCGGGGTGCTCGGGCTCAAGCACGGTAAGACCCTCACGAGCGAAGTACGTATGCATCTCGGGCTCGGCGATCAGGACCGCCGGCGAGGCGTCCTGCAAGACCAGCGCCGTGCGCTCCATCGGGCCGTCCAGATCAAGCGGCAAATATGCCGCGCCGGTACGCATGATCGCCAGCAGTACAACCAGCAATTGCTCGCTCCGCGGCAGGGCCACCGCGACGATGTCGCCGGGTTTTACGCCGCTGGCGATCAGTTTGTGCGCCTGGCAAACACTTCGGTCGTGCAGTTCGCGATAGCTGAACGCAGTGTTTTCGAATACGATAGCCGGGGCATCCGGAGTCCGCGCAGCCCATTCGCCGACGATCGCGGGGAGACTCGCGTTCTCCACTTCGGATGAAGTATTGTTCCATAGAGTCACCAGCCGATGACGCTCTTCGCCGCCGAGAATGTCGATTTCTCCCAGCGGTGTTTCAGGATCGCCAAGTACTTGCTCGATGAGTCGCATCAACCTGCGGAGGTGCTCATCGAGTTCCGCTGGGTTGTAGAGCGATGGATTGGCGTCGAGCACGATACGCAGGCCGGCCTCCGTTCCATGGCCGAGAACAAACGCTACCAAGTCGTCAATCGAACTGTTCGAGAGATTGTGCAAAATCGTGCGAGCGCCAGCGAAGTTGAGCCGGTAGTCGAATGGTTCGATATTTATCCCGAGCCACGCGATGTTCTGATCATGGCCGACCAGCCCCAAGTCGCGGCGCAAATCTTCGTAACGGTATTGTTGATGTCGAAGCGCCTGCCCGGCCAGTCGCGAGACTTCGGCGAACAACTCCGGCGCCGTCATCTCATTCGTCAAGCGAAGGCGGATGGGAGCGATGTTGGCGCAGACGGAAACCGCGTCCCGGAGCACACCGAATCGTCCGGACACCGGCATTGCGAACACCAGTTCGTTGGCCGTTGAAGCCCGGTGATAGTAGGCGGCAATCAGGCTGATCAGGATTTGCGGAACACTGATTCCGGCGCCCTTCGCAAGTTCGGCAAGCCGGCCGGCAGTGTCCGCGGAAAGTTGACCGGTGCTGCGCAGCACATTACCGCTCAGGTTATGCCGGCGGCGGGGTCGCGCAAGCGTCACCGCTTCCGGCATTTGCGCCAATTGATCGCGCCAATATTGCCGGTCACGGTCAAACCGGCGCGACGCGCGATAGCCGGCTTCGGCTTCGACGACTGCAGCGACCGTAGTGAACTGGTTTCGCTGCGGCTCGCGGCCCTGAACGTAAGCTGAATATATATCTCCAAGGCGCCTCGCGATCAAGCCGCCGCCGTATCCATCGCACACGATGTGATGGGCACGGTGATACCAGAAATACCGGCCGTCAGCGGCCTTTAACAGCGCGGAAACCCACAACGGGTCATGGGCGAGATCGACCGGCCGCCGTAACTCGTCTGACATCCACGCTTCGACTGCCGCTCCCGGATCGGCTTGGCGGCTCATGTCGATGTACGGAAAATCGCCTTCGTAAACCGGCCGCAGGATCTGCCGCGGCTTGCCATCCTGCTCGACCACGCGGACTCGCAACTGCTCCGCCTCGGCAGCTACCTGCCGCAGTGCTTCCTGGAAAATTTGTGGCTTAATTTCCCCGTAAATCTCCACAGCTTCGGCGATATTCATCATCGCACTTGGCCTAACTTTCTGGCTAAACCATAGGCCCCGCTGCACCGTCGTTAACGGAAACGAAAAATCCCCGCACCCATTCATCACAGCTTCCTTTTCAATCCCTTACGGCCATCGCTCGAACATTACCCAGCTTGGACTGCCGTGATTTCTTGTTTACCAAGATTACGGTAAAGAGCACGGACAATCGACCGCCATTTGGCAGTATTAAACATAAGAATAGAAATTTTATTTCTGTAATTAGGGAGTATTTCGAAACTATTGACAATAATGAATCCCTGGAAGCCAATTGAGCGTGACGCCTGTCCGCGGGGTTCGGTGGGCCGATCCGCGCCCTAATCCATAAAAATAATCGAGATGATAATAAAACTTGATTGGGGCTATCTCGTGGAGCAACGGTATTGACGTCGCGCGCATTTCCGTGAGAATATTTTTGAAATGATGTTTGAAGAAGCAATGACAACGTGATTTTGCGCGATTATACATAACGACTAATTCCAGAGTTGTATTTGAAAGTTTATGCGAGTATATACAAACAGATTTATCACTCCACACCGGTAAATGAGATCATTTTTTCAAGTTTTGACCGTTCCAGCATGGTGGTTAATCTCTCTGTTTGGCGGTTCCGGGAACCTCACGTGGGGACGCGGCTGGGTCTGTACTTTCCTTTATCTTGGGGCTCTCATCATCTGTCGAGTAATCATCAACCGACTGAATCCCGGTTTACTGGAGCAGCGTGAAAAGCCAATACGCCAGGACACGAAATCCTTCGACAAAATGTTCTTGCGTGTCTTTTTATCTCTCACCATCCTTCAACCGATTATCGCCGGTGTGGATAAGAGGTTTAATGGCGCTCCGATCCCACTGGCGGCGGTGTATCCCGGAATCATCCTGTTCATGATTGCAGCCACGGTAATCACTTGGGTTCTCGTCGAAAATCCTCATGCCGAGAGCAGTGTAAGAATTCAAGTCGACCGCGGTCATCACGTCGTCGTGTCTGGACCCTATCGTTTCGTACGGCACCCGATGTATGTAGGATTAATTTTCTTGCATGCGTCCATCGCGCTAATTTTGGGTTCCATGTGGAATTTAGGATTAGCGGCGTTGATTGCCATCCTGTTTCTATGGCGCACTGCCCTGGAGGACCAAACACTTCGCCGCGAACTACCCGGATACGAGGAATACGCTACAGTGACCCGGTATCGTATAGTGCCGGGGATCTGGTGATTTCCGCCGCCATCCGACGCCGGCGCGGTGCCTCCTTTCAAATATCCGTTCTCGATGGCCCACAAACGCCTTTAAGACTGCTAAACTGAAGCCATTTGGCGGTACTCTTCTTTCAAAGGAGTTTCTGATGGCCACTCTTGTCGTGAACGGAGTCAAACGTGAAGTCCAGGCGCCGGCTGACACGCCTCTACTTTACGTTCTGCGAAACGAGCTTCAGTTATCGGGTCCGCAGTTCGGCTGCGGTCTTGCGCAATGCGGAGCTTGCTCGGTGCTGCTGGACGGCAAAGAGATCCGGTCCTGCGTAACCACTCTTGCGGTGGTGGCCGGTAAAGAGATCACCACGCTTGAGGGTCTGCCCGCGCGTTGGGCGAAGCAAAAGAACCTTTCGCAAGCCGATGCCGAAAAGACGTTGCATCCCGTTCAGCAGGCCTGGATCGAGGAACAAGTGCCGCTGTGCGGGTTCTGCCAGAACGGCATGATGATCAAAGCCACCGAACTCCTGGAACGCTTGCCCATGCCGAGCGTGCCCCAGATCAAGGAAGCGTTTACAACCGACGGTCCTTCGCCGCACCTGTGCCGTTGTGGAAGCTACACCGCGATCATTGCGGCTGTGCAATTGGCGTCAACCACCATGGCGAAGGGAGGTAAGGCATGAAAAGCGAAGTGAATGTCTTTGGGGCTGCCTTAACTCGCCGCAACTTCGTAAGAGCCGGCGGCGCGCTGTTCGTCGGCTTCGGGTTGGTCGGCGCGGATGGGCTGAAAAACGCGGCTCGGGCGGCGACCATGAAGAACACGCTCGACGCGAGTCTGCCTGAATCCTGGATCGAAATTCATCCCGACAATACGATTCTTATCCGAACGGGAAAAAGCGATTTCGGACAAAGCACTACGTTTACGGCATACCGGCAGATCGTGGCTGAAGAACTGAACGCTTCGTTCGATTCGATCACGACGGTAGTGATGGGCGACACGGACCGGACACCCGATGGCAGCGGCGCCTTCGATTTTCTCGGCAGCGGAGCGCCCAATATTCGCAAGGCCGCCGCTTACACGCACCAGGCGTTGCTGGATCTGGCGTCGCAAAGGCTCGGAGTTCCAAAGGCCCAGATTTCCGTCAAAGACGGAGTCGTCTCCGGCGGCGGAAAAAGCATGACCTACGGCGACCTGGTGAAAGGGCAGCAATTGAAGCTCACCATTCCCGTAAAGGGCGATTTGTTAAGCCCCCTGGGCTTGGTGGTGGACGGCAATCCTCCGATGAAGCCGGTCAGCGAATATACGGTCATCGGAAAATCGTTCCGGAATTCGGTGACAGCGTCCAAAGTCGCCGCCAAGGAGCAGTGGGCCGTGGACGTGCGCCTCCCCGATATGATGCATGCCCGGATGGTGCACCCAAAGAGCCTGGGATCGACTCTCGTTTCGGTGGGGCAGTTGGATAAGGCCAAGTTTCCGAATGCGCAAGTGGTAGTGAAAGGAAATCTGGTGGGAGTGGTCGCGCCGACGGAGTGGGAAGCCATCAAAGCCTCGCAGCAAGTGGCCGCCGCGACGAAGTGGAAGGATTGGAAAGGACTGCCCGGCCACGCGCGGCTGTTCGATTACTTCAAGCGCGATGCCGACTGGAAGACCACGCGCGTCACCAAGAGCGAAAAATCGAAAGACGATGTCTCGCCCGAGATGGCAAAAGCTGCGAAAAAGCTCACGGCCACATATCAGATGCCGTTCATGAAACATGCGCCCATGGGCCCGACAATGGCCATGGCCGATGTTCGCAAGGATGGCACGGTCTACATTTATACGCACAACCAAAATCCGCAGGCGTTGCGGGGGGAGATCGCGCAAATGCTTTCGACCTCGCCCGACAACATCATCGTGCGCACGTTTTCCGGTCCGGGCCATTATGGACGTTCCAATGGCGGGAACGCCGGCGCCGAGGATGAAGCCGTGATTCTTTCGCAGGCAGTCGGCAAACCGGTTCGCGTGCAGTGGATGCGACCGGAAGATTTCCAGTGGTCGACGCAATCTCCGGCAGCGATGTCCGATGTCGAAATCGGCCTCGATTCCAAAGGCAAGATGATCGCCTATCAAATCGACCACTACATGCCCGCGATGCAGGACGACCGCCCTATTGGCGCGGTCCTCGCCGGGCTGCCGACCATGGCGGCGCCCAATGAGAACGGCGTGTTCATCGGATCGACGGTGAACGATATTCAGGACCCGTGGATTTACGACGGCGTGGTGAACATCGTAGAGCGCGGACGCGGGACGTTCCAGGTGGGGCAGAAGGCATCGCCGCTCGCGGTGGGGCTTCGCGATCATAGCATGCGCACACCGGGTCAGTTCCAGCAGAACTTCCCGCGCGAGCTGGCTGTAAGCGAAGCGGCGGCGCTGGCCGGAGCGGACGCGATTCAATTCCGCATCGATCACGCGAAAGAGGAGCGCGCGATCGGCGTGCTGAAGGCAGTCCGCGACGCATCGGGCTGGGAGACACGTCCATCGCCGCGTGCCAAGGGCAGCGGCGCGGCAGTGCGCGGACAAGGCGTGTCGGTGATGTTCCGCTCAGCGACTTATTGGGCTTGCGTAGCCCAGATTGCTGTTACCCCCGCGACGGGGGCAATCACGGTGGAGAAGGTCACGGTAGCAGTGGACCCCGGCATCGTCGTGAATCCGATGCAGCTTAAACGGCAGGTGGAAGGCGGCACGGTGATGGGCGTCAGCATTGCGCTACTGGAAGAACTCCAGTTCGATGAGAGCGGAATTACTACCCGCGACTGGAGGACTTATCCCATCTTGAAGATGTCGGAGCTACCGGAGATTAAAGTGGTGCTGGTGAACAAACCCGAAGTGGGGACTTATGGCGGCGGCTCAGAAGCGGCGAATGCGTTAGCGGCGCCGGCGATTGCCTCGGCGCTGTTCGATGCGACCGGAAAGATCGTACGGCGGCTTCCGCTGAAGCCGGAGTATGTGCAGGCCGTGCTGAAGGCCTGAGTCGCGCCCGGTGGGGCCGGATGCTATCCGGCTGTGCGCCGGCTGGTGAAAAGGTCGGCAGGCGGGTTGGCAACCCGCCGCAGCTTGGCAAGCTGCCCCACTTATCCGTGTGAGAGGCCGCGCTGCACTACTTTGTGGCCGGCCTCCCAGAGCGTCTTTTCCTGTCGCGCGAGCTCGAGATCGTGTTCCACCATCATGCGCACCAGCTCCTCGAAGCCGACGCGCGGCTTCCATCCGAGGCGCGACTGCGCCTTCGATGAATCGCCCTGCAAAAAATCAACCTCAGTGGGTCGTAAATAGCGGGGGTCCATCTCAACGCAACGCGTCCAATCAATACCGCAATACGAGGCAGCGACTTCCAAAAACTCGCGTACCGAGTACGATTCACCGGTGGCAACCACGTAATCGTCGGGCGAGGGCTGCTGCAGCATCAGCCACATGGCTTCCACGTAATCTCCCGCGTACCCCCAATCGCGCCGGGCATCCAGATTTCCTAAAAAGAGTTTCTTTTGCAGGCCGAGTTTGATGCGCGTGAGAGCACGCGTGATTTTGCGCGTGACAAATGTCTCCCCACGCCGGGGCGACTCATGATTGAATAAAATTCCATTGCAAATAAATAATCCGTATGCCTCGCGGTAATTTACGGCGTACCAGTGCGCGGCGACTTTGCTCGCCGCATACGGGCTGCGCGGGTAAAAAGGTGTGGTTTCCCCCTGCGGCGGTTTGGCCGCGCCGAACATTTCCGACGAACCGGCCTGGTAAAAACGCACGTCACGGCCATTTCTGGCAAAATCTCGCACGGCCTCAAGCAGGCGCAGCGTTCCGGTCGCGACCACGTCGGCGGTGTATTCCGCCTGATCGAAGCTGACCCGAACATGAGACTGCGCGGCTAAGTTGTAGATTTCGTCGGGCTGCGCTTTTTCGAGAATGTGGCGCAGGCTCGCGCCATCGGTGACGTCCCCGTAGTGGAGGAACAGCGCGGTTCCATGCTCGTGGGGGTCGGCGTAAATTGGGTCCAGCCGGTCTGTATTAAAAGTAGAGGCGCGGCGCACGATACCGTGCACCTCGTAGTCTTTCGCCAACAACAACTCGGCGAGAAACGACCCGTCCTGCCCGGTAATGCCGGAAATGAGAGCTTTTTTCATGCTTGAACACTACAGTATAAACAGTGCAACGTAGTCCGTGGTGCAATAGGAACAGAGGCAAACATGGCGACGCATTCCATCCCCGTCCAGCCGGAATCGCTATACGACCAGGATTTCATAGCGTGGACTGAAAAAATGGCCGAGCGGCTGGAGAAGCGCGATGCCTCGGCACTCGACTGGGACCACCTTGCCGAGGAGATCCGCGATTTGGGACGAAGCTTCCAGCATTCCTTGCTATCGCATCTGAGGAACGTGCAGATGCACTTAATTAAATGGGAGATCCAGCCGGAGCGCCGGTCACTGTCATGGGAGGATTCGATTTCCAACTCCCGTGCTGAGATAGACTCGCTGCTCGATGATTTTCCAAGCCTGCGCGGCGTTCTGAAAGAAAAGTTCGACAAATGCTATGACAAGGCATATCGGCAAGCGCTTCAGCAAACGCATTTGCCCAAGCGCACAGCCTACACGCGCTGGCCGCTTGAAAAGGTTATCGACCACGGCTTCTTACCGCAGTAGCGGCGTCCCCTTGATAAAATAGAACTTGCCAAAGGTCACTTTCACAAACCTCGACCGCACCGTCGAGTTCGAACATGGCGAACTCCCCTACGCCGACCACGGCAAGCCGGAATCCATCCTTGACGTGGCGCTAAACTTCGGCATTCAGCTCGAGCACGCCTGCGGCGGAAGCTGCGCCTGCACGACCTGCCACGTAGTCATCAAAGAGGGCGAAGAGAATCTTTCCGAGCCGGATGACGACGAACTCGATCGCGTAGATATGGCCGCCGGCGTGACTCGCCACTCGCGCCTGGGCTGCCAGGCCGTAGTGAATGGCGACGTCACGCTGGAGATTCCAGCATGGAACCGGAACTATGTGAGCGAGGGTGGCGGGTCGATGAATTTGGGCGACGCGATTCCGGTCGGCAAGAAGTAGAAGCCGCTGGGTATAAGTTAGACGTGCCTGATCTGACGCCAGCAGAAGCCGAGCTGAAACCAATTGCGCCACTGGAATAACCCATGCTGAAAGATGTCATCCAGGCCCGCGCCCTGGATGGTTACCGGGTCTGGATCAGGTTCGAAGACGGACGCGAAGGCGTTGTCGATTTGCAGCCTCACTTGAAGTTCCGGGAAGTGTTTGCTCCGTTGAAGGACCCGTCCTACTTTGGGCAACTTCACGTCGATGCAAATCTAGGGACGATCATTTGGCCGAACGGCGCGGATTTCGATCCGGACGTCCTTTATTCGATCATCACGGGCATTCCGATCCTCCTCGAACCGGCCGGTTGAGCGATCCCTCACTTCTGCGATCCGGACACGCCCGGTAAACGCCCGGCCGTCAAGTCCAGAAACTTTCCTACAAGCTCATCCGGCTGGTCAATGTAGATCTTCACGTTCCGATCCTGCTCAGTGATGCGAATTCCGTCCCAGATCCGCTGAAGGTCGGGGCGTTTATCGGAGGTTGAGAGGCGGCCCAAGCCCACCAGCGCCTTCAGCCCGCCTTCCAAATCCTGCGCGTCCTTTTCGGTTTTCGAAGTTCCCGAGCCCACGGCGGAGAACCCCATGCGCAAATCCAGATAGAAACTTCCGGTTTGAACCGCCGCAATGATGTTATTGATATTCGAGAGGTTACCTGTTGCCGGGATCGGCAGACTTAGCGGCCCTCCGGAATACGCGACCCAAGCATGCGCTTCGGAAGAGACTTGCTTCAGAACCCCTGCCATCGCAGGCGGTGGACCGGGCGATTGATCCCGGGCATCAACCAAAGCTTTAAGTTCCGGGGTGTCCCCGATTGCTGCGACAGTGGGACCGACGAGCAGCACTGCCGTGTTTTCATCCCCAATAAGATTAAATCCCTTGTACCCGAACCGGTTAGCGCCTTTCGATTCAATGCGGGGCTCCGACTCGTCTGAGAATTTGCCACGACCCATTAGGGCGTTCAGCTTCCCGTTCGAAACATAAAGTAGTTCCCAAAGGTCTTTGCGCGGATCGATCTTCATCTGCTCGGCAAAGCGGTCGATCGCCCCGACGCTCAGGTGGGCCAAGTGCTTTTGATAGATGGGCGTCTTTTGGATAGCTTCCAGCCGCACTCCGGCCATCAACACAGTGCCGGCCGGAATCATTCCCGCCAGGGCGGGGTCGATTTTGGGACCGGGCGGCGCCGGGTGCGAGCATGCGGCCAGCAGAATGGCGGCGGCAAAAACGGACGATCTCATTTCGCGGCCGCCATTTCCACGGCGCGCATGACCCTCAGGAAATTCTCGCCGTAGATTTTGCGGATGTCCTCCGGCGTGTACCCTTTTTCAAGCAGCGCGCGCGTCAGGTTCGGGAATTTGGAAACGTCATCCAAGCCCTCCGGCGTGCATTCGACGCCGTCGAAATCGCTGCCGATGCCGATGGCGTCAATGCCGGCAATCTTGCGGATATGGTCGATGTGCGCGACGACATCGGCCAGCGTCGCGCGCGGCGGCTTTTCCTTGCGCGCTTCCGCATCTGCCGCTTTCTGCGAGATGAATCCGCAGTTGAAGTTGACGTCGATTACGCCGCCCTTTTTCGCAAGCGCGACGATCATCTCATCGGTCATGTTCCGCGGAACCTTCGTGAGCGCCCGCGCGCTCGAATGCGATGCAAAAATCGGGGCCTGGCTCACGGCCAGCGCGTCCCAGAAAGTTTTATCGGCGACGTGCGAAATGTCGACAATCATCCCGAGCCGGTTCATTTCCCGTACCACATCTTTCCCGAAATCCGTGAGGCCGTTATGGTGCTTGACCTGAGGATTATCGATATCGCCGGAGGAATCGGCCCAATTGTTGGTATTGGTATGGGTCAAGGTCATATAGCGGACGCCCAGGACATAATAATTGCGCAGCAAGCGCAGGCTGTCCTCGATAGCGTGTCCCCCCTCGATCCCGATCAATGCCGCGATTTTGCCCCGTTTACGGGCCTCTTCGATATCTTTCACGCTGGTCGCGAGTGTGAAATCGTTGGGATATCGGGCCACGATGTCATGGCGCACGGTGTCGATCATCTGAAGCGTCCGGTTGGCGGCGCGATTGCCTTCCACGTAGCGCGAAGCAACATAGGCGGCGAAAAATGTTGCGCCGACGCCGCCTTCTCTCAACCGGGCGATGTCGGTATGGCCGCCGGGCGCGCGGGAGCCGATATCGAATCCGTCCACTGTCCGGCTGGTCACGTCGTTATGGGTGTCGATTAGCAGAGCGGACCGGTGCACTCGCATCACCTCGGTATCGGAAATAGAACGATTTTGGGCAAAAGCGGACATGGTGACGCACAGAAGCAGCAGCCGGAAATTCATACCTTCATTGTGCTATACTTCGCTTTTGCGGCCCACTCGCAAAGGGTGGGCCGTTGCCATTTCCGGAGAGTCCCCCATGATCATCTCAATGAAATTACATTCCACCAAGGAAGAAATCGCCGAAGTGAAGGAGCGCATTGAGGATTTTGGATACAAGGTCCACTCGATTGAGGGCGAGCAGCGCGTGGTGATCGGCGTCATCGGCGTGGGCGATGTGACGGCGTGTCTTGAAGCCCTGGAAGCGATGCCGCAAGTGGAGAAGGCCGTGCGTATCTCGGCTCCTTACAAATTCGTGAGCCGCGAATTTCGCCAAACGAAAACGGAAATTACCACCGGCAATGTAACCATCGGCGGCGACGAATTCGTGGTTATGGCGGGCCCCTGCTCGGTGGAGAACGAAAAGCAGATTCTGGAATCGGCCGAGATCGTGGCGCGCGCGGGCGCGAAGATCCTGCGCGGCGGCGCGTTCAAGCCGCGCACCTCGCCCTACGATTTCCAAGGGCTGGAGGAGGAAGGGCTCAAGCTGCTCGACAAGGCTCGCCGCGCCACCGGGCTGCGGATCATCACCGAAGTGATGAGCGATCGCGACGTCGGCTTGGTCGCCGATTACGCCGACATTCTGCAAATCGGCGCGCGCAATATGCAGAATTTCGCGCTGCTGAAGAATCTGGGCCAGTGCGGCCGTCCGATCCTGCTGAAGCGGGGTATGAGTTCGACGGTCAAGGAGCTTCTGATGTCGGCCGAGTATATCGTCGCCCATGGAAATCCAAAGGTCATGCTGTGCGAGCGCGGCATCCGCACCTTCGAGACCGTCACGCGCAATACCTGCGACATCGCCGCGGTCGCCGCGCTGAACGAACTCACTCATTTGCCGGTAATTCTCGATCCCAGCCACGCTACCGGAAAGCGGAGTCTGGTTCCGGCGCTTGCTCGCGCCGCGGTGGCGATCGGCTCCGATGGCTTGCTGGTGGAGATGCACCCGCATCCCGAAAAAGCCATCAGCGATGGCGCGCAGTCGCTCGACCCCAAGCAGTTCGCCAAGATGATGGAGGATCTGAAGCCTTACATCGAGCTATGGAAGCAGTCGAGGATCGAAGAAGCCGTCGCGGCGGTCTAGCAGCGGCGATTAGTTTCCTAATCGCGGAAAAATGGGGCAGACGACAGGTCTTGGTTGTCTGCCTGATTTTAACCGTTCTGCCGATCGTTGCGCGGCTGGTGCTGCTTCCGATTTATCCGATACCGCGGCCAGCCGTTGCGGATGAGTTCGGGTACCTGCTTTTGGCGGACACCTTCGCCTCCGGCCGCTTGGCGAATCCGCCTCATCCTTTGCAAGAGCATTTTGAAACGCTGTATGTGTTGCAGCAGCCGCACTACGCCTCGATTTATCCACCTGGCCAGGGGGTGGCGCTTGCAGTTGGTCAAGCGAGTGCCGGTCATCCCTGGTATGGAGTTGTCGCAAGCACGGGCCTGCTGTGCGGGGCTATTTTCTGGATGCTATGTGGCTGGGTAGAGCCGCCGTGGGCGCTGCTCGGGGCGTTGTATTTCTTTGTCCGCTTGGGCGTCTTCAGCTATTGGACGAACAGTTATATGGGCGGGAATGTGGCGGCGATTGGGGGCGCGATAGCTCTCGGGGCGCTGCCGCGCTTGATCAAGAGCAGCCGGGTGGGGACTGGTGTAACGCTGGCGGTGGGCCTCGCGATCACGGTGATGAGCCGGCCATTCGAGGGATTACTATTCAGCGGCGCGGTTGGCTTGATCCTGCTCGCGTGGATGTTTCGAGGCGGGCGGCTTCGGTTCGTAGCGGCGCCGGTTGCCGTCATTGCGCTTTTGACTGTGGCGTTGCAGGGCTATTACAACTACCGCGTGACCGGCCATGCTTTGCAGATGCCGTATCAACTCAGCCAGGCTGTGTACGGAGTTCCCAGAGGGTTGGTGTGGGAACCATTGCCCCCTGAGCCAAAGGCGGCCTATAAAGATATCCGCGATGTTTACGAATGGCAGAAAACGGAATACGTTCCTCTTCGGGAGAGATGGAACCGAATTTGGAGCTTTTATGGCGGATTTGCGCTTGCCCTGGGGATTATTCTTTCGCCGTTCACGCGGAAGAAGGGTTCTTTATATCTGGCCGGGGTTTGTATTTTTGTCGTGCTGGGCCAATATCTGTATTGGTTTTTCCTGCCGCATTATGTTGCGCCTTTGACTTCGGCGTTTTTGGGAATTTCCGTGCTGGGCTTGCGATACGTATGGAATTGGAGGGTTCTGCGCATGCCGCTGAGGCGTGCACTTGTGGCCGGCATCGTACTGCTGGACATGTTTCTGAGCGTCAAGGCAGGGATGCAGGTGGTCGGCGGCCCGGAACTGCGCGCCTTCTCTCGCGAACGTTCGAAAATCGAAGACCGGGTGAACTCGACTCCCGGCAATCACCTGATTTTAGTTCGAGTTGGCCCGGACCACAATGCGGCCGCCGAGTGGATCTACAACCGCGCGGATATTGATCGCGCGAGGATCGTGTGGGCGAGGGAATTGGATGACGCGAGCAATGCACGTGTAAGGGAATACTTCAAGAACCGTTCGGTATGGCTGGTCAAGGTGGATGCGGACCCGATACGTCTGACGCGGTTAGCAGACCCAAGCGAGACCGCTCGGGCAATTCAGTGATGGCATTGGCTACGGCTGACCAAGCGTGCGCTTGCGGCCAACACCGGCTAGGACGAAAGCAGACCGGCTTTCCGGCCTAGCGCTTCAACTACTCTGCATCGAAAATCGGAAGACATCGCCGCGATGGCGTGGCGCCATGACCAAGAGCAACATGCCGACCCTTTCGTTTGGTCACAACATACTTGTCACAATATACTTGCCTCCTGAGGAGAGCGCTTGATATCGTGGCTTGCCGCGAAAATTTGCACCCATCTCCCTGCAACATCCCTATCTCAAGACTACGCGGGCGAAGATACCTTTGGACGCCTTGAGGGATGCTATTCGCGCATTTTTGGAAACCGAAACTGTAGCTGTTTTCCGTACGGCCGAGGCGTCGACCATTCGAAGGAGAGCGGGGCCATGGCCATGCGAACGAACCAGCGATGGATCGATATTGCACGCGTTGAGGTTCGGGAAGCGTCCGTCTCCCGATTGCCTTTTCGGACGGCACCTTTGATATCGCCACGGCGGCCGCCCCCAGGCCACTGATCTCCACGCCAGGCTTCTCTATTTTACGTTGCGCCTTTCTCCCGACGGCCAGCGGCTGGCGCTAGCGCAAGGTACAGGGAACGAGAGAGGAATCTTCGTTTATGACTCGCAGCGTGAACAGATGTCGCGCCTCACCTTCAACATTCCGCTGACGAGGTGGCCCGTATGCAGCCCCGATGGCAAGCACGTCTTATTTGTGCTCCGGACCAATGAATCGAGACTGCCGCTGGTATTGGCCGAGCGAAGTTCCGGCTCGCTTAGGACCACGGACTTTCCGGAATCGATGCCGGCAAAGACGCGAGCGTTTAGCCAGGCCGAGGGTGGCAGAACTCCTCGTCGACGAACCTTTGCTGGAAGAAAACGCTGGCGCCAAAACCGACAATCCGTGGGCCGGAGCCGGGCGAACCGGTCTCGATCACCGCGGCTGCGAACGAGCGCGATCGCATGAGGGATTTCCAAATCTCAATGGTTCGGGAGCATCCGACCAACTCGTCGCCAGTGCGGCCAGGATTGATCGACAGGCATTGGAGCAGATCTTCGTCGCGAAGATCTCTCGCGACGGCTCCCAGCACAGTAGGGGAGTCGATCTCCGCACTTCCTCCGAGTATCCCTTCGGTTAGGCGGGGTCTTTGTTGAGTATTGCAGAAATGTCGAGTCGTGGCTCAGACTGAGCAATTGAACGAAGGGGCGGCAAAATTCAAACCCAAATCGGAAGCGATCGCCCAGCCATGCGCGCGGCATTCTTCGGCCTTAAGCTGGAGGCGGGTGCGGCCACCGCGTGGAACTCGTCACCGATGCGGCAAGGTCGATCCGCAAGCAGTCAAGAGCTGAATGAAAAACGGCGTCGCCAGTCTGGTGGATTCCTAATCACCGATCGTTGAGGCCTCTCTGTGAGCTGTTCATTTTCGAATGGACACAGTTCCTCCGGATGGGAGTTCCTTCGTGATTATCCACAAGGAGCTGGCCGGCCGGCGGGGTTCTTCGAACTTGCGAATGAGTCGCCACACATGCATTACCTCGATCTGTTCCGGTTCAGTTGGAAATGGAGAAGGCGTTCTCCCACTAAGCTAAGGGAGAGAACGCATGAAGAAGCAACGGAAGCACTACGCGCCGGAAGAGAAGGTCGCCATCCTGAGGCGGCATTTGCTGGAGAAGGAGCCCATCTCAAAGCTGTGCGATGAGGTGGGACTCCAGCCGACGGTCTTCTACCGCTGGCAGAAGGAACTCTTCGAGAACGGCGCGGCCGCCTTCGAGCAGAACGAACGGCCGAACCGTTCCGCCGAGCAGGAACGGATTGCCTACCTGACGTCAGAACTTCGCCCTACTATCCCCAATCGAACGGAAAAATCGAACGTTGGCACAAATCGCTAAAAGGAGAGTGCATCCGGCCAGGAACGCCGCTGTCACTGGAGGATGCGCGGCGGCTGGTGGAGGGCTACGTGGAACATTACAACGACGTCCGCTTGAACAGTGCCATTGGCTACATCACGCCGAAGGACATGCTCGCCGGCCGGCAGCAGGAGATCCATGCCGAGCGAGATCGGAAGCTCGAGGAGGCGCGAAAACAGCGTCAAATTCGTCGGCAGCAGGCCGCGTAAGGAAGGGGCCGATAGGCCATTGTCGGTCGTAACGGACAGTAGTAAACACTACGCCGTTGATCGTGAGCTATCCCCGGTTGGACAATGCCGAACGGGGCGCTTGGTTGGTATATCACTCATCTCGTGTTTCGTTGAGCACCCTTTGGAAAGCCTCCGTTTGCGTTCCGTCGAGGAAACCTGCCAGCATCATCTTGCCCAAGAGCTTCTTTGTTTCCACGGAACCGGCCTGAATCTGGCCCGATGTTACCAGGGCGCGGAACTCGGCTTCCGTCGGCGCCGCAAGATCACTGATTGGCGCTCCTCCGGTTGCCGTCACCGATGTGGCCAGTAGGATTCCCGCGTAGTAGAGTCGCGTCAACTTGCGCATCAACATCAATCGGGACCGCCCGGAGGGGCTCAGTTGACCCCCCAGCCAGGCCCCGACCAACGCTTCCTCCAATTCTGGCGTCCGCGCAAAATTTTCGGCCAGTATGGCGATATCGGTCATAGCATCGTTTCTACCTGAAGTTTCCCAATCAATCATCCACAGCCGCTGACCGTCGAACAGAATGTTAGCGGGATTGAGGTCGTTGTGGCTCGATACGTGCTTCGCTGAATCCCGGGGATACGCGGCGCGGATTCTTTGGAATGCCTCCAGGTGAGGTTCCAGCAACCCGGCTGCGAACATACGTTGGGCGTACGCGAGCGTGCGTTCAAGAATCGCGAAGTAGTCTGCCAATTCGGGGAACGCAGCGGTCTGCTGTAGTTGCGCCGCCAGTCTTCCCGCGGCTGTGGCCAATCCCAAGGCGCCACCGGGATAGTCTTGCAGCGGACGTTGCTCAATGAAGTCGAGAATGGCCACGCCCGCCGCGTCATCGGCGTAACGCAACGCGGGCGCAATTCCAGCATCGGCCGCGATTCTCATGCATGTATACTGATGGGGGTTGCGCAGCGGGCCGCGACGTGTTTCTAGTCGCATCAAATAGGACCTTCCATTCACCTCGATGCGATACGTCAAAGCGCCTGAAGCGCCAGCCACAACCCGCTGAACCACAGGGTCCTTACCCGGCCCGAAGGCCTCAGCTAGAGCCGAGCGCGCCACGTCGCGATGAGTCTCCGGGATTACATCCATAGCAGAAACGTTCCTTCCAATAGTTGATTTCTGTTGCCGGGAAACACAGCGCCTGCCTGCTTACGCCACAAGGAACTGCTCAAACCAAGCCCGCGCGAGGTCGACGCCCCTGCTAAAGGCATCCTCTTCCTGCAAGCCATGACTGGCACCCGTAATCATTTCCAAGTCACACGTGGTTTCCCGGGGAATTACGGAATAGGCAAAGCGCGTCATTTCGAGCAGTGCTGGGCTCTTGCTCCCTGTTATGAACAGCGTGGGAACTTGTAGGTATCCAAGCCGCGGCCCGGCGTGATCGGGCCGGCCGCCCAACGAAACAACGGCTCTAGGCACCTGAGGGGGGCGGCTGGCTGCCCACAAAGCAGCGGATGCCCCGGTGTCGGTGCCGAGATAGCCTAGGCCGAATTCGCTGAGGTCAGGCTGCTGCGCAATCCAGTCTCTGAGCGCATTGACGCGCCCGCTCAATAAGGGCAAGTCGAATTGAACTCTTTCGGCGATCAGGTCGTCGGTCGATTCTTCCTCCGTGAGCAAGTCGACCAAGACCGTGCCGATGCCCGCGCGATGGAGTTCGTCTGTTGCGGCATGAGCTCTTGCATAGTGGCTGCTGCGGGCCGCATCCACGCAGAGTACCAATCCCTTGCCGTTGGCCGTAGTCGAAATCTCGGCGGTCAGCTCAATTTCACCTATCGGGATCGCTTCAGCAAAGCGCCTGAATCGACCGGCCAGCGGAGAGGAGCCGGACGGGTGGGCCAGTTCAATACTGCGAACGTGCATCGCAAACTTGGGCCAGCTGTCAAGGGCGTGCTCTCTGGCGATGACTAGCTGCGCGTCAGAAAGTTTGAGAGCCATGCGCTCGGCCTCCAGGTCGGGAGCGTGCTTCAGCCGAGGATGATGATTTCGGATGCGCACCAGCGCCTCAGGCTGGGCATCCCTGCAAGCCTTCAGTAATTCCTTGGCTTGCCTTTTGTATTGTTGGAGGTCAGGATTGGGCGGTACAGTTCGATTGGGCACAAGAAGCTCCTTCCAATTGGAGCCTGCAGTCCGCGCTAATCAGGCTTGAAAGAAGTTTCGTTACCACAAACTCTAGCCGGATAAGGTGGGCACGGCCCTTTCCGCGGACTGGAAGCGCCCTTGTGCGCCTGTAAATCAGCGTACGGGATTTTGCGGCTGAGAGTCAAGCGGATCGGGTGTTTCCGGAGTTTCCGCGTTGATCGTTCCTGCTTAGTCGCCTAGTGTTTACCAGAACTGTCCGCCGCCGAAGCAGCGTGCGGAATCGAATGCTGATTGATTCCTTTCCTAGCTTAGCTAGTTTCGTTTTTGCGGCGTCAATTGAGCATGATTCGAGGACTCCGCGCAACCTGATTACATTTTGAAACCATTTGCACCCTCCGTCCGCTGCTTCCTCGTACCACCGACGCTCGCGCTATACTCACTAATGGAGAGCGTCCGCACTCCATTTCACGCTGAACCCACAGATCATGGCGGCCTCTTCCTCGCCAACGGTTTCCATTATCAAACGATGGAACCGGTACCCGAGATGCTGTTCCAAGAAACGGCCTGCGGTCGTCGCACAAACTTCTGACACATCCTCCATACCGAGCGCGTCCCGCCGCCAGCTTGAAAACAAAATGACCATATCCAGCCCACCCCTGGTGTTGCCGCAGCGAAGCTGGGCCTTGCTCAATAGGTCGGAGCGCCCGGAATCGATGCTGGCTAGAATTCGCGAATTGATACGGGGACGCGGGTCGGAAAGCTCCGCTAGCGCGAAGGCGCGAGACACAAACACCGCTGAACCGAAACCCACGATTCGATGGGTTCCAGAAGGCCGCGCGGCCTCGATCACCGTGGAGCTAAAAAAGCGCGATCTGATGAGAGACTTCTATATTTCGATTGCTCGCGCGCGGCCCACCAGCTCGTCGCCGATGCGGCCAAGATTGATCGACGGGCATTCGAGCAGATCTTCGTCGCGAAAATCTCTCGCGAAGGCTCCCCGCACGGTAGGGGAGGCGATCTCCATACTTCCTCCGAGTATCCCTTTGGTGGGTAGGTCTTTTAGAGTATTGCAGAAACGAGGAGTGGTGGCTCAGACTAAGCAATTGAACGAAGGGGCAGCAAATTCAACTCCAAATCGGAATCGATCGCCAAGGCGTAGCGCAGCGGCATTCTCCCGAAAAAACGGGGATGCAAAACACCTGTTCAGGTGGCGACAGGCCTAGCCCGTTGTCCGTCGCGCTAAAGCGGACTTGGAGAGGAGAACCGAATGCGATTACGCAGATACAGTTTTGTCGCTGCTTCTCACAATGGTTAACGATTGCCCAGGCCATTGGCCAGGGCCGCCATAACAGGACGATTCCATGAAAGATCGCAGAATCGCTATATCCATTTGGATCGTTTACGCCTTTGGATCGTTTACGCCGCATTGGCGTTCACGCTGGGGATGGGTGCGGCCGCCGCGCAAAATCTGCCCGGGATCGGCCTCGTTATGACGTACAACGTGAATGAAGGATCGGATTTCCTGCAGGTGCAATCGGCGAGTTCGGTGGGACAATTCCTGATCGGCGTGGGCCAGATCGTCCAGATCGTCCAGCAGGTGCAAGGCACGAATCCGCCGGAGCGAATGCAGGCGGTCGCGCGGCAGATTCTTTCGATACAGCCCCCATTGGTAAGCCTGGAGGAATTCGACCAGTGGTACACCGGGGCGTTCGATCCGATCAGGGGCGCGTGCGGGCCCCTAACGCTTCAGTACGACATGCTGCAGTCTCTTATGGCCGCGCTACTGCCGGCGGAGGACATTATCAGGTCGCGGTGAAGGCGATGCAATACGCGTTTCCGCCCACTCCGGGGTTGATTCCGCCTTCCAACTATATTTGTGCCGCGGTCAACGATTACAACGTCGTGCTGGCTCGCACCGATCTACCCGAGTGGGTTTTTAGCTGGACCAATCCGCAGTCTGGGCAATTCACGAACAGGGTAGCGCTTCCATCTCCCCTCGGCCCAATCCCATTGCCGAGATCGTGGGCCTCGGTGGACGCCGAGTTCTTTGGACAGCCGTTTCGGTTCATCGACACCCATCTTGAGTCGTTCTCTTCGGCCATACGGGAAGCCCAAGGAGGCGAATTGCGCGCCGGTCCAGCAAATACAAGTTTGCCGGTTATCGTGGCGATGGATTCGAATTCGCAGGCTTTCCCGCTCCCGCGGGACGCGACCTATCTGGATTTTATTTCCGCCGGCTACTCGGATCTCTGGACTCAGGTATTTCCTTCGCTCCCAGGATTCACGTGTTGTCAAAACGAAACGGACAACAATCCGGTTTCCGAGCTTTCGCAGCGCATGGATTTGATTCTGACCAAGGCGCCGTCAGTCCATTGGGAATCGGGATCCTGGGAGCCGATTCTCACAGCCGGCTACGGGATGGGCTATAGCCCTCGGACCATGCCGCGGTGGCGGTGGGTATTATCGTCCAAAGGTGAATGCGCGAAAGCCCCGATTCGATAGCCTCCGGGAGGCCGCAACCGATGCGGCCAAAATTTCATCCGCAACAAGTCAAAAGCTGGATGAAACACCGCGTCGCCAGTCTGCTGGATTCCTAATCACCGATCGTTGAGGCCTCTCTGAGCTGTTCATTTTCGAAGGGACGCAGTTCTTCCGGATGGGAGCGGACGTACGCCAACACGTGGTGCCGCTTTTGACGGCCGCGCTTCTGGCCATCGCTTCCGTCAAGATCAGGCCTATCCAGATCGGGAAAGAGGTCGGGCCGTACATCTATGGTTCGCTCGAATATGGAAATCCATCGCTTTTTGACGGCAGTCAGCGAGAGACCCAGATTAGAGGACAATTCTTGATCGGTAAGACCACTCAGAGCAGAGAGCAGAAGGTGCTGGTCGGCGTCGCGAAGCCGCAAGACCGGTTCTCGATGGTGGAACAGCGGGTTTACCACGGACCCAGCGACGGACAGGGCCTCTTCCCTCGTGATGACCCACAAGCAGCGCGCCGGCGGCTCGGTTTCATCGAATTTGCGGACGGGTCGCCATATGTACATGGCCGCAAGTCGGGCGGCTTCTTCCGCGCACACTGTTTCCAACATTAAACGATCTATCCGGTACCCGAGATGCTGCTCCATGAAACGAGCTGCCATCGCTGAAGCAACTTCGGACACATCCTGGGGACTGAGCACGTTATGCCGCAAGCTTGCATGTAAAACCACCATATCCAGCCCGCCCCTGGTGTTGCCGGCGCGAAGCTGCGCCTCGTTCAATATGACGGAGGGCCCGGAATCGATGCCGGCTAGAATTCGCGAATTGATACCGGGACGCGGGTCGGAAAGCTCCGCTAGCGCGAAGGCTCGGGACACAAACACCCCTGAACCGAAGCCCACGATACGATGGCCTGCAGAAGGCCGCGCGGCCTCGATCACCGTCGAGCTAAAAGAGGGCGATCTGACGAGAGATCTCCATATTTCGATCGCTCGAGCGCGGCCGACCAACTCGTCGCCGATGCGGCCAGGATTGATCGACAGGCATTCGAGCAGATCTTCGGCGCGAAGATCTCTCGCGAAGGCTCCCAGCGCGCTAGGGGAGGCGATCTCCATAGTTCCTCCGAGAATCCCTTTGATCAGGCGGGTCTTTTAGAGTATTGCAGAAATGTGCAGTTGTGGCCCACACTCGACATTACCCGGTGAGTGCCTCTGGCCCTCACGGACACTACTTGAAAAAAAGGAGATTCGGTGAAATGAAAAACAAGAAAACGATCTTCGCGCTTGCCGCCGTCCTAATCGGGTCGTTCGTAGCGCTGGCGCATTCGCTGACCACCGGAGCGGCGCCGGCACTCGCGTTCGCAGCGCGAAACGGGCAAATCCACATAACCAAGCTCTGTCCGGATTATCATGGCGCAGCGGGTGATCACTGCATGATCGCGACCTCGACTTTATCGGAGCTGCCGCCCGGTACCACGGTCTACTACGATCAAGCCTTCGGCATTCCGGCGGGCAACCTGGACAGCAACATCATGCTCTTTGTGAGCAGCGGGGACTGGGCGGTGGGCCGTTGCACCGTCGAGGGGGCTACGGGTAAGGGCTTGTGCACCGCCTCGGATGGAGTCGGCCAGCTCGCAGGGTTCACCGCGCGGTTCGATGTCGTCATCGACTCGGCGTCGGGAATCACGTACTGGGATGGCACTTATAGTTTCGAGGCGCTGCCTGGCCGATGAACCGAAGCATTCCGGTGCGGCGTGCATATCGCCTGTTGTACCTCAGCGCGATTAAAGTCGCGACGGAGGGTTACGAAACCGGGGGTTGCTCCCGATGCAGCAAATCCATCCTTTGCTTGGTGACGGCGCGATCCGCGAGGGACCGGCCGGGCAGAGATTCGGCTGCTCGGGCTCTCATGGGCATCTCTTTCTTTGCTTCGGTCAAGGTCCGACGAAACTCCGCGAATTCCAATTGCCTGCGCGGTCACCTCTCGGTCACCAAGAATCACCAGTCGGGGCATCGAGCGGCCAGCGATATCAGGGTACGGTTTCTTAAGAATCTAAAGGCCGGCCTGGAGGCCCGGAAAAGGACCCGGTGGCAGGCCTTCTGTATTCCGATGAGGCAGAGTAACCAAATTTCAGCGGCGAAGCCTCCCCGATACGACAGGTGCTTCTTTTTGCGGAAGGTCGCCCACCGATCAGATTGTGCCTCAAGCTTATGGAACCGGGTTTTCCACTCTGGGAGCTTTCACTTTTACCCTTAACAAGACGCTCAACCTGCCGACGGGCGAATACCGCGGCTGCCTCGTCTTAACCGCGCCCGATGGCGATACGCTGGAGGCGAATTACGACCTGATTCAGCCGTCCAGCACTTCAAATTTCAATACTGCGCCCGGAAATCTCACCATCACAGGCGGTACGGGACGGTTCGAAGGCGCAACTGGAACTTTGAAGGCCTCGGCCGTGTTCTTGAGCCAATATCCCGCCAACTCCTTTTTTGTCAGCGGACCCGCGCCGCTCCAAGTTACGGCGAACTATGTTGTTGATGGGAATGTTTCCTTCGCTGACCGCTGATCTGCGCTGAAACAGCAAGAAACGCTGCTCCGTCATCCGGCACTGGGCAGAGCATCTGAGCGCGCCGCCGATAACGATAACGAGCTCTTGCCGCGGACTCGAAATCCATTTGAGCGTCTCGCACCTGCTCTGTCCGTATGACGCGGAACCCCGAAGTTAAAACCGTGCGCAACGAGCGAGCGATCCTGCCGAAGGACCCCTGAACGGGTCTGGATACCGGTACGCCGCTGTGTCCAGGCCGCGTAACCCCGCCCGCCGAGGCTCGCAGGAGCGCGTAATTCTCCAGCAGACCGCCGGAAAAGCAATATCACCTAACCCCGCCCAGTTTTCCCTAGCCGCTGCAACCTCATCGCGAAAATCCATCGACCAGCTTCGCAGCGGTAACCCATACTATCGCTCGTATGAAAAACACCGATTTACTCGAGTTCGGATCGCCACCACCACCCCTCGAAACCCGAAAATCCAAAAAAACGAAACGAACCCACCGACGCCGAAGTAGCTTTCGAAACAGCAGCTTACCGGCACTCACAAACAGCGCGCACTCGCCCCGCCCGCCAGACCCAAGTAGGCCCGAGTGCCGCCTTCGCTCGCGGCACGCGATGATACCATGAAAGAGTTCTCGCGTAAGTCCCGCATGGTCAGATTGTTATGTGGATTGTCCGGCTAGCCCTCCGCCGTCCCTATACCTTCGTCGTGATGGCCGTGCTGATCGCGATTTTGGGCGTAACCGCGATCGTCACGATGCCGGTCGACATCTTTCCGTACATCGACATCCCCATCGTCAGCGTTGTCTGGCAGTACAACGGCCTCTCGCCTGACGAGATGGAAAAGCGCGTCGTCACCAACTTCGAGCGCGGCCTCACCTCCAGTGTCAGCGACATTGAGCACATCGAATCGCAGTCCTACACCACCGTTTCGGTGGTCCGCGTCTTCTTCCACCCCAACGTCAAGATCGACATGGCCGTCGCGCAAGTGATCGCGCAGACCCAGGTGCAGATGCGCAACATGCCGCCCGGGATCATGCCGCCGAATGTGCTGAAATACGACGCCGCGAGCGTGCCCATCCTGCAGCTCGGCCTTTCGAGCAAGACGCTGCACGAGCAGGAGCTTTTCGATCTCGGCCAAAACTTCATCCGTACTCCGCTCGCGACCGTGCAAGGTGCATCGATTTCATACCCGTTCGGCGGAAAGCAGCGGCAGGTGATGGTGGACTTGAATCTAGACGAGCTCTACGCGAAGCAGCTTTCGCCGATCGACATCTCCAACGCGCTGAACCTGCAGAATCTGATTCTGCCCGCGGGAACGGCGAAATTCGCCCAGACCGAATATCAGATCAAGGTCAACAGCAGCCCCGATCGCATCGACGAATTCAATAATCTGCCGGTGAAAACCGTGAATGGCGCCACCGTGTACATGAAGGATGTCGCGCAAGTTCACGACGGATTCGTCCCGCAAACCAGCATCGTTCGCACCAACGGCTCGCGGGGCGTGCTGATGACGGTCAGCAGAATCGGGCAAGCATCCACGCTTTCGCTGGTAGACGCGGTGAAAAAGGCGCTTCCGCGCATTATGGCGACGCTTCCGCCGGAATTGCGCGTCGTCACGCTCGGCGATCAATCTCTATTCGTGCGCGCCGCCATTCAAGGCGTCCTGCGGGAAGCGCTGATCGCCGCGGGTCTTACCGGCCTGATGATCCTGCTGTTTTTGGGAAGCTGGCGCAGCACGTTTATCGTTTGCATCTCGATCCCGCTCTCCATACTTACTTCGATTTGCATCCTCAGCGTGCTGGGGCAGACGATGAACGTCATGACGCTCGGTGGCCTCGCGCTCGCGGTCGGCATCCTGGTGGACGACGCGACGGTCGAAATCGAAAATACGCATCGCAATATGGCGATGCGCAAGCCTCTTGTTCGAGCGGTGCTCGATGGCGCATCGCAGATCGCCATTCCAACCTTCGTCTCCACACTGGCCATCTGCATCGTCTTCGTCCCCGTGCTGCTGCTAACCGGCACCGCGCGGCATCTCTTCACGCCCATGGCGATGGCCGTGGTTTTCGCGATGGCCGCGTCCTATTTTCTTTCGCGCACGCTGATCCCCACCATGGTGCGCTATCTCCTCAAATCCGAGGTCGACCTTTACCAGCACGGCGCGCATGGCGAAGCCGCGGGCGCGCGTGGGGTATTCTGGCGGATGCATTACGTTTTCCACCATGTGTTTGAGCTGTTGCGGTTCCGCTACCTCGGGTTGCTCGATTGGTCTCTGCGGCGCCGCCCGCTAGTGCTCAGCTCGTTTGCGGTGATCATCCTCGCCTCTATCGGCCTCACGCGATTCATTGGGCGCGATTTTTTCCCGACGGTTGATTCGGGACATATGCGCCTCCACGCCCGCGGCCCCGCCGGCACGCGCATCGAGGAAAGCGAGCTGCGTTTCGGCGCCATCGATCGCGAGGTGCGCAACGCGCTTCCGCCTGCCGAAGTGGAATCCATCATCGATAATATCGGGATCCCGCCGAGCTGGACCAGCCTCGCGCAGGGCGATGTGCCGAATATCTCCAGCGCCGATGGCGAAATCTTCATCGCGCTGAATGAGCGCCGCCACGGGTCGACGCGCGAATATGAAACGCTGCTTCGGAAACGGCTGCGGGAAAAATTTCCAGACGTCACGTTCTTCTTCGAGCCCGCGAACATTACGAATCAAATTCTTAATTTCGGACTTCCCGCGCCGATCGATTTACAGGTAGTCGGGCGCGATTTTCAGGGTAATTACAAAATTGCCGAGCGCCTTGCAGCGAAAATCGCTCGCATTCCCGGCGCCGCGGACGTTCATATTCACCAGGTGATGGATCAGCCCGAGATTCGCCTGAACGTCGATCGCGTCAAGGCCGCCGAATTGGGCCTGACTCAGCACGACGTGACTAGCAGCATGCTCATTTCACTGTCGGGAAATAATCAGGTGGCGCCGAACTTCTGGGTGAATCAAGCCAATGGCGTGAACTATAACGTCGGCGTTCAGACCCCGCAATACCGCATCGCAACGCTGGACGACCTGCTGCGCACGCCGGTTACCGTGCCTGCCGGCGCAGTGGATATGATGACTTCGAACTCGCTCGCGGGCGCGGCGGGCGCGGGAACCAGTTCGGTTGGCGCGGCGCCCGCGGGCGCATCCCAAGCTTACGGAAATCCCGGCGCGGTGGCAAATGGAACTCAGCTTCTTTCGAATCTGACCGCTATCCAGCGTGGCTACACGCCCGTGATCGTGAACCACTACAATATTTCTCCCGTGTTTGATGTGTATGCCAATGTCGACCGGCGCGACCTCGGCAGCGTCGGCGCGGAGGTGCAGAAGATCGTCCGCGAAGAAGAGCCGCATCTGCCGCGCGGAACGACGTTCGCGCTGCGCGGACAAATTGAGACCATGCAGTCGTCCTTCTACCGGCTCGGATTGGGTATGGCGTTCGCTGTGACGCTGGTATATCTGCTGATGAGCGTGAATTTTCAGAGCTGGCTGGACCCGTTTATCATTTTGACGGCTCTGCCCGGGGCGCTCGCCGGGATCTTGTGGATGTTGTTCGTAACCGGGACAACTCTTAACGTGCCCTCGCTCATGGGCGGCATCATGTGCATCGGGGTCGCGACGGCGAATAGCATCCTGATGGTCACGTTTGCCAACGGCGAACGGTCCGTGCTGCCGTCGGCGCGCGATGCGATGCTGTCCGCTGGCTATGCCCGCGTGCGGCCGGTATTGATGACGGCGACGGCGATGATCCTCGGCATGCTTCCGATGGCCCTCGGGATGGGCGAAGGCGGCGAACAGAACGCGCCGCTCGGCCGCGCAGTCATCGGCGGATTAATGTTCGCAACCGTGACAACCTTGTTTGTGGTGCCGATCGTTTACAGCTATCTGAGAACTAAGCCGCCGGCGGACCAGGAACGCAGGTTGGAAGAAGAAGAGACCGAACAAGGCCCAGCGCCGGAGTGGGAACTTGCCTAATTACACCAATCCAGCGGAAACCACCCCAGCGGAAACCACCGAGGAGCAGCTTCGCAAACAGGTCGAAGACCTGAAGCGCCAATTAAAGGAACAGAAGCGCACGGATGCCGCGGACGCGGCGTTGCCCTCCAACCGCTGGCGCCCCTCCCGGCTAACCATCGCCGCGATTTTTCTTGCCGCGGCGGTCTTGATGGTGATCGCGTTTTTGGCCGGATACATCCCGCTGCAAAAGCGCGAGGCGCTCGTGCAGGCCGAAACGGCCGAGCAGGATGAGGCTCTTCCGCGCGTCGAAGTAATTCAAGTGGGCCGGGTTCCCGGTCAAAATCAGTTGGAATTGCCTGGCAGCATCCAGGCTGTCACGGAAGCTCCGATCCTGGCTCGAGCCGACGGTTATCTAAGCAAGCGTCTGGTCGATATCGGCGATCGCGTCCGAACTGGGCAGCCGCTCGCCGAGATCGACGCACCGGAACTTGACCAGCAGCTTCTTCAGGCGAAGGCCGCGCTTCAGCAAGCCCAAGCTTCATTGGAACAAGCGCTCGCCAACCATGAACAGGGCCAAGCCAACCTGCAGCTCGCGCGCGTAACTGCCCAGCGCTGGAAGCAACTTGCCGCCGCGGGAGTGGTTTCACAGCAGGATAACGATCAGTATCAGGCGCAACTGACAGCGCAGACAGCCAACGTTCAAGCACTGGAGAAGGCCATCGCGGCCCAGCGCAGCAACGTCGCGGCGGCAGAAGCGAACATCGCGCGCCTCAACGACGTTCTTAGCTATCGCGTGGTGAAGGCTCCGTTCGATGGCGTGATCACGGTTCGCAATGTGGATACCGGCGCTCTGGTCGTTTCCGGCACAACGTTGATTTACCGCATCGCGCAAACCGGGATGTTGCGCACCTACGTGAACGTGCCCCAAGCCAATGCCGGCGCCGTGCATACGGGCCAAGCCGCGAGCCTAAGCGTTTCCACTTTTCCCGGCCGCCGTTTCCCGGGCAAAGTCGCGCGTACGGCGAGCGCTCTCGATGCATCCACCCGGACCATGCTGGTAGAGGTCGAAGTGCCAAATGCGGGGGGCTCGCTGTTGCCCGGTATGTACGCGCAAGTGGACTTGAATAGTACAACTGCGAACGCGCCCCTCGTGATCCCCGCGGAAGCGCTCATTTTCCGCGCGGAGGGAACGCGGGTAGCAATGGTCCGGCCGGACCATACGATCCATTTGCAAACCGTCGTCATAGGTCGCGATTACGGGGACAAATTGGAGATCACCCAGGGTCTGCGCTCCGGAGACACGATCGTCGCCAATCCCGGCGATGCAACGCGCGAAGGCGTGAAGGTCGAGCCAGTCGCGCAGGAGAACAAAGCGGAATGATTGATTTCGAACTCGTCCGGAAGCAGCCGGACATGATACGCGAGTTGTGTGTAAAGCGCGGGTCGGACGTGGATGTGGACAAATTGCTGGCGCTGGATACCGAGTTGCGCGCCACGCTGACGAAGCTCGAGGAGCTCCGCCACCAGCGCAAACAGATCGCGGGCGGGGATCGCGAACGCGCTGTGCAAATTCGCGATGAAATCGCCCAGCTGGGACAAAAAGAAGCCGAGGTACGATCGGAGCGCGATTATTTGTGGGCTCGCCTCCCCAATTTGCTCGCGCCGGATACCCCCGAGGGCAAGACCGATTCCGATAACGTCGAGCTTGAAAGATGCGGCCAAATCCCCACGTTCAATTTCAAACCCGAGGCTCACGACGCGATCGGCGCGCGGTTGGACATCCTCGATATAAAACACGCGGCGAATGTTGCCGGCTCGGGATTCACTTACTGGCGAGGCGATGGCGCCAGGATGTTATGGGGAATTTTTAGCATCGCGCTAGAGATGCTGGGCTCGAAAGGCTTTCTGCCGATGTTCACGCCCGTCGTAACCAAACAGGAGACGTTATTCGGCACCGGCTACCTGCCCTTCTTTAAAGACGACATCTACAAAATCGAAAACGAAGATCTGTGCCTGATCGGAACTTCCGAGCAAACTCTGCTTGGGTATCACATGGGCGAAACGATACCCGCGTCCTCGCTCCCGCTGCTTTATACCGCTTTCACCCCCTGCTTTCGTACGGAAGCCGGCTCGTACGGAAAAGAATCGCGCGGCGCATTTCGCCTCCATCAGTTTCATAAGGTCGAACAAATCGTCATCTGTCGTCCCGAAGAATCCGAGCACTGGCACGAGCAGTGCCTTTTGAATGAGAAACAGATTATGGAAGCCTTGGGCATTCCCTATCGCGTGGTACGCGTCTGCACGGGCGACATGGGCGCGCCTGGCTACAAAAAGTACGACGTCGAAGGCTGGTTTTCAGCATTTGGAGGATATCGGGAAACCCAGTCCAACACCAATCTGCTCGATTACCAAAGCCGCCGGCTGGGCATGAAGGCGAAGGATGGCAACAAGACCTTCTTCCCCTACACCATCTCCGCCACCATGATCACCGATCGCGCCATGCTCGCCATCATGGAAAACAACCAAACCGGCAGCGGCGGCCTGACAGTTCCGGAGCCGCTGCGGCGCTTCGTGGGCGGGAAGTCGACGATCGGATGATCGGGCACCATGCAACCCTCTGATAAACTAGATATTTCCTTCCTATGATCTCAGCAACACAATTGCGTCCGGGCATGGTCATCAAGTTCAACAACGAACTTTACTCGATATTTAAAATGGAACACCG
The DNA here is from genome assembly GCA_019261985.1 of Bryobacterales bacterium. Lineage (GTDB taxonomy): Bacteria > Acidobacteriota > Terriglobia > Bryobacterales > Bryobacteraceae > Palsa-187. Next base: position 61,812 of record JAFAQY010000091.1, on the reverse strand, counting down.
GACACCCGGCAATCTGCGCGGTTTCGTCCAGGTGAAAATGCGCAAGCTCAGCTCGGGAACTATGATCGAGCACCGGTTTTCCTCAGAAGACCGCGTGGAAAAGGCCTCTCTCGAAGAGCATGAGATGGAGTACTTGTACGACGACGGCGAGTACTTCTACTTCATGAACACCGAATCGTTCGAGCAAATGCATCTGACCAAAGATCTTCTTGGAGACGCGACCAGTTTCCTGATTCCGAACTTAAAGGTGCACGTGGAGTTCTACGAAGGAAAAGCGATGAGTGTGGAGCTTCCGCCGACTGTCGATCTCACCGTGGTCGAAACCGAGCCCGGAATTAAAGGCGCAACGGTTTCAAACGTCACTAAGCCGGCGAAGCTCGAAACGGGGCTTGTGGTCCAAGTCCCGCCGTTCATCTCCGAAGGCGAGCGCATTCGGGTTTCGACTTCAGAAATGGCTTATTTGGAAAGGGCTTAGCCGCGCGAAGCTTGCGCCGGTTGCGCCTCGGCCACGTGGGGAGCCAGCATCTTTACGAGTTCGGGCTTGGGCATTGCGCCCACCCGCTGGTCTACCACCTGCCCGCCCTTGAACAGTAGCAGCGTCGGAATGCCGCGAACCTGGTACCGCATCGCGGTCGCCTGATTCTCGTCTGTATTCAGCTTGCCGACCTTGATCTTGCCGGCGTATTCCGTCGCAATGGCGTCCACGGTCGGCGACATCGCCCGGCACGGGCCGCACCAGGGCGCCCAAAAGTCCACCAGAACGGGGACCTCGGAATTCAGCACGTCCTGATCGAACGCGGCATCTGTAAAGGTCAACGTGTTATCGCCAGCCATTATAATCTCCTCTCCTATGATGCCGGAACCGGAACGAAAGATGCAACTCGCGCCCTTCCTATTCAGCCCCTTCCGACGAATGGCATTTTGGTCGCCATCACCGTCATAAATAGGACGTTCGCATCCAGCGGAAGATTCGACATGTACAGGACTGCATCGGCCACGTGCTGAACGTTCATCCTCGGTTCCGCGATCGTAGAGCCATTCGCCTGCAGAATTCCGGCCGCCATGCGCTGCGTAGTTGTGCGGATGAAGGCTGACGATCATAGAATCACGTTTTGAGGTGTTTCGGATGAACCATTCGATTTGATCCGCGTAGATGTTTGGAGTGGACATCTCCACGGTGGCGGGCAAATTGACGATGACCTTGCGGTGAGGCGTCGCGTTCCAAACGTCCATCACGGCCTCGCAGACTTCGACCGCGTAGTCGAGTTCGGTGCCGGTGAAACTTTCCGGAGAATACTCGAATACCCAGTCGGTTTGCGGATACTGTGCGGCGCACTGTGCGACGCTGCGCGCTCCGTTGACCGCAATGGCCTTAATCCCCGCCCGATCCAATCCAAACACGACCCGGCGTTGAAGTGTGGAGGTCGAATTATAGAGGTGAACAATGGCGCGGGGGATGCCTTTGACGGCTTCGAACGTGCGCTCGATGAGAGGGTCGCGCGCCTGCACGAGCACCTGGACGGTTACATCGGACGGGATGAGGTTGCGCTCGATCAGGTCGCGGCAGAAGTCGAAGTCCGTTTGCGAAGCGGAAGGAAAGCCGATCTCGATTTCCTTGAATCCCACCTCCAGCAGCTTGCCGAACATGCGGGCCTTGCGCGCCGCATCCATCGGCTCTATCAAAGCCTGGTTGCCATCGCGCAGATCGACACTGCACCAGACCGGCGGCTTCTGGATCGTGCGCGATGGCCACTTCCGGTCCGTCAGCGGAATGGGCTCGAATGGCCGATATTTCTTGGAAGGTTCTGTCAGCATACGATGCTTCGCGCGATGAATCTAGTATAGTCGGGAGGAGCGAAGAGGAATATGGGAAGCCCGGGAATTAAGACCCCTGGACCGCTTCGCAAGTAGCGCCGGCTCACATCGCCGGCGGCAGTTGAAAAAATCTCGAGGAGATTCGTCATGCCTACTCGCCTTTTGGCCGCCGCGCTGCTCTTTGCGGCAATCCCGCCGCTACTTGCTGAACAGCCGTGTTCCAGCCTCTCAGCTATTACCCTGCCGCATACCACGATTACCTCTGCCGTGGATGTTCCCGAAGGGCCGGCGCCACCGGCAGGTGTGGGGAATGGCGCTGCCCTTGTCGCTCCCGCCCATTGCGAAGTGCAAGCGATCGCGCGCCCATCGAAAGACTCGGAGATTCGATTACAGGTTTGGCTTCCTGTCTCCGGCTGGAACGGAAAGTATCTGCAAGTAGGCAACGGGGGTTGGGCCGGGCAGATCAATCAAGGCTCCGCCGCCGGTCCACTGCGGCGAGGGTACGCAGTCGCCGCGACCGACGACGGCCACACCACCGCTGCGCCAGGCGCTTCCTGGGCCATAGGCCACCCGGAAAAGCTGATCGATTTCGGCTATCGCGCCGTTCACGAAACCAGCGTCCAGGCAAAGGCCATCGTGCGCGCCTTTTTCGGCCGCGATGCGGAGCGCAGTTATTTCACCGGCTGCTCCGATGGCGGACGCGAAGCTCTGATGGAAGCGCAGCGCTACCCGGAGGATTTCGACGGTATCATTGCCGGAGCGCCCGCAAACAACTGGTCCCATTTATTTACCGGTTTCGTATGGAATGAGCAGGCGCTGGCGGAAACACCCATCCCGCCCGCGAAGCTACCTGTCATTCAGAAGGCGGTGGTAGCCCAGTGCGATGCGTCGGATGGAGTGAAAGACGGACTCCTCGAAGATCCGCGGGCTTGTAACTTCGATCCGGCTTCATTGCTTTGCAAAGCGGGCGATGGATCCGACTGTCTCACAGAAGGGCAGGTCGCGGCATTGCGGAAGATTTATAGCGGAGCTAAGAATCCTCGCACCGGCAAACAAGTTTTCCCGGGATGGCCCATGGGCACCGAGGCTGTTCCGGGCGGCTGGGCGACCTGGATTCCAGCCCTACAGGCGAGTTTTGGAAATTCGTATTACGGGCAGGCCGTCTTTGAGCAATCGAACTGGGATTTCCGCACGCTCAATTTCGATACCGATGTCGAGTTCGGCGACGCCAAGGCCGGACCGGTGCTGAATGCCACCAATCCCGACCTGCGTTCATTTCGCGATAACGGCGGTAAGCTGATTCAGTATCACGGCTGGGGCGACGCAGCCATTTCGCCGTTGAGTTCCATTGAGTATTACGAAAGCGTGCGTGCGTTCCTCGGCCGCTTGCCGGATGGCCGGCGTGAGAAGACCGACCCAATGGATTTTTATCGCCTGTTTCTGGTTCCCGGGATGGCGCACTGCGGCGGCGGCATCGGCCCAAATGATTTCGGCAATGGCGTCAATTCCGCGCGTATCGACGCCGATCACAATATCCTCTCGGCTCTTGAGGCCTGGGTCGAGCAAGATGCGGCGCCGGCCAAACTTGTCGGATCGGGCAGAGCCGTCGATGATTCCACGAAGACCCTGACACGCCCGCTATGCCCGTATCCGCAAACGGCCCATTATCGCGGCGCTGGCGATCCGAATGTCGCGGAGAATTTCGCATGCGCCTTGAACGCTACCGCACGTTAATCTCGTCCGCCACGGGGCTGTCGCGCGTTGAGGCGTTTCGAGCTTAAAGCCCTGTGTCTACTTTTAAGCGGTCATTTACCTTTCCGTGGAGTTCAATTCACTCCGTACGCCGTCAACGATTTTCATCTGAACGAGAGATTGCATCGACCATGTCCGTCCATACGCTCTACTCGAGCTAATAAGACAGCAGCCGGTCCGCCTCCGCCGCGATATTTTCCACTTGCGGCAGGATCTCGTGCTCAAGTTGTGGATGGTAGGCGATCCATGTGTCGACCGCGGCGACACGACCCACCGGAGCATCCAGTGAAGAGAAAAGCTCGCTCGCGATGCGGGCTGCGATTTCTGCGCCGTAGCCCCAGGATAGGCAGTCTTCGTGAACCACCATCACGCGATTGGTTTTTTCCACCGATGCTCGGATCGCCTCCCAATCGTAGGGCGAAAGCGAGCGCAGGTCGATCACTTCCACGGTCCGGTCGGGGTACTTTTGCTCCATTTGAATCGCGGCCTGCAGTGATTTCTGCACCAGCGCGCCGAAGGTCACGATGGTGAGCCCCGACCCTTGCTTCACAATATTCGCTTTGCCGAACGGGATCGTATAGTCCGGCCCCGGATGCGGCGAGCGATTGTAAGCCTCGCGATACAGCTTTTTGTGCTCCAGAAACATCACCGGATCGTCGCACCGGATCGCGGTCCGCAGCAGCCCGCAAGCATCAGCCGAAGTCGAAGGAAGCACAACCCGCAATCCGGGAATGTGGGTGAAAATCGATTCGCCGCTCTGGCTGTGATAAACAGCGCCGCCATTCAGATACCCGCCGATAGCCACGCGAATCACCAGCGGAGCGGAAAATCCGTTGTGGGACCGCCACCGCAGGCTTGCAAGCTCATCGCGAATCTGCATCATTGCCGGCCAGATGTAATCGAAGAACTGAATTTCCACCACCGGCTTAAGGCCCCGCGTGGCCATCCCCGCGGCGCGGCCGATTATCGCAGCTTCTGCAATCGGCGAATTGAAAACCCGCTTCGAGCCGAAGGCCGTCTGCAACCCGTGAGTGGCTTTGAAGACGCCACCCTTGCCTTTCACCTCCCCGAGGTTCTGCTCGCGGCTGCAATCCGCCACGTCCTCGCCGAACACCACGATTTTGTCATTGCGCCGCATCTCTTCGTGCAGCGTGCGGTTAATCGCATCCACCATGGTGCGCGGCTCGCCCGAAAAGCGCGGTTCGGCCGCGAACTCGGCAGAGGTGGGGTCGACGCGGTCCGAATATAGAAAGTGCAGCGCGGAGCCGGAGGGCGGCGGCGCGGCCTTGAGCGCGTGCTGCGTCGCCTGCTGCACCTCAATATCAATTTCGTGGTGCAGGTACTCCAGGCCTTCGGTATCGATCATGCCTTCGGAAAGCAGCCATTCCTGGAATTTCGCAATCGGGTCGCGAGCGGCTTCGCCCTTGCGTTCGGCGACGGTTTTGTACAGCTTTTCGTCATCCGACAAGGAATGCGAGTAAGGCCGCGTGCAAAGGGCGTGCACGAGCACGGGCGTGCGCCGGCCGCGGCACAGTCCGATGGCGTCGGACATCGTATTGTAGGAGGCGGCGAAATCAGTCCCGTCGCACTCCAGCACTTCAAGGCCGGGGAAGCGCTCCACTAATTGCGCGATATTTCCGCCGGCAGTCTGGCATTCCACCGGAACGGATATAGCCCAGCCGTTGTCTTGCACCAAATAGACGATCGCAAGACGCTCCAGGCAGGCGGCATTCAGCGACTCCCAGAATTCGCCCTCGCTAGTGGCGCCGTCGCCCGTGCTGACCAAGGTGATTGCATCCGACGAAGGATCCAGCAAACGGCCCGCTTGAGCGCAGCCCACGGCGGGCAAAAACTGCGTGCCGGTGGCGGAAGAAGGCGAAACAATATGCAGGCCCGACGAGCTCCAGTGCGAAGGCATCTGCCGCCCGCCGGAATTGGGGTCGCTATCGGCGCCCACCGATTGCAGCAGCATTTGCTCGGCCGTGAGGCCGAGAGTAAGGCACAACGCGCGGTCGCGATAGTAAGGGAAAAACCAATCGTGGCCCGGCTGCAAATGAAACCCCGCCGCGGTCTGGATCGCTTCATGACCCGCGCCGCTAATCTGGAAGAAAATCTTGTTCTGACGCTTGAGAACGATTTCCCGGTCATCGATGCGCCGCGATAAAAACATGATGCGATAAGCGCGGAGCAAATCCTCGCGCCCCAGGCGCGTCGAGGCACCGTGGAGCCCGGTCGCGGTGATGGCTGCCATTAATTTTCCATAGCCAGTTTAGCAGCGTCAAATCTCTCCACGAACTAACGGATTGCGTGAAGAACCGGCGCGCATAACTGGGCAAGGCTCGCGTCGAGAGCGTGCAAGAAATCCCCGATATCGTTGCGGCTTATATTCAGCGGAGGTGAGATGCGGATGACGTTGCCGTGCAGTCCGCCCTTGCCGATCAGTATGCGCCGCTCGCGCGCGGCTTCCATCAGCCGCGCTGTCTCCGCGACGGCGGGCGCCTTGGAGCTCTGGTCCTGCACCAGCTCCATCGCCTGCATCAAACCCATTCCGCGAACGTCGCCTATCAGCGGGTATTTCCTCTTTAGCTCTTCAAGACCGCCGCGGAGATATTCGCCCATCTCAGCCGCATTGATCGCGAGATTATTATCTTCGATGAAATCGATCACCGCCTTCGCGGCCGCCGTTGGCACTGGGCCGCCGCCGAATGTGGAAATGGTTAATTTTTTGATTCCCTCCGCGACTTCCGGACGAGCAGCGGTGAGTCCGATCGGGAATCCGTTCGCCAGCCCCTTAGCGCTGGTGATAATGTCGGGCGTGACGCCCCAGTGCTCGATGGCCCACCAGCGCTGCCCGGTTCGGCCCCACGCGGTTTGGACCTCATCGCTGATGAACACGCCGCCGTATCGGCGCACGATGTCCGCGACGATTGGGAAATATTCTTCAGGCGGCGTGATGAAGCCGCCGACGCCCTGTATCGGTTCCGCGATCATCCCGGCGATCTGCCCGCTCGTCGTCGTTCGGATCAAGTCTTCAATGTCCCGGGCGCAGCGGATTTCGCAGCTCGGATAAGCGAGGCCGAAAGGGCAGCGGTAGCAATATGCGTTATGCGCAAACGCGATCCCGGGCTGAACCGGCGGCCCTGCCTTCCAGTTCGCGTGACCCGTGACGCCCATCGCCAGTGCCGACCGGCCGTGATAAGAATGCCTGAGCGCGATGATTTCAGTCGAGCCCGTATAGCAACGCGCGGCAAGAATAGCCGTTTCATTCGCCTCGGTGCCGCTGCATGTGAAGAACGATTTCCACCCGCGCCCCGGGGCAATGTCCGCGATCTTGCGCGCCAGCGCCGCCTGCGGCTCCGTCGCAAAAACCGTCGAAACATGCTGGAGTTTATCCACCTGTTCATGCACGGCGCGGTTCACTTTTTCGTTGCAATGGCCAACGCTGACGGTCAGGATGCCGCCGAAAAAATCCAGATACCGGTTCCCATCCGCATCCCAAACATACTGGTCCTTCGCGCGCGTAAGCACCAGCGGCTCGGCGTAGTAATGAAAAACCGAAGGAAACAGGCATTCTTGGTTGGCGAGGACGATTTCCTGCTTGGTCATTGTCTTTTCAAGATACAACCCGCGCCCGCTGTGGGGCAGACTCTGCCTGCGGCGCGCTTCAGCGCGCCTGAACGGTTACGTGAGGTTCTGACAATTAAGCACGAGCGGGCGCGCTGAGGCCTTTCGACGCCGCGCCCGGGAGGAAGCCCTCAACGAATGACAAAGCTAAGAAGAAAAAGTACGGCGGCGAACGTAACGATCAGCGGCCCCGTCCCCCGATGGAGCGATTGCGCCACAAAAGTCCCAGCAAGCGTTGAAAGCACCGCGGCCCCAACCGCGATCGACAGCATCGCCGTAAGATTTTTCGCCAGGCGTTTAGCTGTCGCGGCCGGAATAATGATGAGCGCTCCCATCAGCAGAACGCCGAGGTATCGCAGTCCCAACGCGATCGTTAGGGCGAACATTTCGAGATACACCAGGTTCAGCCGCCGAACTTGGATACCCGCCGTCCGCGCGACGTCCGGCGAAACCAGAATCACGACCAACTTATTTCGCTGTGTAATTATGAATACCGTAACCGCGATGGCCGATGCGAGCCCAAACGCGATTTCCACCCTGCTCAGCGCTCCTGTGCCGCCAAACAGCGCTTCAATCAGGTCCTCGCCGGACGTCATCAAGCTGCCGATCGCTAATGCCACCGAAAAAAGCACCCCGATCACGGTCTCCGTGCCGACCCGGGCTTTCCGCTCCATGGCCCAAACCAGCAAGGCGCCGAAAAAGAGCATCGCCACTGCGCCGAAAACTGAATTAACGTGCAGCGCCAGCGCCAGTCCTATCCCGGGCAGAGCAACGTGCGATAGAGCGTCGGCCGCCAGCGCCATTCGTCGCATCACCGCGAAACAGCCCACCAGCCCCGCTGCCACTGCCATGGCCACTGAAACCAGCAGGTACTCAGTGCTCATGAACGTGATAATCGACCGGCGAGCCGTAGATGTCGAGCAGCAGTTGCGGGGTTAGAATTTTGCGGGGCGAGCCGAAGCATGTAGTACCCCGCCCGAGGCACAGGACGTGCGTGGCATAGCGATATACAACCGAAAGCTCGTGCGAAATGAAGAGAACGGTAAGCCCGCGCTCCTCCTGCAGCCGGTTTATCAGCTCGTTTAATTGCTTCTGTCCGGGCTCGTCGATGCCCGCGGTCGGCTCATCCAACATAAGAACGGTGGGATTACCCAACAGCGCGAACGCGATCAGCAGGCGCTGAAACTGTCCGCCCGATAACTCGCCAATCGGAATTCGCGCGACCTCCGCGGAAATCCCCACCAGTTCCAGCACCCTCGCGATGTAGGATTGGGATACGTGGGCGATGCTGGCGCGCGCCTTCAGAAAATCGGTGCCCGCCACCGGCACGTCCCGATCCAAATCCAGCTTTTGCGGGACGTAGCCGATACTTACATCCGGCGCCCATTGGACATTCCCCTCGCACGAAACCGACCCGATCAGGGCCTGAAAAAGGACCGTTTTGCCCGCGCCGTTCGGCCCGATTACGGCAAGAGAAGATCCGTGCTCGAGATTGAAACTAAGGTCTTTGAGAACCTGGTGTTCGCCAAAGCGAACAGATAAATGATCGACCTCCAGTGCATGATTCACGCGCGTGCGCCCGAAGACACAGTCTACCGTGGCAATCGCATTGCCTACACTGAAAGCGGAGAGGACGATTAACGTGGCTTCAATTGTCTCAGTCTGCGGGTCCTGCGGCACGAAAAACAGAATTCCGGGGCGGCATCTGGCGGATACGGGGCGGTGCGGCAACTGTAAGGCAGCACTCGCCCCCGCCGGCGAGCCGGTCGAGTCCGATGAAGCGTTGTTCGATGAAGTCGTGCAATCAGCCAAGGTGCCGGTCCTCGTGGACTTCTGGGCATCGTGGTGCGGTCCATGCAGGATGGCGGCGCCGGAGGTTCACGCGCTCGCAAATGAATTGCGGGGCCAGGCTTTGGTGCTGAAGGTCGATACGGACGCCCATCCGCGGCTGGCCGCACGGTTCGGAGTGCAATCGATTCCCAACTTCATCGTGTTCCAGGACGGTCAGCCCGCGCTTCAGCGGGCCGGAGCCGCGCCGCGAAGCGAGATGCGCCGCTGGTTGACGGAAGCCGCGGGAAGCCGAATGGCGCCGTAGGGGGCGGACGGCAGACGCCAGACGGCAGTTGCCAGACGCCAGACGCCGGGCGCCGAAACGCATGCGTTCAGCTCGCGCCTCAGCGGGCCGGAGCCGCGCCGCGAGCCGAGCTGGTTGACGGAAGCCGCGGGAAGCCGAATAATGCCTCAGGCGCAATCCGGCCCTCACGGCACGCCTGGCGTCTGGCGCCTGGCGTCTGGCGTCTGGCGTCTGGCCCCCGGCCCCTAGCCCTAGCGCCTCCGCCCGCGGAACGCTAAAAAGCCGACCGCATCCAGTGAATAGGAGGTCACCATGCCCGCGCAACATTTGACCGAATTCTTGGATCGCCACAACGCCAAGTACGTCACGATCTCTCATTCACCTGCGTACACCGCGCTTGAAATCGCCTCCCTCGCTCACGTCAAAGGGCAGGAACTGGCAAAAACCGTAATTGTCAAAATCGAGGGCGGGATGGCCATGGCCGTTCTTCCCGCGTCATATCACGTGGATCTCGCATTACTTAAGGCAGCCGCCGGAGCAACGCGCATCGCCCTCGCATCCGAAACCGATTTCCGCGATCACTTTCCGGAGTGCGAACTCGGCGCTATGCCGCCGTTCGGACCGCTTTATGGAATGCGGGTTTTCGTGGATGAGAGCCTCACTCATGATAAGGAAATCGCCTTCAACGCGGGAACGCACCACGAGCTGATTCGGATGGCCTACGCGGATTTCGAGCGCCTGGTGAAACCCACCATTGCCACATTCTCTACATCCGCGGAGCCCGCGCTGCGGCTTTAAAGCGGAGCAGTTCTGCCCCTCGCCTTATCGACGCAGCTGTTGCAGCACCTGAATCGCCGCCCCGCGTGCCTCCGCGTCCGTCCCACTGGCCGCGATCTGCAGGTGCTCGATCGCTCCCGCGGAATCGCCCTTCCGCCCCAGAGCCATCGCTAGTTCGTAGTGCGCGCGGAAAAGATTAGGCTGCAAACGGACCGCGGTTTCCAACTCGCGTACGGCCGCGACAAGTTCCCCGCGGTCGGCCAGCAACCGTCCATAATCCAACCTGGCGTCCGCCAAATCGGGATTCAGGCGAATGGATTGCTCGAACTGGAAACGAGCTTCCGCCAACTCGCCGCGCGACGCCAGCACGCGGGCAAAATTCAACCGCCACTCCGCGATCCCGGGCTGAATTCGGAGCGCCTCCCGAAACTGAGCCTCAGCCGCCGCCTGTTCACCCAAACCCCACAGGATTGACGCGTAGTTGTTGCGTAGCTCGGGGAGTTCGGGATCCAACGCCACGGCGTTATCTAATGCTGTTCGCGCATCGGCTCCCTTGTCCTGTTGCCACAAAGTCCATCCCAGCGTTCCCCATGCGGTCGGGTTATTAGGGTCAAGCGCGATCGCTCGCCGTAGCGTTTCTTCAGCCTTCGGAAACTGCCGGGCTTCCATCAGCGCGTTGCCGAGTTGGACCAGCCGGAACGCCGTCGGCTCCCGGCGCGCGGCCTCTTCGAACATGGGAATGGCGCGGGAAAAATCGTGAGACGCACGGTAGCCTTGACCAAGTTCTGCATAAAAACCGGCTTCCGTTGGGTGGTAACGATCGATCAGGCTCGCCAGGCGGGGCACCCCGGCGGACAAATTTCGCTCGCTTCTGATCTGCGCCAGGGCGGCGTAAAGCGAGTTCTCGGGAGTATCGGGAAGCGGCGAAGGGTAATATGGAACAACCTCTCCGTGATATCCGCCGCCGGGGTGATCGACGATTTCTGTTTTCGCCGCCAGCAAATACCCTTCCGGTTTCCGCCGCTGAATCAAGTGGTCCGTCATAACCACATGCACCACGTCGTCTGTCCTGCGCTTCGGCATATGGCAGCCCACGCAATCCGCCTCCGCGGTATGCGGAACGGAAGCGACCGCTTTCAGCGTTGCCGCGGCGTGGCAGCTCTGACAGATGCCGTTGTAGCCCGCGGTCGCGGCGAACCCCCGCGGAATATCGTGCGGATCGTGACACGTGGTGCAGCGCAGTTTCTTTTCACTCTTCAAAAAACACTGCGATTCCCGAAGCCGGTAACCCGCGTTTACAATCTCAAACCGGTTGTTGTTACCGCCCGCCTTATCGAAATGCAGAACGAAATCGCCCAGAGGCTGCCCGGGCACGTACGAAAAGGCGCTTCGATCGAACCGCCGGATAAAGGGCGGCAGTTCCAGGCTGGTGCTTTCCAGGTGGCACTGCAGGCAGACCTCCATTTGCCGGTCCGGATCCAAGCGTTTCGAATTTACAATCGCGGCACGGATTGCTTCCGGCTTACCGCCCGCGGAGGCTATTTGCACATGCCGGTCGCCGGGGCCATGGCAGCGCTGGCAGTCGATCCCCAAAGGCAGAGGTTGGGTGAAAGTCATTTCCGGACCGGCGGAATGCGCCTCCGATTCCGGAATCTTCGGATAAGCGTTATGGCAGAACATGCATTCGTAGTGGACCGGGCGCACCGATCCCGGGTAATCCGGCTGATCGTATGCGGGGCTCATGTCCCAATAGCCTCCCTTTTCCGAGTACCAGCTCAAAGGTAAAACCTGGAGCGCGTTGCGATTGGTGAGATGAAGATAGGTGCGCGAATGGTTGCCGGAGCCAATAACGTAATCTACTTGTTTCTCGTCGACGTTGATTTCCTTCCCATCGAACCCTAGCTGCCAGCGCCGCTGATAGAATTTCCCGCCGCGCTCGAACATAGAGAAGTAGCTGTCCGACGCTTTGTGATGGAACTTCTTTCCGGGCGGAAAATCCTGGATCGTATTCTCGGCGTTTGGGCGCAGGAATGACCGGCCCATACCCGTCTTGGCATACTTCGCGGCAATATCGCCGTGGCAGTCGGCGCACACCGCCGGATCAACATACGCGTTAGCGGGATCGGGGACTTGCGCGCGTTGAGGTTTGAAGTACACCCATGCCCCCGTCAAGGCGCCCGCCACGACCACGGCAATAATTCCTAAGCGCAAACCCGAATGAACGCTCAGCTCACACCTCTGGCGCCAGCCCCGGCCAGCATATATAACCATCGCACACGCGACCGAGTACCGAATTCCGGAAGTTGGCGTTGCCGTGGGGCGGGCTTCAGCCTGCGGCGAGCTTTAGCCCACCTTGGCCGGGCGGTGAAGTTCTACAATCAAGCACTAGCCGCCAGCACCAATCCACCGCGGCCACAACCAATTGCATCCTGCAAAATGGACCGGCCGGGCTCCACAGGCAGATTCTCGAGTCAACAAGCTTCCGCTCCGCACAGACGCCAAAAAATCTCTAGTTCTTCAGTCTAAGTTGGAGTAGAATAAGGGGCAGATCGACAGTGAGGGGAAAATCGCAAACCAGGACCGCACAATAGTTTAAATCCGGCCCCACCGTGGAATTTTGCAGGGATAAGTATCCGCGGCGGGCATCCCATACTTGCGCGGCCGTTTGTTTAAATTACTTGATTGTATTTGTTTTGGAGAAGCTGAAATGAGAGACAGATGGCGTGTAGTCGGAAAGGCGCTGCCACTGATGATGTTGTTCAGTGCCGCGGCGTTCGCGCAGGAGTATCCGAAAGTCGATATCTTTTTCGGTTATTCATTCCTGCGTGTCAATTCCGACGGAAAATTCCCGGCATTCACCATGAATGGCGGGCTATTTAATTTTGGATATAACTTTACCAACCATTTCGCGTTTGAAGGTGAATTCGGCGGTTATCACAACGGCAACATCCACGATTACCAGGTCGACACGACCTCCTACAGCTACCTGTTTGGGCCCCGCTTGTCAGTGGGGCGAAATAGGCGCGTCGATCCTTATTTCCACGTATTGTTCGGCGTGAACCGTTCAACGACGAGCATTGCCGCGTCCTCCATACTGGTTCCACCGACTCCAATCGTGCCGCCATCCGGTGTTCCGCTTCCCATACCTTCATCGAACGGCCGCTTCGAAGCATCGCAGGCGAACTTCGCCATGGCCGCGGGCGGTGGCTTGGACGTCAAGCTAAGTAAGCATGTTCGCATTCGTCCCGTCCAGCTCGACTATTATTTGACCCGGTTCGAGACGAAGAGCCTGCAAGAGCTCATCAACGGCACGACATCGAACAAGAATCGGAACAATTTGAGATATGCCGCGGGACTGATGTTTACCTTCGGTGAAAAGGAACCGGCTCCGCCGCCGCCCCCACCGCCGCCTCCACCTCCACCACCGCCACCGCCTCCGCCGCCAAAGCCGATAGCTCTCCGGCTAACGCCCAGCGCGCCGCAAGTCTGCCCAGGCGATATGGCCACGATCACCGTGGCCGGCGCTCCCGCTGGCGCTACGCTTGACTGGACCGTAAATGGACAGCAAACCAGCCGAGGCCCGAACTTCTCGTTCGGTTCCACGGGCCGTCAGCCCGGCACGTACACGATCGCGGCAACGGCGACCGCCGAAGGCTACACCCAGGGCACTGCCCAGACGACCGTTACGGTGCAAGCCGCTCAGCCCCCCACCGGAACTCTGCGCGTTACCCCCGCATCGATCAATGCCGGGGACACGGCGACTCTCGCGGCCAACTTTACTCCTGGCCAATGCGGCGGGAATCTCGAGCCCATCACCTACACCGCTTCAGAGGGAACCGTAAACGGCACGACGTTTAATTCCGCGGGCGTTCAGTTCCCTCCTCCAGGGCCGACGCCCCAGCAGAAGACCATTACTCTCACTGCCCGGGTTACGGATCAACGCGGCCAAACGGGCACGGCGACGGCAACCGTGCAGGTGAACCTGGCTGCGCAAGTTCAGCCCCGGCGGCTGCCCGATGTTACGTTTAACCCAAACAGCGACCGCATCAATAACTGCGGCAAACGCGTGTTGCTCGAGGACCTGAAGACCTTGTTCGATTCCGATCCTGGTGGAACCGTTGTCTTCGTCGGCCATATCTCGCAAGCCGAGGTGCGGCGCGTCGGTCTGGATTTGAATCGCGCCAAGAATGCAGCCGCCGTAATCAGCGCGGGTTCGGGCGTCTGCGCCAGGTTCCCTGCGGATAAAATCCAGATCAAGGGTGTAGGCGCGACGGACAATGGTGTGGATTACCAGCCGTACTTCTGCGAAACTTCCACGACGAAGGAGCGCGCGGGTCAGGCGGTAAGGCAGAACGATCAAGCGCGGTTCCGCCGCGTGGAAGTCTGGTTCGTCCCGACGGGCGGGGTGATGCCTCCATCCGCTCAGGGCGCGCAGACGGCCAGATCGCTGAACGTGCAGACTCTGGGTTGTCCTAGATGATCCAGGAGTGGGCTTCGGCCCACTCCATGATGGAAGCGGAGTGGGCTTCGGCCCACTCTATGATCGAAGGCGAGTGCGCTTCGGCCCACCCCTGTCGCACACGATGAGAGCACCTTTTTCGCTTTTAGCAGCGTTGGTCTGCTCACCCATATGGGCGGGGTGGGAAGCTATCGGTCCGTTTGGCGGACCCGCTGCAATCGTTCAAGTCGATCGCCATCATCCCGGCCGGGTTCTGGCCGCAACCGGCAATGCACAAATTTTCCGCTCCGACGATGAAGGCGGCTCCTGGCGGGCCATACCGTTCCCCGCCCAGCTCCGCTCTACGCTTCACGCCTTTGTTGTAGATGCTCACAATCCGGGCATCTACTTCGCTGGAGTCGCCAGCGACGATCCGGAATATTCGGGCATCTATCGGACTTCGGACAGCGGAGCCACCTGGAAACACCTCGCTGGAATAAAGAGCGTATGGGCAATCGCGATGTGGCGCGATTCACGCCTGATGGGCGCCGGAACAGTGGACGGAGTGTATCTCAGCCGCGATGCCGGAGAAAATTGGGAACGCGCCGGCTCGCCCGATAAGCCCGGACCGAAACCCGTCGTCTCGCTGGCGTTCGATCAAGTGGACCCGAAAATAATTTACGCGGGTACGCCGCACTTGCCCTGGAAGACAACGGACAACGGAGCGAGTTGGGATTTCATTCCGCAAGGCATGTTCGACGATTCCGACGTGTTCTCGATTCTTATCGACGGACGCCGTCGCCAAACGCTATTCGCGAGCGTCTGCGGCGGGATGTACCGGAGCCTGGACAGCGGCGAGCAATGGAAGCCGCTGACCAAAGCCAAAGGCGCTTCGGCGCGGACGTATCACATCACGCAAAATCCAGTGAAAATGAACGTGCTCTTGGCAGGCACTACTTTCGGGCTGGTGAGATCCGACGATAACGGCGCGAGCTGGCGGAAACTGTCGGACCTGCCCACACGGTACATCGCCTTCGATTCCGGAAAGCCGGATCGCATTTTCGTGGCCACCGATGCGGGCCTGTTCCGCAGCGATGATCTCGGACAAACGCTCCAGGCTGTGAACCGCGGCTTCGCAAATCGCCGCATCGGCGCCATTGCTCTTCTGGAGAAAACGCTGTATGTCAGCGCCCCGGAACCGGGCGGTACTTCGATCATCCGTCTGGACGGCTCCGAATGGAAGCCGGCGCCCATGGACCAGGATCCAGCTCTGGAGAAAATGCAGAAGACGGTGACGACGGACAGCCACGGCCTGCTCCTGGCAACCGTTCACGGTTTGATGCGATCGGATGACGCGGGCAAGACCTGGAGGCCGGTTGAAGGAGTTCTAGGGGCCAGCACCGTGAGTGCAATTTGCAAGCACCCGTCGCGCAAAGGGGTGCTCTTCGCAGCCCAGTACAGCACGGTGTTCATCAGCACCGACGATGGCCGGAGTTGGAAGAAGTTCGCCCCCATAGGCGACGCAAGTGAGGGTTTTCAGGCCTTACTGGTTATGCCTGGAAGTCCGGACCGGCTGCTTGGGGTGACACAGAATCGCGGTGTGTACGCAATGGATTTGATAGGGAACTAATACGTCTGTTACGGCAGTAAATCGCTCAACAGAATTGTTCCGGCCGGCGATCCGTCCAGTACGACCTCGATCCGTTGATGCGATTCGTACATCGTGCAGCGCGAGTAGTTGTCGCCCTTAGGGTCTGAGAAGACTTCCAGCCTCCTCCGGTTCAGATCCAACACCCAATAAACCGGGATTCCAGCAGACGCATAGATGCGACGCTTGAGAATTCGGTCACGATCGAGCGTTGCATCCGCGATCTCGACCACCAGTGCGATATCGCCTGGCCCAGGATGACGGTCAGTATAGTCGCGGTACTCACCGTGGATGATCGCCACATCGGGCTCTGGCTCGCTTGAGCCAAGCGTAATCGGCGCATGCGAATCTACATACCGACCAGTCGACGCTAGGCGCTCACACAGCTTCCGGGTTTTGTATGTCGCAAATCGATGCGCTGGACTCTTTCGCGCCTTTTTGACCAGGACGCCTTCGAGCAGCTCAACGGGATCCCCGTCGTGAATGATCGCACTGGCGATCATCGCGTGATACTGCTCAACGATAGAGGCCAAATTGTCAATGCCACTGCCCGGTGGAGGGTCGGACCGCCGTCACTGATTAAGGAGCGGAATGTCCTTCGCCACGGGCGGCGAAGGAACGCTCGCGAGAAAGGCATGAATGTCGGTCAGCTCCGCGTCGCTCACCACTTTCGCCGTGAACGGCGGCATGCTGCCGGAGGGATGGCGCACATAAGCGATCAGCGCGGCCGTGGCGATCGGCTTCGGCGCAAGCTTCGCGCCCGCCGCTCCGCCTTGGCCTTGATATCCGTGACACGTATAACAGCCGAACTTTACGAATAGTTTCTTGCCGTTTTCCGCATTGCCGGCCTGTGGCGATTGGGCGAAGAGGGCAACGGCAATTAAAGGAATAATCGAGAGCATTCTCATGAATCACCTCGGCTGCGTCACAACGTCGATCAAATACGGATCGCCGCGCTTGACCACTTCAATCCCCCGCCGAATCGCCGCTGAAAGATCCTTCGGATCCGTAATCGGCCCCTCCGCCTGCACGCCCATGCTCTGCGCGAGCTTCGCGTAATCGATATTCGGGTTCTCAATAGCAGTGCCGATCTTGCACTTGTCGATATCCACGCCGCGATTATGCTGGTTGGCCACGCGCTGGAGCTGCATGATCTCCTGATGATAGGCGCGATTGTTGTGCATCACCGTCAGCAGCGGGATGCGGTGATGCGCGGAAGTCCACAGAACGCCGTTCGCCATCATCAAGTCGCCATCGCTTTGGATCGAGACGCTGAGGCGTCCGTGTTTCTTATTCGCCACGGCCGCGCCGAGCGCCGCCGGAGCCAGATAGCCCACGCCCTCGCCACCCGCGCCGCCGATAAAGTGATAGTGCTTGTTCATATCCCACAGGCGCAGCGGCCAGTTGCTTACCCAAAATGTGTCAGAAACCAGCGACCAGTCTTCGTTTTTAATCTGTGCCCACAGTTCCGCGGACAGCCGCGCGGTGCTGACCGGACTGGCGTCCCAGGCATAGGATGCGGCCGTACGGGCTTGCTCCAGCGCCTGACGGCTCGCTTCCGCAAGCTTCGCTCCGCGAGATTGGAGCGCCCTTTTGCGATCATCGGTGAGCAGCCGCTTCACCGCTTCGATCAACGCCGGCAGCGTAGCTTCGGCGTCCGCGGGAATCGACAGGTCGACATCCTGATAGCGCTGGAAGTTCTGGTAATTGCTCTTATAAAAGAGATCGCTCGAACTGATCGAGACCAGCTTTACCCCGGGCTTCGTAATCGTTCGCGGAATGACCCGGACCTGACCGCCGAGGGCGTGCACGACCCCGAAGAAGTCGTACACTTCCAGGCCCAGTATCAGGTCTGCATCCGCAACCGCGGCGCGCGTACGCTGCGTCTGATTCAGCGGATGCCGCGTGGGGAAATTCATGCGGCGCTGCTGATCGATAACTCCGCATTGCAGCGTTTCTGCAAGCTCCACCAGCAGCTTTAAGCCGTTGGGCGTGCGCGCCGAGCGGCTCGCCACAATCAGCGGATTCTCGGCGCCGACTAACATCTGAGCCAATTCGTTGACTGCCGACTGATCGCCCGAAGGCGAGGTAATCTTCGGCAGTTTCGGGATGCGCCAGTCGAAATCGCTGGGCGCGGGCGATTCCTGAAGGACACCATCCGCCGCCAGCAGCACGGGCATCGTCGGCGGGGTCATCGCGAGTTGATACGCTCGCACCGCCGACTCGCCGAAATGTGTCAGCGAAGCCGGGCTATCGTCCCACTTTGTGTATTCGCGCACGGTCGCGCCGACATCCTGAACAGCGTGCAGCCACTCCACGCGCCCTCGCCTCCCGGCGGCATCGGCGATATTGCCGGCAATGACAAATACCGGCGCCTGATCGCAGTAGGCGTTGTAAATCGCCATGGCCGCATGCTGGATACCTACAGTTCCGTGGGCGCAGACCAGCACCGGCTTGCCCTCGATTTTGGCGTAACCGTTCGCCATCGCCACCGAGCACTCTTCGTGCATGCAGGTGATGAATTCGGGCTTGTTCCCGCCGTAGTTGATAACGGATTCGTGAATGCCCCGGAAGCTTGACCCCGGCGTCGCAAACAGATACTCGATCCCGAGGGACTTGAACACGTCCACCATGTAATCCGAGCCGGGACGCTCGACAATCTGAATATCTTCGATGGGAGGCGGTGAATTCTCAACCGCGCGTTGTGCCGCGGTGGGAGGCAACGCAGCCGGCCGGCCGGACGGAGCCGGAGCTTGTGCTTCGATCACGGGCGTGGCAACCAGCGCCGCAGCCCCCGCCGCGGCGCCCTTTAAAAAACCCCGCCGCGCAACCGACGTCTTCTTGGACTTTGCCATAGGTGTTATCCTCCGGGCCGTTCTGTATCATGTTAAACCAAAGCACGGCGCGACGATTGCGCGGATTCGCACCCGATTTTTAACGTACGCCGCCCGCCAAAACGGTCGTTATATTCCCGTCATCCTGCCGCACCATCAAGAAACCACTCTCGTCCAAGCCTTCCGTGACGCCTTCGATTGCGCTATTCGTTTGTTGAACGCGGACTCGCCGGCCGCGGGCGTAACTTGAGCTCGCCTCAAATATCCGCACAATGGCGCCGGCGCCCTCATCGACCAGAATTGCGCAATACCTGTCCACCGCCCCGGCGAGCGCGGCCAGTAATTCCTCCCGATCCACTCGCGCGCCTTCGAGAACCAATGATGTCGCCGGCGTCTCGAGGCCCGGCGGGAAATGCGTCTGCGCGATGTTGATTCCAATACCGGCGATGATTGCATCGCCTTCTAGCTGCGCCAAAATTCCCGCGCTTTTCTTTCCGGCGATAAGGATATCGTTGGGCCATCGCAGATCCGGCACAAGCGTTGTAAGCTCGATGATCGCGTCGCGCGCGGCCAGTCCGAGCGCGAGCATCACCACCGGAAGCGCCCGCGCTTCAACGGGCAGACGTAGCACCATCGATGCGTAGAGTCCTGTGCCTTTTTCTGAAACCCAGGAGTGCCCATGACGCCCGATTCCCGCCGTCTGCTCATCGGCGATCACAATCGTTCCGCCGGCGCATCCCTCGGCCGCGAGCTTCGCGGCAATGGTCATGGTGGAATCTACCCGTTCGAAGCGCTCGATGCGCCGGGTCATGCTTCCGCGGCGAGCGCTGCGCGATTATCGGCGAGCTTCTTTTCGTACTCCGCCTTCTTGGCTCGCATGCCCGTGACAACGTTCTCCGGCGCTTTCGCGACAAACTCGTCGTTCGCTAACTGACGGTCCAGCGCGGCGATTTGTTTTTCAAGTTGCCCGTTCTCCTTTTCCAGCCGGGCGCGGTCCACCGGAATGTCTAGTTTCAATCGCTGCTTCAATGCCGGATCGTACTTTAGTGTTATATTCGCGAGCCGCTCAATCATGCCCCGGCGCGCGTCGTCCAAAGATTGATTCGTGGCGGCAGCAATGGGTCGCCGGGGTTCGATCTTGTTATCGGCGCGGATGGCGCGAGCCTCCGTCACAAGCTCCTGAAGCAGTTTCATCTGCTCTTCGGCTTCGCAATCCTTTTGTGCGGGATCGAAGGCCGGGTATTGCGCCAATGCAATGGAACGGCCTTCCGGTTGGAGTCTATGCCAGAGCTCCTCCGTCAGAAACGGCATTAACGGATGTAAAAGCCGCAGCGCTTTTTCGTGCACGACATACGCATAGCTCCAATCCGCTTCGGACTTCTTGAACTCCAGATACCAGTCGCAAAAATCGCCCCACCAGAAGTGGTACAGCGTCTCGGCTACCTCATGATAGCGATGCTGCTCGAAGGCTTTGTTGGCGGTATCGGCGCAATCGTTCAGGCGCATGCGAATCCATCGGTCGGCGAGCGAAACCGGCTCGCCCGAGCCCTCGCGGGGCTTGCTGAACAGCAGCCGCGATGCGTTCCAGATCTTATTTGCAAAGGCCTTCTCGGCGTCGATGCGGTCTTCGCTTAAGGCGATATCGTTTCCGGGAGCGGCGCTCACCAGGAGCCCGAAACGCACCGCGTCCGTGCCGTATTTCTCATTGATCACCAGCGGGTCGATCACGTTCCCCTTGGTCTTGGACATCTTCACGCGTTCTGCGTCCCGCACCAGGCCGTGAATGTGCACTTGACGGAATGGCACATCGCCCATCATTTCCAATCCGAACATGATCATGCGCGCGCACCAGAAAAATATAATGTCGAAGCCGGTGACGAGCAGCGATGTCGGATAGAAGGTGCGCAGATCCGGCGTATCATCCGGCCAGCCGAGCGTTGAAAACGGCCACAATCCGCTTGAAAACCAGGTATCGAGAACGTCGGTTTCCTGCTGGATATTGGCCGAGCCGCAATGCGCGCAGCGGTCCGGATCCTGGCGCGCGACGGTGACCTGTTTGCAATCGCCGCAATGCCACGCCGGGATGCGATGGCCCCACCACAGCTGCCGCGAGATGCACCAATCGCGAATGTTGTACATCCATTCGTAGTAAGTTTTGGCCCAGTTCGCGGGCACGAACTGAATGCGCCCGTCCTCGACGGCCCGAATCGCGGGCGCGGCGAGCGGCTTCATGCTCATCCACCATTGTTTTGAAACCAGCGGTTCGACAATGGTTTTACAGCGATGGCATTTGCCGGCGCTTAGTGCGTACGGCTCGATTTTTTCCATCAAGCCGCGTTTTTCCAGTTCTTCGACCACCCGCTTTCGGGCCTCGAAGCGATCCAGGCCTGCAAACTCGCCCGCGGCCGCCGTCATGTTCGCGTGTTCGTCAATCACCTGGATGCTTTCGAGATTGTGCCTCCGCCCCGCCTCGAAGTCGTTCGGATCGTGCGCGGGCGTGATCTTCACCGCGCCGGAGCCGAAGCCCAATTCGGCCATCTCATCAAGGACGATCGGAATCAATCGTTCCATTAACGGCAGCCGCGCGAACTTGCCTCGCAGCTCCAGCGCACGCGGGTCGTTCGGATTAATGGCAACCGCGGTATCGCCGAGCATCGTTTCCGGCCGCGTGGTAGCCACAACCAGCTTCACGTTCGAGCCCTCGACTGGATAGCGAATGTGCCAGAGGTGACCCGGCATGTCCTCGTGCTCGACTTCAAGATCCGAGAGCACAGTCTGGCACCGGGGACACCAGTTAACGATGTAATTCGCGCGATAGATCAAGCCCTTGTCGTACAGGCGAACGAATGCTTCCCGCACGGCGCGCGAAAGGCCGGCATCCAGGGTGAAACGTTCACGGGACCAATCGCAGCTCACGCCCGCCCGCTTCATCTGCTCGACGATGCGGCCGCCGAACTGTTCCTTCCACTGCCACACGCGCTCAATAAATTTCTCGCGCCCGAGATCGCGCTTGCTCAGTCCTTCGCTCGCCAGTTGGCGATCGACCATCAGTTCGGTAGCGATTCCAGCGTGATCTGTGCCCGGCACCCATAGGGTTCTGACGCCGGTCATGCGCCGCCACCGGATCTGCGCGTCGATAATGGCGTGCTCGAACATATGCCCCATGTGCAAGGATCCGGTGACGTTCGGCGGCGGAATTACGAGCGAAAAATAGGGTTCGCTGTTTTCACTGCCGGCGGGCGCCGCTTCGACGTGGAACAGCTTCTCGTCGACCCACCACTTAGCCCAATGCGGCTCGAACCGTTGAGGTTCATACACTTTTTCGATTTGCATGGGGAACTACGATTTTAACAAGCGACCGAGCCGCGAAAGTTGAGCACGGACCCGTAACTTTGCGCGGCTTTTGCAGTTATTCTTAACGGAAACGCGTTGAGCAGCCTGGAATCGCAGCACGAGCGGAAACTGGTGGCGGCCGCCCAGGCCGATCCCGAGCGCTTTTTGGACCTTTACGACAGCTATTTCCACCGGGTTTGGGCATACGCGATCCGGCGCGCGCCGAATCGCGCCGAAGCGGAAGACGTTACGTCGGAGGTGTTTCGCCGAGCGTTGGAGAATCTGGGCGCATACGAATGGCGAGGCGTGCCCTTCATAGCCTGGCTGCTGCGCATCGCGGCTAACGTTTTAATCGACAGATGGCAGAAGACCGGGAAGGAATCGGCCGGACCGCTGCCGGAAACCGCGGGCTCCCATACGGATTTCGAGCGGCGCGCCATGCTGTTCCAACTGGTCGATCGCTTGCCGGAAACTCAGCGCCGCGTCATTGAATTGAGGTACGTGGAGCAGCGAAGCCTGCTTGAAATCGCGGCGATGCTGGGCAAGACCGAGGGCGCGGTCAAGCAGCTTCAACGCAGGGCGCTGGAACATCTGCGAGAGCAATGGGAGGCCGCGCATGGCTGATCAAGAGATAGCTCGGATCGAAGCTGCGTTGGCCGAATGTCCCAGCCGGGAGTTTCAAGATCGTTTACGGAGTGAACTGGAAAGGAAAATACGTATGACAGCAGCAACTGAAACCACAGGCGTGCGGAAAGGATTCACCACCGTCACGCCTTATCTGACCGTCGCCGACCCCGAGCGGCTGGTTCAATTTGTCAAAGACGCGTTCGGCGCGGTTGAAACCGGAAGATCCATAGGCGGCTCCGGTCACCTTCATTGCGAGGTTCAGATCGGCGATTCAATGCTGATGTGCGGCGGCGGAGCACGCGGACGCGAAACGCCTTTAGCCCTACATCTGTATGTCCCGGATGTCGACGCCGTCTATGACCGGGCGATTGCGGCGGGGGGTGAGTCATTACGTGTGCCGGAGGACAGGCCGTACGGCGAGCGCCAAGGGGGCGTGAAGGACCCCACAGGCAACCTCTGGTATATCGCCACTCGCTTTCCTGGAGTGGCGGCTTGGGAAGGCATGAGGACCGTCACGCCGTATCTGCACCACACCGATGTGCTCGGCCTGATCGATTTCCTCAAGCGGGCCTTCAACGCGGAAGAGTTGGGGGTTTTTAAATCGCCCGAGGGCCGGGTAATGCATGCCGCGTTGCGGATCGGCACCGCCATTCTGGAGATGGGCGAAACCACGCCCATGCCGGCAAGCCTTTATCTTTACGTTCCGGATGCCGACAGTCTGTACGGCCAAGCGCTAGCTGCCGGCGCGAAATCGTTGTTGTCGCCGGCAAATCAGCCCTATGGCGACCGGCTCGGCGTTGTGGAAGACAATTGGGGCAATAGTTGGTGCATCGCCACTCACTTGGGTCAACAGACTCAGTGAGGGCAGGCAGCAGCATCAACGCCTCGGTTGACTTATTTAAGTCAACCCGAGGGACAATATGGTTATGGGATCTCATTCCATTCGTACCAGTATTGACGTCCCAAGAGAACTACACCGCCGTCTGCATGAAGCAGCGGCGCGCAAGGGCTGCTCCGCTCGTCAGCTCATACTCAAAAGCATTGAGCAGGCGGTGCAAGATGCACTGCCGGAGCGCCGGCAACGCCGCTTAGACTTGACGCGACCGATCGTGCCCTCTCGAGGCAAGCCGTTCGACCTCACAAACGAACAGATCCATGAGCTCCTCCAGCTTCCCTGATATTAATGTCTGGTTGGCGATTCTGTTAGAAGATCATATATACCGTTCGGAAGCCCTGACCTGGTTGCCTAATACCACCGATGAAGTGATCGGATTTTCCCGTCTGACGCAAATGGGCGTGCTTCGCCTGTTAAGTACCGCGGCCGCGATGAATGGCCGCCCCTTGAGCATGCGAGGCGCGTGGCGCGCCTATGAGAAGTTGTTTGAAGACGACCGGGTCGCCCTTCTGGCGGAGCCTCAGGGCTTGGATCCATCGTTTCGGACGCAGACCTCCGCGGGCAATGCCTCGCCGAAATTATGGGCAGACGCCTACCTGCTCGCATTTGCCACCGCGCATGACGGTGTTTTAGTTACCTTCGATCGCGCACTGGCGAAGCGAGCGGGGAAGTGTGCCCTTTTGTTGCATTAGCAGCGACTCGGGCCCGGTTTTCAAGCTCGAATGGAACTTGGGTGCGCGGCTTCGTACGCCGCGATAGCACTTTTTTGCTGAAGCATGTAGCCTAGCTCGTCGACGCCCTCAAGCAGGCAGTGCTTGGCGAAGCCGTCGATCGGGAACTCGACCGTGCGGCCGTCCGGGAGCACAAGAGTTTGAGAGCGGAGATCGATCTTCACGACGGCTCCAGGAGAATGCAGCAATTCCGAGTGCGCATCCGGCGGGACGATCACCGGCAGCAGGCCGTTCTTCAGCGCGTTGCCTTTGAAGATATCGGCGAATGATGTGCTGATCACTGCCCGGATGCCGTTTTGGGTCAGTGCCCACGGAGCGTGCTCGCGCGAGCTGCCGCAACCGAAGTTGTCGCCGGCCACGAGAATCTGCGCCCCTTTCGCTTCGGGGCGATTCATCGGGAAGTCGGGTTTGGGAGTGCCATCGGCGTTGAAGCGCCAATCGCGGAAAAGGCCCTCGCCGAGACCGTCCTTGGAGATGGCTTTCAGATAGCGCGCGGGGATGATCTGATCGGTGTCGATGTTGTCGGTGGGGATGACTACGGTTTTGCTTTCTAATGTTTGGAATTTCATGGGAACTCCGGTTCTGTGCGCAGGATGCTCACCCGCCGGCCAGCGCGATTGGCAATCGCGCGCGGGTTGGCAACCCGCCCTACAATAGCGTCCTCACGTCGGTTACTACGCCGGTGACTGCCGAGGCCGCGGCGGTCAGGGGGCTGGCTAGCAGCGTCCGCCCGCCTTTGCCTTGCCGGCCTTCGAAGTTGCGGTTGCTGGTGGATACGCTGTATTCGCCCGGTTCGAGCTGGTCGCCGTTCATCGCCAGGCACATAGAGCAGCCGGCTTCGCGGAAATCTGCTCCGGCTTCGCGGAATATTTTGTCGAGGCCCTCGGCCTCGGCCTGCTTCTTGACCTGCTGCGAACCCGGGACTACCAGCATGCGCACTTTCGGATTGACTTTTCGACCCTTGATTACGGATGCCGCGGCGCGAAGATCGGAGATGCGCGAATTGGTGCAGCTTCCGACAAACACGAC
Source organism: Bryobacterales bacterium (assembly GCA_019261985.1). Taxonomy (GTDB): domain Bacteria; phylum Acidobacteriota; class Terriglobia; order Bryobacterales; family Bryobacteraceae; genus Palsa-187. The sequence goes on along the minus strand of JAFAQY010000091.1, from coordinate 36,235 downwards.
ATTGATCGGATGTCCGAGCAGCGGCTTACCAGGCTCGAGCGCCATGTAATGCAGCGCTTTCACGAGATCGGATTTCGCCATCGGATCGGAGATGCTGGAAGGATTGGGGATGGCGCCCGAAATCGGAATGCCCATGCCCGGATTGGTTCCGAATGTGACCATCGGCTCGAGCTCGCCGGCATCCAGGCGCAAGTGCTTGGAGTACTCGGCGCCTTCATCCGTCGGCAGTTGTTTCCAGCACGAAACAGCGGCATCCCACGCACCGCCCCGCGGAGCGAACTCGCGGCCATTCAGGTACTGATACGTTGTGTCGTCCGGGGCAACCAAGCCGGCGCGCGCGCCGCCTTCGATGGACATATTGCAGATCGTCATCCGCTCTTCCATCGATAGGCCGCGAATGGTCGAGCCGATGTACTCGAACACGCAGCCGGTGCCCCCGCCAATGCCGATCTTCGCGATTACCGCCAGGATAATGTCCTTCGCCGATACACCTTTCTTCAGAGCGCCGTCCACTTGAATGGCGTAGGTTTCTGAAGGCGTCTGCAAAAGGCACTGGGTCGCGAGCACGTGGCCAACCTGGCTGGTGCCGATGCCGAATGCGAGCGCGCCGACCGCTCCGTGAGTTGCGGTGTGGCTATCGCCACAGGTGATCGTCATTCCCGGCTGGGTGAGGCCTTGCTCGGGGCCGATCACGTGCACGATGCCCTGATGGTCGCTCAGGCGGTTATACAAGCGGATGCCGAACTCGGCGCAGTTCTTTTCCATCTGCTCAAGCTGCGCAGCGCCGGCGGGATCCAGGACGGGAAGCGTTCGGGAGTACGTGGGCGTGCTGTGGTCCATGGTCGCAACGGTGAGATCCGGACGGCGGACCTTGAGGTCCCGCTGGCGCAGCATGGAAAACGCCTGCGGGGAAGTGACTTCGTGGACCAGGTGAAGGTCGATATACAGCAGCGCGGGCGCGCCGGGCTGTTGCGTTACGACGTGGTTATCCCAGATCTTTTCTACAATTGTGCGCGCTTTCATATTGCCTCAACTCGGGTCAAAGCTAAAGCTTGACCTACTGCTTCGCCGACCTCCTGCGTGGTTGCGGGCGTGCCTTTGGGGCGCAGATCGGCGGTTACTCTTCCCGACGCCAGCACTTTGCCGATGGCGGCGTTCAACGCCTGAGCTTCTTTCACCAGCCCGAACGTATATTCAAGCATCGCCGCGACGCTGCCGATCGCGCCCAGCGGATTGGCTTTGTTCTGCCCGGCTATGTCCGGGGCCGAGCCGTGCACCGGTTCGTAAAGACCTTTCGTCGCGCCAAGCGACGCCGACGGCAGCATCCCGATCGAGCCGGCGAGAATGCCGCCGATGTCGCTCAAAATATCGCCGAAAGTGTTTTCCGTGAGCATCACATCGAACTGCGTGGGCCGCAGCACCATTTGCATCGCGGCGTTGTCCACCAGCATATGCTCAAGCTGCACGTCCGGGTATTGCGGTCCGATCTCCGAGACCACTTGGCGCCAGAACTGCGACACCTCAAGCACGTTGGATTTGTCGACACTTGTGACCTTCTTCCGGCGGTTGCGCGCCAACTTGAAGGCCATGTGGGTGACGCGCTCGACTTCGGCGCGCGTGTATGACATCGTATTAAATCCGCGATTGTTGCCGATTCCACGCGGCTGGCCATAATACAAGCCGCCGGTCAGCTCGCGCACGATGATCATGTCCGTGCCCGAGACCACGTGATTTTTGAGCGGCGAAGATTCGATCAGCTCGGGATAGGTGACCACGGGACGGAGGTTCGCGAAAACATCGAGGGCTTTTCGAAGGCCGAGCAGCCCGGCTTCCGGCCGCTGGCTCGGCGGAGCGGTGTCGAACTCCGGCAAGCCGACGGCGCCCATCAGCGTCGCATCCGCCTGCATTGCCAGATTCTTGGTTTCCTCGGGAAGAGGCACGCCGGTTTTGTGAATCGCGATGCCGCCTAAAAGGCCTTCGCTCAAGTCCAGGGTGTGACCGAACGTCTTGGCGACCGCTTTCAACACGTCGGCGGCCGCATTCGTTACTTCGACCCCGATTCCGTCGCCGGGCAGGAGGAGGATTTTCAGATTCATTCGAGCGAATTATTATTATCCTGCTAGGGGCGTGGATTTGGCAAATCAATAATAGTTGGTTTGGACATAATTTGCAGTTATAGGCGCTTGGTTGTCCCTGCAACCCCCGGCTCGGAAAAACGAACCCAGTGTGGCGCCAAGTCGAATAAACGAAGCCAGTGGGGTGGATAATTGATTCATCTCACTCTCATCGGGTTACCACGCGGTGGCGGGGTCGCGTGCCGCTTTGCGATGCAACAGGTTGGGTTCTTGAAGGTTCCGGTACTGTGGCCGACGTGAACTGGGTTCGGGCTCGCGCGCATTGCGACCGCCTTTGCCGAGATGATCGCGGAGTTGGCGGCGAGCTCCGCGCCGCCGCCGCGCGGCGCTGCTTGCGCGCCGGCCGGTAGTACGGCTACGGCGCTGTGGCTTTGAACGTCTCGCTAGCCACGTTCGCCGGCCGCCTAGTTGCTGTAACCGCTCAGGCGGGCTGAAGCCCGCCGCAGGCTAAAGCTGGCTAAAGCTCGGCTAAAGCTTGGCCCACAGCGCACATCCTTTCGCGGACAGACAGAGCTTTCCGCTACCCTAGGATTTTAGGTTTTTTCGTGCTTACCCGCCGACTGCTGCCATTGTTGTTTGCTTGCGCTGCCCTTTCCGGAGCGGACCCGGACCCTGCGCAGAAGCTGCTTCCGGAAGTCAAAAAGCTGATCGATGTGTTTAACGTCGTGATCGGCGAAGCTGCGGACCCGGTGGAACCCGACATGGCGTTCTATCAGGGCGCGATCCCTGGAATGCTCCGGACGCTCGATCCGCATTCGAGCTTCTTCGACCCGGGTCAGTTTCAACAGCTTCAACAGATGGAGCGCAGCGAGCAGAAGGGTTTCGGCAGCATCGTCAGCGTGCTCCCGGGCCGGGTCATTGTGCTTCAGGCGCTGCCGGGGACGCCGTCCGCGAAGGCGGGACTTTCGGCTGGTGACGAAATTGTCGGCATTAATAACATCGCGCTGGCCCGGCTCGAATTTGAGCAGCTCATCCAGCTTCTTTCCGAAGCCCGGCAGCATGATGTGACGTTGGATGTCGTGCGCCCGGGCGGGATGCTGATGCGCATCGATATGTCGCCCGATTTGGTGAATACTCCAAGTGTCGACCGCGCTTTCCATGTTGCTCCCGATGTGGGCTATCTGCGCATCACCGGATTTGAGGATCCCACCGGAAAACTGGTGCGGGACACGATCGAAAAACTCGGCGGCGCGAATCTCAAAGGCATGATTTTGGATCTGCGCAATAATCCGGGCGGGTCGGTGCAAGCCGCGTTGGAGGTCGCAGCGCTGTTTCTGAAACCCGATCAGGTGGTCTTCTCCGCGCGCGGCCGGACCGCCGAAGATCAAGTGGTCCGCGTGCCCAAACTCGACAAGGGCTATGAATTTCCACTTGTGGTCCTGGTGAACGCCCGAACGGCGAGCGCGTCCGAAATATTATCCGGCGCGTTGCAGGATCATGACCGCGCGCTGGTTTTCGGCGAGCCGACTTACGGCAAGGGCCTTGTGCAGCAGGTATTCACTTTGAGCGGCAACAGCGGCCTGGCATTGACCACGGCGTTTTATTACACGCCCAGCGGACGATCCATCCAGAAGCCGCTAGGAGAAGGGCAGCTTGGCGCGGCCACCGTGGTGGATAAGGGTCCGTACAAGACCGATTCCGGCCGTATAGTGAATGGCGGCGGCGGCATTCAACCCGACGAAGTAGTTTTTCCGGAGGCGCAAACGCGGTTGCGAGCGGTTTTAGACGCTTCCGGCGTGCTGACTTCCTTCTCCGGCGAGTATATACGCGACCATGAAATCCCCGAAAATTTCGACGTGACCGCAGCCGTGCTGGATGACTTTAAGGTGTACTGTTCGGCGCACTCGATCCAACCCTCCCCGGCGGAGTGGTCGAGCGAGCGGCCATGGATTCAGAGCCGGCTGAAGCAGGAGATCGCGACGCTCAAATTCGGCGTGGCCAAGGGCGACGAAATCGAAATGGCCCGCGACCCGGTGGTGCAGCGCGGGCTCGCCAGGCTGACGACGGCCGCAAGTAGATGACTCGCGCGCTGATCTTCTCCGATCTACACAACGACGTTCGCGCGCTTGAGAACCTGATGCGCGTTGACGCGGATTACTATTTCGCCGCCGGCGATTTGGTCAATTGGGGACGCGGGCTGGATGCGATGGGCAAAGCCATGGAGCATCGCGCGGATAAGGTTTATGTGCTGCCTGGGAATCACGAATCGGAGGCCGATATCGCCGCGTTGTGCCGGAAGTTCGGATTTACGAATTTTCACGGCCAGCGGTTCGAAGCGGGAGGCGTGCATTGGGGCGGGCTCGGGCATTCGAGTCCGACGCCATTCGATACTCCGGGAGAGTACACCGAAGAGGAGTTGGCCGCGCGGTTAGGCACATTCGACGACTTTAGCCCGCTGGTGATGATCTGCCATAGCCCGCCTCTTAACACCGCGCTCGATCGCATCCATGACGGCCTGCATGCCGGCAGCCGCTCTATCGCTGAATTCATCGAACGGGTGCAGCCGCGGTACTTCTTTTGCGGGCACATTCACGAGGCCGAAGGGACGGTCGTGCAGATTGGGAAGACGCGGGCAATGAACGTCGGCAAAAAGGGTTATTTGTTGGAAATATAGATTGGCGTTACTGCGAGAAACGTACGGAATTCTCAGAGAACACGCTGCTCGTGGCGGTCATTTCCTTTGCAATGGCTGGCGCAAGCTACCGTGAGGACAACAACCGCGGTAGACGAACCCCTGAATAAGCCAAACCAAGCTGTCCGCGATCTGCTTGGCGCTTGCTGCCTCGGCGTTGGCCTGGGCGCGCTTATCGTCAACCATCTTTTCCACTCCTTGTTCGTATTTCTCTTTGCCGGACATCTCGGAACGCTCGATGAATTTGGCAGGATTCTCACAATCTACACATACACGCTGGGTAGCGCTGCAAAAGCACAGTAAGTAATTTGCGCTCTGGTCCGGGAAAGGCGGTCAAGGGCAGCGCGGCCTAAATCAGTAAGTGAAATCCGATCTCGGCGATATTTGACGAGTCCTTTTGAGCGCAAGCCAACTTTCGGATAATTGAACTCACACCGCGATACGCCGTCGAGTATACAATCAGCCCTATGCCTTCCGACAGCTTCCGCCCGATCGTCTATGTCCGCGGCTACGCGATGACGCAATCTGAAGTCGAGGATACGGTAGACGATCCGTTCTACGGCTTCAATCAAGGCGCAACTCACTACCGGATAAATCAAGATGGCCATGCGACGTTTTTCGCTTTCGAGAGTCCGATTTTGCGTCTGGTGACGGACTACGGATACAGCGATGCATTTCTAGGCAGCCGTCAAACGGCCGAAGGAGTTACCGAATCGCAGCGTACAGTCTGGATTTTTCGCTTCTATGACGAAACCTCACGCACGTTCGAAGACGGCCGGCCGCGCGGACGGCGGCTCACGATCGAAGAGGCGGCAAAGAGTCTGTACGAGTTTATTCTTCACGTTCAGACCGAGACCGGCTGCGACCGTGTGTACTTGGTTGCGCACTCGATGGGTGGTTTGGTGTGCCGGTGCTTAACCGAAAAAATAATTCCGGACAACGGCGGCCAAAGTAGCCAGCTTATCGATAAATTCGTGACGTTCGGAACGCCGCATGGCGGCATCGAGTTCGAGGTCGGCCACGGCGTTCTGGAGCGAGCACGCGACTGGCTGGGAATTGCGGATTCAGACAATTTCGGGCGTCAGCGGATGTATGAATTCCTGACGCCTGGAACCCGGGCCACGGCCTCTCCGCCCGCGAGGTTCGATCCACGCTCCGCCAATGCGTTCCCGAATGAAAGAACGCTGTGCATTGTGGGCACAAACGCCCGCGATTATGAAGTAGCTTACGGTTTGTCGCGTTTTTCGGTAGGCCCGCAAAGCGATGGACTTGTGCAAATCGAGAACGCATACCTATACGGAGCGCATCAAGCTTTTATTCACCGCTGCCATAGCGGTCGCTTTGGAATGGTGAATTCGGAGGAGGGCTATCAGAATTTGCGGCGGTTTCTTTTCGGCGATGTGCAGGCCAAAGCTACTTTAACGGATTTCAACCTTCCGTTCGACCCCCTAACACACGGTGGACGCGACAAGGCATATCACTTTGAAGTCGAGATCGGCATCAAGAGCTTGCCGATGCTGTTGCATCAGCGCACGCTGAACCATTTTTGCCCGATTACTTTAAACCGCCAGAACGTTGGAATGCATCGGGTACTGCCTTTATTTACGAATTTCCTGCTGGACGGAAAGATGCCCGGGCACCGCGAGGTTTTTAGCATATACATCGCGGTGCACGAGCACGAGTATGTAAACGGCTATCCTGTAGTCGCCGGTCACATGGCGCGCCTGCCGTTGTGGTCGGATTATTTGATCGTGGAGATCGAACGGCAGCCCCTGGGAGCGGATTTGACATACGCTGCCAAATATTCGTGGGCATCGTTGAATCGTAGCCCCGACACTCCTATGCCGCTTATCCTGCTGGATGGCGGCAGCCGCGCGGATGCGGACGTCCCTGTGCCGGAGCGGGCGTATGCCGCTCTTGGCCCGACCGCGAAAGTTCACCTCGAAACGCGGGACTGGAACTGATGGCCAATACACCCTGGAGCAGTTGTATTCCGCAGGGCACATCGATACCTGTAAGCAGAGGCCAAATCCAGATACTTTATGCCGGGAATAAAGCGCAGTTGAATCATTTGCGCGCGGAAATCAAGCGCTGGGATAAATCGATTGAGAGTCCGAGTCCGTCGCAGCGCGACTCGCTGTGGCTGGCTGGACATGCAACGAGACTTTGGGATCAGGCTCATAGTTTCGGGGAAACCGCGCTTTCCGTGCACCGGTTAAAGGAGATGGTGATCGATAATCCGCGTGTAGAAGTGAGCGTTTTGGCTGTAGCCAGAGCCTCCTCGAACCGGAGAATCATCGGGTTATGCAATTACCGGCGGACGTGGTGCAATAGCATTGCTCTTGATGTGGTAACCGCGCGCCCAGACCTGATCGATAAAACGGCTTCCGGAGTGGGAGTAGCCTTCCTTCATCACATCTGTTTTGCCGCAGATCAGATTGAAGCGGCGGCGATCTGGGGAGAGTGCACGCAGAACTCTAAGAGCTTTTACGACAAATTCGTAAACTGGCACAAGGATACGGAAGACCTAATGATCGTCCCACGGGCAGCGTATCTTCACCTGAAACAAACTCTGGAAGCAAAATGGCAAGCTGCTGCCGCTGCGCCAAAGAACGTATAATCGCAAGTAGGAGAGGTTTATGCCGCCTGTTGATGTAATGACCTTCGACGAGATTTTAGCGCTCGAAGAACGGTACAGCGTTGTATTGGGAGGCGAGGCTCCGGGCCGGTCGGCTGCCGGTGCGCCGAGTAAGCGCGCTTCTGTGGATAAAGACCCGAAACGCCGGGCTCTATCTCGTAAGCGGACGCGCGAAAGGGCCACCGAGCAGGACGCCAAAGCGAAGTGAGCGAAGCAGAATACCCCTACTCCGGCCAATGATGCTTTGGATAGCGGCGCGATAGCTCCCGGCGGACTTGCGGATACAAGCGCTGCCAGAAGCCGGCCAAATCCGTCGTAACCTGAACCGGGCGGCGGTTCGGCGCGAGCAGGTGAACGACAAGCGGTACCCCCGCGATTCGCGGCGTTTCACGCATGCCCATGAAATCCTGCAAACGGGATTCTATCCACGGCGGTTTGCCGCGTTCGTAGTGAACCTTTACCTGGCGGCCGCCTGGAAGCGCGATGCGCTCGGGCGCGAGCTGGTTCAGGCGGGGTGGTGTGAGCGCGGTTAGCAATCCGGCGGAGGAAAGCTCGGCGAAGCTTGTACGGCCTTGGCAGAGCTCATCGAGCGCGGCACTCACATTGATATTAATGCCCGCGAACGCGGCGCGGGCTTCCGTTTGCTCAAGTTCATCACGATCCAGGAAGCGGCCGATATCTACTTCGCGCGCTTTTGCGGCAAGCAACCGGGCTGTGTCACCAGCTGGCGGCGCGGGCGCGCGTGTCTCTTCAATCACGAGCTGATCGTAAAGCAGCGCGGTCACCTGCTCAACACGTTCGGCCGCGCGGTTCCATTCAAGGGCGGTCCGCTCGGTGGATTTTTCAAGCAGCCATTCAGGCTCGATCGGCGCGGCCAAGCGGACCAGAGGCAGGCCCCGGTCGCGCCGCTCCTCGACATCAATGGCGATAAGGAACTCATGGCTGCGGCTTTTCCATCTCACCGGGAGCCGCGCGGAGCCGCCCGAGGAGAGCAGCAGGTCGCCATCGCGCCGGTGGCGCGCGACGCGATCCGGAAAGGCGGCCAGTACAGCTTGCAGAATCGCCGTATCGCCTGCTTTCCGATCGTCGCGGCCGCGGAAGCGGCGCCGAAGCTGATCGAATATCCGCTTCGTTTGCGGCTGCCACGGCGATTCGACGAGCGTCAACAGATCGGACGATCCACGCTCGCCTGAACTGAGGACGGCCGCTACCGCACATCCTTTTTCGGGTACGCCAAGACGGACGGCGTCATGCAACAATTTCGCGAGACGCGGCGGCAGCGGAAGATCCGCCATTTCGGGCGTGATCTCGAGTTTGTCGAGCAGGGCTTCCGCCGCGGCGAGGGCCGCTTCGGGCGGCGGCTCGAGCCAATGCAAATCGCGAATTCTCATCGCACGCAGCATCAGCACGGTTTGCGACAGCTCGCGGCGTGCGATCTCCGGCGTATCGGCCGCGGGTCTGCGATGGAAATCTTCCGCGGTGTAAAGCCGGATCACGCGGCCGGGCATCGTCCGGGCAGCGCGGCCCGCTCGCTGAGTTGCCGAAGCTTGACTAATTCGCTGAGCGTGCAAGGTTGGAATTCCAGTCCAGGGCGAGTCAGCGGCGACACGGGCGAGGCCGCTATCGATTACCGTCGTGACACCTTCAATCGTCAGCGAACTTTCCGCGATGTTGGTGGATAGGATCACCTTGGGGCGATCCGCGGGCGATACCGCAAGATCCTGCTCGGCCGGGGTGAGATCGCCGTGTAGCGGCAACACGAGCAGTCCGGCACGGTCCTTAAGCCGTGAAAGCGCGTCCGCTGCCCGCCGGATCTCGGCCGCGCCTGGAAGAAACACCAGCACATCTCCGGTGAGACCCGCCTTCACTAAACGCTCAACGGTGCCCGCGACTTGCGCCTCTAGTGCCGCGCCTGAGTGTGGCGTGTACTCAATCGAAAGCGCGTGCAGCTTGCCTTCTGTCCGAAGCACGGGACAATCTCCCACGGGACAATCTCCAAGGAATCGTGCAATCGGAGCGGCGTCCAAGGTCGCCGACATTGCGATGATCTTCAGGTCGCGGCGGCCTTCGGCCTGCACCCGGCGGAGGAGGGCAAGGGCCAGGTCTCCTTCTAAATGCCGCTCGTGAAACTCGTCCAGGATCACCGCGCCCACGCGCTCTAGCGAAGGATCGGAAAGAAACCTGCGAGTCAATACACCTTCGGTTACGAACCGCAAACGCGTCCGCGGGCCGCCAATGTCCTCAAAGCGGACCTGATATCCGACGGTTTCGCCAAGGCTTTCCCCCAGCTCCGAGGCGACGCGCCGGGCGGCCATACGGGCGGCGAGGCGCCTTGGTTCGAGAACCAAAATTTCGCCCCGGACATGCGAAAGGAGCGCGGGTGGAACTCGCGTCGTCTTTCCCGCCCCGGGCGGGGCTTCGATTACGAGGTTCGGGCCGCGGGCGAGAGCAGCGGTAATTGCCGGCAGCAGCTCGTCGACCGGCAGTTTCATCCTTCGACCACCGCGCGAATGGTTTCGGGTGCATTCCCTTCCAGGCGGTTGTTGACGAATATGTAGGCGGCACGGCGCTCCTCGCGCATGCGTTTGATCAGCGCGCGCAAGGAATCGCGCACCTCGGGGTTTTCATCGCGGACTTCCTTATATGGCTGAAATTGTGCGACTGCATCGGCATAATTCCGCCCCGGCCGCAATAATGCGCGTACCACTGTAAAATCCGTGGGAAATACATCGGGCAAAGTCATCTGCTCGGATAAAAGAGGCATGCGTGTCCAGGAATTCAAAACATGCGCGGCACGGTGCGAACCCAGACACTTGAAATACCGGGGTTGTAGATACTGTCTATTGCGGACTTCAACGGCATACCGGAATCTATCGGGTAATTGCCCGAGCAGCGTTTCGAGCCGTGACACAAAGCGCCGCGTGCTCGCGCCTCGGGCGCCGAATTCGAATATTAAAGTTGCGATCCTTGCCGCATAAGGCTCCAGTGGCTGCAGGAATTGCAGACGCAGCGCTTCGGCATTCATGTAGGAATCGTTTTTCGATCCGGCGCGCGGTCCGTAACGTGGGTGCTTTGGGAACTCTTCCGCCGTGACCTCTTCCGGGATTTTTAGCGCGAATCGCAGCGCCGGGGGCGCGGAGGCGAACAGCTTCCGCCAGAACTCCGGGGTGGGGAATTGATAGAAGGAAAAGTCCCCGCACACGATTGGAAAGGTTTCGGCGTATTCCGCGAGACAGTTTTCCTGAAACGCCTGCGGGGAGAAGCGTCCTCTAAGTAGATACCGGTCACGCGTGTAGATCTGGTCGAGCCAACCCTCATATTTCCATGAGCTGGTTCCGATCCAGACGCCTTGCCGGGCCAGCCCCTGTAAGCTATGTGCCAATCCGGCACGGTCGAACGCGGGGGTCTGATCGAAAAGGGGCAGACTCACTTACTTCGACTATAACTCGGTAGGTCGTTTGGCTTAGAAATAGACTGTCTTGAAGGATGGAAGCAATGAGTGGCGGCCCGTTGGCTATGTTCGTCGAAGAAGTTCAAATAATCAAAAATGGGGGTAATTAAATTTTTTTCTTGAAGAGGGAAACAGAAAAGGTTTAACATTGTAATAGCGGTACTGAACGTCCTCTGAAAGCCGCCGAGCACTTTTAGATTCTCTCCTCAGAGTTCTCTAAAGATGCTGATTTCCCTGTCCGAAAAGTAGAAGAGTAATGACGCATGTTGGCGCCTGCGTCCGACACCAACACGATTCCACGAACCAGAGGTTAACGATGTCCGTATCAACAATGGCCGCTCCCCCGATTCGTCTCCATGCAAGGAGGTCACAGGCACAGAAAACGCCCTGTGCGGAATGGTGCGCTTTCGTGGAACTCTATCGCCTGGCGGCGAAAAGTTTCAGCGACGCGGTGGAAGTGCTCCCCTATGCGCCGGGCGGCGAGTTTAATCAAGCTTGGCAGCGCGCGGAACGGGCGCGCAAGAACCTTGACGAAGCGCGGTCGGCGCTGATGCGGCATGAATACACGCATGACTGCTGCACGCGCACGGAAGCTTCTAACGCTTAGTAACCGTTTACAGGCGGGCTGAATCCCGCCGCAGGCTCAAGCCTGCCCCACAGCTTCAGCGTCGGGAAAAACTGATTCGAGCTTTGCCGGAAGATGGTGTAGCCTAGAAATGTGAGTCGCCCGGTGGTTCGCTTTACTCCCTCACGACGGTACCTTTCGATGGGTCTTGCCGCGACCGCGGGAATGTTGCTCTCGGCTGGAATCGCGTTGCGCTGGGGCGCCTCTTGGGAGGAGATCGTACGAGCCTGGGTTCCCGATTGGGTGGGGTTTCCGGCGAGCTTCAGTCCCGCATGGCTTGCGGCCATTCTTTTTGCATTACCGGCAGTGGTTCTCTTGATGCTCGCGTTCCGCCCGGCGATTGAGATCGATGAGAAACATCTGAAGGTCGGCACGCGCCAGATCGCGTGGAGCTCCATTCGCCGCCTGGATCAGACCGGATGGAATATTCCCCTTGCCGTTCACCTGACATTGCGCGGGGAAAACGGCGAGGATACCCGGGTTCTGCTGGTGCATCCCGGCGATGCCGATTCCTGCGGTAGCCTGCTGCGATATTTGCGGCGGTACTCGCGCGAAGCGCTGCTGGATGGCATTCCCTACCGCCAGTTCTGGGGCGAGCCTTCCAAAACCGCGCAAAAGCAGCTTCCAGCGCCGCGTTACCAGCTTCTGCTTCCCGAAGAGGAAGAAGAAGTGGAGCGGATGTTCCAGCGCCTGAAGACCGTCGGTCACTTGGATCAGCGCAGCTCCGACGAAAAGTAAATATTAGATAGGTGAATCGGGCACTGCGGCTCATTGCGCTGGGCTGTTTGGCGGCGGTCGCGGGCTGCGCCCTCCTGCACAACCAAATCCTGGCCGGATTGGGCGGGTTTTTAGATAAATCCGATCCTCCGCAGCATGCCGATGTGGCATTCGTCCCGGCCGGAGATCAGACCGGCAACCGCATTCTTCGGGCAGCCGCGCTTGCGAGGGAAGGGTACGTCTCTCAAGCCGTTATCAGCGGGCCTTACGGCCTGTATGGCCTGAATGAATGCGATTTGGCGATCCCGTTTGCCGTGCGCGCGGGTTATCCGCAATCGTACTTTGTACCTTTTCCCAACCTGGCGAGTTCCACTCACGAAGAAGCCATAGCCGCCGCGCAAGAATTTAGGAAGTTGGGCGCACATCGCGTGCTGCTGGTTACGAGCACATATCACACCCGTCGCGCGGGCAATGAATTTCGATCAGCCGCGCCGGGCATTCAGTTTATTGTGGTATCGGCTCCGGACACGCACTTTACGACACATGCGTGGTGGCACGACCGCGAAGGGCGGAAGACGTTCTTATTCGAGTGGATGAAGACGGCGGCTACGTGGCTGCACATGTGAGGTACCCTGCCCTAAACTATGGATGTGAGATCCGAGCAAAAAGCTCGTATTGCAGAAATAGTTTCGGTAGACCCCGAAATCATGCACGGGACCCCGTGCTTCACGGGGACAAGGGTTCCCGTCCAAACGCTCCTCGACTACATTGAGGAGGGCGACACGCTGGACCATTTCCTGAACGATTTTCCAGTCGTAAATCGCGATCAGGCGGTGCAATTCCTAGAGCTGGCCAAGGACCGGCTCATCGAGTGCGTATCCTGATCGATGAATGCGTGAACCCGCGATTGCGACAGGCATTCTCAGAACACGACGTTGTGACTGCGGTCACGACTGAATGGCGCCAGATTCGAGATCACCATTTGATAGACGCGATCCAAGGGAGATTCGACGTGTTCGTGACGGACCGCGGTTTCGAGTTCCAGCACAATCTGGATAAGCTCACATTTGGAATCATCATCATGCACGTCCGAAGGAATCGGATGGAATACTACCGTCCATTATTGCCGGAGCTGTCGGCCGCCATTGACGCGGCACAGCCAGGAAAGGTAATTCACGTCGGCTCACGCGGTTAACACTCGGGCGCCGGTCGGGCCGGCCCGGGGTATTCCGCTCGCTATCTGGTGTAAATTGGAGAGCAAAGATGCCCTTTTGTTCCCATTGCGGCTCTGAGTTGCGCGGAAATTTCTGCGGCAATTGCGGAGCGGCGGCTCCCGGAGCGGCGCCACCACCGCGCGCATCGGCCGCGCTGCCAGGTTTACAGGAAAATGTCGCCGCCGCGTTGTGTTATCTGCTCGGCGTATTGACGGGTGTGCTGTTTCTGGTGATGGAGCCGTATAATCGCAACCGGAACATCCGGTTTCACGCTTTCCAGTCGATCTTCGCCTGGATTGCAGTGATCGTGGTCAGCATCATTCTCAACATCGTGACCCACAGCTTCATGTTGATTCCTTTCGCCGGCTGGGTGATCTCCGCCTCCATCTGGTCCGCGTTCGGCTTGGGCGTTTTTGTTTTATGGCTGGCGCTGATGTACAAGGCTTATAACAATGAGCGGTGGGTTTTGCCGGTGGTCGGCCCGCTTGCGGAAAAACAGCTATAACGGCGGCCCGCGCCGCCGCGTCCAACGATTCATGCGCCGGTATTCACTCGCCTTGTTGCTCGCTGCTGCTGCTGCCGCGCAATCGCCGCCGCGCATCGGAACCATCGATTTTTTCGGGCTGCGGAAGATCTCGGAGGCGAAGATCCGGCAGACGCTCGGCGTGCGGGAGGGCGATTTCCTTCCCCCGTCGAAGGGCAACGCGGAGGAGAGCCTGGATAAGCTCTCGGGAGTAATCGAATCGCATTTAGAGGCAGTCTGTTGCGACGACGACAAGATGATCCTTTATGTCGGAATCGAGGAGCGCGGAGCGCCGCATTTCGAATTGCGCGATCCGCCCGAGGGCGATTCGAAGCTTCCCGATGAGGTACTCGCGGCTTACCGCAGGTTTCAGGAAGTGTTCAACGATGCGGTGCGCCGGGGATCGACCGCCGAAGATCTGACGGAAGGCTATTCGCGGATGGCCGATCAGACCGCGCGCGCGGTTCAGGATATGTTCCCGTCGGTAGCCGAACAGCATCTCGAGGATTTGCGAATGGTCCTGCACGATTCAGAGGACGAGGATCAGCGCGCCGCCGCCGTCTACATCATCGGCTACGCGCCTGATAAGAAGGTCGCGCTGACTGAGATGCAGTTCGCGATGAAGGATGCCGATCCGGGCGTGCGCGATATTGCGGCGCGCGGCCTGATGGCATTGGCCGTGTACGCGCGGCTAAATCCCAAGGCGGGCATCAGAATCGAGCCAACGTGGTTCATCGAGATGCTTAATTCGCTGGCTTGGTCGGACCGCAACCGCGGAATGTCGGCGCTGCAAATTCTAACCGACACGCGCGATGCCGGCATCCTCGCCCAGTTACGCGAGCGGGCTTTACTCTCGCTGGTGGAGATGGCGCGCTGGAAGACCCTGCCGCATGCCCTGCCCGCGTTTATTTTGGTCGGGCGCATCGCCGGGTACTCGGAAGATCAGATTCAGGATGCGTGGTCGCGCGGGGAGCGGGAAAAAGTTATCGCGGCCGCGCAGGGCAAGAAAACAGGAAAGTAGCGTTTAATCTTCGGATGCTATGCTGAAGCTTGCTCCCGAAGCTCGTCGAATTCGGCAAGTTCTATATCCCCACATACGGCGTTCTGGTCGCTCTAGGTTTCCTGGTAGGCCTCTGGATCACGGTTCGGCTTGCGCGCCGCAGCGGCTTGAACGGCGATCTTGTCACCAATCTGGCAGTGTACGTCGCTCTTGCCGGATTGCTCGGCGCAAAGCTGCTGATGATCTGGTTCGATTGGCCGGATGTGCAGGTATTCTCGCTCGGCTTTTTGCAAGCGGCGGGTGTGTTTCAAGGGGGCCTGATTCTGGCGCTGATTGTGGCTTTCCTGTACATGCGCCGGTCCAAGCTGCCGTTTTTGGAAACGGCCGACTGCTTCGCTCCGGGCATCGCCATTGGCCATGCCATCGGGCGTTTGGGTTGTTTTGCCGCTGGCTGCTGCTGGGGCAAGGAGACGCATCTGCCCTGGGCCGTGACATTTCACAATCCGCAGGCGTGGGCGTTGACCGGCGTCCCGCTCGAGACGCCTTTACATCCTTCCCAACTCTACGAATTTGCGACGGAGGCGTTGTTGTTCGGCTATTTGATGTGGCGCTTCGGCAAGCCGCACGAACCGGGAAAGATTATCGGCCTTTATTTGGTTGTTAGCTCAGTCATCCGCTTCCTGATCGAATTTACCCGCTTCCACGAACAAGCTCTGCCGTTCGGGCTGCCGCTTTCCATCACGCAGTGGATCGCAATTGGAGTGGCTCTTGCTGGCGGCCTGCTCCTGCTCCGTCCAACCGGGGCGGCCAGAATCTCCAAACCGGTGCCCGCCTAGTGGCGATTGTAAAACCGTTCAAAGCATTTCGCTATACCGCGAAAGCCGGCGATCCCGCGCGGCTGGTGACGCAGCCTTACGACAAGATCAGCCCGGAGATGCAAGCCCGGTATCTGGAGAATAGCCCCTTCAACCTCGTCCGCATCATCCTGGGCGAGCGATTCGCGTCCGACGACGACAAGAACAACGTATATACGCGAGCCGCTGATTATCTCGAGAACTGGATCCAAGAAGGCATTCTGGCGCAGGATTCCGTTCCCGCCTTCTACGCGTACTCGCAGGAATTCGAAGTGCCCGACACGGGCGAGCGCGCGGTGCGGAAGGGCTTCATCGGTTTAGGAAAGATCGAGGATTACTCGGCGAAAGTGGTGCACCGTCATGAGCAGACGCTTTCCGGACCGAAGAAGGATCGCCTGAATCTGCTCCGCGCGGCCCACGCGCACTTCGGACAAATCTTCATGCTCTATCCAGACCCGGAACAGGACGTAGACCGGCTGTTAGACGGCGGCAAGCCCCTGATGGATGTGCTGGACGACTATCAAGCGCGTCACCGTTTGTCGGCCATTACGGATCCGGCCACGATCGAGGAAATCCAGGAGCTACTGGCGCCGCGAAAGCTGCTGATCGCCGACGGTCACCATCGTTATGAAACCGCTCTGGCGTTTCGCAACGAATCGCGAGGCATTCCCTCGGCCGGGTACGTGATGATGACGTTCGTGAATATGCACTCGCCGGGGCTGAAGATTCTGGCGACGCATCGAGTCCTGCGGAACCTGGATGGATTCGACGGACGGAAATTCCTGGAGCATGCGGCGAATGGGTGGACGGTGACGACATGCGAATCCGTCGATGGGGTGAGGAAAGCGTTGCAGATTCCACAGCCGGATCGCGTTCGGATCGCCGCCGTAACGCGCGGCGCGATTCACTTGCTGGAGCGGCCGCGCGAAGAAGAGGAACTCGATGTCCCCGTTCTTCATCAGGAGATCCTGGGCGATATGTTGGGCATCGGCGAGGAGGCGGTGCGCGAGGAGAAATACATCACGTACGTTCGCGGAATCGATGCCGCCGTCGCTCAAGTCAAAGACCACAGTGCGCAGATCGCATTTCTATTGGAGCCGACCCCGATGGAGGATATGGCGCGCATCGCCTTCGCCGGAGGGGTGATGCCGCAAAAGTCCACGGATTTCTATCCGAAGCTGTTGAGCGGGGTTACGATCTACCGCCTGTAAACTCGTATGGCTCTGGCTCCGCCGGGCAGCCTCTAATCATGCCTCCGTAAAGACAACGTCGTTACGGCTGCTATGCTGGATTTAGGAGGACGATGTGCGAGCAACACAACACGAAGCCAATAAACGCGAAGCGCTCAATCTTCGCATCAAGCCGCGGGTCCGCGAACTGATCGATCGGGCAGCGGAAATCGCAGGCAAAAACCGGACGGATTTTGTTCTGGATGCTGCTCGCCGCGCGGCCGAAGACACGGTTCTGGATCGCACTGTGTTTATGATAGATCCTAAGGCATATCGTCAATTCCTGGCACGCTTGGATGCCCCGCCGAAGGCGAATAAGCAGCTTCGGAAGACTATGCAGACACGCGCGCCGTGGGAATAGGTGAGCCTCTCTCGCCACCCGAGCCACTCAGCGACGAGCATCAGTTTGACAACTTCGCTTCGGGCGAGCCGGTCTTGGATGATTGGCTCAGACGCCGCGCCCGGGTAAACCAAGCAAATGGCGCTTCCAGGACGTACGTGGTTTGCGAGGGAAAGACCGTTATCGCCTATTATGCCCTCGCCTCCGGCGCCATCGTGCAAGCAGCGGTCCCAGGCAGGTTCCGAAGGAACATTCCGGATCCCATTCCCGTTGTGGTGCTGGCCCGTCTGGCGGTTGATCGAAGTTATCAGGGGCGGGGCTTTGGACGCGCGCTGTTTCGAGATGCGGCCCGCCGCATTGCCCAGGCGGCGAACGCGATTGGAGTCCGCGGAATCGTCGTCCACGCCATTTCTGAGGAGGCGCGAAAGTTCTATATCGCGCTCGGTTTTGACCCATGTCCGGCTGAGGCGATGACGCTTGTAATTACGCTTCGCGATATTCGAGCCACGCTCGAGGCGAGCTGAATGGAAGCCTATAGCGCCGCCGTATTACGGCCGCATCGATTTAGGGAGAAGCAGATGACGAAAACCGATTGTCCGCTCCACTGCCTGCAATCCGCGGTATAAGATTATTTAGCAGTTGGATCAGCTTTTCCCGAACCCGCTCGCCGGTTTCGAGCACCTCGGCGTGGTCTAACTTCTTGGGCAGTATGCCCGCGGCCATGTTTGTCACGCAGGAAATGGCCAGGACCTTCATTCCCAGATGATTCGCCGCAATGGTTTCGGGGACGGTGGACATCCCGACCAGGTCCGCCCCAATGATGCGCAAATAGCGGATCTCGGCGGGGGTTTCGTAGCTCGGCCCCGGGACGGCGGCATAGACGCCTTCCGATAACGAAAGCCCGAACGATGCGCCGGCCTGTTTCGCAATGTCACGGTATTCCCGCGAGTAGGCATCGCTCAAATCCGGAAAGCGAGGCCCCAGCGATTCGTCGTTGGGTCCGCTGAGCGGGTTCACACCCAACAGGTTAATGTGGTCGGAGATCAACACCAGATCCCCGGGGGAATATTTTACGTTGATGGCGCCCGCGGCGTTGGTCAGGACCACGCTCTTCGCTCCGCGGCGATGAAGCTCGCGAATCCCGAACGCCGTCTGGTGCGCCGTGTAGCCCTCGTAAAGATGCGCCCTGCCCGCCAGCACAATGACTTCGGTTTCGCCGATGAGGCCGGTTACCAGCTTTCCCGCATGCCCGGTCGCGGTAGAAACCGGCCAGCCCTCGATTTGTGAATAGGGAGTTTCGACGCGTCCGCGCAGGCCTTCCGCAAAGGCGCCGAGACCGCTGCCGAGCACGACACCGACCTTGCCCATATTGTTACCCTCCGAACAAACTCATACCGCTGATGCCCTTCGTTGGGGCCAACTAACGGCCGTCCTAAACCAGCATTCCCGCGATGCAGGCGGACATAAAATTCGCCATGGTTCCACAGGCCACGGCCTTGAGACCTAAGCGAGCCAGATCAGACTTGCGAGACGGAGCAAGCGCGCCAATCCCGCCGACTTGAATCGCAATGGAACTCAGGTTCGCGAACCCGCACAAGGCGTAGGTCGCGATAACGAAACTCCTAGGATCTAGTGAAGCTCCTATTTTACCTAAGTCCGCGTAGGCTACAAACTCGTTGAGAATGAGGCGCGTGCCCAGCAGGTTTCCGACGGTGGCGCAGTCGTTCCATTTGACTCCCAACAGCCAGGCGACAGGCGCGAAAATATGGCCCAGGATTCCCTGCAACGTCGGCGGCAGCCAGCCGAAGAGGCGCGTGGAGTGGATACCGCCCAGAATTCCATTGACCAACGCGATTAGCCCGATAAAGGCGATCAGCATAGCGCCGACATTCAGCGCCAGATGGAGCCCGTCCGATGCGCCGCGGGAAGCCGCATCGATGATATTGACTCCAGGCCTTTCGACTTCGATCTTCACACCGCCTAAGGTTTCGGGCTTGCCGGTTTCGGGAATCAGCATTTTGGCAAGCATCAGCGTCGCAGGCGCCGTCATGATTACGGCCGTAAGCAAGTGGCGGATCTCGACGTGCGCGATCAGAACGTAGGCAGCCATCACCGCGCCCGACACGTGCGCCATTCCGCTGGACATAACGGTGAAAAGCTCGCTTTCCGTCATGCCGGCGAGAAAAGGACGAATGGTCAGCGGCGCTTCCGTCTGGCCCATGAAGATGCTGGCGGCGACGTTCATGGATTCCGCGCCGCTGGTGCCCATGACGCGCTGCATCACCACGGCCATCGCGCGCACAAACAACTGCATGATGCCGAGGTAATACATAATTCCAAAGAAGGACGCGATAAAGATGATGATCGGCAGCACCTGAAAAGCGAAAATCGTGCCGAACATGTCGCTAGGCGCGCCCAGTTTGTCGCCGAAGACGAACTTGCTGCCTTCGGCGGAATAGTCCAGCAGATGATTGACGCCGGAGCCGACGGCTTGAAAGCCGCGCGCGAGCGGGGTTTTCAAAACCAGAAATGCGAAGGCAAACTGAAGGCCAAGACCCCAGGCGAGGACTCTAGGCTTGATCGCGCTTCGCGCAGTAGAGAAAAGAGCCGCTACGGCTAGAACAGCGAGAATACCCAGAATTCCGGTGAAACGTTCCACTACGCTAATCGCCTGCTATGCTTCGGGCACGCTGCCGACAACACCCGGACAGGCGGGTTGGCAACCCGCCGCAGGTTGGCAACCTGCCCCACAGCTATCCAACAACTTCCAGGATCAAAGCACGCTCCTCCGGGGCGGCGGAGGAAATCCGGAACGCATCTTCGACCAACTGAGCGGCTTCTTCCACCCGCTCGTCTCTCGTATAGTATAGGCGGCACAGCACGCTTCCGGCATCGACCTTTTGTCCGGGCTTCACTTCCAAAATCACTCCCACCGCAGGGTCGATTCCGTCTTCCTTGGTATCGCGGCCGGCTCCAATCATCGAAGACGCCATGCCGATGTATTCGGCATCGATCGCGCTTATATACCCGGCGCGCGGCGATGTTATCTCTCGCGCGCCGGTCGCATTGGGAAGCAGCTCGAAGCGGTCGAGCACCAGGGGATTGCCGCCCTGCGCCGCGATCACTTCCTTCAATTTGCGATATCCGGAACCGTCGAGGAGCATGGTCTGCGCCAGCTCGCGAGCTTCTTCGAGAGACGCGGTTATTTTGCCAAGATAAATCATGCGCGCGGCGAGTTCGAGCGAAAGGCGGGTCAAGTCCGAAGGCCCCGCGTTTTGCAATGTTTGAGAAACTTCCATAACTTCGAGCGCATTGCCAACCGCATAGCCGAGCGGCTGGTTCATGTCGGTGATCAGAGCCTGCACGCGCTTGTCGAGACGCCGGCCGATGCCCACCATCATCTGCGCCAAACGCCGAGCGTCCACCTGCTTTTTCATGAACGCACCGTTACCGACTTTTACATCGAGCACCAGCGCGTCCAACCCGACGGCCATTTTCTTCGACATGATCGAGGAAGCGATCAGCGGGATGGATTCGACAGTTGCGGTCGCGTCGCGCAGGGCGTAGAACTTTCCGTCCGCGGGCGCGACTTGCGGCGTCTGGCCGATAAACGCGAGGCGGAGCTTGATCAGTTGCTCGCGAAATTCGTCGGTGGAAAGATTGGTCCGAAAGCCGGGGATGGATTCCAGCTTGTCGAGCGTTCCGCCCGTATGGCCGAGGGCGCGGCCCGAGATCATGGGCACGGTCACGCCTGCCGCCGCCGCCAGGGGCGCCGCGATCAGGCTGGTTTTGTCTCCCACGCCCCCGGTGGAATGCTTATCCACTTTAATTCCTGGAACGGAAGCCAAGTCGACCATTTCCCCGGAGCTGGTCATGCGCTCAGTTAAAGCGCTTACCTCGCGGTCCGTCATCCCGGAGAAATAAACCGCCATGAGGAAGGCGGACATTTGGTAATCCGGTATCGTTCCCCCTGTGTAACCGTCAACGAGGAAACCGATTTCTTCGGCCGACAGTTCTTCGGCGTCGCGCTTGCGATGGATCAGATCGACAGTTCGCATTAAGAACTGAGAGTAACATATTTGCTTGGAAGTTACGGATAAGTAACTAGGTTTTTGGTTCATGGGAGGCGCGGGGAGCCTTCCGCCGCCTGCGCCAGTTAAACAGAACCACACCCGCGGCTACGCTTACATTCAGCGATGCCACCGCGCCTTCCTGCATTGGAATGCGGACCAGGAAATCGCAATGTTTGGCCGTTTGCTCATGCAAACCGCGGCCCTCTGCTCCGAAAACCAGCGCCGTGGGCGCGGCATAATCGATCTCGTCGAAGATTTCGGAGCCGCGTTCATCTAAACCATAAATCCAGTATCCTCGCCTCTTTAGATCTTCCAGCGCCCTGTTGATATTGGTCACGCGGACGATGTGGATATAAGCCAGCGCTCCGGCGGCCGCGCGGGCTACGGTCTCCGTCAGGCCCACGGCGCGGCGCTGTGGAATGACGACGGCGGCGGCCCCGGCGGCATGCGCCGTGCGGATCACCGCGCCGAGGTTGTGCGGGTCCTCAATCCCATCCAGCACCACATGTAAGCCCGCAGACGAGGCGGTATCTTCCAGGGCCGCATAGTTTTCGACCGCGCCATACGCAACCACACCCTGGTGGTTGGCGCCGGCGGCCTCACGGTCCACTTGCTCCCGGGATTCAAACCGCAGCGGAATATTGCGTGCGCGGCAAAGGTCGATCAGTTCCTGCAAGCGCGGCCCGGCGGCGCCGCGAGCCATTATCACACGGTCCAGAGGCCGGCCCGCCCGTAGGGCCTCCCGAACGGGATGAATTCCAACCAGCAGGGACATTAGAATTAAGGGTACCGTCATGAATTCGCCTGACGACAACACGATTCAGCCAGCAGTGGCGGAGGAGACGGGGGAAATCCCCGATAAGCTCTACTTCCGGATAGGCGAGGTGGCGCGCTTGGCGGGAATCAAGCCATACGTCCTACGTTTCTGGGAATCGGAGTTTCCTTTGCTGGGCCCGAAGAAGTCGGGTACCGGCCACAGGTTGTACCGCCGTAAGGACGTCGAGATGGTGCTCGAAATCAAGCGCCTGCTTTACGAGCAGCGCTTCACGATTGAAGGGGCGCGCAAATTCCTGGAGACCCGGCCTAAGGCGGTGGCGGCGCGCGCTTCGGCCAAGCCCGGTAAGGCGGACGATGCTCCGGTGGCGCGTCAAGCCGTGCTTTTCGACGGCGCTGCCGCCGCGCTGGACGCGGTTCGCAAAGAACTGCGGGAAATTGTGCGACTGCTCAAATAAGCCGCGAAGCCGCCGATAAGTGTCCAAAGGCCCTTATTGCCTGGGCCGAACGGCATGATCCAGGTCACGCGGATTAACCATGTCCCTCTGGTCCTCAACTCGGACCTTATCGAACACATTGAGACAACGCCGGACACCATCGTGAGCCTCACGAACGGGCAGAAGTTCATGGTCCTGGAATCGGCTGATGAAATTATCCGGCGGGTGATCGCGTTCCGGCGGCAAATCGCAGCGCGAAGACCAGTGTTTCGGTCCGGCGTCGGAACCCAAACGCTCCCGACTGGCTCCGACTTCGAGACGCCGGGCTGCGTTGCGCGCTGAGTTGACCATGCCGGAACGATCCAAGGGCGGTGCGCGGCTCGATTTCATAACCTTGGCGGGGCTGACGGTGGCACTTGCCGGGATCGTGGGAGGTCTGCTGATCGACGGCGGCAAAGTAAAAGATGTCGCTCAATTCACCGCCGCTCTGATTGTGTTCGGAGGCACGACGGGCGCGGTGATGGTTTCGACGCCGCTGAAAACCCTAAAAGGCGCGATCGGGCGGCTGGCGGGAGTTCTTATGGATTCTTCGCCGGATCTCGAAGCCGCCATGGAAGAGGTTATCGGATACGCGGCCAAGGCTCGCAAGCATGGTCTGGTATCGCTAGAGGAAATCGCGAACGAAATTGAAGACCCCTTTCTTCGCAAGGCGCTGAATTTGGCGGTGGACGGCGCGGATTTGCAGGAGATCCGTTCCATCCTGCAACTGGAGATCGATATCGACGAGCAGAATTCGGACGCGGAAGCGAAGGTATTTGAAAGCGCGGGAGGGTTTGCGCCCACCATCGGCATCATCGGCGCCGTATTGGGGTTGATTCAAGTAATGAAAAGCCTCGCGAATATCGACGAGGTGGGGCATGGGATTGCCGTGTCGTTTGTGGCCACCGTTTATGGGGTGGGATCGGCCAATCTGTTCTTTCTTCCGGCAGCGAACAAGATCAAGGCCCGCGCGCACCGGCAGCTTCAGAGAAAAGAACTGATACTCGACGGCATTCTTGGGATCGTGGAAGGTCTGAACCCGAAACTGATTCGCGCCCGGCTGGAAGCGTTCACGGGAACGCGCGCCGTCGAAGAAAAAGATCGCAGGTCGCGTAGGGAGGCGGCTTAATGCGCCGGAAAAAACGGCCACAGCAGGAGAATCACGAGCGCTGGCTGGTCTCCTACGCCGATTTCATCACTCTGTTGTTCGCTTTTTTTGTCGTGATGTTCGCGTCCTCTCAAGCGGACAAAGGCAAGGCGCAGCAGGTTGCCGAATCCGTTAAAAAAGCTCTGGAAGGCGATCACATGCCCGCGATTCTGGCCGCCATTCTGGGAGGAACCGTGGGCGATCGAGGCCACGGAAACGCGATGCAGCATGGTCCCGGCGGCATGGAGAAACCTGCCGCGGAAAAGCAGCAAACGGCCGAATTAGTTCCCTCTCTTAAGATCCTCACCGAGGAATTGAAGAAGGAAATCGAATCGGGACGGATTCAAATAAACATGCAGCCCCGCGGACTGGTGATCAGCTTCAATCAGGCTGCGCTGTTCCCTTCCGGCGAGGACGTCATCTCGCCAGAGGCCTACGACGGCCTTGAAAAGGTCGCGTCCGCGATCGACAAAGTTCCCAATCCCGTGCGGCTGGAAGGGCATACCGATTCGGTCCCTATCCGCACCGCGCGGTTTCGCAGTAATTGGGAATTGTCAGCCGCCCGGAGTATCGCCTTGCTGGAGTTGCTCTCTTCGCGCTTCGGCGTGCCGCGAACGCGCATGTCGATAGCGGGCTACGCCGATAGCGCCCCGGCGGCTTCCAATGAGACCGAAGAAGGCCGCGCCCGCAATCGCCGGGCCGATATCGTCATTTTGAACGAACAGGGCGTGCTGGCAGAACCTGCGAAGCAGGCGCCGCAATAGCCGCTATCGGTTCGGCCCGGCGCTACTATCACGGCGCATCGTTCAGTGGCGGCGATCGCAACTTGCGCAACACGCCGATTGTGCTAACTTTAGGGCATTCATGAGCCTTGCGTCCCAACTACTGAGGACTACTCCGCTCAACGAAATTCATCGCCGCATGGGCGCGAAAATGGTCGATTTTGGCGGCTGGGATATGCCGGTGCAGTACTCCGGCATCATCGAAGAGCATCACGCGGTTCGTCGCCGCGTGGGACTGTTCGATGTCAGCCATATGGGGGAAATCGAGATCCGCGGGCCGGAAGCCGGGCAGCTTGTAGACTACGTAACGACCAACGGCGGCTCGCGCTTGAGCCCCGGGCAGATCCAATATTCGGCGCTCCTTTACGAGCACGGCGGCTTCGTCGATGACATCCTGGTCCACAAAGTCGCGAATGACCATTATTTCCTTTGCGTCAACGCATCGAATCAGGACAAGGACTACGGCCACATCGCCGCACACAATCGTTTCAACGCCACCGTCGAGAACGCGGGTGAGCGCTACGCGCAGCTTGCGGTTCAGGGCCCTCTCGCATGGAACACGCTCCAAAAGCTCACGCCCACGGACCTCGCCGCAATCCGCTACTATGGCTTCACCGATGGCCGGATCAGCGGCGCTCCGGCACGCATCGCCCGAACCGGCTACACTGGCGAAGACGGATTCGAGATCTACGTTCCGCCCGCGGAAGCTCCCCGCATCTGGGAAGATGTCCTGACCGCGGGCGCGGAATTCGGAATTCTGCCCTGTGGATTGGGAGCCCGCAACACTCTGCGGCTCGAGGCGAAAATGGCGCTCTACGGCCATGAAATCGACGCGACCACCACACCCTACGAAGCCGGCCTGGGCTGGATCGTTAAGCTTGACAAGGAATCCTTTATCGGCCGCGACGCGCTGACGAAGCGCAAGCAGCATGGACCCTCGCGCAAGCTCACCGGCTTTGAAATGCGGGGCCGCGGCATCGGCCGCGATGGCTATGAAATATACGTGGAAGGATCGCCCGCCGGTTGGGTCACCAGCGGCGGTCCTTCGCCCACTCTAAACAAAAATATCGGTTTATGTTACTTGCCCGCGGCCCGGGCGCAAACCGGACGGAACATAGGCATTCTTGTGCGGGGCCAGGCCGTGGATGCGGTCACCGTTGCCACACCTTTCTACAAGCGAGGTCGATAACCCATGTATCCCGAGAATTATCGCTATACAAAGGAGCACGAGTGGGTGCGCGTGGAAGGCAATATCGCCACGGTCGGCATCACCCATCACGCCCAAGAGGAACTCGGCGATATCGTGTACGCGGATCTCCCCAAATTGGGAGCGAACGTGGAGCAGGGCAAAACCATGGGTTCCGTGGAGTCCGTAAAAGCAGTCAGCGATATCTTCTCGCCCCTTTCCGGCGAGGTCATGGAAGTAAACGAACTTCTCGCGACAAAACCCGAAAAGCTCAACGAAGACCCTCATGGCGAAGCGTGGCTTGTTAAAATCAGAGTGACGGCGCCTTCCGAGATCGAAGCACTCCTTTCCGCCGCCGATTACCAAGCCTACGTGGGAGCAGAATAAGCCTCTTTGCGTTATCTACCGAAGTCTGATTCGGAGCGGCGCCAGATGCTCGATACGCTCGGCCTCGCCCGGTTGGAAAATCTTTACGCGCACCTTCCGAAGGAGGTGTTGCTGGACCGTCCCCTGAATCTTCCCCGGGGCAAAAGCGAATACGAAATTATCGATTATTTCCGCGCGCGCGGCGCAGGGAATGCCGCTGGGTATGCGAATTTCCTCGGAGCGGGCGTTTATCGCCATTACCGGCCCGTGTTGGTGGATACCGTGATTTCGCGCGGCGAGTTTCTCACTTCCTACACGCCTTATCAAGCCGAGATCTCGCAAGGCACGCTCACCGCGATCTTCGAATTTCAAACCATGATCTGCCAGTTGACCGGCATGGATGTGGCGAATGCTTCCATGTACGACGGATCTTCGGCCGTTCCGGAAGCGGCGCTGATGGCCATGCGGGCGACCGGACGCGGCCGCGTGCTCGTGGCGCGCAGCGTTCATCCGGAGTACCGTGAAGTCCTCCGGACTTATCGCGTGGAAGCGGAAGAGATCGCCTACGATCGCGATTCCGGCGGCATCGATATTGGCGATCTCGAAAGCAAGCTCGATACGCGTACGGCCGCCGTGATTGTGCAATCGCCGAACTTTTTCGGCATTGTCGAAAATGTAAAGCAAGCCGCATCGCTCGCGCATGCGCGCGGAGCTCTGCTGATCGTCGTTTTTACGGAAGCGGTATCGCTCGGCCTTCTGGAACCTCCCCGCGATGCCGACATTGTCGCCGGGGAGTTGCAAAGCTTCGCCATCGCGCCCAGCTACGGCGGGCCATTCGCGGGCGTTTTGGCCTGCAAGGAAAAGCACATGCGTCAGCTTCCCGGGCGTCTGGTGGGCGAGACCAAAGACGCGAACGGAAACCGCGCATTTTGTCTGACGCTTTCCGCGCGCGAGCAGCACATCCGCCGCGAAAAGGCGACTTCGAATATCTGCACCAATCAGGCTCTCATCGCTCTAATGGCTACTGTGTTCATGGCCGTATACGGCAAGCAGGGTTTGCGAGAGCTCGCGTTACAGAACCTCTCGAAAGCGCATTATCTCGGCGGGAAACTGCACCGCCTCTTTAGCGGGCCGTATTTCAACGAATTTGCCGCGGTTGTGGGCGATCCACAGCAGATTAACTTTGCTCTGGGGGCGCAGCGAATCATCGGCGGCCTGCCGCTGGATCGCTTTTATCCCGAACTCAAAGACGCCATGCTGTTCTGCTGCACGGAAATGACCGGCCGCTCGGATATGGATGTGGTCGCCGCGGCGGTGAATCGACGTGATTAAAAAAGTCCGCCCGCACCCCACTCAAAACGAGCCGCTTCTGTTCGAAATCAGCTCGCCCGGCAAAATGGGCTACCAACTCCCGGATCTGGATGTGCCCTCGCTAGATCCCATCGCTGCGCTCGGCGCGGAGAATACCCGTTCGGAAATCGAAGATTTTCCGGAAGTGAGCGAAGTCGATGCCATCCGCCACTTCACCCGGCTCTCCACATGGAACTATGCGATCGACCTCGGCCTTTATCCGCTGGGCTCTTGCAGCATGAAATACAACCCACGCGTGAACGAAGCGGTCGCGCGGACGGACGGCCTTGCCTGGATTCATCCCTATCAGCCGGACTCGCGCTCGCAAGGCGCGATGGAAATCACCGCCACGCTGGAGGCGGCGCTCGCGGAAATCACGGGCATGGACGCGGTGACGCTCCAGCCGGCGGCGGGAGCGCAGGGCGAATTCACAGGCCTTTTGCTCGTGCGTGCCTGGCTTCAATCGCTCGGCAATGCTCGTAGGCGCGTTCTTGTTCCTGATTCGGCGCACGGCACGAATCCGGCCACGGTGCATATGGCCGGGTATGAAGTGGCGCATATAGCCTCGAATGCGCGGGGCATGGTGGACACCGCGGCGCTCGAGCGTATGGTCGATCAGGATGTCGCCGCGCTCATGCTGACGAATCCGAACACGGTGGGCGTGTTCGAGGAGCAGATCGGAGATATTGCGCGAATTCTTCACGCTAAAGACGCGCTGCTGTACATGGACGGCGCGAACATGAACGCTCTCGTGGGTATCGCGCGCCCGGGCGATTTCGGGGTCGACGTGATGCACTTGAATCTGCACAAGACGTTTTCCACTCCGCACGGCGGCGGCGGTCCGGGCTCCGGTCCGGTGGCGGTGAAGAAATTCCTGGAACCGTTTCTTCCGTTGCCGCGGCTCAAGCGCACCGACGATGGCTGGCGCTGGGACTACGACCGTCCGCAATCTATCGGCCGCGTGCGAGCGTTCTACGGAAACTTCGGCGTTCTCGTCCGCGCGCTCGCCTACATAATGGCGCATGGCGGAGATGGCCTGAAGCGCGCGACTCTGGATGCTCTCCTTAACGCAAACTATCTGCGTAAGCTGCTGGAGGGTTGCTACGAAATCGCGTATGATGCGCCGAGCATGCACGAGTGCGTGTTCACCGATCGCCGCCAGGCTGCCCGCGGAGCTCCGACGGGCGCCATCGCCAAGCGTCTGATTGATTACGGCTTCCATCCCTACACGGTGAGTTTTCCGTTGATCGTTCACGGCGCGCTCATGATCGAGCCGACCGAAACCGAGAGCAAGCTTGAACTCGACCTGTTTGCCGAGGCGATGATCGACATCGCGAACGAGATTGAAAACGATCCGAAACTCGTTCTGAAAGCCCCGCATTCGACGCGCATTGCGAAAGTCGACGAGGTCGCGGCGGCCCGGAGGCCGATTCTGAAATGGCGCCCACCGACGTAATCCGCCGTATCCTTCCCTACTCGACCGCCGCCGTCGTTATAGCGGCGGCATACGCAGGTTGGGTCATGTATTCGCGTTACACCGGCGCCCGAGCGGCCGAGCGCAACGCGGAGAAGCGCACCCTCGAGCACGACATCGTCGCGGGGGGGCAGATCCAAGCGCAGTTCGGCGATGAGCTGAAAATTCTAAATTTCGCCGCGGATACGGCGGTGACGCACCCAGGCGGCCGCGTGCTGCTGTGCTACGGCGTAGCTAATGCAGTCAGTCTGAAAATCGAGCCCGAAATCGAGCCGCTCAAACCCGCAATGACCCGATGCATTGAGGCCTTTCCGAAAAAGACAACCACGTACACGCTCACAGCCGCCGACGCGAGCGGCCACTTAGTCAATGCGGCTTTGACCATAAACGTGAAATAGCGTTAAAGGGTGAGCTACTCAAAAATCGGCGCGAGCCTTGCGAGCACTTCATCGATGACGCGATTAAACGCCTCGGGCGAAACGATCAGCACTGGCCGCTGCCCTTTTTGCCCGTGTCCTGACATTGGGTCGACGCTGACAAGCCAGATCTCGCCTCGCTTCATCAGATGAGTTCACGGCCGGTTGGCTACGCATTCAGCCAGCCGCGGTCCATTCGCGCGCGCCGGGCATTTGGTTTGCATTGGGCTAAGAGCTCCTCGAGCGTATAGCTCGGACGCTTTCGCCGTTCTACAATCAGCCGCCCCTACGCCCCCCCGCAACGGCTGAAGGTAGAACATTCCTGCTGCACTCTACTTCCCGAAACGGGAGCGGTGGGCAGTTGCGCACCTACGGAGTGCCAAACCGCCTGACCGGGTCTTGCGTAAGCCAGACCAGCGCGGTTGGCAACCGCGCGCAGGATGGCATCCTGCCCCACGGCGGGCTAGCGACCGAATGCTAGCAGAACATTGCCTGGTAAGCCGTTCCTCTGCGCGGAGCCGGATTGTACAAACAGCAGCCCGCCGGCGACAATTGGGCCGCCTACATCTAGCGCGCCACCGTGTCCTTTAAGGCCGTTCACGGTCTTAAAGTCGCGGTCCGTGTCGTAATCCCAAATGATTTTTCCGTTTGCCGCCGAGTATGCGCGCAGATGGCCATCCAGCGACCCGGAAAATACGGCTCCCGGAATCGCGGTTATTGCAGCGGATTGCGCGGGGCTGCATGGACGGCGGTTGCCGCAGCCCGGTGGAGGGGTCTGCCATAGCCTTTCGCCGTTATCGATGCGGAACGCGAAGATCCCGCCGCCTTGCTTCGGATCGAGCTCGTATTGCCGGTCATTGGTGCCCGGTATTAGCGCGACCTGAAATCCGACATCCGATAAAGCAACATAAAAACTGCGGCCGTCAGTGGCTCCGCCCCACTCGACGCCACCCACGGTTCCGCCTTTGCCGATTCGCGATTGCCATAATATTTGACCCTGCTTGTCCGGATCGAGCGCGTATGCAATTCCGGATTTCTGGCCGACAACCAACGCGCGCTTCCCGTTCGCTAACGAAACCAGCGATGCCGACGATGCGAAATCGAAATCCGGGCCGTCGGAGTCCGGGCAGTTCACGCGACCTGCGAGATAGCACGAGCTGTTCCACGCATCGCCCGAAGTGAGCTGCTTAGACCACAGAATGTCTCCCGTGGACATACGCATCGCCACTACCGAATCGCTCATGGAAGTGGGAGGATCGGAATAGTTATCGCCCGTGGTGACGTACATGGTGTCGCGCTCGGGATCGAGCGTGGGAGACGTCCAGACGCCTACGCCCGACGGACCCATCACAGCCGACCCGTTCTTCGATTTCGGCTGCGGCTTGGCGCTCTCCGTGATCATGTACCGCTTCCAAAGAAGTTTTCCATCGGCGGCCTGAATCGCGGAAACGCTTCCGCGGAAGGTGCAACAGACGTAGCCCGGCGCCACGGCCAGCGCTTCTTCAAGCGACGACACGCCCACATAGAGCCGTCCTTGATAGAAAGACGGTGTGGAACTACCTTTCGATGCGGGATGCTCATCGAGCGCAGTCTTCCATAATTGCGTTCCGGTTGTGGCATCCAGTCCGTAGAGGTTGCCGGAAGAATCGCCGAAGAACAGCGCGGGCTTGCCGCCGGTCTCGGCGACGGTAATCCCCGAGCGCACTTCCGCTTGAACTGTCGTACTCCAGTACACGCAGCCCGTAGCGGCATCGAGCGAGTAAACGCTACCATCCTGGCTTCCCGCGAACACGCGGCCCCGATAGACCGCGGGTTGCGAACGCAGGACTGCGCTATCGGGAAACGCGAACGCCCATTTCAGAGTAAGTTTGGGCACATCTTCCGCGCGCAATCCGGCTTCTTTCGCCGGCTGAAAACGCGTGTTGGCCAGCCCCGGTCCCCAACCGCTCCAGCTTGGGCCTTCCTTCCATCCGGCATTCGCGAGGCAAGGATTGGCGATCTCGTCGCGCTTGCGCTCGGTGGTCAACGGCGTGCCAAGGAGGTTCGCCACGGCCTGCCGCTCATTCGTCGACAGAACCGCCGCTTGCGATTTCATGATGCCGCTTTCGAGCGTTCGCAGAATGGCAGTTGGAGTCATCGCCTTGAGCTGAGAAACAGGTGGAATGCGCGCCCCCGGCGAGGCTGCGGCAGCTTCGTGGCACGATGCGCAATGCAGCTTGAAAAGCTGCGCTGCATAAGGATCGTCGGCAGCGCACGCGATTAGAGGAACCAGTAAGTAGGACAAGCTTAAGCTTGTCCCGGACAAGCTTAAGCTTGTCCTACACAGGGTGGAAACATGCATGCGCAAGATTCTAACAACGTTGAGCGCTGGCGAAAACCGGCCCTTTATTTCCGTGTTGCCAGCACGCCTGTGCCGGTGGGAATCGAGACTTTTGCCGGAAGCTGCTTCAAGGTCGCCGAGAAGTTCGCGCCGGCGTTTGTCGTCTCCACCCAGATGGTCTGTGTCCCGCCCTTCGCGAACTGGACTTCGACTGGAGCTTCGATCGAAAAGTCGTCGTCGACGCCGCTTTGCTCCACTTTTCCGGATAATCTGACCGCCGGGGCCGCGCCTTTCACCGTGTACGTCAATTTCAGCGCCGGGATTCCAGTGGAGTAAACCCAGTTATCGAAAAAGGAATCGATCATTGACGCCCGCACGCGGGCAGGCAGGAATTGCTTCGTCAATGCGCGAACATCGGCAGTGGAGACGCGCCGCCCCTCGTAGCGCCTCCGCAATTCGGCCAGCATTTTCAAGAACTGCTCATCACCCAAACGCCGCCGCAACATATGGAAAACCCATGCTCCTTTGTCATACGTGATGATGTTCCACGCGTTCCGCGGCTCGGCCGACTCCAAACGAAAACCCAATGTAATCGGACCCGCGGATTCCACGGTTTGCCCGTCATCGCCTTTCTTAACCAAAGAATCGCGATACTGTTCCAACACGTCCTGCATCGCCTTCACGCCGCTTTTCCTTTCCAGGTAAAGCAGCGCGGAATAGTTAGCCAGAGCCTCCGGCAACCAGTCATCCTGATAGCCGGCGGGCAACACCACATTCCCCCACCACTGATGAGCGGCCTCATGCGCCTGCAAGAGATCGGAAAAGAACACCTGATCGCGAGACCCCCGAACCTGGGGCGGCCGCGCGCCGGGATCCAGATACGCGAGCGTCGAAAGGTATAACAAGCCCGGAAATCCTTGACCGAAAGTTCCGGGGATGGGTGCAACGGTCAAATTCGGCACCACAGGCGGGCCGAACCAGTTGGAAAACATCTGCACGGCTGAGGAAACATCCGCCGCTACCGCGTGAAGGCGCGCAAGCGGATCGGGCGGCAATGCAGGAGCAGGCGGAACCGGCAACGGAGGCGCACGGCGGCCCCCTCGACCCGTGGGACCCTGGGAAGCCGAAATCGCCGTTTCGGGGACGCTGTCCTGAGGCTTCGGCACAAGCGAAGCTTCCAGGCTTCGATTCCCGTAAACTTCAACCTTGAACCCTGGCCCGGCGGAGGTCACATGCGCGTAATCGCCGAGATTAAAACCGGCGACGCGGATCGGCGTCGACGTACGACGCCGCGTATAGCGCCAGTCGCCCTCCGCGCGATCCTCGATCAGATCCCCAGCCGTGACCAGCGTCAAATGGCGCGGATAACGGAATGAGAGATCGTAAAGGGAAAGGTCGGTTCCACCGCGCGGATACCAGTTCGACCGGGCGCGCACATAGTACACGTCCTTTCCTGCGGTCGAGATCACGGACCCTTCTTCTTCGAACTCGATCTGATGAACGCTGCCGCTTGCGAGCGGCTCAGGCGAGATTAAGAGAAAACCGTCGTTTTCATCGGTGCGGAGGGCACGAGCCCGATCCGAATCGCGAAACAGGAACTCCGCGGGCTTACCGTCAACCCGCGCACCGGTAACCTCGATCGCGCGCGAGACTTCGAAAGGCAACGCCTTGATGGCGGCATCGCGGACTTTAATGGAAATACGCGTGGTCGCCTTCAGGCGTAGACTCGAATCGAGGGAAGCATCGATTTGAAAGCGCTCCGACACGAAATCCGGCGGCGGCGGCGATGTGCCGTTACGAAAGGAGCGCGCGGGGAAACTGGTCCAAACGTCATAGGTGTAACGGCTGTTGTGTTCGACCATGCGGCCCGCGAGGACTTGTTCTACCGCGCGGGAATCGTAAAACAGGTCGAAAGCGCCCAACGTCTTTCCGGCAACCGCCGCGAACATCAGACCGCCTCGGCTAGCGCGCGGGGTCAGCAGATCGCCCACTAATCGCAACTCAAATCCAGGCACAATATTGCCCAATACGGGCCCCCACGTTTCCGTTAACAACGGTCCGATCTCAGGCGCGGGCTTGCCGCGGTTTTCTCGTGTGACCTGGTCCAGAAGCTTCGCGGCGGAATCATCGGTGAACAGCAGCAGCGCGCCGCTAAAATGCTCGTCCAGGTTGGGCGACTGAGTGAACTTAGCGAGGCTCTGGCGTTCACCACGAAACGGCGGGAGCAGCAGCACCTCGCCGTCCCCGCCCTCCACTTCACCGGAGAAAACCGCGGCCCAGCGCTCGCCGCGCACGGGCTTGGCGAACATTAAATATCCTTCGGTTAAATACAGCCGCAGGTCTTCTTTGATCAGGCTTAGGTCGCGAACCCGATAGCACTGCGTCTCATCCAGGCCCGCGGATAGGATCTGCTTCGCAAGATCCGCGCCTTCGGAAGGTTTTGGGCGGTCCTGCGCGGCTGCCGTACAGGACACGGCGAGTACCGATAAGGTGAAAAGGAATTTGTTCACTGTGTCACCTTCGCGCGCAGCTCGCCTCGCGCCAGACGCATTCGCACATCCGATCCCACCGGCGCATCGGCGGGGGCCTTCACTAATTTTCCTTCGCGCTCCACGATTGCGTAGCCGCGCTCCAAAATTTTCAGCGGGCTTAGCTGCGCCAAGTGTGCCTCCAGCGGGCCAAGCGCGCCGCGAGCGTGGCTCAATTGCAGGCGCATGCGCTGGTGAAGCTTGGATTCGCACGCCTCCAGCCTATGGCGGCCGCCAGCGATGCGCAATCGGACGTCCAGCCGCAACAGGCGCGAACCGATCGTTTCGCACGCGCGTTTCCGCCGTTCGAGCGCGGCCCGGACCGCGTCGCGCATCCGGTAGTCCAGTTCGTCGATACGCTGCATGCGCCGGCCCAGGGTTCGGTGCAAGCGCGCCGGATCGAACTCCACCGTATGAAATCGCCGTGCCGCCAGCGCGAGCGTGAGGCGCGCCGCTTGCCTCAATTTATTTTGCGCGGCGTCCATGCGGTCGATCAGGCTCTGGCGCGTAGCGGTTACCATTTCGGCCGCCGCCGACGGAGTGGGCGCGCGCAGGTCGGCAACGAAATCGGCGATGGTGAAATCCGTTTCATGGCCGACGGCCGAAATAACCGGCGGCGAGCAGGCCGCGATGGCCCGCGCGACGACTTCCTCATTAAACGCCCACAGATCTTCAAGCGATCCACCGCCACGCGCGACGATCACCACTTCGGCCCAGCGCGTTCGGCTAAAGTGATCAATCCCGTTCGCGATTTGGCCCGCGGCGCCCTCGCCCTGTACCGGGGTTGGATAAATTCGCACGTGCCGGCCGGGACAGCGGCGTTCGAGAATGTTCAGAATGTCGCGAATGACGGCGCCCGACGGCGAAGTCACAATGCCGATCCGCTCAGGCAAAGACGGCAGTGGACGCTTGCGCGCCTGCTCGAACAGCCCCTCCGCGGCGAGCTTTTGCTTCAGTTGCTCGAAGGCGAACTGGAGCGCGCCATGGCCTTGCGGTTCGAGCAAATCCACGATCATCTGTACTTCGCCGCGCTGCTCATACACATCCAGGCGGCCGCGAACCAAAACCGCGACTCCATCGCGCGGCTTGAACTTCAGATATCGAGCGGTCAGGCGATAGCAGACACAGCGGAGCTGCGCGGTTCCATCTTTCAAAGTGAAATAAAAGTGGCCGCTCGCAGGCAGTTTGGTTCCAGAGATTTCGCCGGAAACCCAGATGTCGGTGAAGTTCCTGTAGAGCAGCCCTCGCAATTCATCCGTCAGCTCGGCGACGGTGAAGGCGCGGCGAGTGGGCTCCCAACTGAGGGCCAGTTGTTCCATGGATTCCTAAGCACTCATGATCTCACCGAATCAGGAAACCCTCTGGCGGTACTGGGTCGGTATACTGGTTCAGCGCGACCATGCCCCGCCTGAGGACATTGCGGAAGAATTGGAAGCTCGCAAGGATCGCCGTGTTTTCGCTCGCGATCGCGCTGGCCATCGGAATTGCCGGGATTGGCATTTCGAACTACATCTTGTTGCGGCCTCCGGCTGCGGCCGATCCAGGACGCCTCGTCACGATCTACAATCGATCGCCCGAGAGCGTGGCCGAGCGTAGCTCCTATCCCGCGTATAAATTCCTGCGCGATCAAACGTGGACGTTCTCGGATATTGCGGCCTTCTCCACCTACTTATCAAAGGAATGGATGGAGGACCGTGGCGAAGTACTGGTCGAACTGGTCACGGACAATTATTTTTCAGCGATGGGCATGCGCCCGCTTCTCGGCCGGCTGTTCGCCCGCGGCGATGACGATAAGAAGCTTAACGCCGCGGTGCTGACCTATGCTTGCTGGCAGCGCGGGGGCGCCGACCCGAATATCGTGGGCACAACGCTCCGGCTCAACAATGGCTTAACGATTATAGGCGTCGCGCCGAAGGAGTTCACCGGCATTTTTTTGGGACTCAGCGCCGATCTAATCGTGTTGCCGTCCTCCGCAAGTATGGATC
>JAFAQY010000085.1 GCA_019261985.1 Bryobacterales bacterium | reverse complement strand
CGTCACGACGGACCAATTCCGCGAGGCCTTTGAGGTAGTGCATACGAC
Source organism: Bryobacterales bacterium (assembly GCA_019261985.1). Taxonomy (GTDB): domain Bacteria; phylum Acidobacteriota; class Terriglobia; order Bryobacterales; family Bryobacteraceae; genus Palsa-187. The sequence goes on along the minus strand of JAFAQY010000085.1, from coordinate 13,247 downwards.
GGCTGAACGGCTGGACCTGGATTGCCATCCGACCTACTTCGAAACCGTGACCGCCATGGGGTTCTGGCTTTTTCGCGAGCTTCGCGTAGACACAGCGGTGGTCGAAGTCGGCCTCGGAGGACGGCTGGACGCGACGAATGTCGTGGAGCCGGCGCTTACAGTAATCACGCCGATCGATTTCGATCACGAGGTTTATCTCGGGCATACGATCGAGGCGATCGCTGGCGAGAAGGCCGGAATTCTAAAGCCCGGAGTGCCGGCCGTCTTTGCACGGCAGCGGCCCGAAGCTGCCTCTGTGCTGATCGAGCGGGCGAGAGAATTAGATGTTCCCGTCGTGCGAGCGGAGGATTTCTGCATCAAGGATCTGGAAATCGATGCCCGCGGCTCGAAGTTCAACGGTTTGGCGTGCCCGCTCGCGGGCGAGCACCAAGTGGAGAACGCGGTTACCGCCGCCCTGGCGCTCGAAGCGCTCGGCGTTCCGCCGCAAGGGATTTCCGAAGCGCGGTGGCCGGGACGGTTGGAGCATGTAGCGCCAAATCCGGATCTTATTTTGGATGGCGCGCATAATCCAGCGGGCGCGAGGGCTCTGCGCCGCTACCTGGAGCGCTTCTATCCAGGCCGGCGCCTGTGGCTGATCTTTGGAGCGATGCGCGACAAAGCCGTGGAAGAGGTCACGGGCATTCTGTTTCCGATCGCCTCCGAACTGATTTTTCCAGCGCTGAACTCCTCGCGCGCGTTGCGTCCGGAAGCGCTGATAGAGATCGCTGGAAGAGGGCAGGCCGCGGCAGACATTGGCGCGGCGCTGGAGATTTTGCGTAACCGCGCAGAGCAAGAAGACATCTCGGACGATGTGGTGGTTATCACCGGATCGCTGTTTTTGGTCGGGGAGGCCAGGAGCGCATTGAGGTAAGATTCAGGATATGACGCGGTGGATCTTGCTGGCCGCTACTGCGACGGCGCTGTTCGGCGCGCCGAAGTTTAGCCTTACCGACGCCTCCGGTGCCATGCACACCGACGCCGAATGGAAGAAATCCTCCGGCGTGGTGCTCTACTTCATCACCACGGATTGCCCCGTTAGCAACGGCTACGTGCCGGAGATGAACCGGATAGCGAAGGATTACGAATCGCGGGGCGTCAAGTTTTACGGAGTGATCGCCGATACCGAGACCCCGCTCGCGGATGTTCGAAAGCATGCTCAGGAATTCGGCTATACGTTTCCGATTTTGCTCGACCCGCATCAGGTGCTGGTGAAGTTTACGAACGCCGACGTTACGCCCGAAGCGGCGGCGGTTACACCTCAGGGTGAGTTGAAGTATCTCGGGCGCATCGACAACCAAGTGGAAAGCCTTAGCAAACACCGCGCCTATGCTACACAGCACGACTTGCGTGATGCGCTTGAGGCGGTGCTCGCCGGAAAGCCGCCGGCGAAAGCCGGGGGTCCGCCCGTCGGTTGTTACATCAATCGGGTGAAGTAATCGATGAAGTGGTTTGCAGTACTACTAGGATGCGCCGCGTCCGCCGGTGCGGTTCCAACTTTCAACAAAGACATCGCGCCGATTCTGTATGAGAATTGCGCGGCGTGCCACCGGCCCGGGCAGGTGGCTCCGTTCTCGCTTCTTACGTACCAGGATGCGGCCAGGCGCGCGAAGCTGATCGCTTCTGTAACCGAAAAGCGCTATATGCCTCCGTGGAAGGCCGAGCCGGGCCCGCACTTTCTGAACGAGCGGCGGCTGAGTGACGACCAAATCGCGCTGATTCGCGACTGGGCCGCGCAAGGCGCGCCTGAGGGCGATGCGGCGGATAAACCCGCCGCGCCGTCGTTCCCCGGTGGGTGGGAAGCGGGCGAGCCGGACAAGATCTTCACGATGCCGTCTAAATTCGCTGTGCCCGCCGATGGGCCGGACCAATTTCGCTGCTTCGTCATTCCGATGAATCTGGATCACGATGTATTTGTCAAGGCCTTCGAGTTCCGCCCCGGCAACCGGCGTGTAGTTCATCACGCGGTCTTGTTCATGGATATGAACGGCGCCTCGCGAAGGCTGGCGGGAGATTCGGGAAGTTATGCGTGTTTCGCCGGCCCGGGCTTTGTGCCGCTCGGAATTCTGGGCGGATGGGCTCCAGGCAGTAGTCCGGAGGTGCAGCACGACGGCATCTCGATCCCAGTTCGCAAAGGCACCTCGCTGGTTCTGCAACTTCACTATCATCCCGACGGCAAGCCGGAAACCGATGAGTCTTCGATGGGACTTACCTTTGGCGAGCCGCCGAACACTGCGCTGAGCCTGGTTATCGTGAACTCGCGCGGCATCAACATCGCACCGGGCGATTCGGATTATGTCGTGAAGACCGGAGTGACGCTGCCTCAGGACGTAGAGGTCCTGGGCGTGACGCCGCACGCGCATTATTTGTGCAAGGACATGAAAGTCGATGCGCGGCTGCCGGACGGAACCGTGGAATCATTGATCCGGATCAAAGACTGGGACTTCAACTGGCAAGGCCAGTATCGGTATGCCGAGCCGGTGAAGTTACCGAAGGGCACGCGCGTCGAGATGGAGTACACGTACGACAACTCCGCAAACAATCCGCGCAATCCGGCGAACCCTCCGGTGCGGGTGCGCTTCGGCGAGCAGACCACGGATGAGATGGGCCTGGCGTTTCTTGCGGTCGCGCTTACGCCGGGCGCCGATGCGCGAGCGTTTCAGCAGGCATTGATCCTCGAGTATGTCGATCAATTTCTCGCGCAAGGTGAGAACATCGCCGACATCCCGCCGGAGATACCACCAGCGCAGCGAACGGCATTGGTGATGGCGGAAACGCTCTTCGACAAGGATCACGACGGCAAACTGGATGAGGATGAGCGGAAATCGCTTATAGATTTCCTACGATCGCGAATGCAATGATCGAAGCCACTAAGGACCCCGCGCGTCGAGGCCGTATTTTTTGCCAGTGACGCAGCCCGCAGGGCGGCTACAATTTTTGGCTCTAAATCTATAACTTACACCGGAATCCGAAAATGGAAAGAGGGTTGCAAGAGGGTAGGCATGGCGACGCCCCATGTATTCAAAAGCGGAGCAGGCCTGGCGAAACCCGAGTGGGAAAACAACAGGCAAGAGTTGCAGCGCGTGCGCCGGGAATTGGAAGAAGTCACAGCAGTGGCGAGTCACGATTTACGTGAGCCGCTGCGGATGATCAATCTTTATACCCAGTATTTGCTTCGTGAGTATGGGGGTGCATTTAACAACCAAGCACACGAAGTCGCCCGGCGTATTCAGGACAACGTGGCGCGAATGGAGCGCCTGATACAAGGCGTCACGGAGTACTCGGCGCCGGCAGATAAACGATTTCGCGCGACATCCCTTCGGAAAGCAGCCGTGCGCGCGTTGGAGCCTTTCGGCGCGCGTATCGAATCGATGGGCGGTACGGTGGAAATCGGCAGACTTCCCTTGGTTCTGGGCGATGAGCGCCAGTTGCAAATCGTCTTTAGAAATCTTTTTTCGAACTCGGTGAAATACGCGCACACGGGACGGCGGCTGAGAATTCGGATTTGGGGGCGGCGGGATGGCAGCATCTGGACGATTTACTTTTCAGATAACGGCATCGGGTTCAAGCCGGAGTTTAGCCAGCGGATCTTTGGTCTCTTCCGCCGGTTGCACGGCCGGGAAGTTCCCGGGACGGGTCTCGGGCTTGCCACTTCCCGGCAAATTATTGAACGGCACGGGGGAGAGATCCGCGCCGAAGGACAGCCTGAAAAGGGCGCCACGTTCATATTTACTTTGAAAGGATTTTCTCGGCATGCGGGAAGGCTTGCGAATATTGCTCGCAGAGGACAATCCAGGCGACGTTTTTTTGTTTGAAGAAGCCCTCAAGCGGCACGCCATTTCTCACGAATTGACAGTTGCGACCGATGGGGAGGGCGCCTGGAAGTGGATTGAGGCTGCGGAAACCGCGCAGGCCGGATTCGATCTGTTTGTTCTCGATCTTAACTTGCCGGTCCGTCCGGGGCTCGAACTTCTGGCGCGCATTCGGAGCAGCCACGGAAAGATGTCGCGTGCGCCGGTTGTAATCATGACGTCGTCAAATGCCATGCGTGATCGGAGCGCGGCCGCGCATGGAGGCGCGGATTACTATTTTTGCAAGCCGTCGAACTTAGATGAATTTCTAAAGCTTGGCTCCATCGTCCAACAGTTGTGGCCAACTGGCAGCCAAGAAGGCGAGCCAGTCACGCCAGAAGCGTCAAGCCCCTTACAAAACATATAAAAAAACCGACATGAGTCAACCCTACATCGTAATAGTCGAGGACAATCCTGCCGACATTGAGCTACTTCGGATCGCCCTGGATCACCACCGCGAACCTTATGAATTGGTGGCGCTTACAGATGGAGAGGAAGCGCTGAGGTTTGTTAAAGAGCGGTCCCCGGCGAACCTTGAACCGGAACCCTGCATCATCCTGCTGGATTTCCATTTACCGAAGCTCGACGGACCGGAAGTGCTTGCGGCTGTGAAACGGGAGCCGAGTCTCCGCCACGTGCACGTAATGATGCTCACATCGGGCGGAGTTCGCCCTCAGGAGCAAGCGAGAGTCGAGAGTATGGGGGCAACCTTCCGTTTGAAGCCGCGGAACTTCTCTGAGGTATTGGCGCTTGCCGCCGACATTCTGGCGCTTTGCAAAGGCGTCGCTTCTCTTAAACAACTTGCTTAGGGTTTACCCTGCCAGTGCGGCGATCGTTTAAGGAAACCGGATCTATCAGGCGGCTGTCAGTTTGCGCAGGCGGAGAGTCAGGCGACTTTTATAGCGGGCGGCGGTGTTCTTTTTGATGATGCCCCACTTGGCGGAGCGGTCGATCATTGAGAAAGTGGAGGGTGTAAGGGCTTCGGCTGCTTTCGCGTCTTTGGCGTCAAGAAGGCGGCGCATCGCGCGGACTTGCGTGCGCAGACGGGAGCGGCGCATGCGGTTCACTTCGGTCCGCCGCTCGGTAACGCGCATGCGTTTAATTGAGGAGACAGTATTAGCCATGCAAATTGTTAGAGTACCATAAAAGCCAATGAAGGAGCGCGTAACTGAACGTTCCGTTATGCGCGATTCGCGACAAATGAACGACACCACCACCGAAAAATCGCCCTCCAAACACCAACCGTTTGTCCCCGAGACCGCGCGCGTCCCGGAGTTTACACCGCTCGCCATACTGCTCGGGCTTGTGATGACGGTGGTGCTCGGCGCGGCGAACGCCTATTTGGGCCTACGCGCCGGAATGACCATCGCAGCGACGTATCCAGCTGCGGTGATCGGCATGGCAGTCTTGCGCGTGTTTAACGGTTCGGTTCTCGAAGAGAATATAGCGCGAACCGCGGGATCAATTGGCGAGTCCGTAGCGGCAGGCGCGATTTTTACGCTACCGGCCTTTTTGATCGCTGGCTCGTGGACCTCTTTCGATCCCGCGCACGCTTACTTCAAGTCAACGGCATTGATGGTGGTGGGCAGCGTACTCGGCGTGTTGTTTGTGTCGCTTGTGCGCCGGTCGCTGGTGGAGGATACGACGCTCCCGTTCCCGGAATCGGTCGCTGCCTCGGAGATCCACAAAGCAGGGCGTAGAGGCGCGGAGGCTGCGCGCTATTTGTTTTGGAATATCGGCGCCGGCGCGCTGGTTCAGATTCTGGGCGCGATGCAGCTTTTCGCCGTCGACAAAAGTTTCTTCGTCCGCATCGGCCAGGCGGGCAGAAGCTTCGTAAGGCTGGGGCCGGTAGGGAATGCAAACGTGTTGAACGCGGGCGCGTTTTCAACCTTCGACGCTCCCACGGTCAGCCCCGCATACATGGGCGTAGGATACGTGATCGGACCCACACTCGCGGCGTTGCAATTCTCCGGCGGAGTGCTTGCGTGGGGCGTATTGGTGCCGCTGATGATGTTCTTCCTCGGCCCGCAATTGCAAGGGATGCTTCCGCCTGGGGCAGGCGAGGGCGGCTGGGCCGATATGGCGGCTGCGGTATGGCGCTATATCGTGCGGCCGATCGCCGTGGGAGGCATGATGGTCGGCGCGGCGTACACGTTGTTCCGCATGGGCCGCAATTTGACATCGAGCTTAGGGCGCGCGCTGGCCGAGGTGCGGCATGGCGCGCCGCCGCTTGAATCCATGGCGCGTACGGAACGATATATGGGCTCGAAGACCGTGCTATCGCTGATCGGAGTGGTTTTCCTTGCGATGATCGCACTTTATGTTTACATCTCGGGCCAGGTGCTGGCAGGGGTCGTCGCCGCGGTGGTGATGCTCCTGGTCGGGTTTTTCTTCGCGACGGTCTCAGGGAATTTGGTCGGAATGATCGGATCATCGAACAATCCGATCTCCGGGCTTACGCTCTCGACCCTAATCATCGCGGCGCTGCTGATGGTCGCATTGGGTGTGTCCGGTCCGGGGGGCGTGGCGGTAGTGCTGGGAGTCGCCGCGGTGGTCTGCGTTTCGTCGGCTGTAGCGGGCGAGCTGCTGCAGGATTTCAAGGCCGGCTACATTTTGGGCGGAACTCCACGCACTATACAGATTGCCGAGCTGATCGCGGTCATGGTTGCGAGCCTAGTCATGTACTACCCGCTGTACGTACTACAAGTGGCAAATATCAAAGCCGGCGGCTCCGGCTTCGGCGATAAAGCCCTACCCGCGCCACAGGCGGGACTGATGGCCGCGCTCGCGCAGGGGATCGTGGGAGGAGAGATGGCGTGGCCGCTGGTGGTGACCGGCGCGCTCTTCGGCGTCGCAATGATCATGCTGAAAGTCCGCAGCCCGATGCTTGTGGCCGTCGGCATGTATCTTCCGTTCTCGACGACGTTCGCGATTTTTATCGGCGGTATGTTTCGGGGGGCGCAGGAAATCCTGAGCCGGCGCGCCGGCCACAATGAGGCGCAGCGGACGCGGGTGGAGAGCGTTGGGATTTTAATCGCGAGCGGGCTTATCGCGGGAGAAGCGCTGACCGGATTAGTCGTCGCCACATTCCGCTTCTTCGATAAGCCGGTTCACCAGTTCTTCGCGCAACCTTTGTACCTGGTGGGGGCATGCGTAATGGCGGCGCTCGGACTGATGATCATTTTCCTGCCACTGGCCCGCGCGGGTAAGCCGGACGATCCTGCGCCGCCGGCGGCGATCATGTAGGGGGCTGCCCAATGGGCCTGGCCGGGAATGGTACAAGGCCGCCCAGCGCGGTTGGGCAACCGCGCGCAGGATGGCATCTTGCCCCACGGCCGGTTCACCAGTCCAGCTGCGGGCGCCGATATGTGGGGCAGGCTGCCCAGCCTGCGGCCGATTGGTAATCGGCCTGGTCGGGAATGGTACAAAGCCGCACTGGCCCACAGCACACCCACAACCAGTTGCACCCCTAGGCCTCCTCCCGGCGTCAAATTAATATGGCTAGGACCGCGCGGGCTCGTAATGCCCGTGTACTTGCAGGGTTTGTGGTTCAGGCCGGCCCTGCTTTCTACAGGCGCATGGCGGAGGATAGGAAGCGTTTAGTCCTGCCACCGCCACGCATTCCGAATATTGCAACGTGGCCTGAACGGGGACTCCAAGCTGCGTGGATCGGGCACAGCACTGTGCTGATTCGCGTAGATGGTTTTACCATTCTCACCGATCCCGTTTTCAGCACGCGCATTGGTATCAAGCTTGGCCCTTATGTCGTGGGCATGAAGCGGCTGATCCAGCCGGCGCTTCCGTTGAAGAACTTACCCGCTCCGGATTTGATTCTGCTTTCGCACGCTCATATGGATCACCTGGATCGCCCTAGCCTGCGAAAGCTGGAAAACAACCGCACTGCGGTGATCACCGCCGGGAACACCAGCGATCTCATCCGTACCCGGCGCTATGCTTCGGTTCACGAATTGAAATGGGGCGAATCGCAGCAGGTTGGGCCCGCCAATGTGACCGCGTTAGAGGTCAAACATTGGGGCGCGCGCACGCGAACGGACGTGCATCGCGGCTACAACGGCTACCTGCTGGAGGTGGGCCGCCACCGTATTGTATTCGGCGGCGATACCGCGTATACCGACGCGTTTCGCTACGTCCGCGGGTCGAAAGCCGTCGACTTGGCCATTATGCCCATCGGCGCCTATAACCCGTGGATTCACGCGCACTGCAACCCGGAGCAGGCCCTTGCCATGGCAAACCACGCTGGGGCGGAGCATGTGTTGCCCATCCATCACCGCACGTTCCAGCTAGGCAGCGAACCTTACAACGAGCCAATCGAGCGCTTATTGTCCGCCGCCGGTTCCGCCGAGGATAGAATCGCGCTCCGCGAAATCGGCGGAGAATTCAAGCGCTAAACGCGTTATTGCTTGGACGCGCCGCCCTTGCCGCCGCCCTTAGTCGCCGGAGGGGGCAAAGTTCCGCCTTCGGCCAGAGTCTTCATGTTTTCCAGCGCGCGCGTGAACTGGGCGGTTCGCCGCGCCTTGTCTTGCTCGCGCGCAGCGTCGTCCGTAAGCGTGGAGTTGTCATACACCAGAGTGTAAATGAGCTTCGAAGTGGTCGCGGTAAGCGGCCTCGCCTCCACGGTTCCGTGATACAGGATGTAAGGCTGCCCCACTCTGACGGGCTGGGTGTATGTGTACGAGAGTTCGGTCTTGCCCACTAAGATCTCGTTGCCGACGGAGCGAACCGCGCCAAACTCGCCATCCTTGCCCGAAGTAATCGTGCACTGGATCTGGAGCCACTCGCCGATATCGCAGTATTTGCCGACGCGCTTCCACACCTCCGCCGCGGGACGGTTCACGGTGATTTCGAGCGGAATTGAAACGTAGTTCGGGTTGGGAATAGCCAAGGGAGCCGGGACGGGCGGCTGAGCGCTTGCGAGCCGCGCCATACAAACGATAGTTAGCGCGAGCCCGGCGCGCGCTGGGGTTAGATGTTTTCGCATGAATTGCCTCCTAGTTCTGAAGGCCAATCTTGGCATAATCCGGGTCGGCGATTCAACTGCGCCGCGCTTACGGCTCGCGCGGGAACTGATTCTCGAAGATCCGATTCAACTCGTCGTCCTGCTTCTCCTTCAACGCGGCCTGAATCTGCGCTTGCATGTCGCGATGGAAACGGCTGGCCGCGAGCGCGCGAAGCGCCTGCGAAGCCAGCTCGCTCGATTCCTGGGCCAACACCGCTAACAGGAACTCAGCAGCCTCGCGCATGGTGGATGCGCCGAGAGAAATCAGAATCGCTTTTCGCGCCTCAATGGGAGCGCGCGTTTTCCAAAACGTCTTCAGAATCTCGATGGCCTCGGGCTCGCGCGAAGTCGCCAGGACGCCGGCGGCTTCAGCGACGACCGCTTCGTCTGTGTTCTCGAGAAACCGGCGGATGAACGCAAGTGAATCGCGAGGCGCGATTGCCATCAGGCTGTTAAAGCATTGGCCGGTAACTTCCGGCTCGCGATCGCCAAGCAGGGCCTTGAGCCGGAGCAGCAGCGCTCCTTCATCCCGTCCAAATTGCCCGATCGCGAGCGCCGCGTCCAGGCGCACCGGCGTTTCCGGATCCGCTAACCGGTCCGCAAGGCGACTCAGAATAAGAAGATCATCCATGCGGCAATCGATAAGCGCGAGCGCGCACGCGCCGCGAAGCGTCGCCGCGGAATCAGCTTTGCCGCCGTACACCGGCTCCAATTGAATGTGGTCGATGCCCTTCAAAAACACGTCGGGATCGCGATGGCCCAGATCTTTAAGCGCCTTGACGACGGCGGTTTTCGCCCAACACTGGGGGTCTGATTTTACGGGATCTTTGAGAAACCGGTCGAAGGCGGCGATCAGATCCGGAATCAGCTCCTCGGCTCGCAAAGCGCCGGCAACCGCGGCCGCTTTGGAGACGAGATAATTGGCGCGGTCCTTTAACGCTTTTCGCAGGGGCGCTACGGCGGTAGCCGGATCAGCCGAACGCAGCGCCTCTATTTCGGAGATCTTTTTCTCAAACGCCTGCTTGCCGCCCTGAGACATGCCGCCCAGAGGCAATCAGGCGAGTCGCGCGGGAGGGCGCGCGAACTCCAGCACTTCCTGCTTCGGAACACCCGGCTCAAAACAACGGCGGCAGCGCGCTTCGTACATTCCGGCGGCGCCCACCACAATCAGATCGCCCATGTCGACCAGCCTCTGGGTGTGCTTGGCGGGATCGCCGCAGCGCATGCAGATCGCCAGCATTTTGGTGATCGATTCGGCCAGGCAGAGCAGCTCCGGCATGGGCGTAAACGGACGCCCGAGGTAATCGGTGTCCAGCCCGGCGATAATCACCTGCTTGCCCGCATCGGCAAGCCGGCCGGCCACATCCACCAAATCCGGGCCGAAGAAGTTCGATTCATCGATCCCGATTACCTGCGTTCGCCAGTCGATGCGGTCCAGTATCTCTTTTGGATTGTTCACCACCTGCGACTTCATCCGCTGATCTCCGTGGGAGACGATTTCATCCAGCGAGTACCGGTCGTCAATAGCGGGCTTAAAAACCTGGACCCGTTTACGGGCAATGCCGGCGCGCCGCAAGCGCCGGATCAACTCCTCGCTTTTCCCGGAGAACATCGGGCCGCATACAATTTCAATCCACCCGACCTGACTGGTGACGATATCCATCCGAAGTTGAAAAGGTCAGAATACCGCGGCCCAAGGCACGGGCGCAGACGCTACCGCCTGCGCTCGCGTAATTGTCTGCTCCGCTTTTTACCCTATTTCGTGGCGGTCGTAGGCTTCGCGCATCCGCCGCAGCCGTGCTACGTCGTCGGACAGCGCGTCCCTGGCTTCGGCAGGCAGACGGTTTTCGTCCAGAACGTGTTGGACTGCGCCAATCGCGTCGTCCAGCTTACCTTTATCGAACTTACCTTTGCTCCAAGTCGCGGAAAACTCCCGCAGCTCCTTCTCGGCATGGTTCAGGCGATCCCGATCCGAATCGGAAAAGTGCCACACGCTATAGGCGTGATTCAGGTCGGTGTGCACCCGATCGACAAGGGCCGTCACCTCGGTTGGGGAATATAGATTATTCGAGCCGAACTGCGCGTGGGCGGCGGGCGCAACGGAAAGCAGCGCCACTGTAACAAATAGCAATAAACTTCGCATAAACGAAACCCTCCTCTGCTGGAATGATGCATGGACGCGTTTGTACGTCACGTCTGCCCGTGCCGTAATCTCTACCGGCTGATGAAACTTGTGCATCACGCGCTCGGAAAGAACAGCGGAAAACATTCACGTGACGGAATGGTTCGCCACGTGCAATTTCTGCGTGCGGAGGGGAGAATTTTATGACTGATGGACTAATGAAACAATTTCTTCCCAAAATGCTTCCGCTATTCGTTACGTGTTTGGCAGCGCCAGCTGCGCAGGCGCAGTATCCATTTCAACTTTCGACGGATGCGCCCCACCTAAGTTGCGTTTCCACCGGGAATCCCGTGTTTTGCGACGCGGATACCCACGGAGGAGTGCAGCTAGTGCGGCAGTTCCAGAACTCCGCGGCCTGTATCGAAGGCCAGACGTGGGGATTTACAGACCGGGGCGTATGGGTGGATCAAGGCTGTGCCGGCGAATTCACGCTGATGCGCGTGGCCGCTGTTGGAACGATCCCAGCGGGCACAACGATACCGGTGCGGACGGACGAACGAATCGACGCAGTAAGACTTGAAAATCGGTTTTATCACGCAACAGTAGATCAAGATGTCTGGGGATTGGATGGCAGACTTGCCATTCCGCGTGGATCGCCAGTGGAGTTGACCGTAAGGCCAGGTCCCGGCCGCGACCTTATTGTCGACCTGGAATCTATTACAGTGAACGGTCAGCGCTATGGACTAGTAGCCGAGCCTAACCGTCTTGGGTCCCAAAGCGGCCCTGGGGTTGGCGCAAACCGCAGTACCGCGGAACACGTCGGCGGCGGCGCCGCTTTAGGAGCGATTATCGGGGCGATTGCGGGCGGCGGTACGGGCGCGGCGGTCGGCGCTGGAGTTGGCGGCGCGGGAGGCGCCGGGCTTCAGATGGCCACGCGAGGACGCGAGGTTCATGTGCCCGCCGAATCGCTGTTGACCTTCAGCCTTCAGCAGCCGCTAATGGTTGGTTTTGCTGGCCGTTAAGCGGACCTAGCAACACGCGATGAAACGGCCGTAGAGCCGGACCGTGAATAGAGTATTCACGGAAAGAGGCGCGCGACGAAGTAGGGCAGACGATCAGTTGGAGGTCGTCTGCCTACTTCGGATTATGGCCTGAAACGCCGAGTGGCTTGACATGGCTTGGGCGTACCTCGGTCTGTCATGCAGGTAGTCGGTGCCATCCAGGCGTGCACAGCGGTGTTACGATGCGCCGGCCTCTTGTTTCTCGCCTTCGCGACCGCCGGTATTATCTCCGCTCAGAGCGCCAGCCGTGCCGGACTGTGTGGGACGGTGTCTACAGCGAAGCTCGGTCCCTATAATTATTGTGGCAGCCGTGCTTCGATAAACCCGGAAACCTTCTGGGCAGCCGGCGGGTCGAGATTCGATAGGACTGCGATGACATAGCCGGACTGCGGATAGATCCGCAAATCGCCATTCATTCCCGGAGCGCCGCCGCTATGGCCGACGGCTCCGGCGCCATTTTTGCGCTCATCCTCGAAACCATATGCGTACTTCGTGCCGTTTCCTGCGTCCACTTTCCCTGTAATCAACAGATCCGTGTACTCGGCATTAAGGAGCTTGTGCCCGGTAAGCGCATCCGCAAATTTCGATAGATCGCCTACAGTGGAATACCCGCCACCTGCGGAAGTCCCACGATAAGGCAGCGTGTCGGTGTTCGGAGTCCAACCGCCACCCCCTTGCTTTTGCATATAGCCGATGGAGCGATCCGCCACTGTTTGGTTTTCGGGCTCGGAAGCGCTGCGAGTCATTCCCGCTGGTTTATAGATGTGCTCCGCGACATAGTCGTAATAGCTCTGGCCGCTGACCCTCTCGATCACGACGCCGGCAAGCACCATCCCATAGTTGCTGTAAACCCAGCGGCTGCCGGGTTCGAATGCAGGAGCGCGCTTGCCGTAGAGTGCGACGTAGTCGTTTAGGGTACGCAACTCCAGGCGGTGTGCGTTATATTCAGGTCCGAAAATATCTCCTGTGCCGCCCGTGTGGGTCAGCAACTGATGGATGGTGACCTTGGTGGCGACGTCTTGATTCGGATAGTTGGTGATGTACTTGCCTAAAGGATCCGTCAGCTTGATTTTCCCTGCCTGCGCCAATTGAAGTACCGCCACAGCGGTAAACATCTTGTTCATCGAGCCGATACGAAAGCGAGTGTCGAGTTTGTTGGC
>JAFAQY010000110.1 GCA_019261985.1 Bryobacterales bacterium | reverse complement strand
CCTCCGATCCGCATCCGATCAGGATGACTTCGGGCTTACCGCCTTCGGCTTCGGAAAGAATGTAAGCGCCCTTTGCTACTCCGGGATCTTTGGCATTGGCGCGATCCAGATGAGGAAGAGCCTGACGCGTGAGGGCAAGCAGGGTTGGACCGCTACTGTGTTGAACCGCGAACTCCCAAGCCTCGGCTGTCTCATTCGCATCTGCCGGCCGGATAACGATCAGGTTCGGAATCGCGCGCAAGCCCACGAGCTGTTCTATCGGTTCATGCGTAGGCCCATCCTCGCCCAATCCAATGCTGTCGTGAGTGAATACGTAAACACAATGAAGCCGGCTCAGCGCGCCCAGGCGAATCGCCGGCTTCATGTAATCCGAAAACACCAGGAAGGTGGCGCTATATGGCAGGACACCGCCGTGGGCGGCCATGCCGTTCACGGCGGCGCCCATCGCGTGTTCGCGGACGCCGAAAGCGACGTTGCGGCCTGCATAACCCCACGCGCCGCCCACGGCGCCTAAGGTTTTCGATCCATCGGCGCCGTCGGGCTGAAAATCGCCCATGCCTTTTAGCGCGGTATCGGTTGAAGGATTCAGGTCCGCCGATCCACCGATGATGCTCGGAATGTGCTTGGCGAGCGCGTTCAGCGCCATGCCGCCGGCAACGCGCGTCGCGATGGGTTTATCGGAAGGCGACCATTTCGGAAGATCGGCCGCCCAGTTCGCGGGCAGTTTTCCGGCCTGGATCATCTCAAATTCCGCGGCTTCGGACGGAAACGCCTGCTTGTACGCGGCGAACCTATTCCGCCAGCCCTGCTGCGCCTCGGCTCCTTTACCCACGGCTTGACGGAAGAAATTCACCGCTTCTTCGGGCAAATAAAATTTGTCCATCGTCGGCCAGCCGAGATTCTTCTTGGCCGCTTGGAGAGCCTCCTCACCTAATGGGCTTCCATGCGCCGAGAAATTGTCCTGCTTCGGACTGCCGAAGCCGATATGCGTGCGGCACAGGATTAATGACGGCCGCTCGTCGGCTTGGCATTCGCGGATCGCGCGCGCGACATCTTCGGTATCGTTGCCATCCGGCACCGCGCGCGTATGCCAGCCGGTCGCATCGAAGCGCTTGGCGACGTCCTCGGTAAAGTCCAGCGCAGTGGAGCCGGCAAGCGAAATCTGATTCTGATCGTAAAGGTAGATCAGTTTGCGAAGCCGCAGGTGGCCGGCGATGGATGCCGCCTCTTGTGAGATGCCCTCCATCAAATCGCCATCGCTGCAAATCGCGTAGGTGTAATGGTTCACGATCTGATGGCCCGGGCGATTGTAGCGTGCCCCAAGCCATGCTTCCGCGATGGCCATTCCGACTCCGTTCGCGAAACCTTGTCCAAGCGGCCCGGTGGAAACCTCAACGCCGGGAGCATGCCCGCGCTCGGGGTGGCCCGGCGTTTTGCTGCCCCATTGGCGGAAATGTTTGATGTCGTCCAGCGAAAGATCGTACCCGGTAAGGTGCAATAAGCTGTAAAGCAGCATGGACCCGTGACCGGCCGAGAGCACAAAACGATCGCGATCCACCCAGAGTGGATCTTTCGGGTTGTGCTTCAGGAACTGAGTCCACAAAGTGTACGCCATGGCCGCGGCGCCCATGGGCATGCCGGGATGGCCGGAATTCGCATTCTGCACGGCATCGGCGGAGAGGAATCGAATTGTGTTGATACACAGGTTTTCGAGGGTCTTATTTTCGCCCATGCCCTATTGTGGCGCAGAGTGGGCCGATTCATCGTCTGACTAACAGTCAGCCTTGTGGCGGGTTGGAACCTGCGGCGGCTTGCCGACCGCTCCCGACACTCTGGTAAAACTTCAACCAGCGCGGTTGGCAACCGCGCGCCGGATGGCATCCGGCCCCACAAGCTTATGCCGCGTGGCGCTTCAAGATCGCCGGCAAATTCTGCGAAAACGCCGACCTCGCCAGCACCATATTGCATCCCACTTCCTGGGCCTGTTGCTTCAATTCGCCCTGCACGTGCGACAAATATCCGATTAAGGGAATGGCCCTGGTCTCCGGCTGCGCTTTGAGCGTGCGGATCAAGTTCAATGGATCAATGCCGGCGAAATTGAGGTCAATAATAATAAGCGCCGGATGAGCCGCGGCCTTCTGAAGCACATCCTCCTCGCTCTTGACGAATTCGACCGGCAGCCCGGCCCGCTTGGCGGATTCGTTGATTTTGACGGTGAAGAACAGGTCTCCAAGCACCGCCAGCATTTTTTTATTTCCCGAATTGGGCATTAAATATTAGTGTGGTGATCGACTAGAGCGAATCGACCGGTGGGCTAAGTTCGATGTTAGCATGATGTTGCGCACCCTCGATGCTCGCCGCCTTACGTTCTCTAGACTTCATGCCGTCGCCGGTTCCGGACCGTCCGGGGCTGCTAATTCGCGATCCCTACCGCTTCTCCGACGCCACGCTGATCGTCCCGCCCGCGCTCGCCCAGTGCCTGCAATTCTTCGACGGAGCGCATACCGAACTGGATTTGCGCGCGTATTTGGTGCGCGTGTCGGGCAACTTGGATGTCGGCGATGTGATGCGGCATTTGGTGCGTACCCTGAGCGAAGCGGGTTTCCTGGAAGATGAGAATTTCGCGGAGCGGAAGCGGCAAGTGGAAGAAGGCTTTGCCAATGCGCTGCGGCGCGAGCCCGTGCATGCCGGAGCCGGTTACCCGGCGGAGGCTCCGGAACTAAAGCAGACCTTGACGGAGTACATGGATGGCGCGCTATCGAAAGCGGCGGATGGGCCGGTCGCAGCTATCGCCGCTCCGCATGTGAGTCCGTTCGGAGGAGTGGAAGCATACCGCGCAGCATATTCGGCTCTCTCGCCACAGGATTCCGAACGCACCTTCGTGATTCTTGGGACGTCCCATTACGGTCATCCGGACCGACTGGGCCTGACGCGCAAGCCCTTCGTCACGCCATATGGTGAAACGATCACGGACACGCGCATTGTGGACTGGCTCGAAAAAGAAGCCGGCGATGGCGCGCTGATCGAAGACTACTGCCATGCGATCGAGCATTCCATCGAATTTCAAGTTATTTTCTTACAACATTTGTTCGGACCAAACATTCGTATTGTCCCGATCTTGTGTGGTTCTTACGGCAAGAGCTTATATGAAGGCGGTTTGCCCGAGGACTCGGGGCGGGTGCGCCGCGCTCTAGGCGCTCTGGCGGAACTCGCGGGCACGGAAGGCGACGAGCTGCTCTGGGTTTTGGGCGTGGATATGGCACATATGGGCCGCCGGTACGGAGACAAGTTTCAGGCTCGCGCGGGCCGCGATGGAATGGAGCGCGTAGAAGGCCGCGATCGCCAGCGAATCGAGCGAATGGAGCAGGGAGATGCTCGTGGGTTTTGGGAGCTCGTACAAGAGAATCAAGACGATCTGAAGTGGTGCGGCTCGGCGCCCATATATACGTTCATGCGCGCTATGCCGCAGGCGCGCGGAAGACTACTGCATTATCAGCAATGGAATATTGACGATAACAGCGTGGTGAGCTTCGCCGGCATGCGGTTTCATTCAATTTGATCCCTTATTACTCGATAAGCAGTATAGGAGCGTCCGCCCCGCGGCGGCCGCTTCGGAGGGGGTGGTTTGCTGTCAATCCTTAAAACTGCAAATGAAATGGAAAAGCTGCAGGCGCTCAACCGGGCTGCATTAACTTCTTACGATGAGATACTTCGCGCGGCAGCCGAATACCCGATAGAAATCGAGGCGTCTGACGCGCAGATTTATCAGCGGCATGTACACGGGCTTCGTAAACTGCTGGACAATTTAATGACTCCGGAAGAATTTCACACGATTCATGCGTCATTTAGAGGAGAGGTGCGCGACTATCGCGATAAAGCCAACGAATGGCTGGCAGGCATGCGCAACGAACTAAAATCCGCGGCGGAGGCGATGCAAACTCTATCGATTCGCGTCGCGGAAAATGGGAACGGCCACGAAACCCACATGAAAAGCAATCTGGAAAGGCTGAAGGCCGCGGCTCAAACCGAAGACTTAGGCCGGATTAAGATGACCATCCACCAGGTCGCCACAAGCATCTCACGAAGCTATGAGCAGCTTCGGGATGCCAACAATCTGATGATCGCCCAGCTTCGCGATGAGATTCAATCCTTGCATCGCGAGATGGACAACTCCCGCCGCACGCTGTTCGTCGATCGTGCTTCGGGCGCATGGAACCGGCCAAAGCTGGAATCGCACATCGATGAGATGCTCGAACGCGGAGAAGGCTTCGTCGCGATCGTCGTTTGGGTGAGCAACATGAAGCGGCTGGAGGCCGGTTGCTCGGGGACGTTGATCAACGCAGCGATGAAAGCGCTGGTCCAGAGAGCCTCGGCCGTGGTGGGCGCCGAAGCCTTGATCGGCCGCTGGGCCGACGATCTCTTCCTTATGCTTTTGGATATCGAAACCACCGCTGCCGTCGCGATTTCGAATGAGCTTGGACAAAAGCTTTCCTCGCGTTATGCGGTGCAACAGGACGGGATTTCTCATCAGGTGAACGTCCATGTCGCAACCGCGGTTGTCGATCAGCCTCCGAACGGCGATCCGCGCAAGTACCGAGCACGGCTGGAGCAGATGACCGGAGTGCTGCTGGGACAATAGGTGTACGCCAGCTTCTGCAATTGGGTACTAGCGCGGCAGAAATCGTAGCGCTTTTTTGGCGGTGGTGCTCAGCGGCAAAGCATGCAAGTCTTCCACCTTGCACCACCGCATAGTCTTAGCCGGTTCCATTATGAAGGCGCTGCAAACTTCGAAACTATATTGACGGTTCAAGATGGCGTGGCGAAACATGCCCAAGCGCTTGTGAATGCGTGCGCCCTGAAACGGCTGCGGCAAATCCCAGAATCCGTGGACGCGAGCGCTGGGCGTGAGCAGGATCTTACCGCGGCGCTGGATTACCAGCAGTATCTCCTTAAGGCGAACAGTTTCCGCCTTCGGCCGGCGGGGCGGGAGATCTTTCTGAGTTCCGTGCTTGTGCGCTTCGCAGTTCACCGTGATCGGGCACGCGCTGCATCGAGTATCTAGGGGAAGACAGATCACCGCGCCCAATTCCATCAGCGCCTGATTAGAGCGTCCGGGGTTCTTACGATCCAGCAAACCATCCGCCACGGCTTGAACGTTTACGCGCGCGTCATTCGCTATTCGCGCCGCAACCCGCCGCACGTTTCCATCGACCACCGCGTACGGCAGATCGAAGGCGATGCTGGCAATCGCGGCTGCGGTGTAATCGCCGATTCCAGGCAGCGCGCGGATGCTTGCGTAATCGCTGGGGAAAGCTCCGGCGGATGCGATCTTCTTTGCCGCGCGCAGCATGTTGCGGGCGCGTGAATAGTAACCCAAGCCACTCCACAGCGCGAGCACCTCGTCCTCGCCTGCGCGCGCGAGCGATGCGGCATCGGGGAAGCGCGCGAGCAAGCGCTCGTAATACGGAATCACCGCGGCCACCCGGGTTTGTTGCAACATGATCTCCGAGATCCAAATCGCGTAGGGGTCGCGGGTTCGCCGCCACGGGAGATCGCGGCGATTCTGCTCGTACCAGCGCGCGAGCCGTTTTCGAATGGCGGCGAAATCCATCCCGTATTGTAGTGCCAAGCCGCCCAGCGCGGTTGGCAACCGCGCGCAGACTGGCAGCCTGCCCCATTGTCACGGTATGATACCGGGGAGAAAGGCGGGTCTGCGAGTGAGGACGAGTAGAATGCATCGACGATTTTTCTGTATTTCCGTTTTGACAGGCTTGGGATTGCTGATCCCGTTGGCGGCGCAAGAGGGCCATCCCATGACGGGCACCTGGCATGGCGACTGGGGCTCGTCCCCCACGCAGCGGACGCGCATCGTTCTTTATATGAAATGGGACTCGAAGAATGTCACCGGAATGATTAACCCAGGGCCCAGGGCGATTCCACTGACCACGGCGACTCTCGACGCGAGCAAGTGGAGCGTCCATCTCGAAGGCGACGGCAAGGATCAGGCCGGCAACCCCGTTCATGTCGTCGCGGACGGAAAGATGGACAACATCGGATCGTACAACCGCACGATTACCGGCACTTGGGCGCAAGGCTCTGCAAAGGGCGACTTTAAGGTCACCAGAGATTAAGCTGAAGGAAGTCTTCGTATGAGACACACGGTTGCACTCGCGACTCTCGCCGCCGGCGCTTTCTTACTGACGCCGCTGATGGCGCACCACTCTTTCTCCGCGGAGTACGACAGCAAGAAGCCGGTCACTTTAAAGGGAACCGTCACTAAAGTCGACTGGATGAATCCGCACGTGTACTTCTATCTCGATGTGGAAGACGATGCGGGAAACGTCACGAACTGGGCTTTGGAAATGGGCCCGCCGAATGGCTTGCAGCGGTCGGGTTGGACCAGGAGCACGATGAAGGTGGGTGATGTGGTCGTGGTCGAAGGAACGCTGGCGAAAGATGGCGCGAAGCAGGCCAACGCGAGATCGGTGACGATGGCCGCCACCGGCAAACGTCTCGGCGCGGCTTCGAGCGAAGGCAACATCCCGTAGTGTCCGAAGGAGGATTCCGTTTGCGGATTCGTTTAATGCTTGGCTGCGCTCTGTGCGTTAGCATGGCGGCCGGTGTATTCGTTGCGCCCGCGCTCGCGCAGCTTCAGGATGGCACTCCCGGTAATTTAAATACCGGCCGTTTGTCCGCGGGGCGCGGAGGCCGCGGAAAAAACCGTCCGCCTTCAGGGCCTACACCGCATTTACCGGACGGCCGCGTGAATTTGGGGCCGATTCCGGGCGAAAAAGGAGTCTGGGAGGGCAACGCGGGCGCCACTTTGGCAACCAACCGGCCAGGCGGGTTGGACAACCCGAGCATGTATCTCCCGACGAATCTAAAGATCTCGGAGGTTCCATTTCTGCCGTGGGCAAGGGCGGTATACGAATATCGCCAAACCAGCACGACCAAAGACGATCCGCATGTCAAATGCAAGCCGTCCGGCGGCCCGCGCATGTTTCACACGCCCTACGGCTTCGAATTCCTGGACATGCAGGAAGAGAAGCGGATTTATATTGTTGGAGTCGGCGGTCCGCACACCTGGCGCGTCATTTATATGGACGGCCGGTCTCACCCGAAGGATCTAGACCCAACGTTTGCAGGCCACTCCGTCGGACATTTTGAAGGGGATTCGCTGGTTGTGGACACAGTGGGTTTCAATGAGAAGTTCTGGCTAACCCGCGAAGGGATTCCGCTAACCGAGCGTCTGCATCTGATCGAGCGCTTCACGCGCACCGATCACGACGACCTGAAATATGAGGCGACCATCGACGATCCGGGCGCCTACAGCGCAACCTGGACCGGCGGCTGGTGGATTCGCTGGCAGCCGGATGCTGAGTTATATGAATACGTGTGCCAGGACAATAATCGCGATGTAAAGCACATGTATGGCGGACCGCGAGAATAGGGCAGGCTGCCAGCCTGCGGCGGATTGCCAATCCGGCTCGCCGGTGTGCAAAGCCGCCCAAGCGCGGTTGGCAACCGCGCGCAGGATTGCATCCTGCCCCACATGCCTGGATAATCGAGAAATGAAGTTAATTGCTTTGGCAGTTCTAGCCACGAGCGCCGCAGTTCTCGGGCAGGATCAACCGGTGGTGATCCAGACTCCGACCGATATCACCATCCACATGAACGCACCCAGCGGCGCAAGCGCGGGCGTGCGTACCGGCGTCAGCGGCTCTGTGCAATTCGTTGGCGCTCAGCCGATCGGCGGCGAGGCGGTAAAAGGCGCGCCGTATTCCGCCGAAGCGGTCACAGAAACGACACAGACGCTCGCCGACGGCAATCGCATCGCAACCAGCCGCTCATCCATGCAGTATCGCGATGGGCTTGGCCGCGAACGGCGCGAAGAAAGCTTTCCGCAGCCACCGGGAGCCCACGGAGCATTGCCCCAAATGGTGATCATCCACGATCCGGTTGCCAATACGAATTTCACTCTCTTTCCGCAGACGCGCACGGCAACGAAAATGCCCGGCCCAACAATTCGCCCGGGGCAGGCGGTTCAATTCGTGCAGACGCGCGATGCCAGTGGCCAGCCGACCCAAGGTCCGGCGGTCAATACCGGTGGACTCGCGATCAGTGGAGGAATGATCTTAAACGGACAAGACGGCCGCGTAACGATCAAGACTGAGGACCTCGGTTCGCAGATGGTCGAAGGCGTGTTGGCGAAGGGAACACGGACGACTCACATCATCCCGTCCGGACAAATAGGAAACCAACAGGAGATTGATACGGTCGATGAGCGCTGGTACTCGCCGGAGTTGCAGATTAATCTTGTGACCCGCCACAGGGATCCACGCACGGGCGAGACAATCAACCGCCTGCGAGACATTGTGCGCGCCGAGCCGGACCCAGCCCTGTTCCAGATCCCCGCGGATTATCAAGTCACCGAACAGCCCGGTCCAAAGCTGGTCCCAGCCCCTTAGCGATCATTCAACTTCGTACTTCTTCAGAATGTCGCCCCAGCGGCCGTGCGCCTGAAGCAGCAGCTCGCAGATCTCCCGCACGGCGCCGCGGCCTCCCGAGGCAGCCGTAACGTAGTTCGCGATCCGCTTCAGCTCGGGTCGCGCGTTCGCGGTCGCGATCGCTAGTCCTACGCGGCGCAGAACTACTGCGTCGGTCAAATCGTCGCCCGCGAAGGCCATTTCCTCGAGTGCAACGCCGCTCGATTTCTGGATCTCTTCGAGGATCGGAATCTTCTCGATGTGCCCCTGATACACAAAACGCATGCCGACTTGCTTCGCTCGCTCGACGGTTGCGGGAGAGACGCGGCCGCTGATCACTCCCGTCCCGATGCCGTGCCAGGAAAGCCATTGCAGCGCGATGCCATCCTGTGAGTCGAAGGCCTTGGTTTCCAGTACTCCACCATCGGGTTGCGGAACGTTAATCAGCCGCCCATCTGTCAGCACGCCGTCGACATCCATGAGAAAAAGGCGCACACGAGCGGCGCGTTGAACAATGTCGGGGTTCATGAGCTAAAACGGTATAGTAGCGTTTTATAGTGATCCTCCGCTTGTTTCTCCTCATCTGCGCAATTTGCCTCTGCGCCTGTCAGAACATGCCGGAGACTTACGCTCCCCCGGAGCAGCGGCAGCCATTGGAGAATTTCCGTCCCTACCGTTCGAACCGCATCGTCAACATGTCGGATGGCGATACGGATAGCCGCATTCTCCGGGATGTTGTCAAGGGAGCGGACGGTAGCTGGCGCTGGACCGGACAGCGTCCGGCGATTCGCTTGCCCGGCGGCACGACTAATAATCTCCGGTACGTGATCGACTTCACCATCGCGGAGGTCACGTTCAAGGAAACCGGCCCGGTCACAATCTCCTTCTACGTTAACAATCACCTGCTCGACAGCGTGCGCTATACGTCGCCTGGAGCACAGCACTTTGAGAAACCAGTGCCCCCGGAATGGATCGGTGACGGCCTGGAAACCATCGTCGGCGCCGAAATCGATAAAACATATGTTGCAAAAGAAGACCGGCAGCATCTCGGCTTCATTCTGACCAGCATTGGGCTAACGCAGGAATGAAGCAGGCATTGGCAGCGCTGCTGGGCGCAGGCCTCACTTCGGCCGCGTGTTATTCAGCCGGAGCGCTCTTGCTCGATCGCTTGAGCTTAAAACTGCGCCGGCCCGAGCGGCTGCCGCTCGCATTCGTGCTGGGCGCAGCGTGTCTGCATCTCGCCATTTTCGTGGTGCTCACGCTGCAGATCGCGTATTGGCCAGTGTTGGTAGCCTTGCTTCTCGCCGTTATTGGACTCGCGGTGAAGGCCGGCTCGTGGCGGTTATCCGGGGAACCAGCCGAGCCTCTCCCGACGCGGTTGAAGATGGTCTGCGCGGCCGTTTTCGCGCCGTTCTTTGTCCTCTCCTTCTTTCACGCGCTCGCGCCGGAATCCAGTCCGGACGGCGCCGGCTATCATCTCGGCTTCGTTGCGCAATATCTGCGAGAGCACGGCTTCCAGCCGATTACGACGAATATGTATGCGGCGCTCAGCGCGGGGGTCGATTTACTGTTCGTCCCGGCTTTCGCTATCGGCCGCCATTCGGCCGGAGCGCTGGTACACTTCACGTTTTTGGTTGCGCTCGCGCTGCTGGTGTTCGCTTATGGGCGAAGACTGAGTAAACCGTGGGCCGGCGCGGCGGCGGCGTTTTTCGTTTTCGCCAGCCCGGTGGTGGGCATGGACGGATCAAGCGCTTATATCGATGCGGCAGTCGCGGCGATAGTCTTCTCGGTTTTTTACTTGCTTGAGATTTGGGAGGAATCGCGGGACAACAGTGTATTAATCGCGATTGGGCTTCTTAGCGGATATGCGTACGCGGCCAAATACACGGCATTCGTGATCGTAGTGTATGCGGCGGGCTTTATCCTCTGGCGTGCGCGGAGCATCCGTCCCTTGTTTGAGATTTCCGCATGGGCGGCCCTCATGATCGCTCCTTGGCTGATAAAGAACTGGATCGTGTACCAGAACCCCATTGCCCCATTCGCGAACCAAATCTTCCGCAATCCGTACTTCCACATCAGCGCGATCGACGGTTGGGCCGAATACCTGCGGCGTTATGCAATGCCAGACCTCCGTGTGCTGCCGCTCGAAGTCACGCTTCGGGGCGCAAAAACGCAGGGGCTTATTGGACCGGTATTCCTGGCGTTGCCGGTCGCGCTGCTTTCCCTGCGCTTCCGCGCGGGCCGGAGATTGTTAGTGGCCGGCGCGATTCTGATGTCCACGTATTTCGCCAACATAGGCGCGCGGTTCCTGATCCCGCCGCTGCCGTTTTTTGCATTCGCGCTGGCTTTGGCGCCGGGCGATGCTCCCGGACTAGTCGTATGTTTGATGCTTTTTCATGCGCTGACATCCTGGCCCAAGGTGATCGAACACTATGCCGAACCCGGCGTGTGGCGGATGGACAAAGTTCTCGTAACGGAAGCATTGCGAATGGTGCCGCAGGACCGGTATTTGAGCCAAGTCAGTCCGGGATATAACGTGGCCCGAATGATTGATGCTTACGTTCCCAAAGGTGAGCGCGTCCTGGGCCTTACGGGGATTGCCCAAGCGTACACTCCGCGTGAGGTTCTGGTGGACTATGAGGCGGCCTACAACAATGTTCTTGCGGAAATTGTTAGCCACGGATGGCTCGCGTATTTTCAGCCGAGAATGGTGGACAGGTTTACGTTCGTTGAGCACACCCTGCGGCGCATTCGCATTGAGCAGACGTCTACCGGGCTGCCGCAGCAACAATGGAGCGTTAACGAGCTGCGCTTGTTCGATAAAGGCGCCGAGCTGCCGAGAAATCCAAAGTGGCGGTTAACTGCGTGGCCGAACCCGTGGGAGGTTCAGCTCGCGTTCGACAACTCGCCCGCAACCCGCTGGAAGCCTTGGGAACGCGCCGTGCCCGGCCAGTACATCCAAGTAGACTTTGGCGGCGATCAGCAGGTGGATGAACTCCGTATCGCCAGATCGTGGGACTTCACTCCACAAATTCAATTGGAAATGTTTGACGAGCCAAGCCGCCGCTGGATTGGCATCGCCGCGAATGCAACGAGCATGGAAGCCAGAGTCGATCCGCAAATCCGGCGCTATGCCACCCGCGAGCTGGCGCTGCGTGGAATTCATTATTTATTAATGCTCGACTCTTTCGTGGGCGCCTACGATTTCCGCGCCGATCCGGAAGGATGGGGCCTGGAATTGGTAGCGGCGGAGTACGGATGCCGGTTATACCGCGTCTTGCAATGAGATTGTTCTTGGGAGTCGATGGCGGTCAATCCGGCACCACTGCCGTGGTCGGCGACGAAGCGGGGCACATCCTTGGCGAAGGCCATGCCGGTCCGTGTAATCACGCCGCGTCGTCCCAGGGGCGGGTTCGATTCGCTGGCGCCATTATCGCGAGCGTTCGCGCGGCACTCGATCGCGCCGGGATCGAACAAACGACATTTGAAGCCGCGTGTTTCGGCTTTAGTGGCGGCCCCGCGGACAAGAACGCCCTCACCCGCGAACTGGTCAAAGCCAAGCGCTATTTCATAACCCACGACGCCTGGACTGCTCTGGCCGGCGCGACCGCCGGCAAGCCCGGCGTCATCGCTATCGCCGGCACCGGTTCTATTGCCTTCGGTCGAAACAGTGATGATCGCACCGCCCGCGCCGGGGGCTGGGGCTACATCTTTGGCGATGAAGGCGGCGCGTTCGATGTAGTTCGCCAGGCACTCCGCGCGGTGTTGCGGAATGAAGAGGGATGGGGACCTCCGACTGCTTTACGGAATTCGCTCCTGGAAATCACGGGCGCGGCGAGCGCAAACGATCTGCTGCACCGCTGCTACACGGACGAGCTTCCCCGCGACCGCATCGCCGCTCTTGCGCCACTAGTGGATCAGGCGGCGGGGTCTGGAGATCCCATGGCGCAGGACATTTTGAAATCCGCCGCACAATCCTTGGCCATGCTTATCGCAGCCGTTCGCGGACAACTTTTCGCCCCCGGCGAAAATATTGCGGTCACCTACGCGGGAGGAGTCTTCCGCAGCCCCGTATTCCGCGAACGCTTTCGCATGCTCGTCGAATTGGAGGCCGATAATCACGTCGCCGCGCCACGGTTTCAGCCGGCAGAAGGGGCGCTAATCGAAGCTTACCGTTTAGCGGGAATCAGTAACCCCGCGCGACTTCTCGACGCCGGACGCGAACGAGCCGGCGACTATGAGTGAACACATATAATCGGTACAGGAACGCGTGTGACTACGATCCCCACCAAGCCGATGACTCTCGCGGAGGCGGAGCGATTGGTGGATCCCGCGAATGGGTATTATGAACTTCACCATGGAGAATTGGCAGTCATGCCGTTTCCCAAAATGGGCCATGTTCTGCAGCAGCGGCGGCTTCGGCTACTCCTTGAGTCCGCCGCGGGCGAATCGGGAATTGTTGAGATCGAACTTGGCTTTCGGGCCTTGCCGGAGCACGAGTACCGCAGGGCGGATGTGGCTTACGTCTCCCGTGCTCGTTGGGAGCAAGTCGATCCACGGGATTTCTTTAATGGAGCGCCAGACTTGGTCATCGAGGTTTTGTCACCATCGAATACCGCCCAGGAGATTCTGGACAAGGAACAGTTGTGCCTGGAAAATGGCAGCCGGGAGTTCTGGGTGGTGGATGGATCCCGCCGGCAAATACGAGTCTCGACGTCAGATGGGCGATCCACGACGTATAAATCCGGAGACAGTATTCCCCTGTTCTTCAACGGCGCTCTGGCTCTCGACGCCATCTTCGAATAATGCCGCGGCCGAGAATGGCATACGCGATCGGTCGGCTTGGTTTTTGTGAACTGCGTCAGCTTGTGGCGCGATACTCCGGCGCCGGCGAGGCCAGGCGGCCCTGTACTGGCGCTCTATGCCGCGGACTCCCACAGTACTTTCGACTAACGGGCCATGCAGCGCGTTGCGCGTCGGTATTGGGCCGTGCAATCCCCCGCGGGCGTTAGACGTGGCGCTCCCGCCTAGCTAGCGGCCGGGCGGTTTACCCGCTTCTACTCGCCGCGTAGCTGCTTTGAAGCCAGCGGACCCTCGGAATCGCTTGAAGCCGGTCAGCGGTCCAACAGGTTCTCAGTGATCCAGTGGAAACCGCTGCCCAGGAGAGGGAATTTGCTGACGTCGATCTGGCGCAGGCGAATCGATTTTCCATCGCCTTCGAGCAAGACGTGGTTCGCATCCGGCCGCGACCAGTGGAGGATTTCCTCCCCGTTCAACGTTACGGTATCGTCGCCGTATGTCGTGGAGTAGTCGCGCATGCTATCGTCGTTCGCACGGACGGTTAGCGCGCTAGGGAATTCAATGGCGACTTTGCGCCAGTTCGAGTACCCATTTTCCACATCATAGAGGCCATACAACGGCGCGCGCGCAGGATTGAGATACATTTGCTTGTACATCTTCCAGCCGCCGGCCACGTTTGCCGCCAAGTTGAAGCCGACGAACAGGACCCAAAATGCGGTGCTGGCCGTGCGCATCCAGCGGCGCGAGAATCGCGGGCCGACTAGATTGGACGGAGCCGCCGCGCAGTTGAGCACGAGCACGGAGAAGAGGCGGCGCAGGTCTGGTACGAGGAGAAAAACGGCCATGAGCAGAAGATTGCTGGAGTACAGCTTGGCCGGCACGTCGTAACAGAAATTAAGCGCGACCACATTGGCCATCACGGCGCACGAGACCATGGCGCCCAGGCTGGTGGTGCGCCGGAACAACAGCAACAGGCCAGCGGCAACTTCGGCTGCGCCAGTAAAGATGGTATATGGGATCGAAGCGCCCATGAACCACCAGAGGGCTCCCATCGGCGAGAAGTCGCCGTAGGGCTCGACCAGCAGCGATAAACCGGGTGGATGGAATTGGACGGGAAAGATCTTCGCGAAGCCGTAACCGAAGAGCGCAACCGCCAGGGTGTAGCGGACCAGGATACGCAGCCAGTCATGCAGTGTGCAATAGTCCGGGCGGCGGCGATCCAGGATCGACCAGATCAGCGTCGCGACGAGAGAAAGCACGACACACAGCAGGTTGTAAATGTATTTCAGCGTGCCATCTTCACCGGTGGTTAAAACGTAATTGGCGGCACGTCCGGTAACGTGAAAGACGTGGATCGCGACCCAGGGCACCACAACCCGCCACATCTGGATCAGCAACTGATTGCCGGGAATTCTGTCGAGGACGCTCTTACGGGCGCCATCCGGTAGCGCGTAGAGCAACCAGTAACAGCAGAAAAACCGGAACAGGATCCGAGACGATAACGGCCAGGGCTGGACGACGGTCTCCTCGGTGGGGACCGCTTGAACGACAGTACCGGCCATGCGGGGGAGTCTATCACAGGCCACCGATAGGGCGCATGTCGCGTGTTATGGCTGTGGGCGCCCACAGGGGCGGGGCAAACCGGCGGTGTACCATGTTCCACCCACCGCAGCCGAGGCGAGTTCGACTCGAGTCGGCGCGTCAAACTCAGATCGGGCTCGGAAGCGAGAGCGCAGAATGGGAACCCTCCGATCTCACCTCTTGGATCGGATGGGCTGAAGATGGGGCTAGGGCTTTTGTTATTTCTGCTGCGAGCACAGCTACGTGCGGTTCGTCGAGCATCGTGAGGTGGTTACCTGGCACGCGGATTACTTCCACCTCGCGAGCAAAGCCGGACCAGCTTTTCAGCGGATTAACGCCGGATTTTGCCTCCGACTCGAAAAACACGATCTTGCCTGGATACACTTTCGGCGTGTAATGCTCGCCGAGAGTGCCATACGCGCGCTTCCCATACGCTCGCTTCAAAGGGGGAGGCGCCATGCGGAGGAGCAAAGTGCGAACGGACGGCGAACTCTTCCTGAGCGAGGCCTGATATAACCTGTAGAGTTCCCGCCATGCTGTGTCAATAAAGTATTGGTTCAAGAGCTCCACAACCCGGCGTGGCCAATCTACCGGAGCCATCGTCCTTAGCTTCTTTAAGTCCGCGTAGACGAGGTGCCGAAGCGCGCGGTGAAATCGTTGCCGGCGAGTTCGCCCACGTAACAAACTCAGGTTGCCGGAATCCAATAGGCCTAACAACCCGACGGCCTGATTCTGGGCTTTGAGTTGGCAGGCCATTTCAAATACGATCATTCCTCCGAACGACCATCCGATCAGATGGTACGGGCCTTGTGGTTGGAATTCTCTTAGGTCCTTAACATAGTTCGCGGCCAGTTCTTCAAGACTGGTCCACTCCCGGTCGCGGTCGAGCTTTGCGAAGGCGTACATGGGCTGATCTGGTTCCAAGCGGCGCAATAGGCTTCTGAACGCCAGTAGCACCTCCAGCTCAACGTCCGGCGGGGCCGCGAAGATCGGCGGCTTGCTTCCGCCAATTCGGCAAGGTATGATCGAACTCTTCGCCGGATCCCAATTCTGGCTGGAGCTCATAATACTCGCCCCGATTGCCTCAATTGTCCGCGCAGTGAACATCAGATGTAAGGGCAGCTGCAGGTTCAAAGCCCGTTCCATCCGGCTACACAAACGGACCGCCAACAGGGAGTTTCCACCCAGGTCAAAAAAGTCATCGCGAACCCCAACTCTGGGGTTCCGTAAGACCTCGGACCAGATGGAAACCAATTTCTCCTCGAGTGGAGTGCGAGGCGGAGCGTAGCCATCGTTCAATTCCGATTGCCAGTCCTCCGGCGCCGGCAGCGCTTTCCGATCCACCTTGCCGTTCGGGGTAAGCGGAAGCGCCGACATCAGAACGAAGGCGGATGGGACCATGTAATGGGGCAGTTTGGCCTCCAACGATTGGCGCAGGCTGGCGGGCGTAACGGCGCCACCTTCGCGAAGCGCCACATAAGCGGCCAGTTGCTTGTTGCCGGTCGGATCTTCGCGGGCCACCACCACGCACGCTTTCACATCTGGCTGTTGACCCAGCACGGTTTCGATCTCGCCCAGCTCGATGCGGAACCCGCGAACCTTCACTTGGTCGTCGAATCGCCCGAGAAACTCGAGTTGGCCATTCGCCCGATAGCGGGCCCGATCGCCGGTTGCGTAGAGGCGGTCTGCCGCATCCGGCGAAAACGGATTGGGGATAAACTTTTGTGCCGTCAACTCCGGTTGTTTTAGGTAGCCGCGCGCCAGCCCGTCACCGCCGATGTACAGTTCCCCCGGAACTCCAACCGGCGCCAACTGGCGCTGTTGGTCGAGAACATAGACACGCGTGTTTGCGATCGGCCGCCCCAGTGGAATCGACGCCACTGGTTGGGCATCCAGATCACGCGGAATACGATAGCAAGTCGTGAAAGTAGTGCTCTCGGTAGGGCCATAGCCATTGATCATTTGCGTGTCCGGCAGCAGTTGCAGCGCCCGCTGAACGTGCGGAACTGAGAGCGCCTCGCCACCAACCAGCAGCTGCCGGACCGAAGTCAGAATCCCGGGCGCCATGTCGATCACCATGTTGAACAACGAACTGGTGAGCCACAGTGTGGTCACGCCTTCCTGCGACAGCACTGCCCCCAGCTCCTCGACTGTGGGTACGGTACCCGGGAACAGCACCAACCGGGCCCCGTGCAACAGCGCCCCCCAAATCTCCAGTGTGGAAGCGTCGAAGGAAAGGGGAGACATGTGGAGGAGCACTTCGCTTTCTCCAAACCGCGCATAGTCTACCCCGAAAAGAAGCCGGACAATGCCCCGATGCGGAGTCTCCACAGCTTTGGGTTCTCCGCTGGAACCGGATGTGTACATCAGGTAAGCAAGATCGTCCAGCGTCACTCGCGCAGGCGCTGGAACTGCCTCCGCAGTCCCCCAGTGCTCGGCTCGATCCAAAAACACCAGTTGCGTCCCTCGCTCGGACAAGCAGCCCGATAAGGACGTTGTGGTCAGGACAATGCGCGTCTCCGCATTATCTATGAGGAAGTTCAGGCGTTCGCTAGGGTAGGCCGGATCCAAGGGCACGTAGGCCCCGCCCGCTTTGAGAACCCCCAGCAGTCCCACTACGGTTTCCAGCGACCGCTCCACGCACAATCCCACCGGCACACCCGGTCCCACGCCCAGTCTGCACAGGTGCGCGGCCAGACGGTTGGAGCGGGCCTCCAACTCCCCATACGAAAGCTGCTGATCCCGAAAAACCACGGCGACCGCCTGCGGACGACGCTGTGCCTGCGCGGAAAACAGCTCGTGCACACACATCGGCGGATAATATCGAGCAGTATCGTTAAAATCGACCAGGAGCCGCTGTTTTTCATCCGGCGTCAGCAGCGGCAGTTCGGATAGGCGCAGTTCCGGATTGTTCACTGCCGCTTCCAGCAGCACTTGATAGTGCCCGATCATGCGTTCAATCCTGTCCTTATCAAAGAGGTCGGTGTTGTACTCTATCCGGCCGGCAAGATGATCCGGCTGCTGGTGCATGAATACCGAGAGATCAAACTTAGATGTGGCTTCGGGCGTGCGGGCGCCCGCCCACTGCACGTCCAGTCCGGGCAACTCAAACGCGTGTTGCGGGACGTTGCCAAGGAAGAGCAGAGCTTGAAACAAAGGATTATGACTTAGACTGCGTTCCGGATTAAGTTCCTCGACCAAATTCTCGAAAGGCATCTCCTGATGCTGGTACGCATTCAGCGTCATCTTCTTCGCTCGCCGGATCAACTCTCCAAACGCCGGGTCACCTGAGAGATCCATCCGCAAGGCTAGAGTGTTTGCAAACAAGCCTATAATGCCTTCGGTTTCGGTGCGGTTGCGTCCTGCGGTCGACGTGCCGACGACTACATCGTCCTGGCCGCTGTACCGTGAAAGCAGAGCGTAAAAGCCGGCCAGCAAAGTCATAAATAGCGTGGCGCCTCGCTGCCGGGATAACTGCATCAGCCGTTCCGTTAAAGTCTGAGAAAAATGGAATGAGGTTCGGGAGCCGCGAAAAGTTTGCACAGTCGGCCGCGGCCGATCGGATGGTAAGGTCAGCTCGGCAGGAGCATTCGCCAAGTGTTGTTTCCAGTAAGCGAGATGCTTCTCCAGAATGTTTCCCTGCAGATGTTGCCGTTGCCAGACTGCATAATCAGCATATTGCAGCCGCAGTTCGGGCAGAGGCGACGGTGTGCCCGCGTGAAAGGCGTGGTACAGGACTGAGAGCTCACGAACTAGAATGCCCCGCGACCATTGATCGAAAGCGATATGGTGCAGCGTCAGTAGCAGGATGTGATCCGCGGAATTCAGCCGCAAAACACGCGCCCTGATCAATGGCCCTGTCTGGAGATCGAGGGGCGATCCTGCCTCCTCGGCCGCGCGGTCGTGAGCCTGCTGTTCGGGATCTAAATAAGCTGTTAAATCCTCGACTCGCAATGGAATCCGAGGCGAACTCCCAACCACCTGAACGACCTGCCCGTTATCCAGCATCGAATAAGTGGTTCGCAGCACCTCGTGCCGGCGCACGATTTCGTTCAGAGTCTGCTCGAGAGCCCGGATGTCAAGGCTGCCGGAGATTCGGATCGACCATGGGATGAGATACGTGACGTCTCCTGGATGAAGCCGCTGCAGGAACCAGAGGCGGCGCTGCCCGGATGTTGCAGGGAACACGTAACTTGTCTCTGTCGTGGTATTGGACTTTGCCCCGGCTTGGACAGACCGCGGCAAGACTCCGGAATTTTTCGCCATGGCACCCTCCGAGTGGTCACGCCGGATTATAGCCCTCACTTGGCCGAATAACAAGTACTTTTTTTAGTGCTTTTTGTGTTTATTGGATGGCGCGGTTCAATATTAAGCGGTGAATTACAGTGCCGTGCTCGGATTGCGAGCTCGCCGTACGCGAACGAGCTTCGATGACGCCGGCGACGTGCCTGCATGAGCGCGCCGACCTAAGCCGGAGTGCACAAGGCTCATGGAACCGGCGCCAGGGCCTGGAGAACCACATTAATTGTCTACAAGAAATAAATTACACACACGAAATAATGGCCGGCGATCGCTCTTCGATCTCTGGGCGGTCATTTGACCCGAACCGAAACGACGGTTGTTGCGTCATCTGAAAAAGTGACCGGACGCACGAGCCGTTTTCGGTTTAATTTATCCGGAAACGGTCCGCGCAGGATCGCGGAGAAGCCGATACCCCGAGGCCCGATATGACGGGGATAGCTCCGAAGAAATCGGCAACGAACTTCCGGCCGCCCGGAGTGTCG
This sequence comes from Bryobacterales bacterium, assembly GCA_019261985.1. Classification (GTDB taxonomy): domain Bacteria; phylum Acidobacteriota; class Terriglobia; order Bryobacterales; family Bryobacteraceae; genus Palsa-187. The sequence goes on along the minus strand of JAFAQY010000110.1, from coordinate 3,416 downwards.
AGTTGCGTTGTTCCTGACAGGGGGTAGTGCCCTCAAAATCGCAATTTCCAGGCACTCCTAGACAGGGTCGCGCACACCGGCAAATTGCAGTAAAGTATATGAAGCAGTTCAGGAGACGACCACATGTTCATATTCAAAAAGCACGTTCCTCGACGCACGGTTTTGAAGGCTGCCGGTGCCGCCATCGGGCTGCCGCTTCTTGACGCCATGGTTCCTGCCTCAACCGCATGGGCGGCCACTCCCGCCGGCAAGCCCCCGAAGCGCTTTGCGTTCGTCGGATTCCCCCACGGCGCGATCATGGACCGTTGGTCGCCAAAAGAAACCGGCACGGAATATACAATGTCGGATATCCTCAAGCCGCTTGAGCCGTTCCGCAAGCACCTCACGATTGTCTCCGGCTTGCGCAACAAGCCCGCGGAAACACCCGAACCCCACGCCTATATCGAGCAAGGCTGGCTGACGTGCGTGAAACCCGCGGAGTTCGGCAAGGACGGTCCGGATTGTGGCGTGAGCGCCGATCAGGTCGCTGTCCGCCACGTCGGACAAGAAACACGTCTTCCATCGCTCGAACTCACCACGGCTCTGGGCAGCGCCCGGCTTGCATGGCGCACGCCTACGCAGTCGCTGCCGCAAGAAGGCAACCCGCGCTCGGTTTTCCAAAAGCTCTTCGGACAAGGCGACACCGATAAAGAGCGCGCCGAAATTCTTGCGGAAACCGGAAGCATCCTCGATCGCGTCAAGGGACAAGCGGCGCGCCTCCAGGCGAGCCTGGGCGTGCAGGATCGCGGCATCGTCAGCGATTATCTCGACTCCGTGCGCGAGATCGAGCGCCGAGTGCAGATGGCGACAAAGCAGAACGACCCCACGCTGGTGATTCCGGATGCGCCGGTCGGCACGCCGAACGATATCACTGAACATTTCAAGTTGATATTCGATCTTATGGCTCTTGCGTTCCAGGCAGACATCACGCGCGTCATGACGCTTTCCATGGACCGCGAAGCCAGCATGCGCACGTACACGAACCTTGGCATCGCCGAGGGCTTCCATCCGCTCTCGCATCACGGCAATCAAGCCGCCAAAATGGACAAGCTGGTGCAGATTCAGAATTACCACACCAAAGTATTTGCGGACTTCATCAAAAAGATCGAGGCCGTGAAAGAAGCTGACGGCACCGTGCTCGATCACTCCACGATTCTTTTTGGCAGCGACATGAGCAATAGCGATCGTCACAACAACGATCCTCTGCCGTCCGCGGTCCTCGGACATGCCAACGGAAAGATCAAGGGCGGCCAGCACTTGAAGTATCCGCAGGATTCGCGCCATGCTGACCTGCTGTTTACGCTGCTTCAGCGCAATGACATCCCTGTTAAATCCATCGGCGATAGTACCGAAGGCTTCTCGGAGATTTAAGTTATGCGCAAGGTCGTAGCTGGCATCCCGCTGCTGTTGGCGGGCGCTTCGATTACGGCGGCCGCCGAATTAACGCTGCTTGATGCGGTGGAAAGCGGCGACCGCGCAACCGCGGTCCGCTTATTAAGTTCGAAGGGAGCGAACGTCAACGCTCCCGGTCCCGACGGCACGACCGCGATAATGTACGCCGCGGCGAACGGGGATGTTGAGCTTGTGCGCGCGCTGATCAAAGCCGGCGCGGACGTCAAAGCCAAGAATCAGTTCGGCACGTCTGCCCTTACCGAATCCGCGATTACCGGCAACGCGCCGATTATCCGTGAACTGCTCAAGGCCGGGGCCGATCCGAACTTCAGAACTCCCGACGGCGAAACTCCGCTAATGGCCGCGGCCCGCAGCGGTAACATCGACGGGGCGAAGGCGCTTCTCGACGCCGGGGCCGATATCAACGCGAAGGAAACCTGGGGCGGGCAATCGGCGCTCATGTGGGCCTCTGCGCAGAGCCAAGCCGAGATGGTCAAGTTTCTTGCATCGTCGAAAGGCGCGAACTTGAACGATCACGGCAAGATTAATCAGTGGGAGCGCAAGGTGATCCAGGAGCCTCGCCCGAAGGACATGAACAAGGGCGGCTTTACGCCTTTGCACTATGCTTCCCGCGAAGGCTGCGCCCTATGCGTCCAATACCTGCTTGAAGCCGGCGCCGATCCCGATTCCGAAGACCCGGATCGCGAAACGCCGCTGTTGCTGGCGCTGGAGAACCTGCACTTCGATACGGCCGCGGTTCTGGTGAAGGGCGGCGCCGATCTCGATAAGTGGGATCTTTTTGGCCGTTCGCCGGTTTACATGGCCGCCGATGTCAGCACGCTGCCGATGAAAGGCAATGGCGCGATGGCGGTGCTGCCGAGCCCGGACAAGCTTTCCGCTCTCGATCTTGGTCGCATGATGCTCGAAAAAGGCGCGAATCCGAATATTCAGTTGAAGCGGCGTCCACCCTACCGCGACGTGCCCCAAGATCGCGGCGGCGATCAGATGCTCGCCCAGGGCGCCACGCCGCTATTGCGTGCCGCGCGCGCGGGCGACAACAAATTCGTGGCGCTACTGCTGGAATACAAGGCTTTGGTCGACCTGCCCAGTAAGGAAGGCATCACGCCGCTGATGGCCGCCGCGGGCGTCGATTATGGCCTCCGTGTCACACGCGGACGGAACCGCACGGAAGAAGGCGTGCTCGCAACGATGGATCTCCTGATCAAAGCCGGCGCGGACGTAAATGCGCGCGATGTCATGGATCGCCGCATAGGACGGGGCTATACGCCTGGTGAGAGCGCCGCAACCGCCGCATCAACAAGAGCTCGCCGCGACAGCCAGGTGCCGAGCGCGAACGCCGTGCCGAACCAGACTGCCCTGCACGGCGCCGCCGAGCACGGCTTCGACAAGTTCATCGAATTTCTCGTCGCCCATGGCGCCGATTTAACCGCGAAGGACGCAACCGGCCGCACGCCTCTCGATGCCGCCCGCGGCGCCGGTGGTCAGAAAGGGGGCGCGGACGCCTTCCCGAAGACCGTGGCGCTGCTGGAGTCCATGATGAAGGAGAAGGGGATTCCAATTCCTCCGGCGCCGGCGAAGGCCGAAAAGTAGAAATAAGCGAGAGAGCCCGGAGTGGGCTCCGCTCAATGGAGCTTGGAATCGTCGAGCACGTCCTGCAAAACGACATAGATGTTTCCGAAACTAGAAGGAACGATCGAGTTCCTCTCGTTTCCCGCCACGATCCCCCTATTCAGGAGTAGCTGGGTGCGGTCTCGCATTTGCTCGGCGCCAAGCCACAGGTGTACGAACGTTGTCTTCGAACTCACCACCGTCGTGATTTCAGGCGCCGATCCGGACGCCAATACCTTCGTGACATCGAAAGCGCCCCACAAGTAGACAGCAGCGGCCGTCGCGAATAGCGATGAACCCGGCTCGCGCGGCTCGTACCAGAAACTCACTCTCCGATCCAATGGCACTTGAGAATC